>CAJTSH010000010.1 GCA_910578885.1 uncultured Lachnospiraceae bacterium
AAATCTTACATCTGTTTTTTGAGTTTACACAAAACTTGAAACGGTCTCTGACAGAATGGATGATATCGTCAAAGCCGCAAATGACAGGGCGTTTCAGGAAGCCCTTTTCATGGAATATGGGCTATAGTTTTAAATTGAAAGCCCCTGAGAATCACAATTATGCGATTCTCAGGGGCTCTCTTCTATTTATTCCCCGCTTCCGACTACATCATCCCCATGCCGCCGGCTCCGCCCGCCGGCATTGCCGATGCGTCTTCCTTAATATTTGCCACTACGGATTCAGTGGTCAGTAATGTAGATGCTACAGAAGTTGCATTCTGCAATGCGCTTCTTGTCACCTTGACCGGATCAAGGATTCCTGCCTCTACCATGTTGACATACTCTTCGGTTGCGGCATCAAAACCTACGCCTGTCTCGGACTCTTTCACCTTATTGATGATGACTGCGCCTTCTAAGCCTGCGTTTGCTGCAATGTAGTACAACGGAGCTTCCAGTGCCTTTAAGATTACCTTTGCACCGGTCTTCTCGTCACCGTCTAAGGTCTCAGCTAAATTTGCAACCTCTTTGCTTGCATGGATATATGCAGAACCGCCGCCTGCGATGATTCCTTCTTCTACTGCTGCTCTTGTTGCATTCAATGCATCCTCCATACGGAGTTTTGCTTCCTTCATTTCAGTCTCTGTTGCAGCGCCTACACGGATAACGGCAACACCGCCTGCTAATTTTGCAAGACGCTCCTGTAATTTCTCTTTGTCAAACTCAGATGTTGTCTCTTCAATCTGTGCGCGGATCTGTGCGATTCTGGACTGGATTCCGGATTTATCGCCTTCACCGTCTACGATTACGGTATTCTCTTTCTGAACCTTTACGGATTTTGCACGTCCTAACTGATCTAAGGTGGCATCCTTCAATTCCAGACCAACTTCCTCTGAAATCACCTGTCCGCCGGTTAAAATTGCAATATCCTCTAACATTGCTTTTCTTCTGTCACCATAGCCCGGCGCCTTCACTGCTACTACATTAAAGGTTCCGCGCAATTTATTTACGATTAAGGTCGTTAATGCCTCTCCCTCAATATCTTCTGCAATAATCAAAAGTCTTGCCCCAGACTGTACAACCTGCTCTAATAATGGAAGAATCTCCTGAATGTTGCTGATTTTCTTGTCTGTAATCAGGATATACGGATCATCCAATACAGCTTCCATCTTATCCATATCTGTGCACATGTACGCAGAAATATATCCACGGTCAAACTGCATACCTTCTACCAAATCCAACTCAGTCTGCATGGTCTTGCTCTCTTCAATGGTGATAACGCCGTCATTGGAAACCTTCTCCATTGCATCTGCTACCATATCGCCGACTTCTTCATCACCTGCGGAAATGGATGCCACCTTTGCGATCTGGTCCTTGCCGTTTACCTTCGCAGACATTGCCACGATTGCATCCACTGCTTTGTCTGTCGCCTTTTTCATACCGCGTCTTAAGATGATTGGGTTCGCACCGGCTTCCAGATTCTTCATTCCTTCCTGAATCATTGCCTGTGCAAGTACGGTAGCGGTCGTTGTACCGTCGCCTGCCACGTCGTTTGTCTTGGTCGCAACTTCTTTCACAAGCTGTGCGCCCATGTTCTCAAATGCATCTTCCAGCTCGATTTCTTTTGCGATCGTCACGCCGTCGTTTGTGATGAGCGGAGCGCCGTAAGATTTATCAAGCACTACATTTCTTCCCTTCGGTCCAAGGGTTACTCTCACTGTATTCGCCAACTTGTCAACGCCTGCACCCAAAGCGGTTCTTGCTTCGGTTCCATATTTTAACTCTTTTGCCATAACTTTTTACCTCTTTCCTTTCTTTTCTAAATCGCTGCCTGCCTTATTCGGAGACAACTGCTAAAATATCGTTCTGTTTAACGATGATGTACTCTGTTCCGTCTAATTTCACTTCTGTTCCTGCATATTTGGAATAGATGACCTTCTGTCCTTCTTTCACCTGCATGGTAACTTCTTTGCCGTCTACCATTCCGCCGGGACCAACTGCGATAACTTCTGCTTCCTGCGGCTTCTCCTGTGCGCTTCCTGCAAGGATAATTCCGGATTTTGTCTTCTCTTCTGCTTCTAACTGTTTCAAAACAACTCTGTCTGATAAAGGTACTAATTTCATATATAATTCCTCCTTCTAACACAATTTACACTTTTCATCTTCAATTATTAGCACTCATTCGATTCGAGTGCTAACCGATAGACATATAATAGTTTTTTGCTATCCATTCTGCAAATCCATTTTCCTTTTTATTATCTCATATTATCTCTTATATACTCATTTTTACTCTCATTTTCTCGTCTTTTCTTAAACTCCCCATTTTTTCTTGATTTCATAATTTTTTTATAAAGTTTTCTTTTCCTTTATGAAATCAATCCATAATGCACCAGTCCCTGATAGATTCCATCCTCCCGCAACGGAGCTGTGACATACTCCGCCGCCTCTTTTGCGTCTTTTGTTCCATTTCCCATTGCTATCCCATGCGCTACAAAGGACAGCATCTGCAAATCATTGACACTGTCGCCAAAAGCATAAGTGTCTTCTTTCCTTACTCCAAGCAGCCCGCATGCCTTCGCAATACCGGAGGCTTTCGAAAATCCCCGTGGGACGAATTCGATTGCATGAGGACCATGCACCAGAAAATCATATTCCCCTTCCAGCTCTTTTAATGCCAAGGGATACGTCTCCTCATTTCCGGCTGCAGAAAATTTGCTTATTTCCCAAATGCTTTCATTCCCGGAAATCGGAAGCAGATATTCACTCATTTCACCCTTCACCTTTTTTGCATATTCATTTCCCGCAAACTCTTCATAATCCATATACAGATACTCTTTCCCTTCCAGTATGACCGGCATATGGTATTTCCGCAAAACAGCAAGTGAATCCACTACCTTCCGGTTATCCAGCTTTTGGTAGAACAATTCCTTTCCATCACACTCAATATATGTCCCGCAGCCTGCAATCATTCCATCAAATCCAAGGGATAAAAGCCGCTGATCCCTGATAAATCCTTTCGTTCTTCCAGTACAGATGAACGCATAGTGTCCGTTTTCACGCAATTTGCGGATTCCTTCTCGTGTGCTCTTTGGAATAAAAGAATGCTCATCCCAGATTGTTCCGTCAATGTCAAAAAATACTGCTTTCCTCATATCTTTTCCTCATTTTGTCTATGAAACTTAACTGCAACTGTCCTAATATTACTTGATTTTGAAACCAGCGTCAATCGAGTAGAAAACTTTACTCCCCTACTCGCTGTGCGGGCTCATTACTCGCAGGAATAAAAGCATTCTTCCCAATCGCTGTCACATTTTTCGGGATTTGTATCCCAGAAATATTTTTACAATTACGAAGCCCTGACTCCATTTTTGCAGGTTCCGGTTATTTTTACCTTTCCTGCCTTCAAAAAAGAAACATATCCGGTTGCATCCACCGTTACAATTTAATCATTGGATGATTTGAAGGTAACCTTTGCTTTTCCACCATATCTAAAAAGAAACGGTGCACACCGGTATCTGCATTCAGCTCCGGATGAAAAGCCGTCACCAGTTGCTTCCCCTGTCTTGCCGCCACAATCTTTCCACCCACCTTTGCCAAAATCTCTACTTCCGGCGATGCCGATACGATGTAGGGCGCCCGGATAAATGTCATAGGTATTGTTCCCAGTCCCGCAAATTCCTCCTCAGCATAAAAGCTCCCAAGCTGCCTGCCGTATGCATTCCGTTTCACCTGAATATCCATCGTACCAAGGCAGGACTGATTCTCTTCAACCCCTCCTGCCAGTAAAATCAACCCCGCACAAGTACCAAACACCGGGATACCTCCGCAGATTTTCTCACGAAGAACCTTATATAAATCCAGTTCCCACAGCAGCTTTCCCATCACTGTGCTCTCGCCGCCCGGCAGAATGAGAGCGTCAAATTTCTGGTCTAAATCCTTTTTCTGCCGGATTTCAAAATGCGCTGTATTCAGCTTATCCAGCATTTGCCCATGCTCCGCAAATGCTCCCTGTAATGCTAAAATTCCCACTGTCATCTTACTTTCCCCGCTCCGCCATAATAAGCTCAATTTCCTGTTCGTTGATTCCTACCATAGCCTCACCTAAATCGGCTGAAAGCTCTGCAATCAGTTTCGCATCCGTATAATTCGTAACCGCTTTGACAATTGCAGCTGCACGCTTCTTTGGATTGCCGGATTTAAAGATGCCTGAGCCTACGAATACCCCCTCGGCTCCAAGCTGCATCATCAGCGCCGCATCTGCCGGTGTTGCAACCCCGCCCGCCGCAAAATTCACGACCGGAAGCTTTCCGTTCTCATGGACAAAACGAAGCAGCTCTACCGGAACCTGAAGCTGCTTTGCCGCCTCAAACAATTCGTCCTCTCTCAGATTCTGAACCCTGCGGATTTCGGAATTCATCGCCCGCATATGGCGCACTGCCTGAACCACGTCTCCGGTTCCCGGCTCTCCTTTCGTACGAATCATGGATGCGCCTTCCTCAATGCGGCGGAGCGCCTCTCCCAAATCCCTTGCCCCGCAGACAAATGGAACCTGAAATTCCCGCTTATTGATATGGTAAACATCATCCGCCGGAGACAGCACCTCGCTCTCGTCTATGTAATCAATTTCAATCGCTTCTAAAATCTGCGCCTCCACAAAATGTCCGATCCGGCATTTCGCCATTACCGGTATGGACACCGCCTCCTGAATTCCGCAAATCATCTTCGGATCGCTCATACGGGAAACACCGCCTGCCGCACGGATATCCGCGGGAATCCGCTCTAGTGCCATAACGGCACATGCCCCTGCCTCTTCAGCAATCTTTGCCTGCTCCGGAGTGGTGACATCCATAATGACGCCTCCCTTTAACATTTGTGCCAGTTGTTTGTTCAATTCATATCTGTTCTCTGCCATTTTTTGTCCTCACCTTTCCTATCAAAATAGTATGATTTTGTTTGAATTGATGATAAACCCCAATTGGCAGTTTTGAAATGACCAGTTTTTATGTTTTTAACCATGCCATTTTTCCTTCTGAAATCAATAGTCCAGCTAATGTAAGCACCGTTCCGATCACAGACGCAGCAGTTATTTTTTCGTGCAGCACGATGGCAGAGGTCACTATTGTTATGACCGACACCATATAATATACGCTTGTTTTTACTGCCCCAAGTATTTTTACAGCATAATTCCATGTTACAAAACATAACGCAGACGCTCCTAATCCCTGAAAGACGAAATTTAGAAAATACCTGACATCTGCAAACTGTCCAATCTCCAAATGAAATTCAAAAAAGGAAAGCGCAGGCAGCATAAAGAGAATACCATATGTAAAAATCCGCCGTGTTGCCTGAATCGTATTATATCCGTAACTGCTGATTTTTCGGGTAAGCAGAGAATAAACCGCCCAGACCAGTGCGGCAATCATTGCCAAGATATCTCCGATAGGATTGAAGGCAAGCGCTGCGCCGTTAAAGCTGATCAGACAGATACCAACCATTGCCACAAGAAAACCAATAAAAAAATTTGGTTTCAGGCGTTCTTCACCTTTCATAAATAGCTGTGACAAAATTGCAGTAAAAAATGGCGCAGCAGAGATAATCACGCCAACATTAGATGCCATTGTATAGGTCAATGCGATATTTTCAAGCAGATAATACAGACAGATCCCGCATAAACCGGCAAACACATAGGTAAGCTCTTCCTTTTTGTCCCTCACTTTCAGCCGTTTCGGACACACAATAAAAAGCGCAAGCCATCCAAGCAGAAAACGGCAGAATAAAATTTCAACGGGAGCAAAATCCGCAAGTAATATTTTGGTAGATATAAAGGTTGTTCCCCAAATCAGAATTGTAATGAACGATGACAAATGTCCCTTTGCAGTCTCATTTTTCATTTTCTCTTTCCTTTCGATTTTCCTTGAAAATACTTCTGTATGCTGCCGGAGACAAGCCGATAAACATATGAAAGAAATTGGAAAAATGGCTTTGGTCAACAAACCCGGTCTGCATTGCCGCTTCGGCAGGAGCAGCACCGCTTTCCAGTAATTCTTTTGCCTTACCGATGCGAATTGCCTGCAAATATCTGTATGGGGTAACTCCTTTGGACTTTGTGAATGCACGAAGTAATGTTGATTTGCTCAGATTACTGCACCCGCAAAGCCTTTCTAATGTGATATGCTCCTCAAAGTGCTGTTGCATAAAGATACATGCCTGCTCAATTTCATCCCTGCAATCAGGAATACACTTTTCAAAAGGCTGTCCGTATCGCTCAATGAGCAATTGAATAAGAAACAACAACATTTCTTCTTTTTCAAATTCCTTCGACCCCGCCATTATCATCTCATGCAATGAACAAAGATAATGGCTGATTTCCGCATTTTCAATCACATTTTCAGAAAATCCGATCAGATTCCTTTCTCCTGTAATTTCCTCCACTAGGGCTGACATCGTTTCTTTTTGAATATTCATCCCAATATAGTGAAAAGTTCCACCGTCACTTTGCACACAGCCATGATTATCGTTTGGATTAAACAGCAGCGTATTCCCTTGCCGTATATCATATTGCCGCCCCTTGCAATGCAAATGGCGCATACCTTTTTCAACGAATCCCATCACATAGTAATCATGAAAATGATTCGGAAATGGCTGTACGATTCCTTCAAATCGGTATGCCTCCAGGTGAAGTCCACCGTCATAGCGGACCGTCCGTTTCTCTTATTTCATACTGACGCCTCCTTGAATTTATTATACACATAAATATTGGCTGTTTATTGTAAAATATCTTCATTCTCCCTCTTATTTTATTTTATATTTTCTTCCCATCTGCTATAATAAATGCAATTCATACACTTGAGGAGGATTTCTATGAATCAATATTATTCAGAAACTGCCCGAAAAGCTTTGGCGCGCAAAATTGCTGCCGAATCTATGGTTTTGCTGGAAAACAAAAACTCTGGTCTCCCATTGGCGCAAGGCTTTGCCGCTTTTTTCGGACGTGCCTGTTACGACCCAAATATCAGCGGCTCCGGCTCCGGTGACGCCGGAAGGAACAAGTCTATTTCCGCTCTCCCTTCTGTCTGTATGGAAGCAGGGCTATTCCCGGTTGACGCACTTAACCACTACTATGAAAATATATTTTCCGAAATCCATAAAACGGATCCGCTCACTGAGCTTCTTGCTTCCGGAACTGATTTGGTCGCAAGCGGAATGATTTATGAAATTTTCGGTCAGTATAACAGCCAGCCGGAAGAATTTTCCGTTCCAAAGGAGCTGATAACACAGGCTGCAAAAGAGACTGACACCGCAATTTATATGCTCGGACGAAACACTGGCGGAGAAGAATGCGACAGGCATATTGAGAATGATTTTTTGCTCCTTGACAGCGAGAAACAGCTTCTCGCCAACATCTGCGCCGCTTTTTCAAACGTTGTTCTGCTGCTTAACATCAACGGCATCATTGACTTGTCATGGATTTCCGATTATCCTGCTATTCGCTCTGTGCTTTTTGTCGGTCTGCCCGGTGAAATGGGCATGTATGCAATTTCCGATCTGCTGACGGGCGCAAAATCTCCTTCCGGCAAGCTTGCATTTACCATCGCAAAACATTATTCGGACTATCCTTCCGCTCATGATTTTAGCTTTAACAAGGAGGCGCCTGATAGTATCTTAGAATACCAAAATTACGGTCTTGACGCTGCTGCAAATGGCAGCAAGGGATTTTCCAAAAGTCCTGTCACAGTCTACCGCGAAGGCATCTATACCGGATACCGTTACTTCGATTCCTTCGGCAAAGAAGTCCTGTATCCCTTTGGCTATGGTCTATCCTATGCCGACTTTGTTATTTCCGGCTGCCAAGTGAAAAAGCAAACGGACGGCATCTGTATCAAAGCACAGGTCAAAAATACCTCCCAGAATTTTTCCGGAAAAGAGGTCATACAAATATATGTTTCCAAACCACATTCGGAATTGGAACAGCCCTATCAAATTTATTGCGGCTGCTATAAAACCTCTTCCCTTGCGCCTTTTAGCTCGGAACTCGCTTCCGTATCTATTTCATGGCGTACTTTTGCCTCCTACCATGAGAAAAAAGCTGCCTGGATTCTGGAAGCCGGCTCTTACATCATCCGTATCGGCACTTCTTCACGGAATACACAGATTGCAGCCGTCCTGAATCTGGCAGAGACCGTTATTTATGAACAGGTACAGCACGCTCTCCCGCTGCGGGAAGAAAATATCGGGAAAATAGACTTTTTCTCATCTGACAATTTCACATCTATCGGATATGAAAACGAGGAGGAAGAGCTGGCACGGGCAGATGTTATCACGCTTTATGCGAAAGATATTACTCTTCCCATTCCATGTACAGCCTCCGGCGTCTCCGTTACAACGCCCGTTACCTCTACCCTTTCGGATGTGGAAAATAAGCGCGTTTCCATGAGTGAGTTTCTATCACAGATGTCCGTTGAGGAGCTGGCAGTTCTGACAAACGGATATGGACCCGGACTTCCCTTCGGAGGAATAGGCTCTTCCTCACCGCCGACGATCCAATATCCGAACGGCACGGATATTGCCGCAAATACGCACCCATCCGGCACAAACGGATATATTTCGCCCGCTCTTGATAAATATGGAATTTATTCCGCCTATTATAAGGACGGTCCCGCAGGTGTCGGATATACCACATGGGCTACCGGAATGCTGCTCGCCTGCAGTTTTGATACAGAATTGTTTTATGAATTCGGAGCTGCCTGCGGATGCGAGGCGGATTTACTGGAGGTTGACAGTTGGCTCGCTCCCGCACTGAATCTCCAGCGGAATCCACTGGGCGGGAGAAACTTTGAATACTTCTCGGAAGACCCGCTTGCGGCAGGATTTTGCGGACTTTTTATCTGCAGGGGCGTTTCTGAAAACTGCAATACGACCATCTGTCCGAAGCATTTTGCCGTTAATGAACAAGAGACTTACCGCCGTGGAAATATCAGAAAGAATTATGATGCCGTGGATTCTATCTTAACAGAGCGAACCGCACGCGAAATTTATCTCTTCCCCTTTGAGATGGTGATAAAAACCGGAACTGTACGCACTCTTATGACTGCGTTCAACAAAATAAACGGAACATTTAGCGCCGGCAATTATGATCTGTGCACACAGATACTGCGCAATGAGTGGGGATATGAAGGCGTCGTGGTGACCGACTGGGGCGATATGGATATCGTTGTTGACGGTGCCGATGCCGTTGCCGCCGGAAATGACGTCATTATGCCGGGCGGACCGCCTGTGATTACCCAAGTGCTGAAAGGATATGAAGAAGGCAGAGTTACACGGGCGCAACTGCTTACAGCCGTTTCTCATTTGATGCATTTTGTGATGGATTCTCAGTCTTATCAGAAGCAACTGGAAAAAGCGGGCGGCAGGAATCCATAAGATTCTACCCAACGAAAAATCCTTGTTGTTATGCGTAAAGTTCAGAAAACGGGAGTGCCTTGTTTTTGCGGCACTCCCGTTCTGCATCATAGTACAGAAAACTATTTTATGATTTTTACCTTTCTGCCCTGTCCTTTGTTTTTCAATAATTTCTGATACGCTTTCAATTTCTTGGCAGGAACCTTTATCTTTGCGGTTGATTTGATACCCTTGAAAGCATTTTTCCCAACGCTGGATAACTTTTTGGACTTAATGGTGACTGACGATAACTTGACGCATCCCGAAAAAGCGCTCTTTCCAATCTTTTTCAATCCCGTACCGATTGTAACTGTTGTAAGCTTCTTACAACCACTGAATGCCAAATTCCCGATGGACGTTACTTTATTGGGGATTTTTATTTTTGTCAATGCAGTGCAGTTCTTAAATGCGCCTGTCCCGATTGACGTTACTTTCGAGCCAAGGGTTACGGTTTTTAACTTCGTACAGCCATAAAACGCATTTTTCCCGATTGAAGCGACATTGTTTCCAATCGTTACCGTTCTGACTTTTTTGTTGCCTTTGAACGCATTTGCATCTATGGAAGTTATCTTGTATGTAATGCCGTCAATCTCAACAGTTGAATTGATTTTGACTGTCGCTGCCGTACTTGTGGTTTTGGTAAATGCTGCTGTGGCACCTGCTTTTGTGACTTTGTAGGTGTTTTTGCCGGATTTTAGCGTGGTTCCGGCTGGGGGTGCGGCGGTTTCCGGTGTCTCAGGCTTCTCTGTTGTTTCCGGCTTCTCTGTTTCCGATTTATTTGTTTTTATCACACTTTTTACTTCAAAGCCCCAAGCATTTCCACCATTGTCCGTTTTCAGTCTAATTCGAAGCGTATCCCCTGTCACCATTACGGTCTTTCCTGCCAGTTCTTTTCCGGTATAGGTTCCAATCAATGTATTGTTTTTGTCATACAGATAAATATAATCAAATCCATCCTCTACCTCTGTCTTTTCACTGAAGGTTACAGCAAGATACGAAGCTCCGCTGATTGAATAAATCCATGAATCGGAACAGTTATTTTCATATGGATGTGAGCTCTGTAAATCTGCCACATTTGCAACAAGATTCATCTGTGTGGTCACGCTGATATTACAGCTTGCCGTAATTCCGCTGCCGTCTAATGCTGTTACCGTAATCTCCGCTTCTCCTTTGGCCTGCGCCGTTACTGTCCCGTTTTCGCTGACACTTGCGACAGCGGGATTCGAACTGCTCCATCTATATCTCTTATCGGTCGCATCACTGGGATAGACAGTCGCTGTCAGTGTCAGCGTATCTCCTGCTTCCATAACTGCTGAAGATTTGCTTAACCGAATCCTCGTTATGGGCTGAAATACTGTCACACTGCAAGCTACGGATACATTTCCCACTGTTATTTTGATATTTGTGGTTCCACTGGATACACCTTGGACTACTCCATCCTGCGTAACTGTTGCAATACTTGTATCACCCGATTTCCACACTACCTCGTCCGTAAAATTCATTGGCATCACTGTCAGGAAAAGCTGTATTCCATCACCTTTCCCAAGCTTTATTGCTGTTTGATTTAATGCTACGCTCTGTGCATTTATTTCCCGATTGACAAACGTAATCCCATTATTATTTGCGTAGTTTTCTGCATATGTGCCGCTGGTTCCGTAAATGGTCATTTTTCCGGGGTAGGAAAAGACTTGGTCACCGATATTTTCTACGCTTCTTGGTATGGTGATTTCCGTTAATCCTATGCAGGCATAAAATGCGTAATCGTTTATTTCCGCCATGCGGTAAGGTAAAATGATGTTTGTTAATTTTGGGCATTGTGCAAATGCGTAGGAAGGCAGAGTGGTCAAGCCGGTTCCCAGTGTAACGTTTGCTAAATTATCGCAGTGATAAAATACTTCATCTCCTATAGCAACGACTGTACTTGGTATCACCACCTCTGTTAGCGCATCACAGTTATAGAAGGCACGATTCCCTATCCATGTCAGCGTATCCGGCAGGTTAATTTCGGACAAACTTGTGCATTCATAAAACATATTGGTTGGAATATCTTCCGATATGTTCGGAATATGTACTTTCTCTAAATTTGTACAGTCGCTGAATGTATGATTACCTATGTATGTTACGCTGTCGGCTATCGTAGCTTCTTTTAACGAGGTACAGCCCTTGAAAACAGAATTACCTATATATGTTGTGCTGGCTGGTACGTTTATCTTCTCTAAACTTGTACACGCTTGAAATGCGTAACTCTCTATTTCCGTCAGACCATTATTCAATCTTACCACCTTTAAATTAAGACAATTACAAAAAGCAGTATTTTCTATTAGCGTGACTGTGTCTGGTATTACAATTTCTTCTATTCCTGTGCAACCTTCAAATAAATAACACACTACTTTTGCACTACCCTTTTCGAATATTACTTCTTTTAAACCGTCACAACCGTTAAATGGTCCTCCTCTGTAATATGTATTATATGTAACCCCACAATTCTTTAAACTTTTTGGTATTTCTATCGTTCCTATTTTGTCGCAGTTTCCGAAACAGTTAGAACCCATATATTGCAACTTTTTTGATAAAATAACTTCTGATAAATTTACGCATCCACTAAATGCATAACCACCTATCTCTGTCACATTGTCTGGTATCACTATGCTCTCTAACCCGATACAGTCAGTAAATGCCTTATCCTCTACTAATACCAAATAATCACTCAATTTTACTTTTTTTAAATTTTCACATTTATAAAACGCTCCATACTCTATAATTGTGACCGTATCTGGTAATATAACTTCTTCTATTCCCGTACAGCTATCAAATAAATTGCACGCCACCTCTGTACTACCTACTTCAAACACTATTTCTTTTAAACCGTCACAATCATTAAATGGTCCTCCTCTATAATATGTATTATATGTAACCCCACAATTCTCTAAACTTTTTGGTATTTCTATCGTTCCTATTTTTTCGCAGTTTCCGAAACAGTTAGAACCCATATATTGCAACTTCTTTGATAAAATAACTTCTGATAAATTTACGCATCCACTAAATGCATAACCACCTATCTCTGTCACATTGTCTGGTATCACTATGCTCTCTAACCCGATACAGTCAGTAAATGCCTTATCCTCTACTAATACCAAATAATCACTCAATTTTACTTTTTTTAAATTTTCACATTTATAAAACGCTCCATACTCTATAATTGTGACCGTATCTGGTAATATGACTTCTTCTATTCCTGTACAGCTATCAAATAAATTGCACGCCACCTCTGTACTACCTACTTCAAACACTATTTCTTTTAAACCGTCACAATCATTAAATGGTCCTCCTCTATAATATGTATTATATGTAACCCCACAATTCTCTAAACTTTTTGGTATTTCTATCGTTCCTATTTTTTCGCAGTTTCCGAAACAGTTAGAACCCATATATTGCAACTTCTTTGATAAAATAACTTCTGATAAATTTGAACACTCACTAAATGCATATGCTTCTATCTCCGTCACGCTATCCGGTATCTCAATCTCCCCCAACTTTACGCACCCTGAAAATACCGACGATTCAATCACCTCAAACTTCTCATTCTCCGGCAGTGTTACTCTCTCCAATGCCGCACACCCTTGAAAGGCACTATATCCAATCCTTTCCACGCTATCCGCTATCGAAACACTCTTAATCCTCTTATTATCCTGAAACGCATTATCTCCAATCCCAACTATCGGATACCCATCCAGTGTCTCTGGAATAAACACATTTACCGCCGTTCCATGATATCCGGTAATCGTCGCCTGATTGTCTTCATCCAGCGAATAATCAAAAATCGTATAGACCTCTCCATTTTCATACGTGCTTCCCGAACTGTTCCCAATCGTATAATACTGCGAATCAACCGGGGAGAAATATCCCCATCCGGCATATCCCATGCCCTTCGTTCCTCTTGTGCATTTCGGAACAGCCACTCCGTCCTCGTAGTGATAGGCGACTCTGACCGGGCTGTTATACTGTGTATAAATATCCTTATTTCCCGATGCCAGTTTTTTCTTGCCAACCGACACGTCATATCCCACTGAAGCATAGAAATAAGACGTTATTGTCTGGCAATTGTCCGGTTTTTGCCCGTCCGTGTGCTGAATGGACTTCGCAGTAATATTCGCCCCCATTTTCCCGAAAATTTTTCCTTTCAATCCTGCCAATTTGAATCCCGCTTCCATCCGGACACCCGCTTTTAACGTAGCATTCGCCGTAATGGTAAAGGAATCTTTCTTAAATTGGCGCATAAGACGGGGCGTGAAATTTTCATAATGAAACCCAAGCTCAACATCTTCCACGATCCTGATATTTGCTTCACCGTTAAAACTTAAATCAACCAATCCTTTCACGTACACGCCCGGAAGAATTTCGGCATGAAAAAGCTCATAACTCGGTGAAATACCTGCCGCTTCCAGAAAATCCACGCTGACATTGCAGTTGAAATCCACCTTAAATGAAAAATCAATAAACGTGTTTTCCATACTGCATCCATGCTTCTGCTTCAGATTCATAATTTTAGCGTCTATTTTTATCTTTGCGTCTCCGACATTAAAACTCGCATATGTCTGCGGCATACCAACCGTCTGCTCCACGAGAACCGCCGTAATTTCCCGTTCGCCGGCCTCTTCCAACGTCTCACAGACGATTCCATCCTCATAGTTCTCTTTCTCCGTGCCGCCCACAACATACTTGAACGATACATCTTCCGAAGCCGGCTGTAGCTTTGCCAAATCAACCTCCATTTCTCCGCTGACGTCAATTTCTTCAAAAGCCTCCCCGCTATCGACGGTATCAATTGTTATAACCGTTTCCCTGCCGCCAGACTCTACATCTACCGCTCTCCATGCAAGCGGAATCCCGTCACACACCTTGCCAAAAATATCCCCCGCTTCTATCACAACCGGACAGTCCACAATTGCAAACCGATCCTCATCCAGAGAATGAATGTCCGTTTCTTCCGGCAATACAATAACGCCCTCTTTAAATGTATATGTATCGCTTCCTGACGTGTCTTTCCCTTGCGCGATTACGGTCTTTGCCTCTAAGAGCATCGCTTCCTTTTCCGATTCCGTCACCGCCTGTTTCGGAAGAAATTTTCCATCTGCCAGGGCAAACCATCCATGATTCACCGCAACTTGTATATCCTCCGGATAGTTCACTGTCTCCGCCTCGGAAAATGTATACGCTTCCTCCTCCAACACATATCCAAGGCATAAATTCAACGTATGTGCCGCAAATTCCCTTGTAGCCGCATCATTCGGGCGCAGTTCCTCTCCCGCTTCCACATCTACCAAACCAAACTCCGTTGCCAGCATGACATCATAATAATCCGGTGAATCCGCATCAATATCCGAATAATAATTATCCGGATAATTGTCCCCTGCCACTTCAAGCTCAAATGTCTCCGTCAATGCCTTCAGCCATTCCAAACGTGTAACGGCAACGCTTTCTCCATCCACTGCGGCTGCCGGCAAATCCACTTCCAGCATCTGAAAAAACATGACGGTCATCAGCAGAACCGAAATGATCCGTCTGCCAATCACAGCCTTCTCTCTTTTACCCATAACCTCGTCCTCCTTAAAAATATTCATTTCTTGCTCATGGCAAACATGAAAGCCGATACAAACCGCATCTCTCATCATTGAATTTATTTTAGCCCAAAATGTTCTACAGGTCAATAGAACATTTTGGACTATCCTAATATATAAGAAATCCAAGTTACAGCCCACATCCCCTAGCATCTGTAACCAATCCATTTCACACCGAAGGGAGGAATTACAATATTTCATAGAATTAGAGATTTACGCGAAGATGCCGACCTGACACAATCAGAAATAAGCAAATATCTGAATATTTCCCAACGTGCCTATTCGCATTACGAAAACGGCACCAGAGACATTCCTACGAATATCTTGATTGCAATTGCCGACTTTCATCAAGTAAGCATAGACTATCTGTTAGAACGGACAAACTACAAGAGAATCGCACACTGATAAAGTTTTAAATCAAAATAATAGGGATTGATTCTCTCAATCCCTACACAAGCCTCAATCAACTCCCTCAAAAATCTCCCCCAAAGTCATTTTTATATTCGGAAACGCCCTCAAAATAATCTCCGTCTCGGCATTATAATGCGCCTCTTCTTTATCCCGTTGCAGCATATAACTCTGCTCTAAAACATATTTTCCATCTTCCAGATAATAAATCTCAAGAAATCCCTGCGGAGAAACAATCCAGTATTCTTCTATGCCGGCTTTTTCATAAATATCCTTTTTTTCTGTCTTATCTTTTTTCGCCGTTGACGGGCTTAAGGTCTCAGCAATGAATTTTGGAACCCCGCTATAGGTTCCTCCCTTTAAGTGCTTTCTGTCGCATATAATCATAACATCCGGACATAAATAATCATCATTTTCCTCCGGATGATATTTAAAATCCAGATTTTCAATGGACACAAGGCACATGCTGTTTTTTAAACCATACTTTATCATCGTATGGATATTACTGTTAACAATGCCATGCCGGAAGTCCGGGGCAGGCGACATATCATAAATCACTCCATTTATTTTTTCATCCTTCCTTCGCTCTGCTTCCGCCAATCCCATAATATCACCTATGCCTTTCTGCATATTTTCATGCTTCTGTGCAATTTCCTTTCTAATATCACCCGAATTTCTATCAGTCATTCTCCAGTCCACGCAGACAATGCTGAATGTATAGGAAACGAATAAAATGCCTGCGTTTTATTCGTTTCCTGCGCCGGATTCACACCGCAAAGCGGTATATTTCCTATGTGAATCCGTGCGCATCCTGCCGGAGGCATTATAGTAAACGCATTTATTTGATGCGTTTACTATAGTTACCACTAAAACCTCTTAGCCAATATTGCCCTATCGGCATCCGTAATTTTTAACACTGCCCTTGCCTGCTCTGCAGTCATTTTCATGGCTTCCATAAGATTCTTAATATGTTCAAATGAATTGTCAATTCTTTCTTTTTCCTTTTCCCTATCAATTCTTTCCTCCATCGCCTTGCACACTTGGCTCCGGTCTCCTTCCGTCTCCTTGAAATGTCTTACTGGCTCTGCAAGTTCCTGATAAAACATATCAACTTTTTTCACTGAATAACTGCTACACTTTTATCCAAAACCCTTCATATATCCCAACCGGCACTTCCTCTCCAAACGGATATTCTTCCATATTATCACGTTCAAAGTCGTAAACCGTCACAATCTGCTTATCCGGGTCAACGACCCAATATTCCCGTACCCCTGCTGTGCGATATTTAAACAGCTTCTTATAATAATCCATCTGTCTGCTGCCGGGAGAAACAATTTCAATAATCCAATCCGGCGCACCGTTACAGCCCTTGTCTGTAATTTTATCCTTATCGCAAATAACGGATATATCCGGCTCAACATAATTTTTATCGTTTTCATTCAAAAATACAGCGAATGGAGCCGGAAAAACTTCGCATTCACCATTGTTATTTCGAATATATAAATTTATTTCCGTACTAATAAAATTCAGCAATCTTTGATGCTTTGTACTTGGCGGAGCCATATAGTAAATCTGTCCGTCAATCAGCTCCGCACGTTCTCCGTCCGGCAAATCATAAATATCTTTTATTGTATAACTCTCTTCCTTCCGCACTGCATCCATATTGTCATGCCCCCTTTCTTTCTTCATTATAAATAATATTTCCTTGCATTTCAAGCACTCGTCACTTGCACATATACCGATATTTCCCCACCTGATACCGCAGCGTCTCCCTCACACGCCCAAGCTCTTTCCTCGTATACAGCTTTTCCTTCCCGTCCTCCACCTGATACGCTTCCTCCAGTTCGGCAGTCAAATCATCTAAATCACCCGCTTTTAAATCAAACCGCAGGAAATCTCCAAACAGTTCCTCCGCCGCATCCATCTGCTCATCAAAATCCCTTGAAAAAGGTTTCGACGCAATCTGCTTTCTGCATTCTTCAAATCCCCATTCAATCGGATAGGCATCTCTCGTATCGGAAAAGATAGAAAGTCCCATATCATAGAACGGACACAGCCGGTATGATTTCTTATCCACATGATAAAGAAGTGCGATATTATTCGTATGCCGGTCTTCATTCAAAAAGAATGCATCCATTTCCAGCATCTTCGTCAGATATTCCCTAAATCCGTCTATTCCCGTAATGTTCTCCACCAACTCCACCGTATACAGTATGCGCTGCTTGACATCTGAAATCCGTGACAATTCCTTCGCAAGTCCGAATCCAGTGCAGGTTCTCGCAAGCCGTTCTAAAGATACAAGTTCCTCCTTCTCCTGCTTAAAATTCCTGCTGCGGCAGCCCCTGTAACGTTTTCCCCGATAAGAAATCAAACTGTGATGACATACTCCTTCTCAATCTCTACTGTCCACATATGTCTGCCTCCGGTCTGAAATAAGTGAATTTCATCCACTGAAAATCCTCTGCCATTCTCCCTTTGGTCTTCTCCACAATCGCCAGTGGATCATAAAAATCCAATCCAATATCATCTAAAATCATCCGAAGTCCATCTCTTGTCCTTGGGAAACAGCGACTCTCTAAGAACTCCTCAAAATCCTCCCATGTAGGCTTCGCCTTGATGCCGAAAGCGCGGTGAATCATCTCATCCGTTTCATTCTCAATCGCAATCCTTTTTTCCCGAAAATTCACCAAGATTACAGTACAGCATTCCTCTTCACACATGAAATCAATCCGCATGTTATAATCCATTACATTTACTGCTTGAAATCTTTGGTTCAGCTTCGCCCACTGGCGGATTATCTGACAGACCATTTCCGTCTCTGTCGTTTTCTGATTCAGATACCTCGACAATGCCTGTCTGGATATACCGTATTCCTTCGCAAGAGCGGTGATTGTCTCACCATTTTCATGGCAGGTACGAATCTTCTCTATCTCTGCCGCCAAAAGCTTTGGTTTTCTTCCCCCCATGGCTGCCCAACAGCAACCTCCCCGTCCCATGCCCCCCCCCCCCCGCGTTCATTTATCTTCCCTATTACGTACACTTCCTCACAAAAATGCGTAGTTGCTTTTTCTTTGTTATCTCCATTTTATCTATGAATATGCACACTGTCAATTTTTTAATTTGTTTACATCATTTACACAAAATGGTATAAAGAGCTAAATTAACTCCTTATACCATCCTATGTTACATTCTAAATTTTCACAAATCCATTCAGAGCCTACTGCACGCTCAGATAAGAATATCCCATCAGACTCTCATCCACTTCTCTTGCAGCTTCCCTGCCTTCCCTGATTGCCCAGACAACCAACGACTGTCCTCTGTGCATATCTCCGGCAGTAAATACATTCGGAACGCTGGTCTTATAGCTTCCCTCTTCCGTTGCCACATTGGTTCTCGCATTCATTGCAAGGGAAAAAGCATCGGAAACATATTTCTCCGTTCCAAGGAAACCGGCTGCAATCAAGACTAAGTCCGCATCCATCTTCTCTTCGCTTCCCGGAACCTCCGCCATCTGCATCCGTCCGGTTGCCTCGTCCTTCTTACTCTCTAACTTCACGACTTTCAGCCCGTTCAGGTTACCGTTCTTATCCTTTAAAAATTCCTTCACCGTCGTCTGGTAAATCCTCGGATCATGCCCGAATACGGCAATCGCCTCCTCCTGACCGTAGTCCGTCTTGCAGACCTTCGGCCATTCCGGCCACGGGTTACCCTCCGTGCGGGAATCCGGCGCCTTCGGCATCATCTCAAGCTGCGTCACCGAAGCCGCGCCTTGACGAATGCAAGTTCCCACACAGTCATTGCCGGTATCGCCACCGCCGATAATTACGACTTTCTTTCCCTTCGCAGAAATGTATTTCTTATCCTTTAAATCGGAATCTAAAAGGCTCTTCGTAGTCGCCGCCAGAAAATCCACCGCAAAATAGATGCCCTTCGCATCCCTGCCCGGCGCTTTGATATCCCTCGGATTTTTTGCACCGCATGCGAGGACAATGCGGTCATACTCCTTTAAAAGCTTGGCAGGTTTAATATCCTTTCCGACATTTACATTTGTGATAAATTCTACGCCTTCCTCTTTCATAATATCAACCTTGCGGTCAATGACCCATTTCTCCAGCTTCATATTTGGAATCCCATACATCAGAAGTCCCCCCACACGGTCATCTCTCTCGTATACGGTCACGGAATGCCCTCTCTTATTCAACTGGTCTGCCGCCGCAAGCCCTGCAGGTCCAGAACCGATCACTGCAACCTTTTTCCCGGTGCGCACTCTCGGCGGTTTTGCGTCCGCATAGCCCTTTTCGTAAGCATTTTCAATGATTCCATGCTCGTTTTCCTTACAAGTGACCGGATCCTCCCAGTGCCCGCAGGTACACGCCGCCTCGCAGAGCGCCGGGCATACCCTTGAAGTAAATTCCGGAAAATTATTTGTCTTCGTCAGACGATTGTAAGCCTGCTCCCAGTTCCCTGTGTACACAAGGTCATTCCATTCCGGAACCAGATTGTGCAGCGGACATCCGCTGGTCATGCCCATGATATCCATTCCCGCCTGACAGAACGGGACGCCGCAGTTCATACATCTTGCAGCCTGCGTCTGCTGCTTTTCCTTCGAGAGAGGGGTATGGAACTCGTTATAGTTCTTAATACGCTCCTTAGGCGCCGTCGCTTTCGCATTCTCTCTGTCATACTCCATAAATCCTGTTGGTTTTCCCATCTTGCGTCCCCTCCTTAACCTCTTGTATTTGCATAAAATGCTTCAATCTGCGCCTGCTCGGAAGAAAGCCCCTTCTCTTCCATCTGGACGATAGCCATCAGCATACGGTTATAATCGTATGGCAGCACCTTTTTAAATTTCGGTAAATATTTGCTGAAATTATCCAAAACTTCCTTACCCTTCTCGGAATTTGTAAGCGCCACATGCTCTTTTATCATATTCTTCAATTCCATAACGTCATATTTATTGGATACTTCTTCGGAAAATACCATCTCTTTGTTCATCCTGGTATACAAATCATTGTCCTCATCCAATACATATGCAATACCGCCGCTCATGCCCGCTGCAAAGTTCTTCCCGGTCTTGCCGAGCACGACTACGCGTCCGCCGGTCATATACTCACAGCCGTGGTCGCCGACGCCCTCGACAACCGCCAGCGCACCGGAGTTACGCACGCAGAACCGTTCCCCTGCGACGCCGTTGATAAACGCTTTTCCGCTGGTCGCACCGTAAAGAGCAACATTGCCAATAATAATATTTTCATCCTTCTTAAATTTCACACCTGTCGGCGGATATACCACCAGCTTACCGCCGGATAAACCTTTTCCGAAGTAGTCGTTGCTGTCGCCGACCAATTCCAGTGTCAGTCCCTTCGGAATGAAGGCGCCAAAGCTCTGTCCTCCTGCACCGGTACACTTTACGACAAAAGTATCCTCTTCCAAGCCGTCCTCATAACGTCTTGTAATTTCGGAACCGAAAATCGTACCGAAGGAACGGTCAATATTCGTCACTTCCACATCAATACTTCTCTTCTGTCTGCTTTCCAATGCACTCTTTAACTGTTTCAGCAGCACCGTAATGTCCTTCGTCTTTTCCAGCTCAAAGTCATAGATATGCTTCGGATCGAAGGTCACTTTCTCCTTTGGTCCCGCAAATGGATTGTCCAGAATTCTGGACAAATCCAGTTCGTTTTCCCTTCCGCAAAGGTCTGCCCTTGTCTTAAGCAAATCACTTCTTCCTACCATTTCATCTAATGTACGGCAGCCCAGTGCAGCCATATATTCTCTCAACTCTTCCGCAATAAAGCGCATGAAATTCTCCACATATTCTGGCTTGCCGGCAAAACGTTTGCGAAGCTCAGGATTTTGTGTGGCAATTCCTGCCGGACAAGTATCTAGGTTGCAGACACGCATCATCACACAGCCTAAAGTTACAAGCGGAGCTGTAGCAAATCCGAACTCCTCTGCGCCAAGCAGCGCTGCGATTGCCACATCACGGCCGCTCATCAGCTTGCCGTCCGTCTCAATGCGGACCTTATTGCGGAGTCCGTTTAAGATTAAGGTCTGATGTGTTTCAGCAAGCCCAAGTTCCCACGGCAGTCCCGCATTGTGGATCGAGCTTGCAGGAGCCGCTCCGGTTCCTCCGTCATATCCGGAAATCAGAACAACCTGCGCGCCCGCCTTTGCAACACCCGCCGCGACCGTTCCGACGCCGGCTTCCGATACCAGCTTGACTGTAATTCTCGCTTCCCGGTTCGCATTCTTCAAATCGTAAATCAGCTGCTCCAAATCCTCAATTGAATAGATATCGTGGTGCGGCGGCGGAGAAATCAAGGATACGCCCGGTGTGGACAATCTTGTCTTTGCAATCCAAGGATACACCTTCTTGCCCGGCAGATGTCCGCCCTCGCCCGGCTTTGCCCCCTGTGCCATCTTGATCTGAATCTCTTCTGCACTGACTAGATAACGGCTGGTAACGCCAAACCGCCCGCTTGCCACCTGCTTGATGGCAGAGCAGCGGTTGACAGCACTGTTTTTGCTCGCAATACGCTCCGGATCCTCTCCGCCCTCGCCGGAATTGGATTTACCATGAAGCCGATTCATCGCAATCGCCAACGTCTCATGCGCTTCCTCTGAAATGGAGCCGTAGGACATAGCGCCCGTCTTAAATCTTGTAACAATTGAATCCACGCTCTCTACTTCATCAATAGAAATCCCCTTCTTCGGATAGTTGAAATCCATAAGTCCCCGGATACATCCGTCCTTCTCTTCCTGATTGACCAGCTTCGTATACTCTTTAAAGAGCTTGTAATCGCCGCGCTTCGTCGCTTCCTGAAGCAGATGGATGGTTGCCGGATTGTATAGATGCGCATCTGCACCGCTTCTCATCTTATGGCGCCCTCTGCTGTCTAGGGTAAGATCCGTTTCAAGCCCTAACGGATCGTATGCGGCAGAGTGAAGCTCGTTGACGTCCTCTGCGATATCTTTTAATGTAATGCCGCCGATACGGCTGACCGTATTCGTGAAATATTTATCAATTACTGCGGAATCAATTCCGATTGCCTCAAAAATCTTCGATCCCTGATAAGACTGAATCGTGGAAATTCCCATCTTGGAAGCAATCTTTACAATTCCCATGATTATCGCATGGTTGTAATCGTCAATCGCTGCATAATAATCCTTATCCAGCATATGCTCATCCACTAACTGCTTTACCGTATCCTGTGCCAGATATGGGTTGATTGCACAGGCTCCGTAACCAAGCAATGTTGCAAAATGATGTACCTCCCTCGGCTCGCCGGATTCCAAAATCATCGCAACGGCAGTACGCTTCTTAGTCTTGACCAGATGCTGCTGTAAGCCGGAAACCGCTAACAGTGACGGAATCGGCACATGGTTCTCATCCACGCCTCTGTCGGAAAGAATCAGTATATTTGCGCCGTCCCGGTATGCCCTGTCCGCTTCCACAAACAGATGATCCAACGCCTTCTCAAGGCTGGTATTTTTGTAATAAATAATCGGAAGTACCACTACCTTAAAGCCGTCTACCTTCATGGACTTAATTTTCATCAAATCCGTATTGGTCAGAATCGGGTTATTGACTTTTAGCACCTGACAGTTAATTGCCTTTTCCTCTAACAGGTTTCCGTCCTCTCCGATGTATACCGTGGTCGAGGTTACGATTTTCTCCCGAATCGAATCAATCGGCGGGTTCGTTACCTGTGCAAATAATTGTTTGAAATAGTTGAACAACGGCTGATGGTCATTTGCAAGTGCGGCAAGCGGCGTGTCAATACCCATAGCGGATGTTCCCTCTCCGCCGTTTTTCGCCATCGGGAGAATCGCTTCCCGCATGGACTCATAGGTATAGCCAAATGCCTTCTGCATCTTCTGAAGCTCTTCACGGTTATACACCGGCACTCTCTCATTTGGAATCTTTAATTCTTCCAGCTTGATTAAGTTGCGGTCCAGCCATTCACCGTAAGGCTGTTTATTCGCATATTTCTCCTTTAATTCGTCATCATCAATGACTCGTCCCTGCTTCGTATCCACCAAAAGCATCTTTCCGGGTCTCAGACGTTCTTTTGCCACAATCTTCGTTGGATTAATATCCAGCACGCCGACCTCGGAGGAAAGAATCAGATAATCGTCCTCTGTAATATAGTAACGGGAAGGACGCAGACCGTTCCGGTCAAGCACCGCGCCCATCATATCGCCATCGGAGAACAGGATGGACGCCGGTCCGTCCCAAGGCTCCATCATTGTCGCATAATACTGATAGAAGTCCTTCTTCTTCTGGGACATCACATGGTTATTCGCCCACGGCTCCGGTATCATAATCATGACCGCAAGCGGGAGCTCCATGCCGCTCATCACAAGGAATTCCAGCGTATTATCAAGCATGGCGGAATCCGAACCCTCACTGTTGATTACCGGAAGCACCTTCTGGAGCTCTCCCTTCAAATGTTCGGATTCCATTGTCTCCTCTCTTGCCAGCATCTTATCCGCATTTCCCTTAATCGTGTTAATCTCTCCATTATGCACGATAAAACGGTTCGGATGCGCTCTCTCCCAGCTCGGGTTCGTATTCGTCGAGAAACGGGAATGAACTGTCGCAATCGCAGACTCATAATCTTTATCCTGCAAATCTGCAAAAAACAGACGAAGCTGCTCCACTAAGAACATACCCTTATATACGATAGTTCTGCTGGATAACGATACCACATAGGTATCGTCATTCGACTGCTCAAACACACGCCGCGCCACGTATAATTTACGATCAAAGGCAAGTCCCTTCTCCACATTCGCAGGACGCTTTACAAAGCCCTGCATGATACACGGCATACAGTCCACCGCTTTCTGCCCCAGCTTCGTAGGGTCTGTCGGAACCTCTCTCCATCCCAGAAATTCCATGCCCTCTTTCCTTACGATAACTTCAAACATCTTCTTCGCCTGATTTCGCTTTAACTCATCCTGTGGAAAGAAGAACATGCCGATTCCGTAATCCCGCTCCTCTCCAAGCGCAATCCCAAGCGGTCTCACTGCCTTCTGGAAAAACTTGTGGGAAATCTGTAAAAGAATCCCCACACCGTCTCCGGTCTTGCCTTCTGCGTCCTTTCCGGCTCTGTGCTTTAGGTTCTCAACAATCTTAAGCGCATTCGCCACTGTATCATGGGTCTTAATTCCCTTGATATTTACAACTGCTCCGATACCGCAGTTATCATGCTCGAACTGCGGGTCATACATTCCGACTGAAACTGCATTGCTCTCATTCCACTGTTCTCTCATCGTCTCTTCCTCTCTGTTCGTTAATTCTGAAACTAATGATACTCCTATATTCGCAGTTTGTAAATAGCGTTTTTCTTATGAATCGTCTGATAATTAGATTATTATATATTTTACACCATATTTTCTGTTAATAAATATTTGTTTTCTTGTTGCAAGTGCTTATACAAGACAATTTTCATCCGATTATTAAAAATATTTTTAAAATTTTCCTATCGGTTTTTCGTTCTATTTTATTTATTTTCAAATTGTGTATTCAATTTCCAGTTTTTTTTGACAGAAAAAAGACTTCCCGATTTCTCGGAAAGTCCCTTTTAAATAGCGTCAATATTCAAGCTGGCTGCGTCAAACCGCAGAAACATGGCCGCCTTTAATCATTGTACAAGTCTCCATAAATACTGTCCTTATACAAATCTCCGTATGTATATCTCATATATAACGCTTCCCAGACACGCTGCCGTCCTTCCAGCTTCTCCTGCTCAACATCCTCTGTTAAAATTTCGCGGCTGTACTGTTCCAGTGGAATTGTTTCAGTAATTGATTCAAACTCATCAACACTATAAAAAACCGTATGGGTATAGAAACCATTAATCGTATACTCTTCCTCTCCGGGTTTGAAAACGAGCTCCACAACCGTTCCGTAGTCAGGCTCATCCGGCTCCTTATCCAACGGAGCATTCAATTCCAAGAGCCAGCCGTCAATTACCTGTTCGGCATATTCTGCATCGTCAGGATGTTCATGCCAATGACGCAGCTCTTCCTGAAGCTCTCTCATACCCTGAATAAACGGACTGTCCTCACCGTCTCGACGCCATGATATATCCGCCATAATCCGCACGTCCACCTTCACCAGTCCATCCTTTTCTTTCTCGTAATAGACCTTCATTCTGGGATTTTCAAACTTATACCGATCCGACAACGGTTCCAGATAGTACTTCTGCAAATCCTCAAATACCGAATTTGCCATTTGGTTGCCAAGCTGCGGGCTTTTGTCCAGAATGGTAATCCGATCGTCCAAAATTGCATCCGCCGGCGATGCCTTGCATCCCATCAGAACCAACAGGAGCAACACCGGCAGACTTGATATGATTCTGCGCCTTATGTCCATTTCTATCCTCCTCGTCATCTTCCTAAACTTGAGGGACATAAAATGTCACATTGTCCGTTGCTGAATTGTATAAATAGTAGGTACTGCCTTTTGGCTCATTCGAATGGTGAGAATAGAGAATATTATATCCGTCAATCCTTGTCACAAATGCCACATGGCTCTTCGTGTTCCAAAACATAATACTCGCAAGCGTCGACTGCCACGCATAGGAAACAGCTGCATAATATCCATGATTCCTCATATACAGAACCACGCCGTTTTCATTATTACACCCGGTTCGTATCCAGTCAACTCCCCCCGGCTTCCAATTTCCACCTCGGGGAATTCCACCGGCATCTATGCAATATGATACAAAGTTCGCACAGTCACTTCCGCCATTGTCTTTATTATACTCTGGATAATCCATAGCATGTGCAACCGCATACGCCACCGCATTTGCCCGACTGAACGAAACGGCTCTTGCAGCATACTCATTTTCTTTTGTATTTTCTACATATCTGGCAATATCTTCTTTTCCCGCCAGATAATTCTCATCTTCCGTATATTTATCATCCATTTCAACCTTGGTTAAAATGGCTCCGTCTTCCGTATCTATCCTGTGATATAGCTCAATTTCATCTTCTGTCACGCTTCTGGTTGCAGTATTGTTCGGGATATTGACCTGATATTCAAATCCAATCTGTACCGTCTCATTGTAACAGGGCATTACCTGATCAAGATAGGCCTCATATCTGTTTTGCGCCAGCAAAATCTCAGCCTGATCCGTCAGATCCTCTATCGCTTCTTCCATCCCTTTTACATACCGGCTGTCTTTTGGACTTTTTATCAAGGTCATGTCCGCCGTTGCATCCACATCCACGACAACTGACCCTTTCTCTGTCCTTTGATTGCTAATTGTAATCTGCAGATTATCAAAATCATAAATTCCTTCATACTTGTTAACAATGCTCTTGCTTATCTTGCCATACAACATCTTGGCCTGAAAACTTCCTACACTTGTACATGAATTAACCACCTTTTCATTTTCAAATGCATGAATCGGCTGCGGTGTGCCAAACACCTGCAAGACAGCAGTTACTACTGCAATACTCGCTGCTAATAATTTACTTCCTGCTTTTTTCATCCTCTTATACCTCCTTGCGCTTACTTATTCAGTAAGATTCCCATTAACATGATACTTCATATGATGACCAAAGTACCAACTTCCATCCCTCCTCCCTTTACTCATTTCGCTTCGCCATACTACATTATCCATTATACTTTCCGCCATAATCCCTGTCAACTTTCCGCCACAGCAGCCAGACACTAAGCACACAAAGAACCGCCGCAATCCCCGTCTCCACTACAATTCCTCCCATCCCCATTCCACTAAGGGAAAGAATTCCGCATTCACTCCGCAGCACCGAAATAAGATTCGCACCTACATGCGCCGAGGTTGCAGCCGTAAGCCCGAAATACTCCATGAGCCATGCCAAAAGCGCCCCGATCAGACCTGCATAGAGAAACTGCACCAGATTCAGATGCATCACGCCAAACAACAGCGACGAACAGAGAATCGCAGGCAAAATTCCAAGCCATCCCCGCAACCTCTGATATGCTACGCCGCGATATAGCAGTTCTTCCAGTATCGGTGTGATAACACAGGTTGCAAGGATTTCCAAAATCAGCGTACTTCCATAAAACGCTTCACTAATTTCCTGATAAGAAGCAGACCACGAAACCAGCGGCGTCAAACCGATTAGATTATTTAATGCTACGCCGAAAGCCGCCCCCGCCGCGAGTGCAAGCAAAATGACTTCCGGTCTGATGCGTTTCTTCTCCGCAACCTCAATACAATAAACCGGCGGTCTGCGGTAATAAGACAGAATGAAAGGCAGCGATACAACCGATACAATGATGTGCCTTACAATATAATTTTCGTTGTTTGCTGGGGCAACCAGCCCCAGAAGAAACATTACAATATTCGATATGACAAGATACATACCTACGGGATAGATAACATCCCACAGATACACCCATTTAGAATTTTTCTGCAATATAATCCCCTACTTCCCTCATACTGCCGCAGATTGCTGCGGCGCCGTTTTTCAGTAATTCTTCATATCTGCCGAATCCATAAGTCACGCCAATGCAGGCGATTCCCGCTTCCTTCGCCCCGAGCACATCAAAGCTGGTATCGCCGACCAGACACAGCTGTGATAAATCCGTAATTTCCAATCGGCGGATTGCCTCCCGGAGCACCGATATCTTACTGTCAATTCTGCCGTCTAAAGTAGCTCCGACCACTTCATCAAAATATCCTTCCAGTCCGAAATGCTCCAAAATCCGTTTACATGAGACCTCTGGCTTTGAAGATGCCAGCCCCATCCGGTATCCCATTTCTTTTATCCGCTTTAACACCGCTTCCACATCGGGATAAAGCTCACATTCAAAAATTCCCGCCTTATGATAGCGCTCTCTGTACTTATCAACCGCTTCTCTTGCTTTCTCCGGTGAAAATCCATAATATTCCTGAAAAGAATCCACAAGCGGCGGTCCGATAAAGCATTCCAGCTTATCTGCATCCGGCTCTATTATTCCAAAAGCTTCAAGCGCATATTGGGCACATTTCGTTATGCCGGGCTTTGAATTTATCAGTGTTCCGTCCAAATCAAACAATATGGTCTTTTTCATTTCCTTTCTCTCTTTCCTTAAGCTCCGAAAGCATCTGGGCAACTGTCTTACGATAAATGGGATGAATCATATAGGGCGCAATCTCTGCAAGGGGCTTTAATACAAAGCTGCGGTTCGCCATATCCACATGCGGAACCATAAGCTCTGGCAGTCCAATCACCTCATCATCATAGAAGATAATGTCCAAATCCAGCGTTCTCGGTCCCCAGCGAAGCTCTCTCTTCCTGTCCGCAGCGGCTTCTATCTCATGGAGCAGCGCTAAAAGCTCCAACGGTAAAAGCAGCGTCTCGATTTCCAGACAGCCGTTTAAGAAATTCTCCTGTTCCGTCACTCCATAGGGCTTTGTCACAATCAATTCCGAGACTCTTTTTACACGACAGTCTTTCAAGGAGGACATCGCATCAATTCCCCGCCTGATATAAGTTTCCATATCCCCCATATTGGAACCGACAGCAAGATATACCTTATGCCATTTTCTGGTAATCTCTACTGCCACGCTTTCTAACGGAAGTCCAATGGGAGCCCAAGGCTTCTTGATTGCAATGGTTACCTCCCTGACTGGCAGATAAGTATACAAGATTGCTTCCGCAAGTTGTTCCGCCGCCGTTTCAATCAGATGATAAGTATGCGTCCTTAAAAAGTCTGTCGCAAAGTGGCTGACCTCGCCGTAATTGACCGACTTTGATAAGTCATCCGTTTTCCCCGCATTTCTCGTGTCCACATGCAGCGTAATGCTCACAAGGAACTTCTGTCCCAGCTTTGTCTCCTCTGGAAATACGCCATGATTCGCAAATACCTCCAGATTTTCAATTCTAATTTTATCCATCTGCCGCTCCTATCTGCGTCCTAAAATCGCCTCCGTCATGCGGATAGCCTCCGCATTTTCTTTCACATTGTGCACGCGTACGAAAGCACATCCCTGCTGTACGCCAAAGACCGTCGTTACTGCTGTACCCACAATACGCTCATCTGCCGGTACATCCAACGTCAGGCCAATCACCGACTTCTTCGAGGTTCCAAGCAAAATTGGATAACCCAATTCCTTCAATTCCCCCACCCGGCAAATCGCTTCCAGATTGTTCTCGTAGGTCTTTCCAAATCCCACTCCCGGATCTAAAATAATCCGGTTCTCTGCAATCTGCGCTTCCTTTGCCAGACGAATCGTCTCCCTCAGATCTGCTTTCATGTCTTCTATAAAGTCTCTGTAATCTGTATTGTCCCGATTGTGCATCAGGCAGCAGGCTGTCTCTGTCTCCCGAATCACCTCCGCCATTTTCCTGTCATATTTCAGCCCCCAGATATCATTGATTAAATCAGCGCCCGCTTTTGCATTTGCCAATGCAACCTTGCTTTTGTAGGTGTCAATCGAAACCGGAACATCAAAATTTCTCTTCAAATGTTCAATAACCGGAACTGTTCTTTCGATTTCCTCGTCTTCTGAAATCTGCGTATAGCCCGGCCTTGTGGATTCTCCGCCCACATCAATGATACTGGCGCCCTCTTTTATCATCTGTTCGGCATGGAACAATGCGTCATCCAGCCGGTTATACTTCCCCCCATCCGAAAAAGAATCCGGCGTTACATTTAAAATCCCCATTACATATGTCTTATTCTCCACATCAAATTCCTGATTACCAATCCGCATTTTCTGTCTCCTCTAACGGCAAATTTATTTACCTTTTATCATATCAGGCGATTACTGCCAGCCTTCCGGTGTGTTTCTCTTCTCTATGCTCCATTTGCAGGCGGCGTTTGCCTTGCAGTAAAAGCATGGACGTGATTCCTTATCCGCTCTCTTCAAAATCTCGGGTAATGCTTCTCCGTTTCCCGAAGAATCCCGATGCTCTCCAATCGCAGACAAAATCTCTGAAATTTTTTCCTTCGGATACTCTATATGCAGCAAAATCTCCCCTGCCAGTTTCTTGCCCGCTTCGGCATGGGAGATTCCATGTTCATATTCTTCAATCCGTCCAATATCATGCAAAAGCGCCATTAGATAAAGCTGTTCCTTATCAAGCGCTATTCCTTCCTCCAAGGCGTACAGCCAGCCCAGACGCGCCACATCCATAAAATGTGCAAAATCATGCCTGCAATATTCCCGGTCTGCTTCTCTTTCTTCGAGCTCCTTTAAGCTATCCAAAAATTTCTTATCCTTCAATAAACGAGCTACATATTCCATACATCACCTTACCATTGCAAAAAATTTGTTCTGCAGCGTTTCCTCTTCTGCAAAAATCCCTCTTGTCACATAAGTCACCGTCTTACTGCCCGGTTTTTTGATTCCCCGCATCGTCATACACATGTGCTCCGCCTCGATCATCACCATCGCTCCCTTAGGTTTTAAATGCTCCATCAGTGCATCCGCAATCTGTGCAGTCAACTGCTCCTGAAGCTGGGGGCGTTTTGCAAATATATCTACGGTTCTCGCCAGCTTGCTTAATCCGACTACTTCTCCGTCCGGTACATAGGCGACATGCGCCTTTCCGTAAAACGGAAGCAGATGGTGCTCGCACGTCGAATAGAAGGTAATATCCTTCTCCAATACCATCTCGCTGCTATTTACATGAAACCGTTTGGACAACGGTTCGGAAGCGTCCAAATCCATACCGCCATATATCTCTTCACACATCCGGGCAATACGCTCCGGAGTCTCCAATAGGCCTTCTCTTGTCACGTCTTCTCCGATGCCCTCTAAAATCAGTCTGACACCGGCTTCTACTTTGTCTCTTTCTACCATGATTTCCTCCATCCTGTGCTTTTTTCAGCACAAACAGGTAGTCTACAACTGTTTTACCGCTTCTTTCACCTGTCCCAGATAAGAAAGTGAACCAAATGCAAGTATCACTTCCTCCTTGCCGGCATTTGCCACAGCACACGCAACCGCCTGCCCTACACTTTCTGCACAAGTCACATCCGAATGGTACTTCTGTGCTTCCATGTATAAGGCTTCTCCAGACAGTGCGCGGGGATTGTCTGGTGTAACCGCATATACCTTTTTGGCATATGGCAGAAGCAACCGTAACATCTTCTCGTGCTCTTTATCTGCAAGCACCCCTATTATATAAGTTATTGGCTGATTTGTAAAACAGTTTTCTATGGTATCTTTTAATTTCTCTGCCGCACCCTCATTATGCGCACCGTCAATAATAATTCTCGGTTCTTTGTGTATCGTCTCAAAACGCCCGGCCCAGCGGGCTTTTTCAAATCCTGCCAACACATGCTCACGAAAAATATGATATCCCATATCACAAAGCGCCTCTGACACCGTAAGCGCGAGAAGGGCATTTCGCACTTGATGCGCACCGGTCAATAACAGATGCAGCCGCAGTTTCTCCGATATTGCTCTGACCGCTTGTCCCCCCTCCTCATGAAACGGCTTCTCATTCTCTCTGCCGTCGCAGACAATTTCCATGCCGTCCGCATTGTAACGAATACTGCAGATCCGATCTTCCTTCGCCAAAATCAGCTCTGCATTTAGCTGCTTTGCCCGCTCTTCAATCACCGCCATTGCCTCCGGCTTCTGACAAAGCGTCACTACCGGACGCCCCTGCTTGATAATTCCCGCCTTTACGCCGGCAATCTCTGCCAGCGAATCCCCTAAAAACCCCATGTGATCCCTGCTGATATCCGTCAGCACAGAGCAGACAGGGGATGAAATCAGATTTGTTGCATCCGTAGCGCCGCCCATCCCGGTTTCCAAAATAACAAAATCACACTGCTGATTCGCAAAATACAAAAAAGCAAGCGCCGTCTCAATCTCAAATGCAGTAGGATGCGGCTTTCCGGCTGCCGTAAGATGTCCACAAGACGCCATCACCGATTCCATACACTTCGCATAATCCGCATGTGAAATCGACGCTCCATTGACCTGATAGATTTCTTCATAGGAAAATACTGCCGGAGAGCTGTAACGTCCCACAAGATAACCTGCTTCCTTTAAAATCTCCGCAATCATCGCGCAGACAGAACCCTTTCCGTTCGTCCCCGCCACATGGATAATAGAAAGCGTCTCCTGAACGTCGCCCAAATCCGCCATCAAATCACGGATACTTGTCAGACCCAGTACGCTGCCATATTGTTTTGTCGTATCTAAAAATGCTTTCGCTTCATCGTATGTCAATTATCTCTTTACTCCTTTTGTATCACGGTTCCCGATATGCAGGCGGTTCAGCGCAATTTCCTTATCTTTTACGGTTACATTGTATGAACCGCCCTCTTCCAGCAGGTAAATCGCACTCAATCTGTCATCTGTTGCCAGCTTCATGCCCCGAACGCCGATAGCGCCCTTCTTCTTCTCCGGAATGCTTCCCGCCTCAACCCGAAGAAACATATCCTTTTCTGACTGCATGATAAGCGTCTCGCCTCCAAGAAGCGGCTGCACCAGCAGCACCTCGTCTCCTTCTGCCAGCTTGGTAGCTGCCGTTGTCCGCTTGGCTACATCAAATTCCTTTCCATCCACCTGTTTTAGCATAGCTGTCTTTGTGCCAAAAATCAGCTTATGTGTGCAAAGCTCTTCCAGTCCTGCAAGATAGACCAGATTCTCCTTCGAGCTGTCATAATTACTCATATTGTCAATCGGCATACCCTTGTCCCTGAACTTTCCGAACGGCACATCCATTACCTTTAAGAGATGCATCTGCCCCATGTTGGTAAAAATGCAGATTTTTCCGGTATTCTTACAGGAAAGCACATAACGGTTCTCCGCATCCGCCGCTTCCTTGTTCCGCTCGTAGGTCTGCACATCTACCGTTTTGGCATACCCAAAGCGGTCCATTAAAAACACCACGTCCATCTCTTCGATTTTCTTCTCTTCATAAACCGCTTCTTCTACATTGGCAATTTCTGTCCTGCGTTCCCGCCGATATTCCTTCTTAAACGCATCCAGTTCCTTCATAATCACTTTTGCCATTGTAGTACGGTTCGTCAATATATCTTCATAGCGTGCAATATTGGCAAGCGTTGTCTCATGCTCCTTCATCAGCGCATCAATTTCCAGACCAATCAGCTTATACAGACGCATCTCTAAGATTGCAGACGCCTGACGCTCCGTAAAACGAAGTCTCTCCGCCTGCTTTTTGGATTTCTCAGATTTAAACTTGATATTCTCCGTTCTTCCCTTCGTCAGACATGACTTAGCGTCCTTAACATTCTTACTGCCTCTTAAAATCTCAATAATTAAGTCAATCACATCACAGGCACGAATTAAACCCTCTTGGATTTCCTTCTTATCCAGCTCCTTTGCCAGCAACGTCGTGTATTTTCTTGTGGCAAGCTCATACTGGAAATTCACATGATGCCTGATAACCGGCACAATTCCAAGTGTTTCCGGTCTGCCATGCGCCACCGCAAGCATATTAACGCCAAAGGTATCCTCTAGTTTCGTCTTCTTATAAAGCAGGTTGCACAGATTCTGAGCGTCCGCACCCTTGCGCAGTTCAATTACGATACGGATTCCCTCTTTTGAGGACTGGTTGGAAATATCCACAATATCATTTGTCTTTTTGGATTCCACCAGACTGTAAACATCGTTTAGGAATTTTCCGATATTTGCCCCGATCATAGTATAAGGGATCTCAGTAATGACAATCCGTTCTTTTCCTCCCTTCATCTGCTCGATTTCCACCTTGCCGCGGATTTTGATTTTCCCCATTCCCGTCTCGTAAATGGAAAGCAGATCGTCCTGATTCGTCACAATCCCTCCGGTAGGGAAATCCGGTCCTTTGATATATTTCATCATTTCCAGTGTGGTAATGTCCGGATTCTTCATATAAGCCTTCACGCCGTCTATGACTTCTGCAAAATTGTGCGGGGGGATACTGGTCGCCATACCAACTGCGATTCCCTCTGCTCCATTTATCAGAAGATTCGGCACTTTCACTGGGAGTACCTCAGGTTCCTTCTCCGTCTCGTCAAAGTTCGGAACAAAATCCACCACGTCCTTATCCAAATCGGACAGATATGCCTCCTGCGTAATCTTCTGCAGCCTTGCCTCTGTATATCGCATTGCCGCCGCTCCGTCTCCTTCAATAGAGCCAAAGTTTCCGTGTCCGTCCACCAGCGGAAGTCCCTTCTTAAACTCCTGTGCCATCACGACCAACGCCTCATAAATGGAGCTGTCTCCATGCGGATGGTATTTACCCATCGTATCTCCCACGATACGGGCGCACTTCCGGTAAGGCTTATCATACCGGATTCCCAGCTCATGCATGTCGTACAGCGTTCTGCGCTGTACCGGCTTTAAGCCGTCGCGTACATCCGGCAGCGCCCTTGCAATGATAACGCTCATTGCATAGTCGATATAGGATTTCTGCATAATTTCAGAATATTCTGTCTGAATAATCTGGTCCTTCGTTTCCATCTATCCTCGTCCTTTCTGGTTGTTACAGTTCAGCCTTCGGTTTCACTGTAACAGAATCCCCCCATTTAAAGTTTGCCTGCGGCAAAAGGGCGGATTCTTGGCTATTCTGCATTACCGGCTGCTAACTTCTCAGCAAGTGCGAAGTTACAGGCTAAACTGTAACGTCCGGTTATACATCTAATTCCGCATCTCTGGCGTGTTCATAGATAAATGACCGTCTGGGCGGTACATCCGTCCCCATTAACATCGCAGTCACATCAGACGCCATTCTGGCGTCTTCAATCTCCACACGCTTTAGTATTCTCGTCTTTGGATCCAAGGTCGTCTCCCAGAGCTGGGAAGCATCCATCTCCCCCAGACCTTTATAACGCTGCAGCGTAAAGGATCCTTTGTGCTTCTTCCGATATCGCTCTAAAGCCGCATCATCATAGAGATACTCCTCCTCTCCCTTGCTTGGCATCGCCTTATACAATGGCGGCATGGCAATATAGACATGCCCCTCAAAAATCAGTTCCGGCATAAACCGATAAAACAAGGTCAAAAGCAATGTTGAAATATGAGCGCCGTCCACATCGGCATCCGCCATGATAATAATCTTATCATAGCGCAGCTTAGAAATATCAAAATCATTCCCATAACCTTCCGAGAAGCCGCAGCCAAAAGCGTTAATCATTGTCTTAATCTCTGCATTCGCAAGCACCTTGTCAATGCTTGCCTTCTCCACATTTAAAATCTTACCGCGAATCGGAAGAATCGCCTGATAATTCCTGTCTCTCGCCGTCTTTGCCGACCCGCCCGCAGAATCTCCCTCCACGATAAATATTTCACATATCGATGCGTCCCTGCTCTCACAGTTGGCAAGCTTGCCATTAGAATCAAAGGAAAATTTCTGCTTCGTCAAAAGGTTTGTCTTCGCCTTCTCCTCCGACTTCCGAATCTTCGCCGCCTTCTCCGCACAGCCAATCACCGCCTTCAGCGTCTCTAAATTCCGGTCAAAAAACAGCTGAATTTCATCCCCAGTCACCTTGCCAGCCACTCTCGCCGCATCCTGATTGTCCAGCTTCGTCTTGGTCTGTCCCTCAAATCTGGGATCCGGATGCTTGATGGATATCACTGCAGTCATGCCGTTTCGGACATCTGTCCCGGTAAAATTCGCATCTTTTTCCTTCAGGATCCCCAGCTCTCTCGCATAGGAATTGATAACCGCAGTAAATGTCGTCTTAAATCCGGTCAGATGAGTGCCTCCCTCTGCATTGTATATATTATTGCAAAAACCCAGCACGTTCTCATGGAACTCTGTCGTATATTGAAATGCGGCTTCTACGGAAATCCCTTCATTTTCTCCGTTAAAATATACCACGTCGCAGACGGTATCAAGATTCCTGTTCAAATCCTTTACAAAGCCGATGATTCCTTCTTCCTCATGGTACTCTATATGCTCCGTTTCTTCTCCCCGTCTATCCTCGTAGATAATCGTCAGATTCGGATTCAGATAGGCGGTCTCGTGCATTCTGCTCTTGACATCCTCCGCCTTAAATCTGGTCTTTTCAAATATTTCCGGATCTGGCAGAAAATTAATCTTTGTCCCTGTCGCTTTCGTCTTACGCAGCTTCGGAAGAAGTCCCTGCTCCAGATCTACCACTGGAACCCCTCTCTCATACCGGTCATGATGGACATAGCCCTCCCTGCTGATTTCCACATCCATATAAGTTGAAAGCGCATTAACTACAGATGAACCAACGCCATGAAGCCCTCCGCTGGTCTTATAAACGGAATCGTCAAATTTTCCTCCCGCATGAAGCGTGGTAAATACGACTCTTGCGGCAGACATTCCCTTCTGATGCATTCCAATTGGAATTCCCCGCCCATTGTCCGAAACCGTACAGGAACCGTCTGCCTCCAAGGTCACATAGATTGTGTCGCAGAATCCCGCCAGATGCTCGTCCACCGCATTGTCTACCACTTCGTAGATCAGATGGTTCAAGCCCTTCCTCGATACGCTTCCGATATACATCCCCGGACGCTTGCGCACCGCTTCAAGTCCTTCCAACACGGATATACTGCTCGCATCATACACTACTTCTCTTTCCATGGTTTTCCTCACTTCTATCTCATTCTTCTCCTGAATCGGAAAAGTATTTTTTACTGAAACTTATCTTACCACAAGAACACATGTTTTGCCAAGCAGAATTTTTATTCCTCCTTAACGTAAGGTTTCACATGATGCAAAATAAAAACCTGTCAGGAACAGACAGGTCTTTTGTACATATCACACTTTCTGGTAATCCATATGCGCAATTACCATCATTGCAATCTTAAAGGTCATAGCATCCTCAAATACCCGGATATCCAGACCAATCATCTTCTGAAGGCGTTCCAGACGGTACACCAGTGTATTTCTGTGGATATAGAGCTGTCTTGCCGTCTCAGAAATATTCAGATTATTCTCAAAGAACCTCTGAATCGTTACCAACGTCTCTTCATCCAGATTTAATTCTATTTCTCCAAATATCTCCTTGATAAACATTTCACACAGGCTCATTGGAAGCTGGTAAATCAGCCGTCCAATCCCCAATCTGCTATAGGAAATCGTTTCGTTCTCCACATAAAAGATGCTCCCGACCTCAAGCGCCATCTTTGCCTCTTGATAGGATTTCGCAATATCCGGAAGTTTATCCACGACATTTCCATAGCCTACCCGGACCTTCACCATAGCCTCTGCATGAAGGTTGTCCACGATAGTCTTAGCCAATAATTCTTCTTCATCCTCTCCGGTCATCGTTTCTGCATCTTTGATCAGAATAATATTCTGCTCATCCAGTTCCGTCACAAAATCCTTACTTCGGTCAGCAAAAAGATTCTTCACCGTTTCCAGAATGACCGTATCCTTTCTTCCGTCTACTTCAATCACATAGACTAGCCGTTTCGCCTGTTCAATATGAAGCTTCTTGGCTTTGTTGTACATATCAACTACCAGCATATTTCCCAACAGGATATTCTGCATCAGATTATTTTTATCGGAAAGCTCTCTGTTGGCAAGCACTAAGTTCCGTATCTGACAGACCGTCAGCCTTCCGACCATATATGCTTCATCAGAAGCCGCCTTTACGAGCAGAATATACTCCGTCTCATTCTCCACGATTACCTTGAAAAAATGATACCCTCCCAGCATCTGGCTTTCCGCCATTGATTTTGCAAAGTCCACAATCATGACCGTCAGATCTTCTTCCGGCGTAAAAGTATCCGCCAGCATTTTTCCCTTTTCATCATATAGCACAAATCCGGTTTTGGAAATCTCACTTATTTCATCCAAAGTTCTTTGAATTTTATGGTTTGAAAGCATAGCTTTACTCCTTTTATACAAAATTACAATTTCGCCCAACAGGTTTGTTATACTTCAAAGCATAACAAACCCGGATGTGAGTCACACCCGGGCTTGTTCACACACGATATAGCTATAGTAACCGACTAGTTCGTGATTGTCAATTCTGTATCTTTGTCAAATACATGTATCTTCTCAGGATCAATCGCAAGTTTGATGTGATCGTCCAGACGAGCGGTTGTGCTAGACTCAACCTTTGCGCACATATTAGCTCCGCCTATGCTGAAGTATAAGATTACCTCGGATCCAAGGAGCTCATATCCTGTAATATCTGCATCAAAGATGCTGTCCTTGAACTCATCAAGCGTTCTCTTTGAATCAGAGATTGCCTCAGGTCTTACACCCATAACAACCGTCTTGCCATTGTAGTTGCCGGCAATTAACTTCTTAGCCTTTGCAGCTGGCAAATCTACGCTGAACTTATCATATTTCAAAGTAACCTTATCGCCTGATACAACACACTGAGCGTCTACAAAGTTCATCTGAGGAGATCCGATGAATCCTGCAACGAATAAATTATCCGGCTGATTGTATAATTTCTGCGGAGAATCTACCTGCTGGATAACGCCGTCCTTTAATACAACGATTCTGGTTCCCAATGTCATAGCCTCTGTCTGATCATGCGTTACATAGATGATAGTAGCGCCCAATCTGTGATGAAGAGCTGAAATCTCGGAACGCATCTGCACTCTTAACTTTGCATCCAAGTTAGATAAAGGCTCATCCATAAGGAATACCTTAGGATTACGAACGATTGCACGACCCATAGCAACACGCTGTCTCTGTCCACCGGATAAAGCCTTCGGCTTACGGTCTAATAATTTCTCCAAATCAAGGATTCTTGCAGCCTCATGAACTTTCTCTTCGATTTCTTTCTTCGGAACTTTTCTTAATTTCAATCCAAATGCCATATTATCAAATACGGTCATATGAGGATACAATGCGTAGTTCTGGAATACCATTGCGATGTCTCTGTCCTTCGGCTCTACATCATTTACAACTCTGCCGTCAATAGACAACTCACCGGATGAAATATCTTCCAGACCTGCAACCATACGAAGTGTAGTAGATTTACCACATCCTGAAGGTCCTACGAAGATGATAAACTCTTTGTCTGCTACTTCAAGATTGAAGTCCTTAACAGCTTCGAATCCGTTTGAATATACTTTACAAATGTTTTTTAATGATAAACTTGCCACTTTTAATACCCTCCTAATTTTGTATTCGTTATTAACTATGCTTATCATACTAGAAATCCCCGTATTTTACTATACGAGGATTCCACAAAGTTTTTTTTCTTTTTTGTATAAACTGACAAGTTTGCCAACCGCTTTTCTCATGCTCCGTCAATGTGACGAAGAACACCGTTTTTGTTGTACAATCTGACGAAAACAAGACACGCAAATCATGTTTTACAATTTAGAATATCCATATCCGTTTACCATAGCCTCTATCATCATTCCTTTCGCACAAAACGGGCACTCGCTCTGGGAATATGTCTGATAACCAGGAATATCATTCTCCGAAAAAACCGTATCCACATGCATTCCATCCACACTCTGAATCGTACTGAATACAGACACGACCCTTTCAATAATTCCGCCGTAATATCTGATGCCTTCCATGCTTCTGCGAATCGTCTCTCCCGTCGTGGTAGTATCCAGAAGCAGAATCACATGCTTGCCGGCAATCTTATTCTTCATATTATCCCGGAATATAATCTGATTGCTGCTGTTCATCTCCGGCGAGATTACATAAAGCGTCTCATGCTTATTGGTAGACAATATTTTACCCTGCTGCAGCTTCTCAGCCAAAAAAGCCCCGATCATTTCCGTACCGTCCATGCAGACAATCGTATCCGCATAAGCATGAAAATTCATCTTACTGCCAAGGATTCCCGCGGCTTCCTTCGCCTCGCTGACACGGGTCTTGATGCTTGTCACATCAATATAGTAATTGATGTGGGAATTACTTGTCGCAAAATGTCCCGGCACTACATGCATTGCCAGCTTATTGCTCTCTTTCGAGTAAAACTTCACCATACGTCCTTCCATAAAACAATCCTCCTTACCGTTTTTGTTTGCTTTATTGCTTTCCAGTGCTTCCAAAGCCGCCCCTGCTGCCGTTGCCAAGGACTTCCACTTCTTCAAACACAATTTTCGGCTGATTTTCAACGATACGGAACTGTGCAATCCTATCGTTTACCTCAATCCTGGTATCCCGCAGGGCATACACCGGCATACGCCACATATCCTCGTCGCCACAATAAGAGCCGTCCACAATTCCACAGCTATTTGTCTGGATGATTCCAAAATTTTTAAACGTAGAACTCCTCGGTACGATATGCGCCTCATACCCATGCGGCAGCTCCATTGCCACTCCAAGCGGAATCAAAGCCGCTTCGCCTTTCTTTAACTCCACTGTCTCTGAAGCTCTTAAATCAATCCAGTCCGACTTACCGTCTATATAGGTCAAAGGCTCAATTTTATCCGTAAAATACTTGATTCGTATCTTTTCCATTTCTTCTCCGTTCTGTACTTCTGAAATAGTATCATTCCCAATCCAGCTCTTCATGCTCATTCTTCTTATCCCTGAGCATCAGATCTTTTACCGCTTCCTTCGCCGGCTTATCATAAAACAGCACTTCATTTACCTGTTCAATGATCGGCAGTTCCACCTGATATTTTCTGCCGAGAGCAGCCGCAGCTTTGGCGGAAAAAACGCCTTCCACTACCATCTTTACCTCGTCCATCGCCTGCTTCATCGTATAGCCCTGTCCCATCAAAGTCCCTGCCTTGCGGTTCCTGCTGTGCTTACTGGCACAGGTTACGATCAAATCGCCCATCCCGGTCAATCCGCTTACTGTCTCAAATTTTGCCCCCATCGTAAGCGCCAGCCTGCCCATTTCAGTCACCCCGCGGGTAATCAACGCCGCCTTGGTATTGTCTCCATATCCCAGGCCATCCGCCATTCCTGCTGCCAATGCGATTACATTCTTAAGGGCCGCCCCCAATTCCATCCCCAGCACATCCGGGCTGGTATAGATACGAAGCGTCTCATTCATAAAGGTATTCTGCACAAGCTCTGCGGTTTCTCTTGTATCTGCCCCAGCTACAAGCGTCGTAGGAAGTCCGATCCCGACTTCTTCGGCATGACTTGGACCGCATAAAACAGCAGCTACACACTGCGGAATCTCATCTTTAATTATCTGGGACAGCGTCATCAAAGAATCCTCTTCGATTCCTTTTGCCACACTAACAATCACCTGCCCGCTTGTCACATATTCCGCCATACGTTTTGCCGTACTTCTGGTAAACGGGGACGGAACCGCTAAAACCAGCATATCCTTTCCTTCAATCGCTTCTCTGATATCAGTTGTAAAGACAGTCTGCTCAGAAAGTATTACTCCAGGCAGCTTATCTGCCTGTTCATGCTTCTCTTTCAGCATCACAATTTCATTCTCCAGAAATGACCAGACTGACAGTTCATGTCCGTTCTTCTGCAATACATGCGCCAGCGCAATGCCCCAGCTTCCCGCACCGATTATACCAATTTTTGACATTTTATGCTCCTTCATTTTCCTTTTTCTTTGAACCTATTTTATTCTCAGTACCGTTTAACAAGCGTTTGATATTTGAACGATGCTTCACCAGTCCGATCATCGCTATAATACCAAATACTATGTAAACTTCTATCAAATTATCCTCAGGCACAGCAAACATTCCAAACTTTCCAAATACCAATACCTGAATAAACATGCTGATAAGACCTAAAACCGAGCCAAGAGAAACATATCTTGTCACCAGCGCAGCCAAAATGAACAATCCAAGGCTGATTGGCGCCGCAAACGGACAGAAGGCAAGCACCAGACCGCCGGTGCTGGCTATTCCCTTGCCGCCCTTAAATTTCATATAGAATGGAAAATCGTGACCCAGTATTGCACCAAAACCGGCATACATTTCCAAGAGCCGCACCATCTCCGGCTGACCCTTATGAAACAGCAGCCATACCAGAAAAACTGCTGCAAAGACCTTACCGATATCTCCCGCAAGCGTCACGGCTCCCGCCTTCCAGCCTAAGGTTCTCAGCGTATTGGTGGTTCCCACATTGCCGCTCCCCGACTCTCTTACATCTACATGTCTGGATTTGCCATAGAGAAATCCAGACAAAAACAGCCCGCAGATATATCCGATTCCGATTGATATGATTCGTTCCACTATCATCCCTTATCTTCCTTCCTCTCGCGGATAATAAATTTCAAAGAAGTCCCCCGGAAACCAAAGGCGTCCCGGATCCGGTTCTCCAGATATCTCGTATAGGAAAAATGCATCAACTGTTTATCATTCACAAAAATGACAAACGTAGGAGGCTTGACCGCTGCCTGCGTAATATAATAGAGCTTGAGGCGCTTACCCTTATCTGACGGCGGCTGCTGCATCGCAACTGCCTCTGCCATAATCTCATTGAGCACGCCGGTACTGACCCGCATACTGTTGTTCTCAATGACCATATCAATCATCTCAAAAATCTTACCCACTCTTTGTCCGGTCTTTGCGGAAATGAACATAATCTCCGCATAAGACATAAAGCTGAGTATCTGCCTGATTTTCTCTGTGTGCTGATAAATGGTCTTATTATCCTTGGCAATTGCGTCCCACTTATTGACTGCAATAATCACGCCCTTTCCTCTTTCATGGGCAATCCCTGCAATCTTCGCATCCTGCTCCGTTACGCCTTCTGTCGCATCAATCACTAAAATCACTACATCGGCGCGCTCCACTGCCGTCACGGCGCGGATAATGCTGTAACGCTCAATTTCTTCTTTTATTTTGCTTTTCCGGCGAAGTCCCGCCGTATCTATAAATACATAATCCCTGCCGTCGTAGCGGATATCCGTATCTATAGCGTCTCTGGTCGTTCCTGCAATATCCGAAACAATCAGACGGTTGTTGCCGCAGAGCCGGTTGATCAAAGAAGATTTTCCCACATTCGGCTTTCCAATGATTGCGATCCGCGGCCTGTCATCCTCCGCCTCTTCCACCATAGCATTGGTAAAGTGCTTTGTCACCTCATCCAGCATATCTCCGATTCCAAGCATGGACGCTGCCGACACCGGAATCGGCTCTCCGATTCCGAGATTATAGAATTCATAGACATCCGGCATGAATTTATCAAAATTATCAACCTTATTCACGACAAGAAGCACCGGCTTTTTGGAACGGCGCAGCATGTCCGCCACTTTCTCGTCCGCATCCACAAGCCCCTGTCTCACATCAGTAATAAAAATAATCACATCCGCCGTATCAATGGCAATCTGAGCCTGTTCCCGCATCTGGGATAATATAATATCTCCGGAATCCGGCTCAATTCCTCCTGTATCAATCAATGTAAAATTATACTTCAACCATGACACATCCGCATAGATTCTGTCCCTTGTCACACCGGGAGTATCCTGTACAATAGAAATACGTTCCCCTGCCAGCACATTGAACAAAGTAGACTTTCCCACATTCGGACGTCCCACGATAGCTACTACCGGTTTACTCATCTTCTTACTCCTTTCCAATCATTGCAAGAAGCAAATCCTGACCGCTTGATTTTACAATATCTATCCCAACTTGTAAAGTTCTTTTCAAATCCGAAAGGGTGATATCGTCCAACAAGACCTCTTCCCCGCTCCGAAGCAGGCTGCATGGCAAAAGCAGCGCATCCCCCAGATTCCTGCCCTTTAACTGGGCAATCAGATCCTGCCCCGTCAAAAGCCCGGAAACCGTAATCCGCTCCCCAAAGAAATCATTGCGGATTGCCACAGTTTCCACGCATACCTTCGGAAATTTCTCCTTAAGTCTTCCTGCAAGCTCCCTTAAAAGCGGTGCGGCGCTCTTTCCTGTAGCAAGCGTTACCCTCCGTTCTAACTCTTTGTCTCCTTTTATCTTCTGCAAAGCCTCTGCAAATTCATCCCGCAACAGCGTAATCATTCCCACGCCGTTCTCCAACTGAATGTAACCGTCATAGCGTTCTTCTTCGGGCGGCTCTTCCTCAGCGAGAAGATACCACTCGTCTCCCGCATGTACAAAGTGGGTTCCATATCTTTTCATGCAATCATCCTGCCATCTGTGGATACACGCAAGAACCTTTTCCGCATCTTCCTTTTCAAAAGGCTCTAAGGGATACAGCCCCTCACGATATTTTGTCAGTCCGACCGGAACGACGGACACGCTCTGCATGTTCGGAATATATTCCGTCAGGTCTTTGATGCTGCGCTCTAACTCTTCCCCATCATTCACGCCTTTGCAGAGTACAATCTGACCGTTCATTTCAATCCCGGCATCCGACAATTTCTTTATTTTCTTCAATGCATCCCCTGCAAAACGGTTGTGCAGCATCTTGCAGCGCAGCTCTGGATTTGTCGTATGCACCGAAACATTGATAGGAGCCAGATGGTAATGTATGATACGTTCAATATCCTTGTCCTTCATATTCGTAAGCGTTACATAATTCCCCTGCAAAAAGGAAAGCCGGGAATCGTCATCTTTAAAATACAATGTCTCGCGCATTCCCTTAGGCATCTGGTCAATAAAGCAAAACATACATTTATTGCTGCAGGATTTATATTCATCCATCAATCCGCTCTCGAAGGTAATTCCCAAATCTTCATCAAATTCCTTCTCAATTTCCAGTTCCCACTCTTCTCCATTTCCTTTTTCTACCAGAACCAGCAGATATTCCTCCTGTGTCAGATACTGGTAATCAAATACGTCTTCTATTTGATTGCCATTGATAGATATCAGACTGTCTCCCGGCTCCAATTCAAGCTCGCTTGCAATACTGCCTTCCTCTATCTTAAAAATGACATGCTTTTTTCCTGACATAACTACTCCTTTTTCATTTTGACCGCACGTTTCTACTCCTCCATCAGCTCATTTGAAATCTGCTCATACTCTTTTCCCGTCAGCAGCCGGCGATCTGTTCCGTTTATCAGACTTAGTTTTTCCAATACCTCTAAGATATGAGAACAATCCCGGTTAAAATTGAGATACGAGGTTACATTCTGCGCTTTCACTCCGTTTGTGTATATCTCATCCCAATAATCTTTGATCCCTTTGGATGAGTGCAGCTCAATGCAAAGAGAATTCCAATAAACCCTATCATCCTCCTGCTCATAATCCTCTTGAGGATCCGTTAAAATATTCCCCTCCAGAACATCTGCTTTTAAAGCCTCAAAAAACATCTCCCAATCCTTTTTCTCAATGGGAACTGTTTTGAGATCCAATTCTCCGTCAAATACCTCCAGTGATATAGATTTCATCTCTGTCTCTTCAAAATCTGGGCACAGGTTTCCTTTCAGATACCGCTCCATATCACAGGCGTACTCTCGCATTTCGGACACCAAAGACCCTTTATCCTTCAAATAGCCTTCGTCCGCAGGAATTTCATAATTACGGACAAACGGCGTCCCGTCCTTTAACAGATACTGAATCTGTACATACCCGATGACATGTCCTTCCAGCTCCCCATCTGCATAATAGTCTTCAAATTCCTCCTTCGATTCAATTATCTGTCTATGAAACTTACGAATCTGCTCAATATCTGCTTCCTCGTCCCCATAAAAAGGATAATAAAGATGGAGCTGCGCTTTTTCAATCTCTGATATCTCTGGTATCCTGCGCTCCATTCCAAAAACATCGCACTCCAGACCAATCAAGAACAGAGCCATAAAAAGGGTATAGATTCCGCATTCCAAAAAACGCCTTCTGCTCCATATACGAAGCTTTCTCTGAATCAGCATATCTGCCAAAAAAAAGCAGATGACTCCCATGCTCAGAACAAGCATCAAAATGAAAAGAAATTTGGTATGTGCATCCCGGACTATCAGAGAGCCGCAGACAACCGTCGCAAACAGCATGGAAATGCCGCCCGCAAAAACCCAGCGGAAAATCGGTTTCACCAAATGAATTGCCAAAATATCGCTGATACATTCCATTCTCCGTTTCCGATACATGAAAAATGCCGCAATACCGCCGATCAGTCCAAGCCCGGCATAGATTGCAACGTATTTGCAGCCGCTGACCATGTATATACTTTCTTGTTCCACCCAGCTCATGGAAAAACCCACTTTTCCTATCATAAAGTAAAGCGGCGATAAAAAGCTTACCAGACGCATGGAATAAAATCCGGAAAGTCCATAGGATATCATTCCCATAATGTTGAATACTACATAACGGCAGCCGACATACAAATAGTTCAGAATCAATGTGAGCAACGGCACTGCAAAGAACTGTCCCGTAAACATTCCCACCAATATCGTCATATTATAGAAAAAGAAACACATCCCCTCCATCAAAAGGAACCAGAGCAAAAGGTATTCCAACGCTGTAATTCCCTTTAACGCACAGACACATGCCCCCATTAAAAAGCTTAGGAGCAACGGCACTGTATAGAACAAAAAGCCCGAAAAATACGCCGTAAAAAAGAGTTCCTCACGTCTCACCGGAAAGGAATGGAACGCATGCGCGCTTCTTGTATAAAAATTAAAATGAAACACAGCCATTGCCGCTATCACTCCGGCGGCAAAGCAGACTGTCGGAGTCAAAGAATTTGCCAGCGCATTAAAATATGCATCCGTTTTCAGCTTTAATACATTTTCAGAAGAATTAATCATATCCACTGGGGAAACGCTCAAAAATATATTAATCGGAATCTGACAGATGAGATATACCAAAAACACCAGCCATAGAGGCCAGTAATGGCTGATATTCTTCTTAAAAACCGTTCCGTTAAAAAAGGATATCCTGGACTGCATAATCCGCACCTCCCAACTCATAGATAAAGATTTCCTCCAATGACAGGGGAAGCACATCAATCAGCATCGGGTTCATTTTTTCTAACTGCTCCTTCGCCGCCTCCTGATTTCCTTTGACAATCATTGTATACACCCTTCCTGTACTAGACATGTGCAGCACGTCAAAATCCTCCGGCAGCTTCGGCATTCCTTCCTGAAAGGCAACCTGTATCTTACAGACGCTTCCCTGCAGTTCACTCAAGGAGCATTCAATCATTACCTTGCCCTGATGCATAATTCCCACATGATCGCACACATCCTCCAACTCCCTAAGATTATGGGAGGAAACGAGCACCGTGATACCATGCTCGGCAACATCCGAACGAATGATGCTCCAGATCTGCCGCCGCATGACCGGATCCAGACCGTCCACCGGCTCGTCCAATATTAACAGTTCCGGACGGCAGCTAATTGCAAGCCAGAACGCTACCTGTTTCTGCATTCCCTTTGACAGTCTCCGGATGCTTGTCTTTGGATTGATGGTGGCGAATGCATTTCCCAGCTTCCCAAAAAGCTGCTTATCAAACTTCTTATACATTCCCTTATAAAACCGCATCATTTCCAGTGTATTTGCCTGCTGAAAATAAAAGAAATCATCCGGTATATAGACAAACTTTTCTTTTGCCTGCGTGTTTTCATATACCGGAACGCCATCAATGAAAACCGAACCCTCATCCGGCTTATAAATCCCTGTAATATGACGGAGCATTGTGGATTTCCCTGCTCCGTTCGGTCCTGCCAGACCGTAAATTGCGCCCCTTTCCACATGCATATCGGCGTGGCTGAGTGCAGGATATCCGTCAAAACTCTTACTCAGATTTTCAACCCGTATCATCGGTCAGCCACCTCCTTTAAGTACATAAACGCCCCTAAATTACCTCTTTTTCCATCTGTTGCCCGATGTGAAAACAGAACGTCAGGGTTACAGCAGGTACATAGACTCGTACAACTGATATATTTTTCCGCAACGCCTGCATCTGTCAGCACCCGCCTGTTTGCCTCCCACAGATCCAGCTTATACTTTCCGGCGCCTTTCTCCGTCAAAATTTCCTGTTCGTGACCTGCAAATTCCTGCATAAATGCCTCTGCTACATCCGCACTGACTTCATAGCAGTCCCCGCAAATGGAAGGTCCGATGGCACAGACCACATCCTGAGGCTTCGTCCCATATTCCTGCCTCATGGTTTCGAGCGTCACCTTTCCCATCCGTTTTACCGTTCCGCGCCAGCCTGAATGAGACAATCCAATTGCCCTGTGCTTTCTATCCACAAAAAACAGCGGTACACAATCCGCATAAAAAGTAGACAGTACCAGTCCCGGCACATTTGTCACTAATCCGTCTACATCCCAATAGTCCCGCTCTTTTGTCAAGCCTTTTCCCGCATCTTCTTCCGTCACCGCCCGCACATTTGTAGTATGCGTCTGATCCGTAAATACAAACCGCTCCGGCAAGGTATGCAGCGCTTTCGCAAGCCTTGCATAGTTCTCCTTGACCGCTTCCGGCTCATCTCCTCTCGTAAAGCTTAAATTCATGGTCGAAAAAATTCCTTTACTGACCCCGCCTTCCCTTGTCGTAAAACAATGCTCTACCAGACCGGTAGCTGCTAACGCCGGATATTCCAACAGCCAAGGGCGGCCTGCAGCTTCCTCCTTCCAACAGGGAAGCTGTTCTTTCTGATTTGTTTTCCAACGAAGTTTATATTGTTCCATCTATTTGAATCCCTCTTGTTTTCTGATATTAAGGCTGATAGGAGAAGGCATTGCGTATCAAGTGTACTTCATCTTTCAAAAAAGCAGCCACATCAAACCGGCATGGCATGGCATCACTGATTCCACACTTCATGCAATAATAGGACGCCACCTGGCTGATTCTTCTCTGCTTTTTCCAGTCTACCGCCTCCTCCGGCAGCCCACCCGCTGCACTATATCTATATTTCACCTCTATAAATACCAGATACTCTCCGTCTCTGGCTATAATATCTATCTCACCAAACTTACAGCGATAGTTCATCTCTAAAATTTCATAGCCCTGCCCCACTAAGAAATCTGCTGCACGTCTTTCATAGCTGCTGCCCTTCTGCCGCTTATTTTCCAACTCTTTCATTCTCATCACCGCTTATTTCAGCTTACTTCTGATTTTGTCCATATCATCCACGAACACCAGTATTTCCGCTACGACCTCATAAAGCTCCGGCGGTATCGTTTCGCCGATTTCCAGCTTAGAAAGCGTATCCGCCAGTTTGTTATCCTTATAGAACGGAACATTCTCTTCCTTTGCCTTCTCAATAATCTTCTCCGCCACATGGCCTTTTCCTGTGGCTAATATTTTCGGCGCCGCATCTCCCGGATTATAGGCAAGCGCCACCGCTGTTTTCTCTTTCTTTGTTTCCTCTGACAGTTGTTTCGGATTCCAGCCTTTGCTTCCTTCTGCCATATTATCACGCCCTCACATCAAATGAATATCTGTGCAGCCTTCCCGTTGAAGGCTGATCCTTTTTCAGAAAATCATCTACAAAATTAATCTTTTTTTCCTTATTCTGCACTTGTATCGTACACTGATACCCTTTTTTCTCCAGCCGTTCCTCTAACAAATCTATATGCTCGAAAATCAAGTCATAGGATTTATCATCTGAAAGAAAGAAATCTGTGTGCACCTTCTTCCCTCTCATGCGGATGGAAACGTCTGTAGAACCGAGATTATCCAAATCCAGATGCAGAAATGCCGTCAAATCCCCTTCTCTGTCCGCAAGGCTCTTTTTGTTGGTGTACACATACAAATCACTATGCGCATTCTGACCTCTTAATTTTAACGGAATCTGCAGATAGGTATAGTTCTGATTAATCTGATTCATAAATTCCACATTGCTGCGTACATCGGCAGCCGCCTGTGTCAGCTGTCCCTTATCCATTCCGGTCTGCTCAAAAGCTTTCTCCAACTGAGTCATCTGATGCTCCAGCTTCTGATACAAATCTTTTATTTTATCTGCTGTCTTTAAATCCTCCGGTTTTAAAAGCCACTCCTCCTCAAAGACATTCCGCAGCAGTTTCTGATAAGATTCGCCCGCCAGCAGCTTTTTTACGGAACCGGAATCCCCGGACTTTGTCTGCTGCAAGGATTTCTGCAATTCTAAAAGCATATCTTTCGGTGACAGCTCCAGATTCAGCTTGCCGTCCACAAACAATCTCTCGTTCGCCGCAAGCTGCGGAAATTTCGCCAAATCTTTGCCAAGCCTCTCTGCCTGCGCATCTGTCAGAAGTCTGCCTGATGAGCCTTCCGGATAATCCATTTGCTGTTTTACCGGCAGCTCCTCTGCCCCGCCCTCTTCCAGAACAGCAATATTTTCAGCGTTCTCAGCCGTTTCCTGCACCGAAGCCGCACTCCCGCCCAAGGCATCTTGAATGCCGGACGCCTCCGCAGAATTTTCCCCTCCCGCACTTACAAGCGTCACTCCGTCGGCGCCGGCATCCCCTTCGCCGGGAAACAGGATTTTCAGAATTTCACTGTTTCTGTTCAACGCCTCCTCGCCGGTCAGCAGTTCACCGGAAAATGCAGACAAAAGCCCATCGAAAAATGCTTCCATCTGTGTGGTAATGGCAGACTGATCCAGCTTATAATTCAGAAACTGGTTTGCCATTTCCGGCGTCACGGGAATATCCAGTTTCTTCATCTGTACAATCGTCGCCACATCAATTTCCGGCTGTGTCGCTACCGTTCTTGCCATATCCAAGAGACTTAGCTTATCAATGGACATCTGCTCTTCCATCATTGCATTGACCATCCCAACAGTCCGCTCATTTGCCGGTATTCCCGCCGTATCTAATGCTTTTAACAAAATCGGATTGCTCAGATTCCCCTTTGTATATGGACGTATCTCTATCTGGCTTCCGTTGTTGGATTTCACCTGAAAGAACATGGACTGCCCTTTGCTTAACGTGATATTTCCCGCCAGCTTTGCCGAAATCGTCTGCCCGTTGCTAAGCCCCAGCACAACCTCGCCCCGGCGCATTTCATTTACGGTTCCCTCAAAAATATTTCCCGCTGCCATTTCCCGCACTGCATCTACAAGCTGCTGTGATTCCGGAGCCGGCGCCGCCACGGAAACATCCTGACTAATATTTCTGTTGTATTGTCCTACTAAATCCGATATCTGCATTGTCATTTACTCCTTTCACATGTCCTATATTTAAATCTTTCCTATACGAAGTTTCCTATAAAACTTGCCCTATGTATGGGAGACGGTCCACATTTCTTCAAAGCTTCAATATGTGATTTGGAACCATATCCCTTATTGGATGCGAAATCATATTCCGGCATGACCTTGTCATACTCTTCCATCAGCCGGTCTCTCGTCACCTTGGCAATGATGCTTGCCGCTCCGATAGAAATGCTTTTCGCATCCCCCTTTATGATCGGTATCTGCCTGATCTCTACACCCGGAATCGTTACCGCATCATTTAATAATATATCGGGTTTCACAGACAGATTATTTATGGCTTCCCGCATCGCCTCATAGGTAGCCTGAAGAATATTGATTTCATCAATCCTTTCCGGTTCCACCCTGCCAATTCCAACCGCAACGGCTTGTTCCATAATGATTTCGTATAACTCTTCCCGCTTCTTTGCACTTAACTGCTTAGAATCATTGATATAGAGAATATTGCAGTCCTTCGGCAGAATCACAGCGCCCGCCACGACAGGTCCTGCCAGCGGTCCCCTTCCCACTTCATCAATTCCGCAAATATGTCCATAAGATGCGTATAAACGCTCATACTCTCCGAGCTTCCACGTCCGCTCCTTCTCCTCTTCCAGCTTTTTTAACCGTCTTCCTGCCTGCTCTACAAGCGCCCTGACTCCGCTTCTTTCATCTGTTTCATAGGCAGTTATAAAATGAGGCAGCATGGAATCCTCTGCTGCCTGTAATTCTGATTTAATCTCTCCGATTTTCCGCTTCATAGCGTCTCTCCATTCCTATCCGTGTTTTACGAAGCCGATCCGATTTATCGGATATATCCGAAACCATGCTTTACCGACAATCTCATACCTATGCACTCTTCCAACCACATCTCCACGGCTGTCCTCGCTGTTATTCCGATTATCTCCCAGTACGTAATACTCATCCTCCCCAAGATCTATGATCTCTTCTGCCTCTTTGATAACTTCTAAACCATAGGATTCGCATAATTCTTCTCCGTTGACATAGATATATCCCTTTTCGTCAATCTGCACTCTCTCACCGGGCAGTCCGATGACTCGTTTGATATAATACTTACTGTTTGTATTTTCATCCGGAAATACAACGACATCAAATCGCTCTGGTTCATGAAAGCGATAAGACAGCTTATCTATCAGCAGATGATCTCCGTCACTCAAAGCCGGTTCCATCGAAGAACCGCTTACTCCGGTCCGCTGTCCTACAAAGCGAATGACAACATATGTAAGCGCTATAACAATTACAAGATACATCATGCACTCGAAAAATTTTCTTACTGTCCATTTGGCGGCTGCCCTTTTCTTATCCGATTGTTTCTCTCTCATTGATGTCTTTCCACTCTCTATTTTATGCTTCCTGCTCCGGCTTTTCAAGAGTAATTCTTCCGATTTTTCCCGCTCTGAATTCATCCAAAACAAGAGCCGCTGCTTTGCTGTAATCCAACTCGTTTCCCTTCTTTAAGCATTTTCGGTTCACTGCTATCTGCTCCAGCGCCTTTACTTCATCCACTTCCGTTATTTCGTAGCGTTCTTTCAGCAGACTTGGATACTGCTTCAGAAGATAGCGGAGCAGTTCCAGCGCCAATTCATCTATATTCAATATCTCGTCCTTAATGGAGCCAATCAACGCCAGCTTAAGACCTACGCTCTGATCCTCAAATTTCGGCCAGAGGATTCCCGGCGTATCCAAAAGTTCCACATTCTTATTCAAACGAATCCATTGCTTTCCTTTTGTAACCCCCGGCTTATTTCCTGTTTTCGCACACGCCTTTCCCGCAAACGTATTGATGAAGGTGGATTTTCCCACATTTGGAATTCCTACCACCATCGCCCGCACCGGACGGTTCTTAATACCTCGCTTTCGGTCCCGCTCCATTTTCTCCTTGCAGGCTTCTAAGATCACTGCCTGTACCGCTTTCATACCTCCGCGGTTTCTGGCGTCTATCCGCACCGCATAGTACCCCCTTTTTTCGAAATAATGCATCCACGCCTCATTTGCTTTCTCATCTGCCAGATCCGCTTTATTCAAAAGAATCAGACGCGCCTTATTTCTCCCCAGCTCGTCAATATCCGGGTTCCTGCTGCCAAGCGGCACTCTTGCATCCACAAGCTCCACCACAAGATCTACTAACTTTATGTCTTCCTGCATCTGACGTTTTGCTTTCGTCATATGACCGGGATACCACTGAAACTGCATTTTATTTCCTCCTAATATAATAATGTAACGGCACGCACCGCTTCGCGGCACCTGCCAAGTCGTCGGAAGGCATTCCAAAAATGCTTCGCATTTGCCTTCCTCCTAATATAATAATGTAACGGCACGCACCGCTTCGCCTTCCTCCTACATAAATCCAAATTTTCCAAAAGGCGAGATGATAAACCATGCCTTGCCGATAATATGTTCTTTTTTTACATTTCCGATATTGGAATACCTGCTGTCCTCACTATTGTTGCGGTTATCTCCCAGCACAAAATATTCATCCTCTCCTACGGTAAGTTCCTCCGCTGCAAGTCCCGCCTCTTCCATATTCTCACAATCTATCTCTTCTTTGTATTCTTTTCCATTGAGATAGAGTACGCCATCCTTAATCTGCACAGTATCGCCCGGAACGGCAATCACGCGCTTTACATAATAGTGGGACTTCTCATTGCCGTTTGGAAGAAATACAATGATATCTCCCGCCTTTGGATCCAGTACTTTATAAACAAAGCGGTTTACCAATATTTCATCACCGGCGTCTAAGGTCTTTGCCATAGATTGTCCCACCACGCTGGTGCGGAGCCCGATAAAATATACCAGTACAAATGCCGCAGCCAGAACAATGGCAATTTCCACTGCCCAGGTAAACACTTCTTTAATCAATGGAATATTTAGCTTTTTTCGTTTCTTTCCAAAATTCAAACCGTTTACTTTATGTCTTTTCATTTCTCAACCTCATATACTTTAACGCTTTAAAGCAACAAGTTCATTCCTGTAATATGTAATACAAGAAGAGGGACAATACACATTGTAATGTCCCTCTGGCAGTTCTTATTTTACTAACTCTTTTACTTTCGCTCTCTTACCTACGCGACCTCTTAAGTAAGTAAGTTTTGCTCTTCTTACCTTACCTCTTCTTACAACTTCCACTTTTTCAACGTTCGGAGAGTGTAACGGCCAAGTCTTCTCAACGCCTACACCGTTAGAGAACTTACGAACGGTAAATGTCTCACGGTTGCTTCCGCCCTGCTTCTTTAATACGATCCCTTCAAAAACCTGAATTCTTTCACGGTTTCCCTCTTTGATCTTCGCATATACCTTAATGGTATCTCCCACGCGGAATTCCGGTGCGTCTGCCTTTAACTGCTCTGCTTCAATGCTCTTAATGATTTCGCTTGCGTTCATTTTGTGACCTCCTGATTCTTTAGATGTTCTTAATACTATTACGTAACAGAGGACCATCGACTTAATTTCACAACGGATTGATTTTATCACAAACTAAGACATGCGTCAACTTATTTTTCATCAGACCGCCCGTTCCCCATCCGAAAGGGCTTTCCAATACCGGTATTTCTCCATTGCCTGTTCGTGCGCTTTGTGGAACAATTCCTCCGCACGCGCCTTATCCTGACGCATCAGGGCATTGTAACGGACTTCTCCGTTTAAGAATTCCTGATAATCTCCGCTCGGTTCCTTGCTGTCGAGGATAAACGGATTCTCTCCCTTCTCTCGTTTCCAAGGCTGATATCTGAAATTATACCAGTATCCCGCTTCGACCGCAAGCTTCTCTTCCAACTGCGCTTTTCCCATTCCCGCCTTGATTCCATGACTGATACATGGCGCATAAGCTATGATAAGCGAAGGTCCCGGGTAACTCTCTGCTTCCGCGAACGCCTTGACGCACTGGTTATAATCCGCGCCCATAGCAACCTGCGCCACATAGATATATCCGTAGCTCATAGCAATTGCTGCAAGATCTTTTTTCTTTACTCCTTTTCCCGTTGCCGCAAATTTCGCAACTGCTCCGAGCGGCGTTGCCTTTGATGACTGTCCGCCGGTATTGGAATATATCTCTGTGTCAAATACCAGAAGATTGATATCTGCGCCGGAGGCAAGCACATGATCTACGCCGCCGTATCCGATATCATAGGCGAAACCGTCTCCTCCGAAAATCCACTGGGATTTCTTGGAAAGATAATCCTTCTCCTTTAAAATATCGGCTGAAAGCTCGCAGTCACACTTGTTTAATTCCTGTATCAGTCTTTCGGACGCCTGCCGGTTTTCTTTTCCATTCCCATAAGTTTCAACCCAGTTTTGAATTGCTTCTATCAGAGGCTGCACAGGCTTCATGTCATCCGTCTTTCCCGTCTTTAAGACCTTTTTCATCCGCTCTAACTTCTGCCGCAGCTTTTCGCGGATTGCATTCTGTGCAAGCAGCATTCCATATCCAAATTCCGCCGCATCTTCAAATAAAGAATTTGACCATGCCGGTCCTTTTCCTTCCCGATTGACAGTATACGGTGTAGACGGTGAAGAATTTCCCCAGATGGAGGAGCAGCCGGTAGCATTTGCAATATACATCCGCTCCCCGAATAGCTGGGTCACCAGTTTCGCATAAGGCGTTTCTCCGCAGCCGCCGCAGGCGCCGGAGAACTCCAGCAGCGGCTGGCGGAACTGGCTTCCTTTTACGCTCTCTGCCGAGAATTTTTCCAAAACTGCCGGCTTCTCCGGCAAGGTTCTTCCATAGTCAAAATAAATCTGCTCCCCAACATTTTCCTGAAAGCTCTGCATCGTAATTGCTTTTCCCTTTGCCGGACAGCACTCGACGCAGGAACCGCATCCGGTGCAGTCAAGAGCCGAGGTTACGATGGCAAACTTATAATCATGCATCCCGTTCATCGGAAGCATCTTCATTCTCTCCGGCGCCGCAAAAGACTCCTTCTCATCCATGACTACCGGGCGGATGACAGCATGTGGGCACACATAGGAGCAGATTCCGCACTGGATACATTTTTCCGGCTCCCAGACCGGGATGGAAACGGCAACTCCCCTCTTTTCATATGCCGCCGTTCCCAGAGGCGTCCTTCCATCCGCATAAGGTTCTACGTCTGCCACCGTCAGCTCGTTTCCCTTCTGTGCAGATACTGCCTGCTGGATATTTCTGACAAAATCCAAAACTTCTTTTTGCCCATCCGCAGACTGTTTTTCTGTCTGCATTCCGTCCTCCTGCTCCGACAGTTTCTCCCAAGTGTTCACATCCACTTTATCATCGGGACAATGCTTCCATTCCTCCGGTATTTCCACTTTGACCGCCTGCGTGGCTCCTGCATCAATTGCCGCATGGTTTTTTGCAACCACATCCTCCCCTTTTCTTCCATAAGTTGCCGTTGCCGCATCTTTCATCCACTGCTTCGCCTGTTCCAGCGGAATGATTTCCGTCAGAGCGAAGAATGCTGCCTGTAAAATCGTATTGATTCTGGTAGGTCCCATTCCGGTTTCCATTCCCAGCTTTACGCCGTCTATGATATAGAACTGGATTTCATTTTCAGCCAGAAAACGTTTCATCTGACCGGGTAAATGTTCCTCCAGCTCCTCTGGTTTCCACGGGCAGTTTAAAAGGAAGGTTCCTCCCTTTACCAGCTCGCCGACCATGTCATATTTACGCAGATAAGAAGGGTTATGGCATGCCACAAAATCCGCCTGCTGAATCAGATAGGTAGACTTTATCGGCGTTGTTCCAAAGCGCAGATGGGACATCGTAACGCCGCCGCTCTTTTTGGAGTCGTAATCAAAATACGCCTGTACATACATATCCGTATGATCTCCGATAATTTTGATGGAGTTTTTATTTGCCCCAACGGTTCCGTCCGCTCCCAGTCCCCAGAACTTGCAATTCGTCGTACCTTCCAAACTGGTCTGGGGTTCCTGCCCGACCGGAAGGGAAAGCCCCGTTACATCATCTACGATTCCAATGGTAAACTGTTTTTTCTCCTCGTTCTGATAAACAGCCATGATCTGCCCCGGCGTCGTATCCTTAGAGCCTAGTCCATAGCGTCCTCCAAAGACCGGAACTTTTTCAAAGTCAGTTCCCTTTAAAGCGCTGACGACATCCTGATAGAGCGGTTCGCCCACAGAGCCAGGTTCCTTCGTCCGGTCCAGCACATAAATCTGCTCTACGCTCTTTGGAAGAGCCCGCAGAAAATCATCTACGGCAAAAGGACGGTACAGACGGACTTTTACCAAGCCATAACTCCCGCCTTCTTTGGACATCAGATAATCGATTGTTTCTTCTATCGTCTCGCAGACAGATCCCATCGCTACGATGACCTTTTTCGCATCTTTGTCTCCATAGAAATCAAAGAGGTGATAATCCGTGCCGATTTTCCGGTTGATTAATTCCATGCACTCTTTTACGATTGCAGGCAAATCATTGTAACCCTTGTTGCATGCCTCTCTGGTCTGGAAGAAGATATCCGGATTCTGCGCGCTTCCCATTTCACAGGGGTGCTCCGGTGAAAGCGCCTGCTTCCTGAAATCCTCCACTGCCTGCACATCCATCAGCTCCGCCAAGTCCTCATATTCCCATGTTTCAATCTTCTGTATCTCATGCGAGGTACGGAATCCGTCAAAAAAGTTGATAAAGGGCATTCTTCCTCGGATTGCCGCCATATGTGCCACCGGCGTCAGGTCCATGACCTCCTGCACCGAGGACTCGCATAACATTGCAACGCCGGTCTGACGGCAGGCGTAAATATCGGAATGGTCGCCGAAAATGCTTAAAGCATGGCTGGCAATCGCGCGCGCCGACACGTCAAATACTCCTGGAAGCCTCTCTCCCGCCATCTTATAAAGATTCGGTATCATCAGCAGAAGTCCCTGCGAGGCGGTGAAGGTCGTTGTCAATGCCCCCGCCGCAAGGGAGCCGTGTACCGCTCCTGCCGCGCCTGCCTCAGACTGCATTTCTGTCACCTGCACCTGCTGCCCGAATATGTTCGTCCGTCCCATTGCCGCCCATTCATCCGTTACTTCTGCCATGACCGTAGACGGGGTGATAGGATAAATCGCCGCAACATCCGTATATGCATAGGAAACATGTGCCGCTGCATGATTTCCGTCCATTGTTTTCATTTTCCGTTTCATATTTTCCTCCTTTTGGCGCGCTTTTTGCGCCATTCAGGTAGATTTGGAAGTTCTACTTCCAAACTTTACCTCAATTCTTTGTATTTCCTTTGATATGAAAATATAATTCCCATATTTTACAAAAACATGCAGTCTCTATTGATTTCCGTATTGGCTCATAACAAGAAATTTCTTGACCCATGTATCAGCCAGTGATAGAATTCAAGTCTGGATTATATTTTTACAGAGGAGAATTTATTATGGAAACGTTAAGACCAAAGCTTTTTGAAGTGATGAAGCATTATTCAAAAGAACAGCTCATCAAAGATATCATTTCCGGCATCATTGTTGCAATTATCGCGCTGCCCCTTTCTATCGCCCTTGCGATTGCCTCGGGCGTTGCACCGGAGTGCGGACTTTATACTGCTATTATCGCCGGATTTTTTATCTCGTTTTTCGGCGGAAGCCGGGTACAGATCGGAGGCCCTACCGCCGCCTTTGTTGTCATCATCTATGGAATTGTCATGGAATATCAATTGGATGGATTAATTGTAGCAACAATTCTGGCGGGCATTTTCCTGATTATTATGGGACTCTGCAAGTTCGGTTCTCTGATCAAGTACATTCCCTATACAATTACCACCGGGTTTACCTGTGGTATCGGCGTAAGCCTTTTGGTTGGACAGTTCAAAGATTTTCTTGGGCTTTCTATGGGCGCCGTTCCTTCGGAATTCCTGCAAAAATTGAACGCCTATGCAAAAAATATTTCTACGGTAAATGTTACTGCTCTTTTGGTCGGGCTTCTGGCTCTGGCTATTTTAATCATCTGCCCGAAGATTACTGACAAAATTCCCGGCTCTCTCGTCGCAATCATCATTACGACGTTATTGGTAAAATTTGCGGATCTTCCGGTCAATACGATTGGCAGTGTCTATGGGGAATTATCCTCCGAACTGCCCCTGCCGCATCTTCCGTCCGTCAGCTTTGCCATGATTCAGAAGTTGATCTCGCCTGCATTTACCATCGCTTTGCTTGCCGGCATTGAATCTCTGCTCTCCTGTGTCGTATCCGACGGTATGATTGGAGATAAGCACAATTCCAACGCAGAGTTAATCGGTCAGGGACTTGGAAATATCTTTTCCGGTCTCTTCGGCGGAATTCCCGCCACAGGCGCCATTGCAAGGACAGCCGCAAATGTAAAGAACGGCGGACGCACGCCGATTGCCGGCATTGTACACAGCATAACTTTACTGATCATCCTGCTGGTACTGATGCCACTCGCCGCTCTGATTCCTATGACGAGCCTTGCGGCAGTTTTAATCATGGTCGCTTGGAATATGTGCGACTGGTCCACCTTCTTGCGTCTGGCAAAGACTGCACCAAAGAGTGACATTATCGTTCTGATTGGAACTTTTCTTCTGACCGTCATTTTTGACCTCGTAGTTGCCATTGAAGTAGGCGTTGTGGTTTCCGCTCTTTTATTTATGAAGCGTATGGCGGAAGTTACCGATATCAAATCCTGGAAATATGTGGAGGAACCGGATACTCCGGCAGATGAAGCTGAAAAACTGCTCTCCATCCCAAAGGAAATCCGTGTATTTGAAATCAGCGGTCCGATGTTCTTTGCAGCTGCCGACCATCTGTCAAAGATCGATTCCAAAAACTATACGCATGTGATTATTATCCGTATGCGCAGCGTTCCCGCTATTGACGCAAGCGCTATGCACTCTTTGCATAATCTGGCAGACCGCGCCAAAAAGAAAGGGATTTACTTGGTATTTTCCCATGTAAACAGTCAGCCGATGTCTGTCATGAAAAAGGATGGCTTTTATTACAAGATTGGCGAAGAAAACTTCCAGCCGGATATTGCGGCTGCGATTGAACATGCGAAAGCCCTGTTAGAATAATTTTTTTAACGTATATACTTAACAGCGGTAATTTTAGTTTACCGCCAGCGCATAGAAAGAGCCTGCAGCATTCCTTTCGGTTTGCTGCAGGCTCTGCTATCTTTTCGTATTTTATTTTCCGCTTCTTATTTCACTGTCTGGGTCATAATTGCTGTGTCTTTTCTTCCAGCCTCGCCCACTGGCGTATAGCCAAACATATAAGAAACATTTGTTCCATTGCCGACTTTTTCAGCAGTGGTATATGTGAAATATCCTGCCTTGCTTCCGTTTTTCTCCATTACTGCACCGCCCAGATCGGAAAGAGCTGGATTTGTCTTATTATAGCCCCAATATACCATTGGTGCAAATGCAGCTTCATTAGCGTAAACATAGAAAGTCAATGTTCCGTCTGCATTATGTTTGATACCATACTCGCCCTCCGTCACTTCCTCTTCCTGTACAGGAGCCTTCATTTCAGAGATTGTCTTACTGAAAATTGCTGTATCCATTCTTCCTGCTCCGTCTACCGGCGTATAGCTGAACATATAGGAAACGGTATCTGTACCTGCATATGCAGCAGCAGTCGTATAGCTGTAATAATCTGCTCCCAACGCTGCATTTTTCTCTAATACCACTCCGCCAAGCTCCCATAACTGCGGATTGGATTTATTGATTCCCCAATAAAGCATTGGCGCAAGAGCGGTGTCTTTTGCCTTTACATAGAAGGTCAATGTTCCGTCGGTATTCTGATATACGCCGTACTCATCGCTGACTGTCACTTCACCGGAACCGCCGGTTTCGCCGCCGACTTCTCCTCCGGTCTCTCCACCGGTTTCACCGCCTGTTTCTCCTCCAACTTCGCCGCCTGTTTCTCCTCCGGTCTCACCGCCGACATTTCCGCCTGCGTCCAGATCAGACACCTTTTTGCTTATAATAGAGGTATCCATTCTTCCTTCACCGTCTACCGGCGTATAGCTGAACATATAGGAAACGGTATCCGTATCCGCAAATGCCGCCTCTGTGGTATAGCTAAAGTAATCTGCTCCCAGAGAAGCATTCTTTGTCAATGCAACTCCGCCCAAATCGGAAAGAGACGGGTTGTTTTTGTTTACGCCCCAATAAAGCATTGGTGCAAGAGACGTATCCTTTGCCTTTGCATAGAAAGTTAACGTTCCATTTGTATTCTGAAGCACACCATATTCATCACTGACTGTCACTTCATTGCCTGAGCCACCGGTTTCGCCGCCTTCATTTCCACCGCCTGTTTCACTGCCTGAACCGCCTTCATTCTCGCCGCCTGTTTCACCTGTTGCCTGCTTCTTCACAGTTACCGTACAGGTTGCGGTAATTGCAGGATTTGCTGTAGACGCCGCCGTAATCACTGCCGTTCCTTCGCCGACTGCCGTAATCTGACCTGCATTTACAGTCGCTACTGTTTCATTGGAAGATGTCCATGTTACATTTCTCTGTGTTGTATTGCTTGGCGTACAAATCTTTGTAAGATTTGCTGTCTGTCCCTGCTTCAATTCTACGGAAGTCTTATCCAGACTTAATCCCTCAATCGGAACTGCCTTTACATCTTCACTTCCCTCTTCTTTATAAACACGTACATAATCTACCAACATTTCTGCGGAACTAAAATCTGCTCCCGGCAGAACTCCGCCGTCAAACCAGCCGCCCACTGCAAGATTCATAATAATATAGAAATCCTGATCAAAAGGCGCCGTATCGGAATCGCTTGCTGTGGAATACCACTGGCTCTTTGGAATATACTGGAAGAACTCGCCGTCTACATACCATGTGATATTATCCTCTTCCCAGATAACGCTGTATACATGATAGCCGTCGTCAAAGGTTGAACCTTCCGGGAAAATATAATCGGTTCCGGTATATCTGTTGTTCGGCCACTGTCCGCCGTAATGGATGGTTCCGCTGGATGCGTTCGTCACTCTTCCCCTTGCTTCCATAACGTCAATCTCACCGGATGCCGCCCATGTTCCGTAGCTTTCATCATTTGGAAGCATCCACAGAGCCGGCCACAATCCGTTTCCAGCCGGAAGCTTTGCTCTGAAATCAATTCGTCCATATGTAAAGGATACTTTATCCTTGGAAATAATTTTTCCTGAAGAATAATTTGCCGTCACCTTTGTCTGTGCCGCATCGGTGCAGGTAAATGTATATGGCTCATATTTTGCAATCAGATGCAATGCACCATCTTTTACAAAAGTATTCTCTGTACTATCGGTATAATATTCTGCTTCATTGTTTCCCCATCCAAAGGTGTTCGGGTCTGATGGGTCTAAGAAATATCCGGTATTGTAGCTCCAGCTGCTCATATCAAGAGTATTTCCGTTGAATTCATCGTTGTAATAGAGATTCCAGCCGTCTAATGCATCCGGGTCGCTGTTGTCACCGCCTACGGTAATATTCTCAATCTCTACATCCTCCGGTCTGTATGCGTCCGGTGCGCCGATAAACTGATACTCAATGTAGTTGGAACCTACGGCTCCGCCCCTCACGCCATTCTCCGGATATCCGATACGCAGTTTGAAATTCTCGGTAATCGGCTGGAACCAAAGACCGTATACGTAATCGTCAAAATATCCCCACTGATTCTTGGAAGAATAGCTGACATATCCGTTTCCCTGATAATACCATCCGCTTAAGGCGCTGTTAGAAAATTCTACCCAGTTTCCGGTACTTTCATTGTAATACTCAATCACAAAGTTGTCTAATTCCTTATTCGTCGGAAGGTTATCCGTCGCTGTGCCTCCCAGATATGGGAATACAACTCCCGCTGCGCCTGTCGCAGAATCAGCAGTAATTGTCGTTGCGCCATTCGCATATACGGAATAATTGCTGCGGGTCGTATCAGAATATGTAATGGTATAAACAAGCGAAATTTCTTCCTTGTCTTTCAGTGCAAACTTCACTTGAATAGGACCTGATTCTTCTACCTTGAACCAATATCCATACTGCTCGATTCCAAAATTCGTATTGTAAATCCATCCGCTCTCTGCATTATTGTCGATATTGACATATGCGCTGTCCGGCTCATTTAATTTTTTAACATAAGCAACTATATTGTCTGCGCTTGTCGGATAGCTTCCACCTTGTGCAATCGCATTCGGGAATGCAATGAATCCGCTTCCGTTACGGCTCCCGGAAATTGTTGTTTCCCCTACCGGAGCTAATGCTGTAACTGCAGATGTATCTGTTGTATTTAAAATCAGATTATAATCAAGTGTCACACTCGGATTACTTTTGGAATATAACTGTAAATAAGTGCTCTCTGTCACCTTGAACCAGTATCCGCTGGAACCGCCTTCTGACCAGTGTCCCCAGTTGCTGTTGTACACATACTTGCTGACTGTATCAATGTCTTTCCACACGCCGTCCACTTTTACATTCACGCCCAGATCTGCGGCTACATCCCCCCATGTGTCCGCACCTCCGTTGAATTTCGGCATACGAAAACCAAAGCTGGCTTCTGACATGGCTGATGCGGTAAACGTAGGTCCCTCATCATATGCCATCGAGTGAATCACTGTACTTTCATTCGTTGCCGCAGCCACAGGGGCGGCAGATGGTGCAATTCCTGTAACCGTTACGGCTACAGCCATCAAGAAACTTAAGCAGCATTTTCTCCAATTACTCTTTCTTCTCATTTTCTTCTTCCTTTCCAATACATCACCTTGTTTTTCCCCGTTTGAATTTCTAATGCACTTTTAGTTTAGCGGCATTTTTTTCTTTTGTAAGTATTTGTTTTTTGTTAAAAAGTGTAATATTTTTAGAAATGAAAAAAAGATACTCCGTCAATACAGAATATCTTCTTAATCTATCTATTTACTTTTAAACTGCTTTCTTTCTGTTTAAAATATAGTTTACTTATTATGATATCTATTTCTTTGGATAATTCCAAAGCCCAGAGGGTGCGGTCCGGTATGCACGCCGATGGTTGCACCGATCTGATACACCGGAAGCTGCTCTTCTGTGACAGAATATCCGTTTGCATACAGCGCCTCTAACGCTCTTTCCCGAAACTTAAGCCCTTCTTCCCTGTCGTACCCATAACCGACTGCAAGGCTGTACATACTGCAATCCACCTGATATTCCCGTAGATACTGAAGCAACAGATTTATTACCCGTTCCAAAGACTTCTTCCTGGTCCTGGCAATTCCGGAAGGAAAGATTTCTCCTTTTTCTAAAGTTATAATTGGACGGATGCCCAAAACCGAACCCGCCAAGCCTGCCAGCTTGCCAATACGCCCTCCATGTTTCAGATATTCAATTCCTCCTACTGTAAAGAAAATCCTGCCTGTACTCTTTATTTTCTCTAATTCTTTTACCGCTTTCTCATAGGAGACACCCTTTTGCTGCATTTCTGCCGCTTCAAGTACATACAACCCCTGTAATACCGTATTGACCGTTGCATCGATTACAGTTATCTGAGCATTTGGATAGTTCTCCAATACCATGTTTCTGGCGTTTAAAGCCGACTGCATGGAACCGCTGAACTTTGTGGTAATACAAATGCAGATTATTGCCTTGTTCTCTTTCACGACCGGCAGAAATACATCTACATAGTCCTGAACCGACGGCATAGAGGACTTCGGATATACCTTTGGATTCTCCACCATCTCTTCATAAAATTTCCTTATCGGCATCTCTGCGATTTCTTTTTGATAGTTCTCTCCATCGAAAGAAACGTAAAACGGTACAACAATAATATTTTTTTCCTTTGTTAAATCCGACGGAAGATCGCAGGAACCATCCGTTATGATTCTATATTCCATATCTATTCCTTCTCTTTCTGTTTTAAAAAATCTGCCTTTCCGGTCAGTACAATATAGCTTATGAGAATCCTGTTTCTGGATTCTCATAAAAGGCGCCGCTTCTGCGCGTCCATCTGATTATGTGAAGCTGTTTTTGCTTCGCATAATATCTGACATATATGATACAGAAAGATACAGCAAAAATCAACTATGAAACGCTCATATTGAGCGAAAGAAAAACAGATGAGCCGGAATAAATTTTCCCTTCTCATCTGTTTTCTCATGAAAATGCAAAAAGCAGTTTTTGAAATTTCCAATTATTCAAAAGCAATTACGCTTCATATTGTATTAGTAAAATTCATTTTCTATCACGTAGCTATAGCTACCGGCCCGACTGCCATTAGTTATCTCACTGACCGAACCACTACCATATTCAGATATCATATTTCCAGATTCGTCATATTCATATTGTATGCTATACTCGCGAGCATCTTTTTCAGCCACAGTCTCTCCTCTTTCGTCACAAAAGCGTTCTACCAATAAATTTCCCTGCTCATCATACTCATATTCCATTCTATGATCCAGAATTTCATCATAACTAATCGCACCGTCCTGCGCTGGCACCGTATAGTAAGTCTCTTCTGTTATTCTTCCCTCGGCATCATACACATATTCAATTCTCGATGTCCGATAAAGTGACATACAGTCACCTACCAAATTGATATGTTTTACGGCAATATTTCCCTGATCGTCATATTCGTACTCATATTCTTCCCGATAACTCTCCGTGAAATCTTCCTGAGCGCCCGCCGTTTCCTGTGCGCCCTCTGTTGCCTGAACACTCTCCATTTCCTGAGTGCTCTCCGTTTCCTGAGCGAAAGCTACAATGTGAACCGTCCTGTTTCCCTCTGCATCATACTCATATGTATGTTCTTCATCAGCACGCCACTCTTCTTCATAAAGATAACGCTGCTTCACCAGATTTCCCTGTGCATCATACTCTGATTCTACCACATACTCCTCATCACGGATAAGTTCCACCTCATAGTAGATTTCCTTTACCGGATTTCCCTGCGTATCATATTCACATTCCTCTGCCACAGCGCCGTTGATATCTTTTTTCACAGCTTTCTTTAGCACCCGTTTCTCTTCAGGGACGTTCTGTTCGGTTGGCTCTTCCGTTTCCTCAGCATTGTTTTGCTGCTCTTCATCGTTCTCATCCTGATCGGCTTGATCCTGCTGTTCTTCCACTTGTGAAGTTGAAGCTCCGTTCGAATCTCCTGATGTTTCTGTTTGCTCCGCATTGCCGCAGCCGGACAGCATGGCGGCTGTCAACATGACGCATAACAATAAACTGCATACCTTCTTTTTCATATTTTATATCCTCTCTTTCTTCATTCCGCAGAGAAGGTTCCGGATAATGCGGAACCTTCTCTGCAGATTCACATCATAAAGATGAAATTACAGCCGTTTCAGCTCCTTTTTGACCTTTGCATAATCCAGATTTTCCAGCACATCCGACAACTTGAGAAGGCTGTCTTTATCACTTTCATCCACCATACCCTGATTTACCCTCATTCGATTAGACATTGCCCAAAAGAGGACTCTATCATTCCAGATGCCCTCTATTATTTTATCATCTGAAGCCTCCTCTAAACTCTCAGGCAACGGGAAAATGAAATTACTGTCTATCTCAAAAGCCTTTCCATCAGAAAAAAAGTTGTGCAAGGTACAATTGACTTTGTTCTCTCTGATAAGTACCTCAAAAGTAATGGTCTCTTCGTTTGTGTTAAACATTTTACTCCTCCTCATATTTATGACTTATTAGTATTTTTGTCCATCACATGTAGGACAACCGAATATATTGTACATCATTTGTTGTACACTGTCAACGGGTGATGAATATGGGATATTATCCAAGATTAAGGGATTTACGCGAAGATAAAGATTTATCCATACGAAAACTTGCCGATCTGCTTCATATGCAGCGAACAACCTATCACAACTATGAAACCGGCAAAAGGGAACTGCCCTTTGAACTGGCTGTCACGCTTGCCAAATTCTATCATGTGTCATTAGATTATATTGCCGGTTTTACAAATGATCCTACGCCGCCGGACAAAAGATAAGAAAAGAGCCGCAATACATGCGAACATGTATGTGGCTCTTTTTCTTATGCCGTCCTTTTCTCCAGCTCTTCAACTCTTCTTGATAATTCATCAATCATTTTTAACAACAAACTTGTATTATCATTTTCAAGTCTTGTTATCTTATAATAATTATTTAATTCATCCATATTCTTTTGAACCTGAGAAATTTTATCGTCCAAAATTTTTCTTGTACGTTCCATTTCTTCTAAAATCAGATTTTCGGATTCTGTAATTTCCTCTTTCATTATCGCTCTAATTGCATCTAAATCTTTTTGTTCTAACATTATAACACCTCCCTAGCAACAGTTGCTTGATTATATTTAACATACCACAATTCAAACGCAAAGTCTATTATAATTTAGCGACTACAAACTTGCTGCATTTTCCTATATGATAGGAAAAGAGCCGCAACACATGCAAACATGTATACGGCTCTTTCCCTCATTTATTTCATCTTAAAACTACAATTATTTATACAGCTCTACTAATTTCAACAAGTGATCGTAACGATCCTTTGCTGCCTGCTCGGACTCTGCAAAGAGCTTCTCTGCACGATCCGGGAATGCTCTTGTCAGACGGCTGTAACGTGTCTCGTTGTTCAGGAACTCCTGATATTTATCCCACTCGCCCGGTTTAGAGGTTAAGGTAAACGGATTCTTGCCCTCTGCCTTTAATGCAGGATTGAAGGAGAACAGATTCCAGTAACCGGCAGCTACTGCTTTCTTCATCTCATCCTGGCAGTGGTTCATTCCGCCCTTTACACCGTGTAACTCACAAGGAGCATAACCGATAATCAAGGAAGGTCCGTTGTATGCTTCTGCCTCTGCCAATACCTTGACAGCGTGAGCCATATTAGCGCCAAGAGCAATCTGTGCTACGTATACGTAACCATAGCTCATAGCGATTTCTGCAAGGCTCTTCTTGCCTATATCCTTACCTGCTGCTGCGAACTGGCAAACTTCACCAATGTTGGAAGCCTTAGAAGCCTGACCGCCTGTATTGGAGTACATCTCTGTATCGAATACCATGACATTTACGTTCTCGCCGGAAGCAAGTACATGGTCAAGTCCGCCGAATCCGATGTCATATGCCCATCCGTCACCGCCGAAGATCCATACGGATTTCTTAGCAAGGTAATCTTTCTTATCAATTGCTGCCTGTGCATCCGGGCATCCTGCTGCTGCAGCTTTCTCTAATTCAGCAACCAATGCTGCCGTAGCGTCTTTGTTCGCCTTTGTATCGTCTTTTGTCTCTGCAAATTTCTCAAATGCAGCCTTTAATTCTGCGCTTGCTTTATCGCTTGCTGCACATTTCTCTGCGCTTGCGATTGCCTGATCGCGGAGAACCTTCTGACCGATCTGCATTCCAAGACCATGCTGTGCATTATCCTCAAATAAGGAGTTTGCCCAAGCCGGTCCTTTGTTAGAGTCTTTATTTACCGTGTACGGTGATGTAGCTGCAGGACCGCCCCAGATAGAGGAACATCCTGTTGCGTTGGAGATATACATCTGCTCACCGAACAACTGTGTAATCAAACGAGCGTAAGATGTCTCAGCACATCCTGCACAGGAACCAGAGAACTCAAGTAACGGCTGATTGAACTGGGAGCCTTTTACTGTATTGTCTGCCGGCATACCAGGTTTCTTGCCAACATTGGCTACCAAGTAGTCAAATACCGGCTGCTCTGCTGCCTGTGATTCCTGCGGAACCATCTCGATAGCGCCTACCGGACATACAGTGATACACTCGCCGCATCCCATACAGTCTAACGGAGAAACGCTCATTGTATATTTGTACTCGCCTGCCTTAGGCTTCATATCAGCAACTTTCATCTGCTCCGGAGCTGCCTTTACCTCATCCTCGCTCAGCATGAACGGACGAATGGTTGCATGAGAACATACAAACGCACACTGGTTACACTGAATACATTTCTCAGCATCCCATGTAGGTACGGTTACGGCTGTACCGCGCTTCTCGTATGCCGCTGCGCCATGCTCGAACTGTCCGTCCGGATTGCCCATAAATGCGGATACCGGAAGACTGTCGCCATCCATTAAAGAGATTGGCTCCATCAGTTCTTTTACCATCTTAACGGTCTCAGGGCGTCCTTTTAACTCAGCAGGAGCCGGATCTGCTTCCGGATTAGACCAGGAAGCCGGGATTTCTACCTTATGTACAGCGTCTACACCGGCGTCAATTGCCTTGTAGTTCATTTCTACGACTGCATCGCCCTTCTTGCCGTAGGACTTCTTTGCAGCCTGTTTCATAAAGTCAATAGCCTGATCGATTGGCATTACATTTGCCAATTTGAAGAATGCAGACTGTAAAATTGTGTTGGTACGCTTGCCCATTCCAATCTCGATTGCTTTATCAATTGCATTTATTGTATATAACTGAATGTTGTTATCTGCAATATATTTCTTTGCTTCTGCATTCAGATGATGCTCTAACTCTTCGTCAGACCACTGGCAGTTAATCATAAATACTCCGCCCGGTTTCACGTCCTGAACCATCTTGAAGCCTTTTGTCACATAAGATGGGTTATGACATGCAACGAAATCTGCCTGATTGATGTAATATGGGCTCTTGATTGGCTTGTCACCAAATCTTAAGTGAGAAATCGTTACACCGCCGGTCTTCTTGGAGTCATACTGGAAGTACGCCTGAATGAATTTGTCTGTGTGATCGCCGATGATCTTTGTAGAGTTCTTGTTTGCACCTACAGTACCGTCACCGCCAAGACCCCAGAACTTACACTCTACCGTACCTGCTGCGGATGTGATAGGCGCCGGTTTTACTTCCGGTAAGCTTAAGTTTGTCACATCATCTACGATACCAAGTGTAAATCTGCTCTTCGGCATGTCATTCTCTAACTCTTTATATACAGCGAAGATGCTGGAAGGAGGAGTATCCTTAGAACCTAATCCATAACGTCCGCCTGTCAATACGATGTCATTTAATCCAGCCTCACGAAGTGTAGCTGCCACATCTAAGTATAACGGATCGCCTAATGCACCAGGCTCTTTGGTTCTGTCAAGAACAGCAATCTTCTTTACTGTCTTAGGAAGAACTTTCAGTAAGGATGCCGGTACCCAAGGACGATATAAACGAACCTTGATTAGACCAACCTTCTCGCCTGCTGCTGTCAAATAATCAATCACTTCCTCTGCCACGTCACAGATAGAGCCCATTGCTATAATCACACGCTCTGCATCTTCTGCTCCGTAGTAGTTGAATAAGTCATAGTTTGTACCAAGCTTCTCATTTACCTTAGCCATGTATTTCTCAACGATAGCAGGCAGTTCATTGTAAGCTGTGTTACAAGCCTCACGATGCTGGAAGAATACGTCTCCATTCTCATGAGAACCGCGCATTGCCGGATGCTCCGGATTTAATGCATGAGCACGGAATGCCTTTACAGCGTCCATGTTGCACATTTCCTTCAGATCGGCATAGTCCCATTTCTCGATTTTCTGAATCTCATGGGAAGTACGGAAACCGTCAAAGAAGTTAATGAAAGGAACTTTTCCCTCAATCGTTGCCAGATGGGCAATCGGGCTTAAATCCATAACTTCCTGAGGATTTGTCTCTGCTAACATAGCAAAGCCGGTCTGACGACAGGCATAAACGTCACTGTGATCTCCGAAAATATTTAAAGACTGTGTAGCTACTGTACGAGCAGATACGTCAAATACGCAAGGAAGCATCTCACCTGCGATCTTATACATATTCGGGATCATAAGTAACAGACCCTGGGAAGCTGTAAATGTTGTTGTTAAAGCGCCTGCTGCAAGAGAACCGTGTACGGCGCCTGCTGCACCTGCCTCAGACTCCATCTCTACGACTTTTACCTGATTGCCGAAGATGTTCTCCTGTCCTGCTGCGGACCACTGGTCAACAGAGTCTGCCATCGGGCTGGATGGTGTAATTGGGTAAATTGCTGCCACGTCTGTAAACGCATAAGCCACATGAGCTGCAGCTGTATTACCGTCCATTGATTGTTTTGCTCTGGACATCCTAAAATTCCTCCTTATAATTGTAAAATAGTGTCATTTCGACTTAATTCCCATTTTAGCATTTAATTTGCGGATTGTAAAGATTTCTGACTGTACGAAACAAAATACAATCGTGAAATTTTTCACATACTCTCTTGTTACGATTGATACAAGCCTCCCTATACATCTATATGTGCCTTGCTGCATAAGTAGTCCAACTTTTTTCCCACCATCATTTTTGACCCATGTCACGTATCAGCCAAAAGACACTCCTCCACCGCCCTCCCCAATTCTTCAGACCCCTGCTCCATATGTGATAAGTAGGTAACCATCAATTTACGTTCTGGAAACGCCAAACAGCGCTGCCCCCATTTCCCACTGATCCGAAAACCATCCCTATACTTCCAGATATAGTATCCGTATCCGCCTTCCTTATTTATCTGCTGCGCCTTCGTTGCCTCCCTCACATAATCTGTTGACACAAGCTGCCGACCCCGATACTTCCCGTTATTTAGCAGCAGTTCCCCAAATTTACTGACTTCATGCACCGTAAGTTCCATCCCCGATGCTCCATAGAAATACCCGGACGGACAATTTTTATAAACAGGCTCTGCGATATCAAGCGGCTGAAATAATCTTGGATTCAAATAGGAATACAAATGCTCTCCCACTGCCCTTGCAACTGCCGCGCCAGTCAGATAAGCCGGAATATTCGAATAAGAAAAGGCGGCAGCTTCAATGTTCTCCAATGGATACAGCAAAGAAAACTCCAGCCAGTTATCCCCTTGGGGTCGAAACGGATATCCCTGTACCGACATAGTAAGCAGACGTTTGACTGTAATTTTTTTCAGATTCTCAATCTGCTTTGCCGTGGCATATGCCGGAACCTCGCCTTCGAGGTACTCATAGATTGGAGCATCAATGGAAAATCGCCCTTCATCCGCTGCGATTCCAACTGCCAGAGACGTGATTGTCTTCGTGGCAGAATAAATCGGATATCTCCTGATTGGTTCCCGATGGCAGTTATGTACCACCTGACCATCAAAATAAACCTCAATACCAAAGAGCTGCCAATGATTTTCCTTTACAGTGTCGATAAATTTCTGAAAATGCATGCTTCCTGTTTCCTTCCTGTTTCCAGCAATAAGATCTATCTTTTGTCCAACCGTTTTTACTCTATATCAAACAATTCATCAAATGTAATTTTAAAATTCGGAAACATTACAAGCTGTAATTCCTCTTTGTTATTTTCTGTGACTGTTTTAAAAAGATACGGATATAAGGAACCATCCTCTTTTCCATCAAACAAATATATTTCAACTTGTTTTTTTCTCCAATCAACAATCCAATATTCAGAAATGCCGACTTTACAATATATCTGCATTTTTTCGTTTCTATCGTATTCTTCTGTAGCATCCGAAACAACTTCCATTACAAAACGCGGAATGCCTGTAAAAGATACATTTTTCCTGTCTCTCATGTTGCAGATAATAGAAACATCAGGCACGACCACTTTATCCTCATTCTCTCTCCACTGATACTGCACACTATCCCCAAAAACCCTGCACAAGGAATCTTTTACCTGACTTCCTATTTTGATGACAAAATTATGAATGACGATAGAATGTTCCAGAAAAGTATTGCTCATATCTTCTATCGGTAAAGTATTCATGGTATCGCCTCCTAACAATATACCTGCATTATACTATGTTCTAAAATCAAAAACAAGCATGCCGCAATTTCCACGTTCCAGAACAATATAACAGTTTTTTCACAGAAACAGCCGTAAAATAGGAAGTTCTAGTTGATTTTCCCCTTTATTTTTAGTATGATACGAATTGATGTGATTTCGAAAAAAACACTGATAAAGAAAGAGTTAGGAGATATCTATCATGATTAGTGCAAACAACGTAACCCTGCGGCTTGGAAAAAAAGCCCTGTTTGAGGATGTAAATATTAAATTTACCGAAGGAAACTGCTATGGTCTGATTGGCGCTAACGGCGCCGGAAAATCTACCTTCTTAAAGATTCTCTCCGGTCAGTTAGAGCCTACCAGCGGAGATGTCGTCATTACCCCGGGACAGCGCCTTTCCTTTTTACAGCAGGATCATTTTAAATATGATGAATTTTCCGTTTTAGATACCGTTATTATGGGAAATAAACGGCTTTATGACATCATGAAGGAAAAAGACGCCATCTATGCTAAGGAAGATTTCACCGATGAAGACGGAATCCGCGCGAGTGAGTTAGAAGCTGAATTTGCGGAAATGGACGGCTGGAATGCGGAAAGCGACGCAGCAATGCTCTTAAACGGTCTTGGTATCCCGACAGAGGAACACTATGCCATTATGAAGGATTTACCCAGTCCCCTAAAGGTCAAGGTTCTGTTGGCACAGGCACTCTTTGGCAACCCGGACATCCTGCTTCTCGACGAGCCGACCAACCATCTGGATTTAGACGCCATTGCATGGCTGGAGGAATTTTTAATCAACTTTGAAAATACGGTTATCGTGGTTTCCCATGACCGTTACTTTTTAAATAAAGTATGTACCAATACTGCCGATATCGACTACGGCAAGATTCAGCTCTATGCCGGAAACTATGATTTCTGGTATGAGTCCAGTCAGCTTCTGGTGAAACAGATGAAGGAAGCCAACAAGAAAAAGGAAGAAAAAATCAAAGAACTGCAGGAATTCATTTCCCGCTTCTCTGCTAACGCTTCCAAATCGAAACAGGCGACCTCCAGAAAGCGTGCACTGGAAAAAATCCAGTTGGATGAAATCAAGCCTTCCAGCCGAAAATACCCTTACATTGATTTTCGTCCGAGCCGCGAAATCGGAAACGAGGTTCTCACCGTAGAGGGCTTAAGCAAAACAATTGACGGAGTAAAGATTCTTGACAATATTTCCTTCATCCTTGGGCATGATGACAAGGTAGCATTTGTAGGAAGCAACGAGCTCGCCAAAACCACCTTATTTAAAATCCTTGCAGGAGAAATGGAACCGGACGAAGGAACTTTTAAATGGGGTGTTACGACTTCCCAGTCCTATTTCCCAAAGGATAATACAGAAATTTTCGATACTGACTTGGTAATTACCGACTGGCTGACCCAGTTCTCCGAAATCAAAGACGCCACTTATGTAAGAGGTTTCCTTGGGCGAATGCTTTTTGCCGGAGAAGACGGCATGAAGAAAATGCGTGTTCTTTCCGGTGGTGAAAAGGTACGTGTACTCCTCTCCCGCATGATGATCATGGCGACCAACGTCCTGATTTTGGATGAGCCGACCGACCATTTGGATATGGAAAGTATTACAGCTTTAAACAATGGCTTAATCAAATTTCCGGGCGTGGTACTGTTTGCCTCACGCGACCACCAGATTACACAGACTACCGCAAACCGTATTATTGAGTTCATGCCAAACGGAACGATGATTGATAAAATTACAACCTATGACGAGTATCTGGAAAGCGATGAAATGGCAAGAAAACGTCAGGTCTATGCAATGTCAGAAGATGATGCAAATGATAATTAGCTTATACACTATGTAGTATATATCATATAAATTTAGGAGGTTTTGTTATGGCTTTTTGTAAAAATTGCGGCGCACAGATTGATGGAAATGCGAAGTTCTGTCCAAGGTGCGGCGCACAGGTAACAGCAGACGCCAATACCGCATTCAACGGGCAGACACAGGGAGGGCAGGATTCTCCCTTCGGTCAGCAGTCTGCAAATCAGTCCTCTTTTCAGGACACGGTAACTGAAAAATTCAACCAGTTCAACAACACCAGTGATACAACTGCGGAATTTGACCCGGCAGATATCACAGCAAACAAACTGATGGGGGTTCTCTCCTATTTTTCATGGCTGGTTCTGATTCCGATGTTCGCAGCAAAGGATTCGAAATTTGCCCGTTTTCATGCAAATCAAGGACTTGTGCTTGCCATCACGGAGGTTCTCTGGGGCGTATGCCAATACATTATAAGACGGATTTTATATCGAATTGTGGGGATACATATATTTGGATTCTACTCACTGATTTCGGCTGCCTTAGGTCTTGTAAATGTTGTGTTCCTTGCATTTGCGATTATCGGCATCATAAATGTCGCAAACGGCAAAGCAAAAGAGCTTCCTCTGATTGGAAAATTCAAAATCTTGTCTTGAATTTGAGTTTGAAAATATTGCCGGCATTAGAGATTGATTTATTTTTAAGATAACAAAAAACAACCTTCTGCCCATCGTCGAAACAGAAGGTTGTTTTTTATTTCTTTCAGTTATTATAGTAAAAAATACCCGTTATGCAAGCCCAGTATCTTCAATTAATTTACCGGCTATTTTTCAATATCTTCTATCTGCCAGTCAACTGGCTCCATACCGTGTTCCTTCAAAAATTCATTTGCCTGACTGAAATGCTTACAGCCAAAAAATCCACGGTATGCCGACAACGGACTAGGATGCGGCGCTTTCAAAATCAGATGATCGGGATTGGTCAGCATCGGAATCTTACTCTGTGCCGGCTTGCCCCAGAGCATATAGACAATCGGACGCTCCTGCGCATTTACCGCATGGATGATCGCATCTGTAAACTGCTCCCAGCCTTTTCCCTGATGAGAATTTGCCCGATGTGCACGTACCGTAAGAACCGTATTCAAAAGCAGAACGCCCTGATCTGCCCACTTCTTCAGATATCCGTTATTCGGTATACTACATCCCAAATCCTCATGAAGCTCTTTGTAAATATTCTGCAAAGACGGGGGAATCTCCGGCTGTGACGGCAATACAGAAAAGCACAAGCCATGCGCCTGATTCACCTCATGATAGGGATCCTGCCCCAGAATCAGCACCTTCACCTTACTTAACGGTGTAAAATGCAGTGCATTAAAAATATCATCTGCCGGCGGATATATCACCTGTGTACTGTATTCCTGTTTCACAAACTGATACAGCTCCTTGTAATAAGGTTTCTTGAATTCCTCCTGCACACTTGGCAGCCAGTCATTGTCTATCATTCCCATTTCTTTCATCTCCTCTTTCGCAAAATCCCCGCATAATATCTGCGAACCTTTACCGACGTACCGACACACCCTTGTCAGCCAGATAGTTCTTTAAATCCATAATCTCTAATTCTTTGTAATGAAACAACGACGCTGCCAGCGCAGCATCCGCCTTCCCTTCTGTCAAAGCCTCATAGAAATGCTCTTTCGTTCCTGCACCGCCAGACGCAATGACCGGAACGGAAACATTTTCTGCAATCGTTCTTGTCAGCTCAAGGTCATAACCCGCTTTCGTACCGTCACAGTCCATACTGGTCAAAAGAATTTCTCCTGCGCCCAGCTTATCCGCTTTCATCGCCCATTCTACTGCATCAATTCCAACATCAACCCGGCCTCCCATCTTATAGATGTTCCAACCGCTTCCGTCCTCTCTTCTCTTTGCATCTATCGCAACTACGACGCACTGACTGCCAAATTTATCTGCCGCCTCGCTGATCAGATTCGGCGTATTGATTGCCGCGGAATTGATCGCTATCTTATCTGCACCTTCCCGCAGCAGCGCTTTAAAGTCTTCTACGGTACGAATGCCGCCTCCCACCGTAAACGGAATAAACACTTTCTCTGCTACCCGCCTTACCATATCCACAACAGTTGCCCTTCCGTCGGAAGACGCCGTGATATCCAGAAAAACCACTTCATCCGCGCCTGCCTTGTCATAAGCCGCCGCTACTTCTACCGGATCGCCGGCATCTCTTAAATCCACAAAATTGATACCTTTCACAACTCTTCCGTTATTGACATCCAGACAGGGGATAATTCTCTTGGTAAACATTATTCCAGCCCTCCTGTGATTCCAGCAAAATTCTTTAAGATTGTAAGTCCTACGCGGCTGCTCTTTTCCGGATGGAACTGGCAGGCAAAAATATGGTCTTTCTCCACCGATGCATGAATCGTCGTACTGTATTCCGTCACCGCCTTCACGATTTCCGGCTCCTTCGCCCGTAAATAATAGGAGTGAACGAAATATACATAAGGATTCTTTTCTAAGCCATCAAAAAGACGCCCTTCATTCTTAAGCTCCAATGAATTCCATCCAATGTGAGGAATCTTAAGACCTTCCTGTTCCGGGATTCTCACAATATCGCCCGAAAGCAGTCCCAGTCCCTCCACACCTTCGTTTTCTTCGCTTCCGTCAAACATAAGCTGCAGTCCCAGACAGATTCCAAGAAAAGGAACCCCTTTGCCGCATACTTCGTGTATTACCTTATCCAACTCATATTTTTTTAGGTTCGTCATTGCCATTCCAAAGGCGCCTACCCCCGGAAGAATCACTTTATCCGCCTTCTCAATGCTTTTAAAATCTCTTGTTATAATACTCTCTTCTCCGAGAAGATCCAGCGCCTTTTGTACGCTTTTCAAATTACCGGCGTCATAATCAACAATTGCTATCATACTCTACTCCAGTCCTAAACTCTCAAGTATCAGCCGAACTCCTATGCTATAATCCTCACGGCGGCGCATTCCGTACAATTCACGCGCCTGATCAGAGGTCATTCCAAACTGCTCGCCCAATACCTGCTCTATCTTCTGCCCCAGTTCATCATACTCCGGCAGAATATCGTACTCCGCTGCCTTTTCATAATATTTATCATATCGCCCAATACCGCGGATCAAAGAATCCAATGCCATTGTATATTCCTTCGCATCCATCAACGCCACATATGCCTGATATTCTTCCTCTATCATAGCCATAACTGCACATTGATTATAGAACTGCTGATCTCCCGATTTTACATTTCTGCCTGAAATCGTGGTGTAAGCCTCTACATATCTGCCATTGCGATAGCTTTCCTTTGATGCAGACAAGTCTTCGGAGTAACTCATAAAATTACTTCCAAGCAGAATCAGAAGAAATATAGACGCTGCCATTACAGTAATCAATATCACAGGCTTCTTAGGAAGAGGCGGTGACAAATCCGGTTCCTTTGGTTTCTTTTCCTTTTTCGGCTTTACTTTCTTCTCTTTCTTTTCTTTTGGTTTCTTTTCCTTTTTCTCTTTCTTTTCCTTTTTCTTCTTCTCTTTCTTCGGTTCTGCCTCTTTCTTTTCTGCGGAATCCAGCTCCCTTAAAATATCCAGATTCTCATCCGAAAGATTCTCAAGTTCATTCTCCTCCGATACCTGAACCGGCGCCAGTTCTTCTTCATCTTCTCCAAACAGCGCCTTTAAAAATCTAGCAAAAAATCCGTTCTTTTTCTCTTTTTTCTTCTTTTCATCTTTACCGGAGACAAGTCCCGCCAGTTCGTCAATGCTTTCAAGCATCTCCAAATCACTTGCTTCATCTGCGACAACCGCTTCCCCTTCTTCATCCGCCTTTAACATAGAGCCGATGTCGGATAAATCCGTATCTTCCGTTAAACCTGACAGCATTTCCAGTAAGTCGTCTGCATTATCCTCTCCAAGAGCCGCCTCATCCTGAATCTGCTCTGTCTCTGCGGAATCCTCCGTATTCAATATCGAAACTGCTTCCCCGCTATCTTCTTCTAACGCTTCATCCGGAGAAATACCGGCCAAAACATTCGTCAGATCATATTCTTCTGCGCCATCTGATTCCGAACCTTCTACCCGCTTTTTTGCACCTTCCACGATTCCGTTGATATTCTCAATCAACTGTTCATCTGTCAGAGGTTCTTTTTTCGTCCCCATATTCCCAAGCAGATCTTCCTGAAATTCATCTACCCGGATTCCTGCCTCCTCCGCATCTAATTCCAGCTCAAATCCACGGACTAAATCATCATACTCTTCCGGTTCGCTCAGTTCATGCTCAAGTTCTTGGAAAAACTGTTTACCAAATTCTCTTCTCCTCTTTCTGCTCTCCTGCTCTCTTCGGGTCCGCTCTTCGTCCTCGCGTACCGTATGCAATAAATCTGCAATATCCCTTCTGTTATCTCTTTCCGATACGGATCTCAACAGGTCGTCTAAATAATCTTCATTCTTATTCAAGGATTCGTCCTCCGTACTATAGTTTCAAAATTGAAGGGATGTGATAACAACCACATCCCTTCCCAACCACAAACCACTGTCATTTGATGAGTCGGTCAATTGCCTCTACCAAGTGTCCAATTTCAGGCTTAGTCAACTGTGCATCCGCTCCTAAAGCCTCCCCTTTTCTTCTCATTTCATCATTTACAAGGGATGAGAAAATAATCACCGGTAAATCCTTCATCACATCATCGGTTTTTATCAACTTTGTAAGACGGTGACCATCCATCTCCGGCATCTCAATATCTGTAATTACACAGTGTACCTTATCCTGTAAGGTTCCTGCCTCCTTATACTCAACAAGCTTATCCCATGCTTCCTGACCATTCATATTGACATTCAGATTCGTGTAACCCGCCTTTTTCAGACAGTCTGTAATCAGCTTGCTCAAAAGCGGAGAATCTTCTGCAATGATAATCGGAGATTCATTTCTTTTTCTCTCTCCAAGCTCTTGAATATCCGATATCTTGAGTCCTGTCTCAGGGCAAATATCCGTAACAATCTTCTCAAAGTCAAGAATAACGATCAATTTGTTATCCATCTTGATAATTCCGGTTGATACGCCATGATCCTTGGCGTTGATTGTTGCATCCGGCTTAATGATCTCCGTCCAAGACACACGATGAATTCCCACCACTGCATCTACATGGAATGCAATATTCAATTTATTAAAGTTCGTAATAATAAATAATCCTTTTTCGTCGGTCTTCTGCAGGTCTAATGCCTTATGTAAATCAATAACCGTAATCATCTCGTCACGCGGCATAAAAATACCTTCTACAAACTCGTGTGAATTCGGAACCGGCGTAACCGGCTGATATACCAGTATCTCCCGAATCTTGGCAACGTTAATGCCGTAATGATTATTCCCCAACGTAAACTCCAAAACCTCAAGCTCGTTTGTCCCGTTCTCTAACAATATATTCGTTTCCATATGCTGTCTCCTTCCGAAACGTTCTTTCTCGTTACCCCGCAAATACCATATGTTCAAAGGTTCTGGCAATCAATGCCCTGCGGCATAATGTCTGCTACCATTATAACATAGTCCTATATAAAAATGCACTAATTTTTCTAAAATTATATTTATTTTTCGCTATCTTTCGTTACTATTCACGGCTCAGGAGCCGCTCATAGTAACGGTTCGGGGCGATATTGAAAGTTTTGCCCTGCAAAAATCGCCCTGAACTTGAATCATGTTCATACGGAATGCGCAGTAAATGCGCATTCCTGAGCCATGAAAAGTAACTCTCTTTCTACAAAACCGATTCCATCGAACTTCCATCTTTTTCTATTGTAATTCTCAGGCTCTCAACACTGCTCACTTCTTCTGCCGGAACCTCAAAGAAAAGCAATGTCTCCACAGAAGCCCCTGCACCAATCGTATCCTGATAAGTACCCAGATCATTTAACAGAATTGTCGTCTTCGCCTGCGTCTGTACATCGCCGTTCACCCGTGCGCGGAACGTCAGTTTCTGAGACAGGACATCACAGGCTATCTCTTGATCGGTCTCATTCGCCAGAGTAATATGTAAAATCAAAAATGTATTACCTGCAGATGCATCCAAGGCAACGGAAGACGCTGCATAGGACGCTTTCAGCTCCGTTCCTGTACATTCTGCCGTTATACCCGAAAGTCCAAGCGCTTCAGCCAGACTCACGCTTACCGGCTCCTGATCCTCCTGCCGCTCTGTCTCTCCCTGATTCCCGGTCTGACTGTCTTCGTTTCCTTCCGGCTCATTAACGCTTTCTTCAGGTACTTCTTCCGTGTCGGGTTCTTCCGGCTGCTCCGTTTCGCCCATCGTCTTCTTCTCATAAACAGCGATCGGTACATGGCTTAAGCCGTCCGGCTGTCTCGTATTAAATTTGGATACCACGTGCGCTGCATATGCCACAATCATTGCTTCCTCATCCTGCGTCATCGTAATCGGCTTCTCTCCACAGCCGCCTGCCGCCAAAGACAGTACAAGAAGCAATACGCCTATCTTCGTCTTCTTCATCAGTCTCTCCTTGCTCGTTCGTCAAATACTTGTATTTCTGTTTTCCATGTTATCATTTTTTCCCGTTTGAATCAACTACTAATTCTACGCATTGCTTGTATTACTTGTATCCAATTCAAACCAGAACTCTACACCGTCCTCATGGTTCACTACGCCGCATTCCCGGTGAAAAGAATCCATAATGGCCTTTACAATCGACAGTCCGATCCCGCTGCCGCCGTATTCTCTGGTTCTTGCCTTATCCACTTTATAGAATTTAATCCAGACATTCCCTATATCCTCCTCCGGTATCGCCTTACCGGTATTAAACACATGAATCCTGACACAATCCGGTTTCTTCGTATAATAAATCAAAATCCGCTTTTCAAATTCACAGTGATGGATGGCATTGCTCAAAAAATTCGTCACGACCTCCTCAACCTTAAATTCATCCGCCCACACATAGAGCTGCTCCTGCTCTGTGAAAGACAGCTCAATTTCATTTTGCTGAATCAGAATAGATGCGCTGCCCAGCACTCCGCGTATCAGCTCTGTGATATCGAACCGCTCCATTGCCACCACATCATTGCCGAATTCCAGTTGATTTAATGTCAGCAGCTTTTTCACCATCTGATTCATCTTATCCGCCTCGTCCATAATTACCTCGCAGTAAAAGTCCCTGCTCTCAGGGTCTTCCTGCACACACTCTTTCAATCCCTCTGCATAACCGGAAATCAGGGCAAGGGGCGTCTTTAATTCATGAGATACATTTGACAAAAAGTCTTTGCGCATCTCATCAATTTGTTCTTTCTTTTCTATATCAATCTGCAGCTCATTGTTCGCACTTTTCAATTCCGAAATCGTCTGCTCCAATGTCTCGGACAACTGGTTGATATGGGAACCGAGCTGCTCAATCTCGTTATTCCCCGTCACCTTATATTTTGCGTCGAAATCCAGCTCTGACATTTTCCGTGAGATATTTGTCAATTCCACGATCGGATCGGTAATCTTTCTCGTTACAATATATACCAGAACCAAACTGACAATGACTGCAAAAATTCCGATAATTGCCAAAAGCTGGTTGGAGATTGCAACACTCTCCTGAATGCTCTCCAGAGCCACACGCATCAAGACCAGATTCCCGTCCTCTAAGGTTCCCCAGAGCACCAGATATTCAGATTCCATTCGGGAATCAATCTGACGCTCTAACGTATAGCTGTTGGTCTGGCGGATAATCTCTGTCTCATTCTGCCTAATGCCAAGAATCACTTCCAAAAACTGGAGCTGCAGCTTATCTATGTTATTTGTCGAGGAGCGGACCACCTGCTGATCCGGCCGAATAATCATAATCGTAATATTTCCGTTGGAACAAATCCGCTCAAATTCAATATCAAAGTCTGCGCTTGTCAATGTCCCCTCTTTGCTTGCCGAGTCAATGGCTTCGAAAGCATCTAAAAGGCTTTTCTGCTTATTCTGTGTATAATACCAGCCAGCTATGGTAGTATTCAAAAGCCAGCACAGCAAAACCGTGCCTGCAACAAGTCCCGTAATAATTCCCACCATTTGCCTTCGGATGGAATGCGCTCTTTTTTTCATATGTTCCTCCGTCCGCTACTCTTCCACACTGAACTTATAGCCCATTCCCCAAATGGTCTGTATATAATCTCCTTGCTTTCCAAGCTTGCTTCTCAGCTTTTTTACATGGGTATCTATGGTTCTTGCGTCTCCAAAATAATCATAATTCCAGACATTGTTCAAAATTTTCTCTCTGGATAACGCAATCCCTTCATTTTCAATAAAATATGCCAATAGTTCAAATTCTTTAAAGCTCAAATCCACGTTTTTTCCATCTACCGTGACTAAATGCGCTGCCTTATCCAACACAATTGTGCCGATTTTCATCACTTCCTCTGCAGCGGCTTTGCCGGTCCGGCGCAAAATCGCTTCTACCCTCGCCACAAGAATCTTAGGACTAAACGGTTTGGATATATATTCATCCACTCCCAGATTAAAGCCCAAAAGTTCGTCGCTTTCATCCCCCTTCGCTGTAAGCATGATAATCGGGATCTTTGACGTCTCCCGAATTTCCCTACATACGTCCCAGCCATTCATCTTCGGCATCATTACATCCAGTATGATCAGGGCAATATCCTTCTTGTCATAGAAGATATCCAATGCTTCTTCCCCGTCGCCTGCTTCCAATACCTCAAAGTCCTGTTTCACAAGAAAATCTCTTACTAATTTCCGCATACGGCTTTCATCATCCACGACCAATATCTTTAACTTGTCCATCTTATTTCACCGTCCTTTTTTATTTTCTCGATTCTATCAGATAATTATGTAAGAATTGTGTTTTATAAGCCAATTATTCCCGGCTCGTCATCCGGAGTATACCCTATTGACAGATCCTGCTGCAGCTTCTCCTCTCTTTTATTCAATTCTTCTTCCCTTTCTTTTAACTGCTGCTCCCATTCCTCATATTTATTGATTATCTCATTTTCATAATTTAATATCTGCGGGCTGTTGCTGGTGAAGGCAATCGCAAACATAGATAACACTATCGCAAATAATACAAGGCTTACCGTCATAAGCATCCGGTATCTACGCTTATAATTGATGAATTTTTCTTTTCGGATCACCTGTTTTTCCGGTTTTGTTTCCATTATCCCTGCCTGCCGCCTTGGTTCCGCTTCCGACTGTATGACGGCAGATTTCCCAATCGGAATATCCTTGATTACTTCTGTACGTGTTCGCGGATTTGCTCTCAAAGCCTCCTGTAGTTCCTTTAAAAAGCAAAGACCCACCGGCGTTTCAAATAATTTTTCAGAAATCATCCTATGGTAAATCTCCAAGGTCATCTCCGGATTCTCCATATCCACTCTCTCTTTTACATATTTGATTCCTTCCAGCTCCTTCTTTGCCTGTTCTGCCAGCTTTTCATCGGTAAAGGAAAATCCTCCCGCCGTATAATTTCGCTCTGCCATCTGCCACTCCTTTAAAATATCTCTTCTATCCTGCCGTTCTCCCGGTAGGTCTTCATATCTATGACCCGCTGATTGGAAGAACCCTTAAATTTTAATGTAATATCTTTTAATTCCGCCACAAAAAGACCGTCCACAAGCACATCTATAGATTCCAACAGTTCTTTTGTTGCAGTACAATACTTCCTGCCTCCCTCTGCCAAATCTTCATCCAGAAGATATCCGGTATATGCCCAGATATTTTTATCCGCAAACCGTTTCTTTACCTTTCGGACAAACGGCAGAAGCGCCTGCTGGTTCTCCGGTTCAAACGGATCCCCTCCAAGCAGCGTAAGCCCGCTGATATAAGCGGGCTCTAACGATTCTAATAATTCTTCTTCTATATTTTCCGTAAACGGCTCACCGTTGGTAAACTCCCATGTTTCCGGCTGAAAACAGTCTTTACAGTGGTTTCTGCAGCCGGAAACAAATAGCGTCGTCCTTACTCCAATGCCGTTTGCAATGTCATTGTACTTGATTCCAGAATAATACATGATATTCCTCTTTTCTGCCTTTACAGATGCAGCACTCTTTCCCGGATTTCCTGCGTTCTTCCCTGATTCCAGAACTGACTGCCGATGTACCCGCAGGTTCTTCTTGCCACATTCATTTTGTCCTGATCTCTGTTGTGGCAATGCGGGCACTCCCACACCAGCTTGCCGTCGTCATCATTTACAATCTGGATTTCTCCGTCAAAGCCGCATACCTGACAGTAATCGCTCTTGGTATTCAGCTCGGCATACATAATGTTCTCATAGATAAAACGTATGACCGCCATGACCGCTTCCAAATTCCCCTGCATATTCGGCACTTCCACATAACTGATAGCGCCTCCCGGAGAAAGCTCCTGAAATTGTGACTCAAATTTCAGCTTGGCGAATGCGTCGATCGGCTCTGTCACATGTACATGATAGCTGTTGGTAATGTAGTTCTTGTCCGTTACGCCCTCGATGATGCCAAACCGCTTCTGCAAACATTTTGCAAATTTGTAAGTGGTACTCTCAAGCGGCGTTCCGTAAACGGAGAAATCAACATTGTGCTTTGCCTTCCAAGCCGCACAGGCATCGTTCAGACGCCGCATTACCTCCAACGCAAACGGCGTTGCGGAAGGATCCGTATGCGGTTTCCCTGTCATATATCTCGTACACTCGCACAGTCCCGCATATCCTAATGATATTGTGGAATACCCGCCGTACAGCAGCTTGTCAATCGTCTCTCCTTTTTTCAGCCTCGCCAGCGCTCCGTGCTGCCAGAGAATCGGAGCCACATCGGAAGGCGTTCCTTTCAGACGTTCATGGCGCGCCAGAAGCGCTCTGTGGCACAGTTCTAACCTCTCGTCAAACAATTTCCAGAATGTATCGAAGTTGCCGCCCGAAGAACAGGCAAGGTCAACGAGATTCAAGGTAACAACGCCCTGATTAAATCTCCCGTAGAACTTCGGCTTCCCATTCTCATCATGATAAACGGTAAGGAAGGAACGGCATCCCATACAGGTATAACAATTCCCCTGTTTTAATTCTTTCATTTTCTTCTCAGATATATAATCCGGCACCATGCGCTTCGCCGTACATTTTGCCGCCTTTTTCGTCAGATAGTAGTATTTCGAATCCTCATGGATATTATCTTCTTCCAATACATAGATAAGCTTCGGAAATGCCGGCGTAATCCAGACGCCGTCTTCATTCTTTACTCCCTGATAACGCTGGTCAAGAACCTCCTCAATAATCAAGGCAAGATCCCTTTTCTCCTGCTCATCCTTCGCTTCATTTAAATACATGAATACCGTGACAAACGGGGACTGTCCGTTCGTCGTCATCAGTGTCACTACCTGATACTGGATGACCTGGACACCGCGCTCTATCTCCGCATGAAGCCGTTCCTCCACGACCTTATTCAGCTTCTCTTCGTCAATCTTGGCCCCTGCCTGCGCAAACATCTCCCGTACTTCTCCGCGGATTTTATCGCGGCTCACCTGCACAAAGGGAACGAGATGGGAAAGCGAGATGCTTTGTCCGCCATATTGCGAGCTTGCCACCTGCGCGATAATCTGTGTAGCAATATTGCAGGCGGTGGAAAAAGAATGCGGCTTATCTATTCTCGTTCCACTGATTACCGTCCCGTTCTGCAGCATATCCTCCAGATTTACCAGATCGCAGTTGTGCATATGCTGTGCAAAATAGTCCGCATCATGGAAATGAATGATCCCCTGCTCATGCGCATCTACGATATCATCATCCAATAAGAACCGCTTGGTAATATCCTTGCTGACTTCACCCGCCATATAATCGCGCTGTACACTGTTTACTGTGGAATTCTTGTTGGAATTCTCCTGCTTTACCTCTTCATTGTTGCACTCGATCAGACTTAAAATCTGCTCGTCCGTTGAATTTGACTTACGGACCAGCGCACGTTTAAAACGATAGGTGATGTATTTCCTCGCCACCGAAAACTTCTGTCTTGCCATCAGGCGGTCTTCCACCAAATCCTGAATATCCTCTACGTTCAACGAGTAATTTGCCTCTTTACAGATTTCTTCTATTTCCTGAGCAATTTCATGGATTTCTTCCATTGTAAGGCGCTCGCTTTCCACCACCTCATGGTTCGCCCGGTCAACTGCCGAAATGATTTTCGTGATATCAAAAATCGCCTCTACGCCGCTTCTTTTGATGATTTTCATAGTTAACACTTCTCCTTCGTTTTTTCTGTTCATCCAAAAGTATACCACATATTGTGTGTCTTGCAAGCATTTTCTACAAGATTTATGATTTTATAGGAAATCGTTCAGCTTTTGGCTTTACCGGCTCCTTTATGGCACGAACTTGTATCCGACGCCGTGAACTGTACGGATATATCTGGGGTTTCTGCCATCCTCCTCTAGTTTCCGGCGCAGCTCTTTGATGTAGGTGTCAATACTTCTGTCATACCCCTGAAACTCATCCTCTAAAGCATAGGTGATAAGCTGTTCTCTTGTATAGATCCGGTTTGGAGATTTTGCCATTGTCGTCAACAGTTTATATTCTGTCGGCGTCAGCGCAATTTCTTTTCCATCCTTTTTTACCAGACGCCTTCTCATATCAATGACCAGATGTCCTTCCCTATCCATAATCTGCTCACACTGCTCTATGCTCAGATGATGAATCCACTCCTGTATGACCTCCTCTTTCGTTAAAAGTACATAGTCCGGCTCTTCTTCCATCCAAAGCTCTAATGCTCCGCTTTCATCCTTTGCTGTTCTTGTCACATATCCGTTTTCCTGTAAAATTTCCTGCAGACTGTCCGTATATTCTTCCCCGCTGTCTATGAAAAGCACTGATTTCTTTTCCATTTTACCTGCCTTTTGTTTATCTTGTATTTTCAACATATTTCATAAACTTATTATGTACAAAAAAGAATCATACTATGACGGCGCTGCCGCTTTCGTATGATTCTTTTTGTATACTGTTTATTCTTTTACCGTTTATGCTCTTGCTGCTTTTTGATACTCCGGATCATTTAAATTTTCCATCATTTTCTGCGCCATCTCTTCCGCATTATACAGCGGTCCGCCCGGATATTCACAAAAAATCCGCTCGCCTTTGTACTCCGGATGAATTCTGCGGTACTGTTCTGTAGGGGAACCAATCTTCTGCTTTAACTTCTTCGCATTTTCCTCTATCAATTCTTCCCATTTTTTCTGAAATTCTTCCCGTGTGTACATCTCATTTCCAAAGGAGTTCATGTACGGCGCATATTTTATTTTTTCCTTATCTATGTACATTGAATCGCCTTCCGTAATGGTATAATTCGGGATTCCATGATCGGTACTATTGAAGAAATTCACAAAATCTTCTTCATCGATCTTTCCGGCAAGAAAATCCCGCCAAAAATTCTCATGCGCAGCAAATCTCAAATTTTCATCGGAGGGGAACTGCCGCAAAAACTCCATGACCTTGTTGTACTGAGACGGGTCTTCAAATTCTAAAGACCACAGATACCCTTCTGTCTGCCCTGCCTGTCTGCAATAGATTCCTTCTTCGGTATACCAAGTTATATACTTAACATCTTCTTTCTGAGAATCAGAAGACGGATAGGTACAGGTCGTGGATTCCGACACCAGCGCCTCTACTCCCTCTTCCCCCTGCTGCATTTTATCCGCCAATTCCGCTTTTTCCAAGCGTTCCCTTTCTTCTTCCATCAGCTTCCGTATTGCATCCTGCAGGGAATCAAATTTTGCAAGAAATTCATCCCATTCCTTCTCCGTAAAGGACTGCGCCCCGATCTGGAAACTCGGTTCCGTATCTCCGGTCTGAAGCTTTGTGAAAATCTCGTCAATTTTTTCCTGAATCACTTGCCGCATTTCCTGCACGTTCATTTCCCACAATTCTTTTTGCGGGACTTCCTCCGTACCGGATGGATCTGGTTTCGGCGCTTTCCTTGTGCCCCCCGACGGTATAGACGCATTGCGGGCAGCTTGACTTGCCGGAACAGTCTGAACTTTCGTATTCTTACAATTTTCAAACATCGTAAGCAGGTTCTTCCCGTCCTGATACTGGTCGTACATTCCGGCATCCAGATAGTCTCCCATCATCTGGCCTATGATTCCCTTCCAATCATATTTTTTGTAGAGAAAATCATTGTATCCGCCCAAATTCTCACAGTACCCGTTCAGCTCCGCATTTTCGGCATACAGCTTTAACTTATGATAAGAACCGAAAGTCCCTCCTTTTCCAAGACCCTTGTCATCTGCATAGCTGCACAATGCAAACATTTCCAACTGGGAGGCATTTTCGGGATTTACCTCCTTAATATTCACGTTGTATGAAACCGTCTTTCCTCCATAATTGGACGTCACTTGTATGATGGGATTTTCTTCCGTGGAATCCGCAGCATACCTCGCCGTCAGACCATAGGAAAGATTACTGTTCTCATACGGTATCGTAGTCAGACCAATCACCTTCCCTGAACTCTTCTTTTCCGTTTTTTCGGATGTCTCCGTTATCCCGGCAAAAAACTCTTTGTCTGCCGTCTGTGTCCGCCGGTATGCGTCACTTTGCCAACTATACGCCGCTCCGACACCTCCGACTGCCATAAGCATTCCTCCTTTCCGCAGTTCTTCTGTCAGTCAGAACTGCCCCGCTTTCCTGAAAGGTCCAAGCGGTTCTCGTTATTTTCGTATGAAAACAAAGTCTTTCCCATGGTAAATCAAGCAGATAAAATATTCCCTTTACTCGCCGCGCGGGGCGCATGCAGCTCTGCTGCTAATCTCCTTGTGCGCCCCTGTGCATAAAAAGGGACAGCACACCCATTCAATGACTGCTGTCCCTAGCACGCTTCGTATCCATACGTAGGATATATCGGCATGTTCTGCCTATTTTTTAGTATATTCTATTACATTTTACATACTTTCTATTACAGCTTTTGCGCCACCGCAGCGGAAATATCTATAGTCTCTATACAATTCTGCGAACAGAAAGTATCGACCGGTAATTCGCATTGGATACCTTAATCCCGGAAGACGGAGTGCTTGCATGTACAATCTGTCCGTTTCCGATATAAATTCCAATGTGACCGGAATAGCTGACCAAATCTCCTGCCTTTGCATTTCCAAGACCACCTACATCCCAACCGCATTGTCCCTGTTCTCCTGAAGTACGGGGCAGTGAAATTCCAAAATTCTGGAATACGCTCATAACAAAACCGGAACAGTCTGCACCGTTTGTCAGGCTGGTACCGCCATAGACATAAGGGTTGCCAACGAACTGCAATGCAAAGTTTGCAATCTGGCTTCCCAGACCACTGCCAGACGCCAGGCTGCTTCCGCCTGATGAAGAGGACGGCGCACTGCTTGATGAACTCTGGGAACTTCCCTGACTGCTATTTGATGAAGCTGCCGCCTGCTGTCTCGCCCATTCCTGCGCTGCCGCTTCTTCGGCAATACGCCTCTCCTCGGCTTCCTTCCATAAACGCGCCTCTTCTTCTTCCTTTGACTCAGCCACGGTATTCTCCGTATATACTTCTGCGTAATCGGTAGAAACATAGCCTTCGCCGCCTTCGAACAATATCTTCGCCCAGCCCTCTACTTCTTCACTGACTTCATAAATCCCTCCGTCCGGTACGAGCCCTACGATTTCCGATTCCGTGGTCGGCTCCATACGAACCCTTAAAGTAGTGGTATTTACTTCGGCAAGACGCTGTCCGACTTCATCTGCAAGTTCTTTTCCTTCCTCTCCGCGGAGGACATATTCTGCTTTTACATAGCCGTCTACGCTTCCGGATTCAATCCGATACCAGCCGTCTTCTACCTCTTCCGTCAATTCACCTACGGAGTGATTATACAATTTACCAATAACTTCCCCTTCCAGATTTGCCTCGCTGCGGATATTGAGATAATTATCTACCGTTGCGATTACAAGCTCTGGTTCCTCTGCTTCTTCCGGCTCTTCTGTTATTTCGATTTCTTCTTCCGATACTTCTGTTTCTTTCGGAACATTCTCTCCTTCTAAAACATCCGCTTCAGTTGTCTCTTGTCCTCCATCTGAGACGTCTTTTTCCTTTTTCCCCGTTTCTTCCACGGATACTGCCGCTTTCTCTTCTGTCTCCGTTTCTTCTATAGATACCGCCGCTTTCTCTTCTGTCTTTGTTTCTTCTATGGATACCGCCGCTTTTTCTTTTGTCTCATTTTTTGAGACTCCGGCGCTTTCCGGCTGCGTTTCCGTTTCAATGGAAACTTCCTGTTCTGCCGTCTGTTCTATTGCATCCGTTTCATTCTCCGGCATTTCTTGTTCCTCTAAGGACTGTGTTGTCTTTGCCAGATGAAGCTCTTCTATTTCCGCCGCCGCGTCTGACAAGCCGCTATCCGCCGCCATCTCCGCTTCTATCAGCTTTACTCCCGCAAACAATCCGGAAGAAAGGTTCTCCTCTTCTTCTACCGTCCCGGTTTCTGCCGCCGCTTCCCTTGCGTCCTGTATATGTAAACCGTGATTCCCGTTTACAACCATACCGCCCACAGCAAACACGCCTGTTGCTCCAATCAGAATCTTCTTCACATGTTTTAACTTCATAAATGGTCTCCTTGTTGTTTAATTTGTTACGACTTTGTTACATGTTATTACGAAGTTATGTGGATTCTATGAGGATTTTATAAAATTTATCTATTTAATACGTAATTGTTAGTGTTGCAAAGGATGGTTCGGATGCCACTTTCGTCCCTCTGTTGTTCGTTTGAACAGCAGTAATTTTATAATAATACGTTGCTCCGCCTTCCAGATTATTATGTGTATACTGCAATGTATCTGCTTTTACTTCTGCTAACTTCCGATAAACTCCTCCCGAAGTTTTAGAATAATATATTACATAGCTTTCTGCCTTCTTCACCTTCTTCCAACGCAGCAAAGCCGCACCTGATTCCCGATTTCCAACCGTCAAGCCTGTTACTTTCTGCGGCTGCCGGCAATATGTTACGGATTCGCTGTTATTACTGTACCATCCCCTCGTACGGTTCACCGCCTGAACATAATACGTATGGGCAACTCCCAAATCCAGTCCAAGGTCTGTGAAAGTAGTCTTTGTAGTCTCACCTACTAAAACAGTACCGCGGTCATTGAAACGGTACACTTGATATCTCTCCGCTGCTTTTACCTTCTGCCAGCTTAGCTTCACACCAGTCTGGTACTTTTTTATGCTGACCGCCGGCGTTCCCAACTTTGGCACGATTTCAACCGGATCTCCAGCTAAGTACGCACCTCCTGTATAAGCGCTTATCCGATACAGAACTTTTGATGCTGTGGAAGTCACAGGATTGGAGACCGTATAAGCTGTTGTTGTATTATCACTGATATCGGCTAGCCAGACATAAGTTTTTGTTGCTTCATCATACCGCTCCACGCAGTAACCGTCTGCAAAGCATACCATGTCCCAAGTCAGTCTGTCTCTCTGTTCCAGAACCTTCCCACCGCTTTTGTAACTGTATGTAGTCTTTGCTACCTTTATATTCTGTGGCTTTGTAAAGCCCATCCGAACTTCCGTCTCCGCTGTTGAAAAAGAGGTAGTCCCGTTTTTGCCCTCTCTGAATGCCTTGATCAAGAACACATATTGAGATTTGCTTTTTACGCTTTTCTTCACACTCAAATCAGTAGTCACCGTAAGCAGCTTATAAGCGTCGCCTTTGGCTTTCGTACGGTAATAGACCTCGTATCCATCTGCATTTGCCGCCTGTGACCAGGATACTCTCACCGTCTCTTCATCCAGCACTTTTACATTTGCCGAAAATGCCCCCACTTCATTCCGCACACTGCTCACTTTTGAGTACACGCCATAGGTTTTCTTCTTTGTTCCCGTATCATAATAATAGGAACGTACCTTATAAGAATATTTACTGCCAAAAGCCACGTCCTTGTCTAGGTAGGTATTTCCTGACGCCTCTGCAAGCTTCTTATATTTTCCGCTTCCTGTTTTCCGATAGATTTCATAGCCGGAAACAATATTGCTGTCAGCCTTTAATTGAAGCAGTATGCCTCCCGTCTCCGCCTGCTGCGTGCGAACCTGCGCTTTCGGCGCCTTTAAAGTTATTTTTCTGGCATCTGATAAATCGGTATTTATTTCCTGCGAAATATAAGTATCACTCTTTATCTTACGGCGCGTTTTATAATAGTAGGTTCCCATTTCGACCGTTTCGTCCGTATAGACGCAGGTTTCACCGGCTCCGGCAGTTACCGTCCCAATCCAGACATAGTCTTTCTTGCGGTCTTTTTTCGCCCTATAGACGTCATAGACCGCCCCCTCCTGTGATTCTATCTTCACCTCCACCGCCGGCTTATAAAATCCGGTAGGCTTTCCGCTCTTCTTTATAGGGACGCTCGCCTGCTTTACTGCCGGTCTTAATGGCGTGAAAAAATCACCATTGGAAATAGTTTCCACTGCACTGTCCCCCGCATCATCATCCCCGTTATATGGAATTACTTCTATCTCATAGGAGGCTCCCGGCTGCAAAAGGTAATTCAAAACATACTGCTGCCCTCTGCAGAACTCAATCAGTTCTTCTCCGTTCAGCAGAACATCTACATAACTGGTATGGACGCCTTCCCATTCAATCGTTAACTGATGCTTCGTTTCATCATAAGTGACGTCCAGACTATCTTCGAGAATGCGCGCTTCATAATTGTCTACCGTAAATGCTTTCTGTATTTCATTTCCCTGCTTATTTTCGCTATTAAATGCAACGACTTTACAGACATGGGAGCTCAATGGCTCCAAGGCTTCTTTTTTCGTATATAATTCTGTCTTTTCTGCATCTTTTACCTCCCCAATCATCTTATCATCTAAATATATTTCGAGTCTTGCAATATACTCGCCGTTCCAGTCAACTGACAATATTTTTGTATCCAGATTATAGTCTACGTCGATTTCCATAAGGTTTGCCTCTTGAAACGGGACATACACTTCCTTTTCTTGCGGCGTTCCCGCCTTACCATTTTTGTCATAAGGCACTACGCTGAATATATATGTCCTTCCTTCTTCTATATCTCCATAGCCATAAATATTTCCCTGCCAGTCATCTTCTTTTAAAAAATTATTCACATAGATTTTGACGTAACTGCTATTTTCTGTATTGTATGTAAGCATTACAGCATCATTTGTCTTGTCATATTCTCCCTCCAATCCCGATATTGTAGCCAACGACCCTGTCCCGGAATTTGATGGTTTCTCTGTCTCTGTTTCCGTTTCTGTCTCCGCTTCCGACTCCCCATCATCCTCATCGGAATCCTCTTCCGGCGCCTCACTTTCTCCCTCAGACTGTTCACTCTGCAAATCCACCTGAACAGCCACCGCATTTACCGTATCTGCTCCCAACATTGCAGTTATCATTAACACTGCCATTAACAATGATATGCGTTTTCTTTTCTTCATAAGCCAACCTCCAAGCTTTGTTTCCTTCCTAATTCCGTCATAAGTTTTCGTCATTATAGCATACTCTCTTTCATCATTCTATATCGCAAAAACAAATTCTTAATAAATTTCAACCGAACTTGACGTAAAAAGCCTATTATACGTCAGAATTGGTAATTGACATTTTCATTTTGGAATGCTATTTTGTACAGTGTTCTTGGATTGAATTTAAGCGGTAATGAAGAAACCGTTACAGCAATATTTCATATGCAATCCGCAGGCGCCAACATTTGGAATGGCAGCATATACGGAATTGAAGCAAGCGCAGCCACAACTATTGTTTTGGCTTTTGCGGCCGCATTAATTTGGGGCGCCTTCCATACAGAGGGCGCCCCAAAGGGAACTGTTTTATTCATTTTTACCAGAAACTATCTATAAATTATCTTGTGTAACGTCTTTTGACGCATCGGAGAAAGAAATCACCGCATCGTTCTTTTTCATAAACAACAGTCCGAAAGAACCCGGACCACAATTACTGGCAATGGCAGAAGAAGCTTTCTGCAGATAAACCCGCTCAAAAGGACAATATTGACGCACAAGTTCCTGAATGTATTGGAGTTTTTCTTTATCCATTCCGGCGTATGTAATAAACAAAATCCGCCGGTCAATATTTCTTGCATCCATAAATATCCTTCGAACGTAACGTTTCGCAACATGCGCAAAGCCGCCCATCTCCATACGGCTAACAACCATCCTGCTCTTTCGCAGTACAAGGATAGGGTGCAGCAGAAGCGCATCACAAAGAATCTGTATTCTTTTTGGTATCCTCCCTGTATGACACATCATATGCGTGCTGTCAATAATGAAAGCAGAGGAAATATAACGTCTTAATTTCTTTATCGTTTTTACAATTTCCGCCTTTGTAGCATGATTTTCCGCCATAGAAGCTGCATATAAAACTGCCAGGCCCATACTGCTGGACAGATGCCCGGAATCCAGCACCGTTACATTCTCAAAAGATTTCGCTGCCTCAAGCGCATTATTATATCCCTCGCTGACATGTTTTGCCATCGTAATGTGAATGATATTCTGAGCCTCAGTCAGCTTCTCTGCAAAAAACTTTTCATAGTCCTCTACGTTCGGCGCCTGAGAGACCCCGTTTTTCCCAATGGATATATATTCCAGCAGCTCATCTGCCCCAATTTCCAGTTCATCCAGAAAGCGCCCATCTTCAGTACAGACATAATAAGGGCACACAGAAATACCAAATTCCTTTTTCAAAGATACCGGCAGGTCGCATACGCTGTCCGTTGTCACGATAAGAGAACGCCTTTGAGCCTTCTCAAAGATCAAAACGTCCTTTCCAATCTCGGCCTGATCGGTTTCCTCACTCAGCACTACCAGTTCCTTCGGCAGAATACTCAAAACAGCCGCTTCCAGCAAAGCGCCGCTGACCGGTTTTGCCAGATAGCCGCTAAATCCTTCCTTCCGATAAAGAAGCTGATTGTCGCTTCCTGCATTGGCAGTCAATGCAATTACAGGCGTATCCTGACACAATCCTCCCGGCTGCATGCGCAGCATATGAAGACACTCTACACCATCCATCTCCGGCATCAAGTGATCCATCAAGATGGCGTCATAATGCTGAATCTGAGTCAATTTCAGGCATTCCGCCCCGCTTGATACAGTGTCTATCTGAATCTTTGTCTCTGAAAGCAGCTTGCGCACCACCATCAGATTCATATCATTATCATCCACCACAAGTATATGTGCTTCCGAAGCCTCAAAACTCTGCCTGTATTGTTCACCATCGCGCGTCTTCATACGGGAAGCCAGCGTAAACTCACCCAATTCTTTATCATCAATAATATCCTGATCCAGCATAACAATAAAAGTGGATCCCTTGGTATAAATACTGTTGACGCTGATCTCGCCTCCCATCAATTCTACAAGCTGATGAACAATGCTAAGCCCAAGTCCGGTTCCTTCAATATGACGGTTCTTTTCCTCGTCCACTCTCTTAAACGCATTAAAAATATAAGGTATGTTTTCCTTTTTTACTCCCAGTCCGGTATCCTCAACAGAATACCAGACGCGCACCCGATTCAGCGTCAGGTGTTCGCACCGGACAGAAAGCGTAACGAATCCCTCGCTTGTGTATTTCACGGCGTTGTTCAACAAATTAATCAAAACCTGCTTAATGCGTACCTCGTCGCCGCAAAGCATGCTTGGAATCGAGGAATCTACATGAAGCCGAAATTCCAGTCCTTTTTGCTTTGCCTTAATCCAAATCATATTGACGATTTCCGAAAAAAGAGCTCCCGTCTCATAAGACACATTTACAATATCCATTTTTCCTGATTTTATCTTAGACAAGTCTAAAATATCGTTAATCAGCGTAAGCAGAATTTTGCTGGCGCTCTGAATATTTCTTGCATTTTCAGCAACATCCTCCGATATATCTCCTCTTAGAATGATTTCATTCAGCCCGATAATCGTATTTATAGGTGTTCGGATCTCGTGGCTCATACTAGAGAAAAAATGATTTTCCGCCTTATTCAATTCTTCGATTTCTTTTTTCTGCTGTATGGAAATCTCGTTTTCCTCTTCATAGAGCCTGTTTAAAAACATAAGCAGAACGCTTGTCAATAATCCCACCATAATGACAGAATTTGCAGAATCAAAAAAAGAATGTCTCTGCGTATTCTGCGCAACGTACTCCGGAAAATAAAAGGCAATATAATAACAGAGCAATGTCTCAAGCGTACAAAGCACAAAAAATACGGCCTTACGCCTTCCCTGCAAAATAATGCTGATGTAAATAAAACAAAGCACGAACCATTCAGGCATTCCGCTATAAAATCCGCCCGCGGAAAAAAAACTCAAAGGAAAAAGCAAAAGAAGCAGTACTGTAATGCACGTAGCTCCTGTATTAATACATTTTTTTTGAATGCTGATTTTTACAATGAATGCGATACAAATAAGGCTCAACACCAAAATCAGCATATTTGCAAGACTCCTGCCCATGGGCAGAACAAACATCAATGCAACCATGCAAATGCCCGTGACTACACGAAACATGCGTTCCCGCAGACTAATCTTATGGTCAAAGATTAATTCCAGCCATTTTTTGAACACGCAGCATTTCCTCCTCTCAAAACATGCACTTTCTCAAAAAACAACAAAAATTTATATTTTTCCAATGCTCTTACAAACCTTTTCATACAGGTCAAGCAGCGCAGCATGGTTTTTTTGGATATATTCCACATCCTCCTTTTTTCCTGCCTGTTCAAGCATCTTTGCACTATCGGAAAGCTGTTCTGCGCCAATTGTCAACGACGTGCTTTTTAATGCGTGAACTTTAATTGCATAGTCCGCCCAATCAGCGGACTCATACAAGGAAACGATCTCAGCCCTCTTTTCCTCATATTGTGAGCCAAACATCTGCAGCATTTCCAGATAAAATTCTTCCTCTCCGGCACAATAATCCAGTCCCATTTCCACGTTTATGCCGACTTGTACAAGATCCTTCAGGGACAGTGACGAAACATTTTGAGATTCGTCCTCTTGCGGTACAGGCTCTTTGGACACAGCCTTTTCCGTTTTATTGGAGCCCAAATCCCCAGGCGCAGAAGTATACTGGATGCAATGTTCCGGAAGCGCCCTACGCAGCACCCTCTCTAAAACAGCTCTCTCGATTGGCTTTGGTATAAATTCCGTAAAACCTTCGTTGCGAAACATTTCTCTTGCTCCGCTGATGGTATTTGCAGTCAAAGCTATCACCGGCAGATCCTGATATATCCCATTGTCAATTTCCCGAATATGCTTCAGTGTTTCCACACCGTCAAAACCTGGCATCATATGATCCAGAAAAACAATAGTATAGGAAGCGTCTCTGCATCGCTCCACCGCCTCTCTTCCGCTGAGGCAGGTATCCACCTGTATCCCATAGCTGCCCAAAACTCCTTTTGCCACCACAAGATTCATTTCTTCATCATCAACGACCAGAGCGTGGACTCCGGTACAGGAAAACGGTCTGCGGCCTACGGCCTGCGCTTCTTCAAAACCGTTCTCATTTATTTCTCCGTTTAACAGATTCACAACTGAAAGGGCAAAAAACGGCTTACGAATCACAAGCAGTCTGCTATGCCTGCTCAAGGAAAATTCTTTGTCCGCAATCACTACCACCTGAATATCATCCGATAAACTTTCATAATAAAAACTGTTCTCCTCATATTCAGCCTGTGCAATAAATATATGCGTAATATCATGGCTTTTCTGCAGCTTAAGCAGTCCGTCAAAATTGTGGACCTGATACCCCGCAACGCCAAGCCCCTCTACCATATGTAAGATCATTTTGTCATAATATCTCCTGACCTCGTCGCAGCTATATTTTTCCGTCCTGAAATAACATGCAATGCAAAGTCGCTCCACATTGGCAATGCTCATGCTGGGTCTGTCATCTTCCACTCCCTGCGGAATAACGATATGGGTCTGCAGACCTTCATGATCTTTGCTGGCAAAGTGAATGAACCCTCCCATAGCCTGAAGCAGACCTTTTGCACTGGGAAGACCGAGTCCAAGCCCTCCGGCCAAACGGCTGCTTCCGGACTCTACCTGATAAAAATCATCACACATCTGCGTAAGCTGGGAATCCGTCATACCAATTCCGGTATCATAAATATCTATAATCAGATTGATTCCATAATTCTCCTGCCGATATTCGATACAGATATCGATACCGCCCTCTTCCGTAAATTTGATGGAATTCTCCAACAGGATTTTTAATACATGGGAAATTTTTTCCGGATCTCCAATGAGCACTGCCGGTATTGTCGGATTCATGTCAAACACCATTTCCAACTGATGTCTGCTGTTTTGCATGGCAGTCGTCGTAATAACATCATTCAGCACAGACGTAATCATATACGCTTCCTTTGCTGAAGTCAGCGTTCCCTCCACAATTTCCGTATAATCAAGAATATTGTTAATCTGATTTGACAAGCGTTTGCCCGCCATCTGTATAGACTGTATGTCTTCCCGAATGTCCGGTGGAATATCCTTTTCCATTGCAACTTCGCTGATTCCGATAACCATATTAATCGGAGTCCGAAGCTCATGGGATACATTTGACATAAATTCAGCATTCTGCCGCCCCGCCGTCTCCAATTGCGCAAGCGTACTATCATACCGCTTTCTTGCTGCATTCCTCCTATTGATCCGATACCATGCAATCGCCGACGCGCCTGACACCACCATAAATCCAATTGCCAGACGTACCGCATTCTGAAACCCCATATCAACAGTGATCGTATGCAGAAACAGAAAATGGTACAACAGCTCCAGCATATACAAAGCGACCATTATATACAACAGCTTCTTTCTGTCAAACATCGAAAAAACAAGAATCAACATACAGGCCACGGCAGATATATCAAAAAGAACAGAGCCATGCGCCCCAAAGAAAAAAAATCCAATCATCAAAAGCCCAATACACAAATTCTCATATAATATATTTGAACCGGCTCTTCCGATATGAAGAAACCACACGATAGAACTTCCAATCACAATAATAGGAATCATCCACAGCTCCCATGACATGGCTATCGTAGTCAAAATCAGCATCATGCCAACCACAGTGACAATGCAGGCTAAAAGCAGATGCACACTTGTCTGCTCTTCCGTTCTCATTTTTTCTCAAACCCCTTTGCAACTCTTTTTAGTAATTCTTGTGGTATATAAGGTTTTTTCAAATAATTAATAGCTCCCAAGCTGAGTGCATCCAGAACGTCATCCTCGTCTCCCGATGCAGTTAGAAAAATTACAGGAATATCAATTTCCTCTTCCCTCATATGCTCAAAAGTCTCTATTCCGTTCATATTCGGCATTGCAATATCAAGAAGAACCATATCTATTTTTTCACTTCTCAGTTTTTCAAGAGCTTCTTCCCCTGACTCTGCAAAAAGTATATCGTAATGTCTCTGTAAAATTATCTTTGCCCTTTTCAAATTCATTGCATCATCATCCACTACCAAAATGCATTTTTCCATATAACTGCCTCCTTATTTATTAAACTCCATATAGAGTCCATTTTAAAACAGGATTACAATAAAATCAAGTCTGTTACCCTTCGCTTCACGACAAACGCATGAATATCTCTGTTGCTCAAATTACTATAATTACCGTTTTTA
>CAJTSH010000011.1 GCA_910578885.1 uncultured Lachnospiraceae bacterium
GATTCTTAGTTTAAGATTTAGAGACTAAAAAACGGTATTAACCGACAGCCCCTTTGCTGTATGATTTTATAAATTTTCGGTTATTTCGTTAAGAGAAGCATAATCTTGTTGCTGCGCTCAATGAATTTGCCCATAGCGTCTACGGACAGAGGCTGGTTGCTGATCATGGCAAGGTCATACAACTGCTCGCAGAACATCGGTACATGCTCAGATTCCTTGTTCTCCAGAATAAATTTTACAAGTTCGTTGTTGACGTTTAAAGTAAGCGTTGCGTCTGCACCGAACATAGACATATCCATTCCGCCCATGCCGTTCATCGCATACATCTTCATCATATCCTGCATACGTCTGCCTTCCTCGGAAAGTGTGATGACGGATGAGATGTTTTCGTTCTTTAATTTTTCCACCTTAACATTCAGCTTTTCGTTATTCAACGACTTGCGGAAAAGGTCGGTCAGGCTGTCAAGCGCTTCCTTTAATTCGGATTCGTCTGTCTCTTCCTTTAAAGAGTCTGTCACGTCGGCGTCGATACGCATAAAGCGGTAATGCTCGTTCCTCTGCTCTAACTGTGAGATGAAGGAGGTATCAATGTTGTGGTTTAAGATAACTGCATTCATTCCCTGCTCTTTAAAGAGCTTGATATACTGTCCCTGCTGAACCATATCGGTTACATAGTAAACGGTTTTTCTCGTATCTGCTTCCGTCTCGGCGTCTGCGGTCTCGGCAGCAGCTTCCTCAGCGGAATCAGGAGTTTCTTGCGTATTCTCGGATTCTTTTTCGTTTTCCTCTTCCTTGGCAAGCAGTTCCGGAAGAGTCAGGTATTTGTCGTTAATGTCTTTAAATAAGATATAGTCGTTCATTTTATCACAGAACTTGTTGTCCTTTAAGCAGCCGAATTTGATGAACGGACTGATATCATCCCAGTACTTTTCGTAGTTCTCCTTGTCAGTCTTGCACATGCCGGAGAGCTTGTCGGCAACCTTCTTGGAAATGTAGTCAGAAATTTTCTTTACAAATCCGTCATTCTGCAGAGCGCTTCTGGAAACGTTCAATGGTAAATCCGGGCAGTCGATGACGCCTTTTAACAACATTAAGAATTCAGGAATGACTTCCTTGATATTGTCGGCAATAAATACCTGATTATTGTATAATTTAATCGTTCCTTCAATCGAATCGTACTCGGTGTTGATTTTCGGGAAGTACAGGATGCCTTTTAAGTTGAATGGATAATCCATGTTCAGATGAATCCAGAACAGGGGCTCCTTGTAATCCATGAATACCTTCCGGTAGAACGCCTTGTATTCCTCGTCTGTACAATCGCTGGGATTTTTCGCCCACAGCGGATTGATATCATTGAGCGGAACCGGACGTTTTACAATCTTTAACTTTTCTTTTGCAGGCGCGACCTCTACGATTTCCTTTTCACCGTTCTCGTTTTCTTTTTCTTCGGTCTTTGCTTCCTCTAAGATGGTTTCTACTACGGTATCGGTGTCCAACTTGTCATTGGCATCAATCGTTTCATATTCGGTTTCGGCATTTGCCTTGCTTAAAAAGATCGGGGTCGGCATAAAGGAGCAGTATTTTTCAATGACTTCTTTTGCGCGGTATTCGTTGGCAAATTCCAGAGCGTCCTCGTTTAAGAAGAGGGTAATAGTCGTACCAACGTCTTCCTTTGTGCCTTCCTTCATGTCATATTCCGTACCGCCGTCACATTCCCAGTGAACAGGAACGGCGTTTTCCTGATAAGATAAGGTGTCGATATGAACCTCGTCGGCAACCATGAAAGCGGAATAGAAGCCCAGTCCGAAATGACCGATAATCTGGTCTTCATTTGCTTTGTCCTTGTATTTCTCCAAGAAATCCGTTGCACCGGAGAAGGCAATCTGGTTGATATATTCCTCTACTTCGTCGGCAGTCATACCAAGACCGTTGTCAGTAAAGGAGAGAGTTTTTTCTTCCGGATTTACCACAATCTGGATCTGCGGCTTGTAATCCTTTGGAAGTGCGGCTTCGCCCATCATCTCTAACTTCTTCAGCTTGGTGATAGCGTCACAGCCGTTGGAGATTAACTCACGGTAAAAAATGTCGTGGTCGGAATACATCCACTTCTTAATAATGGGGAAAATGTTGTCGCTGCTGATGGAAAGATTTCCGTGTTTGTTATCCATAAAATAAGACCTCTTTTCTCGTTTCTATAATAATTTGTTCTGCAAACCAAATACACTGCAGATATTTCCTAATAGAAATATTAGTACGGATGAAATAAAAAGTCAACAAAAAATTAGCACTCTTTTTGAATGAGTGCTAACAACGGGCGAAAAACCTTGAATTTATGGGGGGTTGGAAAATATAAAAATTTTATAAAAAGTCAGGGAATCCTGTGGCAGAACCGAAAATGCTGGTATTTGAAAAGCTGGACAGTACAGTTTTCGTTGATTGTCACAGTGATTTTGGCTATAATAAAAAGGTATATTGTATTTCGGTTGGGAAAGGGGAAGGAAATATGTTACGTATGAAGAGCGGAGTAGCAAATTTACATGTGCGGGAAACTCTGATGTGATTCATATGCAGGGAAATGAAAGGAAGTTACATGGGGAACGAAAAGAGAGTACATAAGAAACGGAACTGGAAGAACGGGGCATATGAAATTGTAAATAGCTGGGCAGTAGATATGCTGGGGAAATTTGCCTATACACAGTTTCCAACCCTGAATCTGGTACAATATGTAAAATTTAAAGGAGATGCAGGCCTGACCGCAGTAGAGGGCATCAATAAGAGCGGGATACCGGTTCTGATTATCCACGGCAAGGAGGATACGGTTGTGGACTATGACGGACCATCCATCATTTCACATAAGGAGGAAATCACGAATCCGAACGTTTCCTACTTCGTGACGGAAGGAGAACAGGGGGGACATAGCAGTCTGTTCTGGTCTAAGGAGACACTTGCCTATTCGGATGAGGTGAATCAGGAATATGAAAAGCTGTATGATTTATATGAGAATAATCCGCCTTATGAAAAGAGAGTGGAATATATTGATACGCTGGATGATGCGCTGTTCTCCGAATTGAATAAAGAAGTGTTTGGGCAGATTGATGCGTTTTTGGAAAATGCGTTAAGATAATCGAAGAATATAAAGATGAAATCCGTATGGACATCTGAGGCAGTATTGAGCGTATGATGGAAAATACCGATGAGAGAAAATGGGAAGGAGAGAACGCAGATGTCATTTGATTATAAGAAAGAGTACAAGGAATTTTATGCCCCGCCGAAGAGGCCGCAGATGATTGAAATTCCGCAGATGAATTTTATTGCCGTGCGGGGAAAGGGAAATCCAAATGAAGTGGACGGTGCATATAAGGAGGCAATCAGCATGCTTTATGCAATTGCCTTTACGATAAAAATGAGTTACAAAGGAAAGCGTCAGATAGAGGGATACTTTTCCTATGTCGTTCCTCCGTTAGAAGGGCTTTGGTGGCAGGAAGAAGGGAACGGGATTGATTATTCCAGAAAAGATAAATTTCAATGGACATCTATGATTCGTCTTCCGGATTTTGTACAAAAGGAAGACTTTGATTGGGCGGTTCGTGAGGCGTCTGATAAAAAGAAACGTGATTTTTCCAAGGTGGAATTTTTTACATATCAGGAGGGTTTATGCGTTCAGTGTATGCACATCGGCAGTTACGACAAAGAGCCGGAGACGATACAAATGATGGATTCCTATGCAAAAGAGAACGGATATGTTCCTGATTTTACCGAAAATAGATTTCACCACGAAATCTATTTGAGCGATCCGAGAAGGGCTGCAGAAGACAAGCTTCGGACGGTAATTCGTCATCCGGTTCGAAGATGTGAATAGGCAGGGGTAAGCTATGAAAAGGGGGAGTGGAAACAAGCTATACAAATGTGTGATAGAAAAACGAAAAAGAGGAATTTTGATGGAACTTGCTAAAAGGGTTACGGTATTGATTGTAGATGATGAGATACAGGATCGGATTCGGATCAGAAATCTCCTGAACCGGGAGACTGACAGATTTGAGGTGGTAGGGGAAGCCGGATCTGCAGAAGAGGCTTTGGAGATTATCGGAATCAGGAAGCCGGATCTTGTATTTACGGATATCCATATGATGCAGATGAGCGGGCTGGAGCTGGCGGAGCAAACCCGAAGGCTTTATGAAGGATGTCATGTTGTAATCGTTGCCGAAAGCCGGGAGTTTGAAGAAGTCAGGCGGGCGCTGCGCGCAGGAGCGGAGGACTTTCTGATCAAGCCTGTGGAGGAGGGGGAGCTGCGAGAGAGCGTGCTGCGCATAGGGGAGAGGATTCAAAATGAGAGACGGCAGAATAGGGACTATCATCGGAGCATTTACGGAAAGAAGGGAAGCTGGATTATTGAACAGGCGGCCGCATATATCGACCGGAACTTAATGAATCAGGAGCTTTCGCTGAAAGTAGTCGCTGCCGCCATATTTGTAAATGAAAGTTATCTGAGCCGTATTTTTAAACGGGAAATGGGAGAGGGCCTGATTGAGTATATTACGAGGAGGCGGATTGCGGAAAGTATCAGGCTGTTAAATACCACGAGCTTGAAAGTGTATGAGCTTGCGGAGCGGGTCGGCTTTCGGAATTCCCACTATTTCAGTATCTGTTTCAAGAAACAGATGGGAATGACTGTAAAGGAATTCCGGCAGAGAAAGAAGGGGCAATGAAGAACGATGGAGGGAATAAGATTGCCAAAGGAAATACGAAAAAGTGCAGGAAGTTCATTGAATGAGGTTTTGGATGTTACGGCATCAAATGGCGTAATTACTTTAGTAAAAACATTTTGTCATAAAACACTGGAAGAAAGAGCAGCGGAATTTGACGGAAAATTAATGCTTGATGGTGAATATGATTGGGGGGAACCTGTCGGAAGAGAGGTGTGGTAATGGGATATTTGCATAGAGAGAAAGAGACGGGCAGGTTCTTCGGAGCCTGCTTTTTAGCTTTAGGCATAATAACGGAGCTGTTGCTTCAATAGATTATTCATCTATTTTTGCAACAGCCCCTTTGACTGTTATTTGCTTACGATAACGGTGAAGCGTTTCTTTACGCCGTTCGCCGTTACGGTGATTTTCGTTCTTCCTGCTTTTTTTGCTGTTACGATGCCTTTCTTAGATACGGTTGCAACGCGCTTATTACCAGAACGGTAGGTAATCTTTTTGGCTGGGGTTGCCGTGGCGCGGATCCGTACTTTCTTTCCTGCTTTCAGCACTGCCTTGGACTTCTTGAGCTTTAAGGTGGGCTTCTTCACGGTGATTGTACATTTCACGGTCACACCCTGATAAGTCGCCGAGATTGTAGTCTTGCCCTTTTTCTTTGCCGTAATCTTGCCGGATGAGCTGACGGATGCCACCTTCGGCTTGCTGGATTTCCAAGTTACGGAAGTTTTGCCAAGCTTTTTGCCATTGGCGGAAGCGGTCAGTGTCAATGTCCGCTTGCCCTTGGTATAGAGCGTGTATTTGGTCTTGCTCAATGTCAGCTTAGGCTGATTTGGGTTCTGATTCTGTTCCTTAACCAGCTCTGCCAATTTGGCTTCCGCTGCCGTTAAAGTACTGTAATTCTTGACGAGCGCTTTCTGTCTGTCAGTCAAAGCGTTGTATGACTTGCGGATGCTCTCAATGGCGGATTGCTTGTCAAGAGTAATGGTTCCAAGAGCCGCAATGCGTTCGATGACCGTGGCCGCAGCAGTCCGATCCTGGGCAGTTGCTTCCGCCTCGGCAATCAGCCTTTCCAGTGTATCTTCCGCAGCCGTTAAGACATCAAGATTGGTAACAAGCGCCTTTTGGCTCTGTGTCAATGCGTCATAGGCAAATCTTGCTTCAGCGACCGTATCCTTACTGTTTAACGTGACGTCTCCGATCGCAGCAATCTGGGCGATTACAATATCTGCCGCTGCCTGATCCGAATCCCCGCCGCCTTCTTCCGCTTCCGTAAATGACATTCCTGCGTTCTTGGCGTAGCTCTCGGCATAAGATCCCTTTTCGCCGATAATCGTCAGAGAACCGATACCGGAAAAGGCGTCGTCTTCAATCGAAGTAACGCTTGCCGGAATCGTAATGCTCCTTAAGCTGGTACAGCCGCCGAACGCCTCTAACATGATTCGGGTAACGGTGTTTGGAATCTTAACGCTGGAAAGCTTGCTGCAGCCGTAGAATGTATAGGGGGCGATTTCGGTCACGCCCGAAGGAACCGTAATACCGGTCAATGCCGTACAGCCCTCAAATGCCATAGAGCCGATGGAAGTCACAGTTTCAGGAATCGTGGCTTGCGTCATGGATGTATTACCTGAAAAAGAGCCCCATTCAATTCCGCTTACGGAAACGCCGCCGATTGTCCGTGGGATTGTTACGTTCTGGTCTGATCCCTTATAAGCAGTGATGCAGCCGCTTGCTGCGTCAAAGGTAAAGTCATCCTCAGCAGCGTAGGCGACACTGGCAGATGTCTGAGCGGTTCCCATGTCCGGTAAGAACGGTACTGCCGTTATGCCTAATGAAAAGATAAGAGCCCCTGCGACCAGTTTGGGAGCAAGTGTTCTTTTTTGCATAGTAAAATACCTCTTTCTTTTATTATTTGTGGTTATAAGGGATGAATTGACTTAATTTTACACGCAAATCAACATGAAATCAAGAGAATTTCAAGAACAAACAAGAATAATGAAAGAAAAAGTAAAAATAATGACATATTATAGCAAAATTTTAAATTGAGAAGAGAAAAGATTTTTTGTACACTAAGGATAGTGGTTATATTTCGGATAAGATGGAGAAACAGTGCTCAGGCATTGGATACGGGATAAGTTATGATAGAACGACTATGTAAGATATATGGAGGGTCAGGATGAAGCAGATAAAAAGACAGAGGCATTATTTGCCGGCGAAGCTGGCTGCGCTCTTTTCGGTCGTGCTGTGTGCGTTTCTCATGTGGGGCATGATTGATCGTGCGGCGGCGGCAGAGAAAACGATTGCATCTACGGATGATTATTCGGTCAAGATAGTGGAAGAGTCGGCGGGAAGCTGTAAGATTGTATTTACACCGTCCAAGACGGCGAGTTATGTAGAGGTGCATTATAAGGTTAACGGTGAAAACCAGCAGAATCTGGCATTGACGGAGAGCAGCGGCTCTTTTGAATATGAAGTGAAAAATGTAAAGGCAGGAGATGAGCTGAGTATTTCGTATACTTACAATACCGGATTGGCGTATGATACAGAATGGTGGACGCATACGGTCGGATCTCTTGCAGGAAGTGAAGAGAAGGAAGAGGGTATCCGCATTGAAGCAGAGGACTATACCAAGATGTCAGGCGTGGAGAAAAACGGCGGTATGGTGACGGGAATCGATACGAACGACTGGATGCGCTATACCGTGAATGTAGAGAAGGCGGGCAGTTATCGCATTGTTGTTCACGGAATGGCTTCCGGTGCGAAGGACGGCATGATTGTGTTCCGTGATGCACAGGAAAGGATTGCGCAGGTGGCGGTAACGAAGGGCGGCACGGACATGGCGGATTTTAGGAGCGAGAAGGTAGAGCTTTCTGCCGGAGAGCTGCAGCTGACAACAATCGCCGTGGCAGGTGGAATCAGCGTGGACTGGTTTTCATTGGAGCCTGTTTCCGGCAGTATAGAGAATCCGGGAGGCAATACAGAGAATCCGGGAGGCAGCACAGAGAATCCGGGCGGCAGTACAGAGAACCCGGGAGAGGATACGGAGGATCCGGGTGAGCCGATGGATCCGAGTGAAGTGGAGACGCCGGAAGCCGACCCGACAATTCCGGTTCAGAAGGATAAGATTATTTTCCAGTTCAACAACAAAACGGATGGTAAATATCGGGATGATCAGATTTACTGGTGTATTCTTGGATATGATAATAGGAATGGACACAAGCTGTGCTATGTGGATGCAGAGGGGAATTTGATTCCTGTAACGGCGGAACTGAATACGATTTCCAAGAACGACCGGATGTGTGCGGATATCTGCAACACAGTAGCGGAGAATAAGTATGTTTATATGCCTAGCATTGATTCGGGAAGAATGTATATCAGCTATGGTGAGCAGGTCTATATCACTATCAATGAGGATAGCAACGGCAATGTCGGTTTTGCGGGGCCGGATCTGAACAACCCCAGTGATCCGAACGCAGATGTGCTGTTCGAGTTCTTGGAGTTCACGATTGGGAGCAATATCGGTAACGAGAATGAGAATCCGGTAGAATACTGGGGCAATACTACCCGTGTAGATAACTTCTGCTTCCCGGTTGTGACGAGGCTGATCGGAACGGACGGTGAGGATGCGGGTAAGCATTACGATACGTTTGACAGAATGGTCGGTGATGCAGGCACAAGGGCGCAGTTGTTTGCAGCCTTTAAGAAGAATGCACCGGAAGCGTTCAAGGGTCTTGCATCCGGAAACCGTATCATCGCACCTTGCAAGGGCGATTTTAATGAAGGGAAAGAATATGAGAATTATTTCCAGGATTATATCGACCAGTTCTGGACGAAATATGCGGCTGAAGATCTGCTGTTTGAATGTGAGGGAGGTAAGTTCCAGTGCCGTGTAGAAGGCGATGTCCTGAATTTTACCGAGCTGCGGAGCAATCAGACCGGTACGGTGCAGAAGCCGAATACGCAGGAGGTATTGGAAGGCAAGGGAGCCTTTGATTCGGGAACTTCTATTGAGAAGGTGCTGGAAGCCCAGCTTTGTGCGGCATTTAACAGAGGCGTTGCGCTTCATCCCGAGAACTGGTATAAGCCGGAGATGTATTATCAGGACGAGAGCGTTCCTTGTAATTATTATTCTAAGTTCTGGCATGAGCACAGCGTGGATGGTCATGCATACGGGTTCTGCTATGATGATGTATTCGATCAGGCAACTCTGTTGCATTTTACGAATCCGACTTCGCTTGTGATTGATCTAAAGTGGTAGGAAAAGGCGTCAGGGAGATTCCGGCGCTTCGGCTGCCGGAGACCAGATTGTAAAGGCACTTGCAAGGGGGTATAACACCGAAATGTTATACCCCCTTTTCAAAGGTAAATCTTTTATTATTTACTTTTCTGCTGAAGAGTCAGCTCCTTTGCAAGATTCTTCTGGGCAGTAGAGAGCATCAGCTTAATCCGGTTCAACTGATTCACTTCGCTTGCACCCGGGTCGTAGTCAATCGCAACGATATTGGAATCAGGATACTGATGCCGCAGCTTCTTGATAACGCCTTTCCCGACAATGTGGTTCGGCAGGCAGGCAAACGGCTGGGTGCAGACAATGTTGCTGGTTCCGGTATGGATCAGCTCTAACATTTCTCCAGTCAGGAACCAGCCTTCTCCGGTCTGATTTCCCTGCGAAACGATTTCATCTGCATATTTGGCAAGATCTTCAATCCGGGCCGGCGCATCAAAATGCCTGCTTTTGTCAAATTCATCTCTTGCGGCGCTCCGCAGCCATTCAAAGAATTTAATTCCAAGATTGGCGTTTCTGGCTGATTTTTTGCTCGTGCCCAAATGTTCGGACTTAAAGTTCTGATTGTAGAAGCAGTAGAGAAGGAAATCTGTTAAATCCGGCACGACAGCTTCTGCGCCTTCCGCCTCTAAGAGCTCGACCAAATAGTTGTTGGCAGCCGGAAGGAATTTCACTAAAATTTCGCCGACAACGCCGACACGGGGCTTTTTGATATTTTGCATCGGAAGATTGTCAAAGTCCCGGATGATTTCCCGGCATAGTTTTTTGAATTTCCGATGGGAAATCATTCTGTTTTTTGATACAAATTCAATTACGGTCTTTTTCCATTTCTCATGAAGAGCATTGGCGGAGCCCGGCGTTACTTCATAAGGTCTTGTGCGGTAAAGGCAGCGCATGAAAATATCTCCAAATATCAGAGCATACAGACCGCGCTGAATTAACGGCAGGGAAAGAGAAAAGCCCGGATTCTTCTCTAAGCCGCTTAAATTGATGGAGATGACCGGAACATCGGGATATCCCGCTTTTTCTAAAGCACGGCGGATAAAGCCGATGTAGTTGCTTGCGCGGCAGCCGCCGCCGGTCTGGGAAATTAAAATGGCAGTTTTTTTCATGTCATATTTTCCGGATAAGACCGCGCTCATAATCTGTCCGACAACCATTAAGGAAGGGTAGCAGGCGTCATTATTTACATATTTCAATCCCACGTCCACCGAAGATTTATTGTCGTTGCCGAGGATGGCAAGATGATAGCCGGCGGCATTGAAGGCAGGCTCTAACAGGTCAAAGTGAATCGGCGACATCTGCGGACACAGAATCGTATAGTTCTCCCGCATTTCCTTAGTGAAGACTGTGCGGTTGTAGCTGGAAGGAACAACCGTACGCGCTTTCTGATGTTTTTCCTTGACGCGGATTGCGGAGAGCAGGGAGCGCACGCGGATTCTTGCAGCGCCTAAATTGTTCACCTCGTCAATTTTTAAACAGGTATAAATCTTATCGGATTTCGTGAGAATATCGCTCACACAATCCGTAGTAACCGCATCCAGACCGCAGCCAAAGGAGTTGAGCTGAATCAAATCCAAGTCATCCCTTGTCTTGACATAGTTCGCCGCTGCGTACAGGCGGGAATGGTACATCCATTGATCCATAACAATCAGCGGGCGTTCCACCTTCTGTAAGTGGGAAATGGCGTCTTCTGTTAATACGGCAATTCCATAGGAAGTAATCAGCTCTGGAATACCGTGGTTAATTTCCGGGTCTACATGGTACGGACGTCCGGCAAGGACGATACCGCGCATGTGATGTTCTTCCATATACCGAAGCGTTTCTTCACCCTTGCGTTTCATGTCTTCTCTTGCATTGGCGAGTTCTTTCCAGCCGGCAAGGACAGCCTCTTTGATTTCCGTCTCGGGAATGTCAAATTCCGTTGTAAATGTAGTGACAAGCTGCTTCGTTAAGGCGTCCACATCGGCAAAGGACATGAAAGGATTTAAGAAGCGCATCTGTCCTGAGGTAATTTCATCCACATTGTTTTTTATATTCTCTGCATAGGAGGTGACAATCGGGCAGTTGTAGTGGTTGTTGGAGTCCGGGAACTCATTTCTCTCGTAAGGGATACAAGGATAGAAAATAAAGTCCACATTCTTCTTGATTAACCATGCCACATGACCATGCGCCAGCTTTGCCGGGTAGCATTCGGATTCACTTGGAATGCTGTCGATTCCCATTTCGTAAATTTTTCTGGTAGACTGTGGAGATAAGACTACCTGAAACTTCAGGGCGTTAAAAAAGGTTGCCCAGAACGGATAATTTTCGTACATATTTAAGACGCGGGGGATTCCGACCGTTCCGCGTACAGCGGCGTCTATTGACAACGGCTCATAGTCGAAAAGCCGTTTGTTCTTATATTCAAACAGGTTCGGGATGTTGTCATTGCTTTTTTCTTTTCCAAGACCTTTTTCGCAGCGGTTTCCGGTGATATACTGTCTGCCGCCGGAAAAACGGTTGATGGTCAAGAGACAATGATTCAGACAGCCCTGACATCTTGCCAGCTTGGAATCAAAGGTCAGGTCATTGATTTCCTTAATAGAGAGCATTTTCGTCTGATAGCCGCTTTCGTGCCTTTCTCTGGCAATCAGCGCTGCACCGAAAGCGCCCATAATACCTGCGATATCCGGTCTTACAGCCTGAACCTCTGCAATTTTCTCAAAGCTTCTTAAGACGGCGTCATTATAGAACGTACCGCCCTGAACGACAATATTTTTTCCTAAGTCGCTGGCGTCAGAGAGCTTAATTACCTTAAATAAAGCGTTTTTGATAACGGAATAGGCAAGACCGGCGGAAATATCGGCAACACTTGCCCCTTCTTTTTGCGCCTGCTTTACCTTTGAGTTCATAAATACTGTACAGCGCGTGCCAAGGTCAATCGGATTCTTGGCAAAAAGAGCTTCTTTGGCAAAATCCTCGACAGAGAAGTTCAAGGACTTGGCAAAGGTTTCAATAAAGGAACCGCAGCCGGAGGAGCATGCTTCGTTTAACTGCACACTGTCAACAGTCTGGTTCTTAATCTTGATACATTTCATATCCTGTCCGCCGATGTCTAAGATACAATCCACATCCGGGTTGAAGAATGCTGCGGCATAGTAGTGCGCTACAGTCTCAACTTCACCTTCATCCAATAGAAAAGCGGCTTTCAGCAGCGCTTCCCCGTATCCGGTAGAGCAGGAGTGCACGATTGTCGCCTTATCCGGCAGCAGGGAATAGATTTCCTTGACAGAGCGGATAGCGGTAGCAAGAGGGCTTCCGTTGTTATTGCTGTAGAAGGAATAAAGCAGGGAACCGTCTTCACCGACCAATGCAACCTTAGTAGTGGTGGAACCGGCGTCGATTCCCAGATAGCAGTTGCCTTCATAGACAGAGAGGTCTCCGGTCTTTACGTTGTGTCCTTTATGACGATTGGTAAACGCCTCATAGTCTGCTTCAGTAGCAAACAAAGGCTCCATTCGCTCAACTTCGAATTCCATATGAATTTCGGAGGAGAGCTTTTGCAGCAATTCCTCTAAAGTGGTGGTAACATCCTCTTTGTAGTTCAAAGCGGAACCGATTGCCGCAAAAAGGTGGGAATGCTCCGGGGCGATAATATGTTCGTCGTTCAGCTTTAAGGTGCGGATAAATGCAGCCTTTAGTTCAGATAAAAAGTGCAAAGGACCGCCTAGGAACGCTACATGTCCTCGGATAGGCTTACCGCAGGCAAGCCCGCTGATAGTCTGGTTGACTACCGCTTGAAAAATAGAAGCGGACAAGTCCTCTCTGGTTGCGCCCTCATTGATTAAGGGCTGGATATCCGTCTTGGCAAATACGCCGCAGCGCGCGGCAATCGGGTAAATCGCCTGATAATTTTTGGCATATTCATTCAGACCGGAGGCGTCTGTCTGGATCAAAGAAGCCATCTGGTCAATAAAAGAGCCCGTACCGCCTGCGCAGATGCCGTTCATACGCTGCTCTACGTTTCCGCCTTCAAAATAAATAATTTTTGCGTCCTCGCCGCCAAGCTCGATGGCGACGTCGGTCTGCGGCGCATAGTCCTGCAGTGCGGTGGAAACGGAAATAACCTCCTGCACGAACGGAACGCCTAAATGCTTTGCAAGCGTCAGGCCGCCGGAGCCGGTAATCATGGGGGCGATCTTTCTGTTGCCCAGCTTATCGAATGCTTTTTGTAGCAGGTTGCTTAAAGTCTCCCGTATGTTCGCGAAATGCCTTTCATAGTCGGAAAAGAGCAGTTCATTTTCCTCATTTAAGATTGCGATCTTAACAGTGGTTGAACCGATATCAATTCCAAGTTTGTGCAAATCTATATTGTTCATTAAAATTCCCTCCAGAAAAAAGGTTCTGTTATTATTTACGGCTCAGGAGCCGCAAAGTTCTTTCATATTTATAAGTAACGCCTTACTTCGTCCAAAACAAAGACATTATACGACATGATGTGACAAAAAACAATTAGAAAAATCTAAAGAATTTGTAAAATCCTTCCGGCCTCGTTGACAAGGAAAATAAGAATCGGTATGATAAGACTATGGCAAACGGCAAATAAATTTGATATTTCCTAATTAAACGCTTGTCTTTCATGAAAAGAAGAAACCGAGGTAAATATATGAACTGGCTGAATAAATTAGAACGTAGAATGGGTAAATTTGCAATTTCGAATCTGATTGTATTTCTGATAGGCGCATATGTCATTGGATTTGCAATTGGGTTAATGAATCCGGGACTCTTAGGTTATCTGAGCTTAAGCCCGTATCACATCCTGCATGGTCAGGTATGGCGGCTCATTACTTGGATTTTGATGCCGACGGAATCCAATATACTGTTCCTGCTGATTATGGCTCTTTTCTACTATCAGCTCGGCACTGTTCTGGAGCGCACATGGGGAACCTTCCGGTTTAATGTATATATTTTCGGAGGGATGCTCTTTACCGTGCTTGGAGCATTTATTCTCTATTTTATTTATGCCGCAGTCTATGGCTGGACGGCTATGGGAAATTTGTCGCTGATTTTGAGTTACGGATTTTCCACTAATTACATCAACATGTCCATTTTCCTGGCATTTGCGACCATGTATCCGGATATGGAAGTTCTGTTGATGTTCATTCTTCCGATTAAGATGAAGTGGATGGCGTATGTTTATGCGATTATTACAGTATTTAATCTGATAATGGCGGACTGGGCAGGAAGAGTGGCAATTATTATGTCGCTGATGAATTTTTTGATTTTCTTCTTCTCCACGAGGAATTACCATCGTGTTTCTCCGAAAGAGATACACCGGAAGCGGGTATTTAAGGCTCAGATGCGGGAGCCGAGGGCAGGGTCTGGCATTACGAAGCATAAATGTGCTATCTGTGGAAGGACGGAATTAGACGATCCAAGTCTGGAATTCCGTTTCTGTTCGAAATGTGAAGGAAACTATGAGTACTGTCAGGATCATTTGTTTACGCATACGCATAGAAAGAATCACTAGGTTTAAATTTTCTGTCATATGGGTATTGCCAAAAACGACCATTCTGCTTTATACTAGTAAATAAGCGTATGCTTTGGGCGTTTGCGCCGTTTAGAAGAGTCATTTACTAGGAGGAAGACATGATGGAGAATGAAGCTGTCTCTAGGAATTTTATTGAGCAGATAATTGATAAAGATTTGGCAGAAGGACATTGTAAGACGGTTCATACCAGATTTCCGCCGGAACCGAACGGATATCTGCATATTGGACACGCTAAATCTATATTGTTGAATTATGGACTGGCACAGCAATATGGCGGGTTGTTTAATATGCGTTTTGATGATACGAATCCGACCAAGGAGCGCGCCGAGTTCGTGGAATCGATCAAGGAGGATATCAAGTGGCTGGGTGCAGACTGGGGAGACCGTCTCTTTTTTGCATCCGATTATTTTGAGCAGATGTACGAGGCTGCGGTGAAGCTGATTCAGAAAGGAAAGGCATATGTCTCAGAGCTTCCGGCAGAGCAGATGAGGGAGTACCGCGGAACCTTGACGGAACCGGGAAAAGACGATCCATCCAGAGACCGCAGCGTGGAAGAGAACTTAAGGCTGTTTCAGGAGATGAAGGAAGGCAAATACAAGGACGGAGAACTGGTGCTTCGTGCCAAAATCGATATGGCGTCTCCGAATATTAACATGCGTGATCCGGTCATTTACCGTGTGGCGCATCTGAATCATCAGAATACAGGCGACAAGTGGTGCATTTACCCAATGTACGATTTTGCACATCCGATTGAGGACGCGATAGAGGGAATTACACATTCTATCTGTACGCTGGAATTTGAGGATCACCGCCCGTTGTATGACTGGGTCGTGCGGGAATTGGAGTATGAGAATCCGCCGAAGCAGATTGAATTTGCGAAATTATACCTGACCAATGTTGTGACTGGAAAGCGTTATATCAAGAAGCTTGTGGAGGAGGGGATTGTAGACGGATGGGATGATCCGAGACTGGTATCGATTGCAGCGCTCCGCAGAAGAGGATTTACGCCGGAGTCCATCAAGATGTTCGTAGAGCTCTGCGGGATTTCCAAGAGCAACAGTTCCGTAGATTATGCGATGCTGGAATACTGCATCCGGGAGGATTTGAAGCTGAAACGCTCCAGAGTAATGGCGGTTCTGGATCCGATTAAGGTAGTAATTGATAATTATCCTGAAGCTCAGGTGGAATACTTTACGGTTACTAATAATATGGAGAATGAGGAACTTGGAACAAGAGAGATTCCATTTACGAGAGAACTCTATATAGACAGAGAGGACTTTATGGAAGAGCCGCCGAAGAAATATTTCCGTATGTTTCCGGGAAATGAAGTCCGTCTGATGCATGCCTATTTTGTAAAATGCGAGAGTTTTATCAAGGATGAAAACGGGAAGGTAGTTGAAATCCATTGTACTTACGACCCTGCATCTAAGGGCGGAAATAGTCCGGACGGAAGGAAGGTAAAGGGTACGATCCACTGGGTATCTGCGCAGTATGCAAAGAAGGCAGAAGTCCGGTTATATGAGAATATTGTAGATGAAGAACTGGGCGTATATAACGAGGATGGAAGTCTGAATCTGAATCCGAATTCCCTGACGGTTTTGAAGAACTGCTATGTGGAGCCGTCTTTAGAGGGAGCGCAGGCATATGAGAGCTTTCAGTTTGTAAGGCAGGGATATTTCTGTGTGGATGCGAAGGATTCAAGTGGGGATGCACTGGTATTTAACCGTATTGTTTCATTAAAGAGCTCTTATAAGCTGCCGTCGATGCAGTAGAGAAAGGAAAAAGAGATATGAATTTATTTGCAGGTCTTGAGAAATTTGGATTCCAGAAAACGGAAGATGTGGATTTGTTTGCAGGGAAGAAGGAATCGGTAAAAGAGGAACCTGAAAAAACGGAAATTGAGACTGAAGAGAAGGCAGTTGAGATTCCACCGGAGGAGCAGTTTCTATTAAACAAATCCATTCGCTGTGTCGTTTGCGACCGGACTTTTTCTACAAAGGCAGTAAAGGCGGGACGGGTGAGGAGAATGGAGCCGGATATGGATTTAAGACCGCGTCACCAGTACGTTGACACTCTGAAATATGGTGTGTCTTCCTGTCCTCATTGCGGCTATACCTCATTGAACCGTTACTTTGAACATATTACGTCGGGGCAGATCAGGCTGATTCGGGAGCAGGTGTGCAGTTCATTTGAGGCAGGGAGTTTGGATTTACCTGCAACGTATGATTATGACCAGGCAATTGACATGCATAAGCTGGCTCTGCTCAATGCTGTAGTAAAGAGGGCAAGAAACAGTGAAAAGGCATATAACTGTCTGATTCTTTCTTGGCTATTGCGTACGAAAATTGAACAGTTAGAGCAGGAGCATCCGGAACAGACAGAGCAGATTGCAGCGTGCAAGGAAGAGGAAGAGACCTTTTATCAGCAGGCGTATGATGGAATGCTGGCGGCTGTCAGTTCGGAGATGTTTCCGATCTGCGGTATGGATCAGGTCACAATGGATTATCTTTTAGCAGTTATGTCTTACCATTTTAAGAAATATGACGTGGCTTCTAAAACATTGGCAAATGTAATTACTTCTTCTGTTGCAAGCCGTAAGATGAAGGATAAGGCATTGGAGTTGAAGGACGAAATTATCAAAGAGCTAAAAAAGAAAAAATAGTGGCGGTGAAGTCGTGAAAGAATTGTTGATTGATTTGGATTATCATTCTGGGAAGGCTTTATATGAGCAGATTTATGAGTATATCTGCAAGGAGATAGCAGACGGTAAGATTTCCCCCGGGGAAAAATTACCGTCTACTCGTTTTATGGCGAAAAGTCTGCAGATCAGCCGGAGTACCGTAGAACTTGCTTATGACCAGCTTGTGGCAGAGGGGTATTTACAGCCAAAGCCCTGTGCCGGATACTTTGCGTGCGACGTCAGTGAACTATATCAGTGGAAAGCAGAGCCCAAGAAGGAAACTCAGGAGATTCCAAGGAAAGAAGCTCTGGCAAAATATAAAATCGTATTTTCTCCATTTGGAGTTGACAGAGAACATTTTCCGTTCCATATTTGGCAGAAACTTAGGAGAAGTATCTGCATGGAGGATAATGAGAAATATTTTTTTGCGGGAGATTCCAAGGGGGATGAACTGCTGCGGAGTGCAATCGCAAATTATCTGCATAGGGCAAGAGGCGTAAATTGTGATACCGAGCAGATTATTCTTGGAGCGGGGAATGAATATTTACTCTTGCTGTTGTCTCAATTGCTGGAAAGCAGGCAAGTGGTGGCAATGGAAAGGTATACCTATATTCAGGCAGCGAGAGCGTTTATCAATATGAAATATCAGGTATCTGCGGTAGATATGGATGAAAACGGTATGATGACGCAAAAGCTGCGGGAATTGGAAGCAGATATTGCATATGTGATGCCGTCCCATCAGTTTCCTTTGGGAACCGTAATGCCGATGAAACGGCGTCTGGAGCTGTTGAAATGGGCGTCCGAGGCAGGGAACCGCTATATTGTCGAGGATGATCACGATAGTGAATTCCGGTATAAGGGCAGGCCGATTCCGTCCCTGCAGGGAACGGACAGGGAAGGGAAAGTGATTTATATCGGAACATTTTCCAAAAGCATTGCGCCGTCTTTGCGTGTGAGCTATATGGTGCTTCCCAAGAAGCTGTTAGACCAATACGATAAAAATTGCGGATTTTATTCTACGACAGTGCCCAGAACTCAACAAGAGCTGTTGTATCGTTTTCTGGCAGACGGCAGCTTTGAGCGGCATTTGAACCGGATGAAGAATATTTATAAGGGGAAGCAGGACGAGCTTCTTTCTTTGCTGAAAAAGGAACATTGGATAAAAAGGATTTACGGTGAAAATGCCGGACTGCATATGCTGGCAGAATTGGATATGGAGTTGACGGAAGCTGAGCTTTGCCAAGAAGCAGGGAAGCGGGGCGTAAAGCTGTTCGGGCTCTCGGATTATCGTCTTCCTCATATGTCAGATGCGGCAGAGATTCCGACGCTGTTGATGGGATTTGGATGTCTGGACGAAAAGGGGATGAAGGAGGGGATAGGGATTATCCGAAAGATTATAGGTGGTGAGAGATGATGATTTTGCATATAATTGAGAAAACCGGAAGGCGTCTGCCCTCCGGTTTTGCTATTTCATTGGAATTATTTGTTTTTCTCTAATTCCTGCATCTTCATTGCGCGAACCTTTAACGGAAGTCCGAATAAGGTAATAAAGCCTTCTGCATCGTGGTGGTCATACAAATCACCGGTGGTAAAGCTTGCAAGGCTCTCGCTGTATAAAGAGTACGGAGAAGTCGTTCCGGCTTTGATGATGTTGCCTTTGTATAATTTGAATTTCACCTCTCCTGTCACATACTGCTGTGTGGATTCTACAAATGCCTGTACCGCTTCGCGAAGAGGAGTGAACCACTTTCCTTCGTAGACAATCTGGGCCAGCTTATTGCCCATATCTTTTTTCACATCCATCGTCGCACGGTCAAGTACGAGTTCCTCTAACTGTGCATGAGCTTCCATAAGAATCGTTCCGCCCGGCGTCTCGTAAACGCCGCGGGACTTCATACCAACTACACGGTTCTCAACGATGTCAACGATACCGATGCCATGTTTGCCGCCTAAACGGTTTAATTCGCGTATGATATCGGATACTTTCATTTCCTTGCCGTTCACAGAAGTCGGGATACCTTTTTCAAATGTCATGGTGACATATTCGCCTTCTTCCGGCGCTTTTTCAGGGGATACGCCAAGGACTAATAAATGCTCATAATTCGGCTCATTTGCCGGATCTTCTAATTCAAGTCCTTCATGGCTGATGTGCCATAAGTTACGGTCGCGGCTGTAGCTCTGGTCGGCAGAGAACGGAAGATTGATACCGTGAGCCTTACAGTATTCTATTTCTGCTTCACGGGAATCCATGTTCCATTTGTCGTCACGCCATGCAGCAATAATCTTTAGATCCGGAGCCAGCGCTTTGATTCCAAGCTCGAAACGAATCTGGTCATTTCCCTTTCCGGTAGCGCCGTGGCAGATAGCGGTAGCGCTTTCTTTTCTTGCTATTTCAACCAATCTCTTTGCAATGCCCGGACGAGCCATAGAGGTTCCGAGTAAATATTTGTTCTCGTACACAGCGCCCGCCTGTACGCAAGGTACGATATAGTCATCGCAGAATTCGTCTACGATATCTTCGATATATAATTTGCTTGCACCGGATAATTTTGCTCTTTCTTCTAATCCGTCAAGCTCTTCTTCCTGTCCGCAGTCGATACAGCAGCAGATAACCTCATAGTCATAATTTTCTTTTAACCAAGGGATGATAGCGGTAGTGTCCAGACCGCCGGAGTAAGCTAAAACAACTTTTTCTTTCATGGTAAATGTCCTTTCTTTTCTTCGTATATTAGCCGAACGGCTTGCTTACTCTAATATACAACAAATGGATTGGAAACGCAAGTGAAAAAATATACACAAAAATTAAATAAAAATGCACCAGAATATGCAAAGCATACAGAAAGCCGGAAAATTTTATTTGTAATAAAGAATTATAAAAAAGAAAATATAGAGGATTCATCGGAAAATAGAAAACAGGGCTTGCATAAATGTATAAACATGTGTATAATTATGCGAAGCAAGATAGCCGAATTGATTTTATCTGCGGATTTTAGTGGAAATAGTACGGATTTTGGGCTATAGTGGATAGGGAAAATGAATTAGGAAAGAAGATGAGAGTTTGGAAATAAAACTTCCAAATCTACCAAGATGGCATGAAAGACATGCCAGAAGGAGGCAAAATGATTAAAGCAGGAATAATCGGAGCAACCGGATATGCGGGAGGAGAACTTGTCCGCATTCTATTAGGACATAAAGACGTAGAAATCAAGTGGTACGGTTCAAAAAGCTACATTGATAAGAAGTATGCACAGGTTTACCAGAATATGTTTGAGCTGGTAGACGAGAAGTGTATGGATGATAACATGGAACAGCTTGCGAAGGAAGTGGATGTAATTTTTACGGCAACGCCGCAGGGATATCTGGCTTCTCTTTTGACAGAGGATATTTTACGGCAGGTAAAGGTCATTGACCTGAGTGCGGATTACCGTATCAAGGATGTTGCTATCTATGAAGAATGGTATAAGATTGAGCACAAGAGTCCGCAGTTTATTGAAGAAGCAGTCTATGGCTTGTGCGAACTGAACCGGGATAAGGTGACGGAGCAGACCAGACTGATTGCGAATCCGGGCTGTTATACGACCTGTTCAATCTTGACAGCGTATCCGCTGGTAAAGGAAGGGCTGATTGATGTGGATACTCTGATTATAGATGCAAAGAGCGGTACTTCCGGAGCAGGAAGAGGTGCGAAGGTTCCGAATCTATATTGTGAAGTGAATGAGAATATGAAGGCTTACGGAGTGGCAAGCCATAGACATACGCCGGAAATCGAGGAGCAGTTAGGATATGCGGCAGGAAGGAACATTACAGTTACTTTTACTCCGCATCTTGCGCCGATGAACCGGGGGATTCTTGCGACGGAATATGCGTCGTTGGTGAAGCGGGCAGACGGAACCTATCCGACTAAGGAGGAAATCCGCAGTGTATATGAGAAGTATTATAAAAAGGAGAAGTTCATCCGTGTGCTGGAGGACGGCGTCTGCCCGGAGACAAAATGGGTAGAGGGCAGCAACTATGTGGATGTGAACTTTGTTGTTGACGAGAGAAACCACCGCATCATTATGATGGGAGCGTTGGATAACGTTGTAAAAGGAGCGGCAGGTCAGGCAGTTCAGAATATGAACCTGATGTTTGGGCTGCCGGAAACAGAGGGATTGGAACTTGTACCGATGTTTCCATAGGAAGATTCGGGTGTAAAAAGGGTGCAGTGAACCCGTTCTATGCCAGACATTGATATGCAAGCTGGTTTGCAATATCAATGTCTGGCATAGAGCACAGCGCCGAAGGCGTTTTTTACACCCGAACCGCAAGAAAGGGAAAGAATGAAATGGAAAAGAATACATATCAGATACGTGAAATGAAAACAGATGATTATGAGGGGGTTCATGCGCTTTGGATGTCTATTCATGGATTTGGAATTCGGAGCGTGGACGATTCCAAGGAAGGCATAGCGCGTTTTATCCGGCGGAATCCGACGACCTGCGTTGTGGCAGAGGATGCGGGAAAAATTATTGGGACGATTCTCTGCGGACATGACGGGAGACGAGGCTGCTTTTATCATGTGTGCGTGCATGAAAATTACCGTAAGCATGGAATTGGCAGAGCGATGGCAGCGGTAGCGGTAGAGGCTTTGAAGAAGGAGCAGATCAGCAAGGTTTCTCTGATTGCATTTACCAGCAATGAAGTCGGGAATAAGTTCTGGAAGGGAATGGGCTGGACGTTCCGGGATGATCTGAATTACTATGATTTTACGTTAAATGAAGAAAATATCACCGAATTTAATATATGAGAAAGCGAGGATGCGGATATGAAGAAAATAGAAGGCGGAGTGACCGCGGCAAAAGGATTTCAGGCTTCTGCCACAGCGGCGGGAATTAAATACAAAGACAGAACGGATATGGCGATGATTTATAGTGAAGCGCCTTGCAAGACGGCAGGAACTTTTACGACAAATGTGGTGAAGGCCGCTCCGGTGCTGTGGGATAAGCAGATTGTTGCAGAGAGCGAGTATGCGCAGGCTGTTGTCATCAATGCGGGGATTGCCAATGCATGTACCGGAACAGAGGGACTAGGCTATTGTAAGGAAACCGCAAAAAGAGCGGCAGAAATTTTGCAGATTCCTGCGGACGCTGTGCTGGTCGCTTCAACGGGGGTAATCGGTATGCAGATTCCAATCGACCGCATTTGTGCGGGTGTGGAGGTGTTGAGCGGGAAATTAAAGGATGATTTGGCAAGCGGGCATGAAGCTGCGCTTGCAATTATGACAACGGATACTCATGAGAAGGAAGCCGCAGTACAGTTTGAAGCGGACGGCAAAGTAGTGACGGTCGGCGGTATGTGCAAGGGTTCTGGAATGATTCATCCGAATATGTGCACCATGTTAAGCTTTGTGACGACAGATTTGAATATTTCGAAGGAGCTGCTGCAGGAAGCTTTAAGCGATGATGTGAAAAATACCTACAATATGGTATCTGTAGACGGTGACACCTCGACGAATGACACCTGCCTTGTGCTTGCGAACGGCCTTGCCGGCAATGCAGAGTTGACGGAGAAGAATGCAGATTATGAGAATTTCAAAAAGGCTTTGAATCTTGTAAATGAGAGTCTTGCAAAAATGATGGCGGCAGACGGCGAAGGTGCAACCGCGCTTTTTGAGGCGAAGGTGATTCATGCTTTCAATAAGGAACAGGCGGTTACATTAAGTAAGTCTGTCATTTCCTCGAATCTGAGCAAGGCGGCAATTTTCGGGCATGATGCGAATTGCGGAAGATTTATCTGTGCACTGGGCTATTCCGGCGTTCAGTTTGACCCTGAAAAGGTGGATTTGTTTTTTGAGAGCGCTGCGGGCAAGATACAGGTGATTGAGAACGGAGCGGCAGTAGCTTACGATGAAGAGGAAGCGACAAAGGTGCTTTCTGAAAAAGAGGTAACAGTGATTGCCGATATGAAGCAGGGAGAGGCGCAGGCGACGGCATGGGGCTGCGATTTGACTTTTGATTATGTGAAAATCAATGCGGATTACCGCTCTTAGGCGGCATGATATAGGGGCGGTAGATATTATACCGCCCGAATGGGCATTGTCTGCCATGCGCAGCGCCATATGCAAAGCATGAGCACATGAGATGATAAAAAAGAAAGGGAAGGGCAAAGAAAATGGAAGAAAAATATATGAAAGAGATTTTGGAAAAAGCAGAGGTCCTGATTGAGGCATTACCTTATATTCAACGGTTCAACCGGAAGATTATCGTTGTAAAATACGGCGGAAGCGCTATGGTGGATGAAGAGCTGAAAAAGAGCGTCATTCAAGATGTGACCCTGTTAAAGCTGGTTGGTTTCAAACCGATTATCGTGCATGGCGGCGGCAAGGAAATCAGCAAATGGATAGATAAGGTTGGCATGGAGACGGAATTTGTCAACGGTCTTCGCAAGACCGATGCTGCAACGATGGAAGTTGCGGAGATGGTACTTGGCAAGGTGAATAAATCGCTGGTCCAGATGGTCGAAGAGCTCGGCGTTAACGCAATCGGAATCAGCGGAAAAGACGGCGGGATGCTAAAGGTGGATAAAAAGCTGTCAAACGGAGAAGACATCGGATATGTGGGGGAAATCAAAGAGGTAAATCCAAAGATTTTGTATGATTTATTAGAAAAGGATTTTCTTCCGATTGTATGTCCGATCGGTCTGGATGATGCGTTCAATACCTATAATATCAATGCGGATGATGCGGCGTGTGCAATTGCAAGAGCAGTATCTGCGGAGAAGCTGGCATTTTTGACAGATATTGAAGGAGTTTATAAGGATCCGGAGGATAAGAGCACGCTGATATCCGAGCTCATGGTGAAGGATGCGAAGAAGCTGATCGGGGACGGCTATATTGGCGGAGGGATGCTGCCGAAGCTGAATAACTGCATTGATGCGATTGAAAACGGCGTTTCAAGAGTCCATATCTTAGACGGACGGATCGCGCACTGCCTGCTTTTGGAAATCTTTACGAACAAAGGAATCGGAACGGCTATTTTAGGAGATAAGGAGATGAAATTCTATCATGAATAAACAAGACTATATGAATGGTGCAGAGAATACACTTTTACATACGTATAACCGTTTCCCGGTTGTACTGGAAAAGGGTGAGGGCGTATATCTGTATGATACGGACGGAAAAAAATATCTGGATTTTGCCGCCGGAATTGCGGTCAATGCGTTTGGCTACGGGAATGAGGAATATCTGAACGCGCTAAAAGCACAGGCGGATAAGCTGATCCACACCTCGAATCTATATTATAACGTGCCGATAGGGAATGCGGCACAGCGGTTTTTAAAAATTTCCGGAATGGATCGGGTATTTTTCACCAACAGCGGTACGGAAGCAATCGAAGGCGCCATCAAGGCGGCAAAGAAGTATGCATATACCAGAGACGGTCATGCGGGACATGAAATCATTGCGATGCAGCATTCCTTCCACGGGAGAACAATCGGGGCGCTTTCCGTAACCGGAAATGCGCATTATCAGGAGCCGTTTGAGCCGTTGATGCCGGGGGTGAAATTTGCAGAATACAATAATTTGGATAGCGTAAAGGCGCAGATTACCGAAAAGACCTGTGCAATCCTGTTTGAAACGGTACAGGGCGAAGGAGGAATCTATCCTGCAGCGCCAGAATTTATGGAGGGTGTGCGCAGACTCTGTGACGAAAACGATATCTTATTGATTTTAGATGAAATTCAGTGCGGGATGGCAAGAACCGGCTACATGTTCGCATGGCAGAAATACGGTGTGAAGCCGGATATTATGACGAGTGCGAAGGCGCTTGGCTGCGGCGTTCCGGTAGGTGCATTTGCAATGACAGAGACAGTGGCGGAAAAGTCGTTGGCGCCGGGAGATCACGGAACCACTTACGGAGGAAATCCATTGGCGGGGGCTGCCGTAGATAAAGTGATTGAGATGATGGAACGGGAAAATATAGCTGCACATGTGCAGAAAATCGGCGCTTATCTGGAGGAAAAATTAGATGCGCTGGTAGAGAAATATGATTTCCTGACGGCACGCAGGGGTATGGGTCTTCTTCAGGGTCTGGTGAGTACAATGCCAATCGGAGAGATTGTGTTAAAAGCATTGGAGGAGGGCTTGCTGGTGATTTCCGCTGGGAGCGATGTCATCCGTTTCGTTCCGCCGCTTGTGATTGAAAAAGAGCATGTGGATGAAATGCTAGAGAAGCTGGAAAAGGCTTTTAGTCAGTTTATTTCATAGTTTCGGTGGTTTTATGAAATTTCTACTTGTAATAGTGAAGAATTTTCGTTAGAATAAGAGTAATCAGGCATCAGGAACTCCTTATACAGATAAGGAGAATGTCTATGAAGAAGAAAATCATCAGTATGTTTTATGGGATACTGGTACTGGCAGTGGGTTTTTCTGCCTGTGCAAGAGAGGAAACTGTCTATCTGGAGCAGATACAGGAGGCTTCGGAGGAGACGGAAGCAGTAACGCCGGACGAATCGAGAGAGCCGGCTTTCTGTTGTGTGTATGTGTGCGGAGCGGTAGTAAATCCGGGGGTATACACACTTCCTGCGGATGCAAGAATCTGCGACGCCCTTAAGGCGGCAGGCGGGTTTGACGAGACAGCGGCAAAGGAAGCCGTGAATTTAGCGGGGCGGATTCAAGACGCTGAGCAGATTCGTATCCCGACGGTGGAAGAGTTTGCGTCAGAACCAGCGGCAGGAGAAGAAACAGCGGCATACGAAAATGCTTCCGGCATTGGAAGCGGCGGCAGGGTCAATCTGAATACGGCAACGAAGGAAGAGCTTATGACGGTTCCGGGCATTGGAAGTTCCAAAGCAGAGAGTATTCTGGCATACCGAATGGAACACGGCTGTTTCGCCGATGTCAGGGATATTATGAAAATAGCGGGAATCAAAGAGGGAATTTTTGAGAAAATCAAAGACAGCATTACGGTTAACTGAGGTGGAAAATGGCTAAGAAAGTTCTTGTAGTAGATGATGAAAAATTAATCGTGAAGGGAATCCGTTTCAGTCTGGAGCAGGACGGAATGGAAGTGACCTGTGCCTATGACGGAGAAGAGGCGCTAAAGCTTGCGACCGAGAATAAATTTGACATGATTTTGCTGGATATCATGCTTCCGAAGATGGATGGTTTTGAAGTATGCCAGCATATCAGGGATTTTTCCAATGTGCCGATTGTTATGCTGACTGCCAAGGGCGATGATATGGATAAGATACTGGGACTGGAATATGGAGCGGACGACTATATCACAAAGCCATTTAATATCTTGGAGGTAAAGGCGAGAATTAAGGCGATTATGCGCCGCACCAGCCAGAGCGAGACGAAGCAGGATAACTCTAAGCTGATAGAGAGCGGAGACCTAAGGCTGGATTGTGAGAGCAGAAGGCTGTATGTATCGGGCAAAGAAATCAATCTGACTGCTAAAGAATTTGATTTGTTGGAGCTGTTAGTGCTGAATCCGAATAAAGTATATGGCAGAGAGAATCTTTTGAATCTGGTCTGGGGCTATGAGTATCCGGGGGATGTCAGAACTGTGGATGTGCATGTGCGGAGACTGAGGGAAAAGATCGAGCCAAATCCAAGCGAGCCGAAATATGTACACACGAAATGGGGGGTCGGCTATTTCTATCGGCATAGTTGACGAATAAAGGGACAGTGGCATGAAGAAACGAAAAATACGTGATTTTGTAAGAAGTCTGAAATTTCGGCTGATTCTCATCTGTATGATGGTCGGAATCGTATCCGGGCATGTGATTCGGATAGGAATTCTGCAGGCTTATGAGAAAAGAGCCGTATCTGTAAGAAATATTGATATTCTCAGTCAGGGAAAGATTCTGGCAAATCAGATTGTGGATACGGGGTATGTCTATGATACCTCGTCGGAGGCAATTACCGCACAATTGGAACAGCTCTCACAGATATATGACGGAAGAGTGATGATTATTGATTCCACTTTCCGTATCATCAAGGATACCTACGATTTAGATACGAATAAAATTATCATTTCGGAAGAAGTGGTAAAGAGTTTTTCCGGAAAAGGACGGGAAATTTCTAACTATGATGCCAGAAACCGTTACATTGAGACGCTTGTCCCGTTAGTTTATACCGATGCGGAACCTGAGCAGCAGGAGGTAATCGGCGTTATTCTTATCAGTGTGTCGACAGATTATATAGAGGCAAATGTAGAATATCTACGAAATCGCGCATTGATTTTCCAAGTAGTGATGGCAGTAGCATTGTTCGCAATAGTAGTATGGCTGTCTGTTCGGATTACAAGACCATTGAAGCGGATGTCAAAGTGTATTGAAGAGATTCAGACCGGCTATGGAGACAGTGACGGAACTTTAATGATAGATGAATACACTGAGACCATGCAGGTGTCGGAGAAATTTAATAAACTCTATAGCCGTATGAAAATGCTGGATGATTCCAGACAGGAATTCGTTTCAAATGTGTCTCATGAGCTAAAGACGCCTTTGACCTCCATGAAAGTCCTTGCAGACTCCCTGAATGGACAGGACAACGTTCCGGTAGAGCTTTACCGGGATTTTATGCAGGACATTGGAAACGAGATTGAACGGGAGAACAAAATCATCAATGATTTGCTGTCTCTGGTGAAAATGGACAAGTCTGCATCAGATTTAAATATTACCTCCGTAAATATCAATGAAATGGTGGAGCAGATATTGAAACGTCTGCGCCCGATTGCAGAAAAACAGCATGTGGAACTGGTCTTGGAGAGCTTTCGTCCGGTAACGGCGGAGATTGACGAGGTGAAGCTGACGCTTGCGATTACGAATCTGATTGAAAACGGTATCAAATATAATAAAGAAGAGGGATGGGTACATGTGTCCTTGAATGCAGATCATCAGTATTTCTATGTGAAAGTGGATGATTCAGGAATCGGTATCCCTAAAGATTCGCTGGAACATATTTACGAGCGTTTTTATCGTGTGGACAAGTCTCATTCGAGAGAAATCGGAGGGACCGGGCTTGGTCTTGCGATTACCAGAAATGCAATTTTGATGCACCGCGGAGCAATCAAAGTGTTCAGTACGGAAGGGGAGGGAACCATGTTTACGGTAAGGATTCCTTTGAACTATATCGCATAGGAGGTGCAGGAAATGAAAAGATTTTTACTGGTAATTATGGCTGCACTTTTTTTGGTCGGGCTGTCGGGCTGTCTGTTTTCCACGGAGGAGGAGAGCCGGTATCATGCTTATTATCTTAATAAAGAAAAAACCAAGATTATAGAAGAAAATTATACGCCGGAGAGTCTGGATACAGAAGATTTGATTATTGAGTTTATTGAGCTGATTCATATAGATGCAGAGAGCGTAGAATACCAAAAACCGCTGCCTCAGCATGTGAGGGTGGTCAGTTATAATTATGACGGGAACCAGTTGTCACTCTATTTTAATGAGGCGTATGCGACGATGGGAGTGGCGGAGGAAGTGCTGTGCCGCGCTGCAATTGTACGTACAATGGTGCAGATTCCGAGAGTGACCTGTGTTTCCTTCTATATAGGAGATACGCCGCTTACCGACCAGAGAGGGAATGTCGTGGGGCTTATGACAAATGAAAGCTTTGTTGAAAATCCGGGCGAGCAGATTAATTCCATACAGACGGCGTCTATCAATCTGTATTTTTCAAATTCTACGGGAGATGGGCTGGTCATGACGACGGAAGAGGTGTCCTATATCAGTAATATTTCTATGGAGAAGCTGGTAATGGAGCATCTTTTGGAAGGACCGCATGAAGAGGGCATGATAGCGGCGATTCCAAGCGGAACGAAATTAGTAAGTGTTGCTACGACAAATGGAACCTGCTATGTGAATCTGGATGAAGGATTTCTGAATCAGGTCTATGAGGTGCAGGAGCCGATTGTCATTTATTCTATCGTAGATTCTCTTTCTGAGATTCCGGGAGTTGCCAGAGTTCAGATATCCGTTAACGGAAATACAGCGGGTATCTATCGGGATACATTTGCGCTGGATACTCTATATGAGCGGAATCTGGATTATGTAGTGAGCGGAGAGACGATAGGTACAGAGATAAAGGAGAGTGAAGAACCGTTTGAGTAAAAGACCGTTTGTCTGGACGGCAGTGTGTTTTGTTCTCGGTACTTTATGGGGGTTATCCCGGCGGTGGTATCTTCCGGTCTGTCTGCTGTTTCTGTTAGGAATATGGCAGGCAGACGGGTGGAGAATCCAAAGAAAGAAAAAGCGTGAAGCCCAAAGAAGAGGAGGACAGTGGAAAGGAATAAGCCTGAAAGTGTTTCTTATTTTCTGGAGTATGGCTTGGATTTTGGCATTTGTGTCCGGCAGCATTCACGCAGGGAGGCAGCAGGAGTACCGGGAGGCATATCTGCCGAAACTAAAAGAGGAAGCAGAAGCATCCGTTCAGGGCGTTGTCTGCAAAAAAGAAGCAAAGAATGATGAGTATCATATCTATCTGAAAGATGTCATCTTACAGATTTCGAATCATAGGTATCAGACAAATCAAGTTCTGGTACATCTGTCTACCGATGAATATTCCATCGGAACAACCCTTGTGTTAAATGGGACAATACAAAGATTCCGCCATGCCGTAAATGAAGGCGGATATGAAGAAGAACAGTTTTATCATGGAAGAAAGGTGGATTATGCCTTTGTCACAAAAGAGGTTATCGGCTGCTATGGCAGGAAGGCGGCAGTCAGGGAAGCGCTGTATCAATTGAGGAAGAGGCTAAAGGACAGTTTGAAAAGCAATGCACATACCAAAGACGTGGGAATCTTGGCGGTAATGCTTCTGGGGGAGAAAAGCCTCATGGATTCGGAAGTAAAAAAGCAGTATCGGCAGGCGGGGATTTCACATATTTTGGTAATCAGCGGTTTACATATATCTATGCTTGGTATGGGGATATTTGGATTGCTTCGAAAAGGGAAGAGGAGTATCTATTTTTCTGCGGCAATGTCCGTTCTGGTTCTGGCAGGCTATGTCTGTATGACCGGAAACAGCGCTTCGGCAATACGGGCGCTATTGATGTTTGCACTTGGCATGGGAGGCAAATGTCTTGGCAGAACGTATGACAGGGCGACCGGACTGGCATTTGCAGTACTTATTCTGCTGTGGCAGAATCCGTTTTTGATCGGGGACAGCGGTTTTTTGTTTTCTGTTGCCGCGGTAATAGGCGTAATTGCTTCGGGGGAAGACGCGAAGACATGGCAGGTCAATGCGAAGATTCAGTTGATGACACTGCCGCTTGTCGTCTGTTATTATTATGAAATTCCTATTTATGCCCTGCTTTTAAATCTTTTTGTACTGCCGCTGGTGGCTCCGATTGTAGTATCTGGCATATTTGGAAGTGTAATGGGTCTTTTCTGGGCGAAGGGAGCAAGGCTTTTGCTGTTCTTACCGCATATGCTGTTGTACGTTATTGAGACGGCAGGAAAATTGCCGGGGCAGCTTCCTTATGCGTATCTGGTCGTGGGACAGCCTGAAATCTGGCAGGTTTGCGGATATTATGTGTTGTTGGTATTGTTTTTAGTATTAGAAAACGGATATTGGAAGAAGCGTAGGGAAGACGCTGCATTCTTCCAAAATCGGGTGAAAAGATGCGCTGCGGCAGCGGGAAAGGTGACGGCATTATGGTTCTTCCTTACCTTCCGTCAGCCACAGGATACGAGAATAGATGTCCTGGACGTGGGACAGGGAGACGGTATCTGTATCCAGACAAAGGGAGGCGTAAATCTCTTTTTAGACGGCGGAAGCAGTGATGTATTTCAGGTGGGCGCTTACCGGATAGAGCCTTATTTGAAATGTAATGGGATCGGGGAGATTGACTACTGGTTTCTTTCACATGCGGATACAGACCATATGAGTGGGCTGCTGGAGCTATTGGAAGAGGGATATACGGTAAAACATCTTGTGATTAGCGCATATGGCGTGGAAAATGAAAATCTGGAACGCCTGCTTGGACTGGCTGAAAAAAACGAGATTCCCGTTATCTATTTGAAGGAAGGAGATGTGCTGAATCTCTTGGAAGGAAAAATGAAGTGCCTGTTTCCGAATGCACAAGCGCAGTCGGACGATATCAACGGGAACTCTATGATTCTGCTCTATGAGGAAGGGAAGTTTCAGGCATTGTTCACTGGAGATACAGGGATTGCACAGGAAAAAGAAATGTTGAAAGAGAAATTGACAGGGGAGGTGGATTTCTATAAGGCGGCGCATCATGGTTCTAACTACTCGAATTCTCCGGAATGGCTTTCTTATCTGAAACCGAAAATATCGGTTGTATCCTGTGGAGAAAAGAACCGTTATGGGCATCCCGGCAGGGAGGCGGTAGAACATATGTCGGATGCAGGCAGCGATATTCATTACACAATGACGGGAGGGGAAATCAGCTTAGTGATAAGGGAAAATGGGATGGAAATCAGAAACTATCGAAACCCGCTTGAAGCCCACCGTTATCCTGTGGTAGAATGACCCTATGAAAACGATTGATGATGATATTAAAAACGGAAACATACGTCAGGTCTATCTGCTGTATGGGGAAGAAAATTATTTAAAACGGCAATATAGGGATAAGCTAAGGCATGCACTGGTGGCAGAAGGGGACAATATGAACTTTTCCGCTTATGAAGGAAAGAATATCAATCCGAAGGAATTGATTGATTTGGCGGAAACTCTTCCTTTTTTTGCTGAAAAGCGGCTGATTCTGATAGAAAACAGCGGATTTTTTAAGAATCAGGCGGAGGAACTGGCGGCATATTTAAAGACTGTACCGGAAACAACTTGCTTCGTATTTGTAGAAGAGGAAGTAGACAAGCGTTCGAAAATGTATAAGGCTGCGAAGAACGCCGGAAGCGTCGTGGAATTCGCCAGGCAGAAAGAGGAGCTTTTGACTCGTTGGATTACCGGCAGAATCCGCAGGGAGGGCAAAAAGATTACTAATCAGGCAATGCAGCTTTTTTTGTCCATGACCGGCAGTGATATGGAAAATATTGATAAGGAGCTTGAAAAGCTTCTCTGTTATTGTATGGATAAGGACGGCATTTATCCGGATGATGTGGAAAGCGTTTGCAGCGGGCAGATCAATAACCGGATTTTCGATATGGTAAATGCGATTGCCGCAAAGGATCAGAAACAGGCATTGCTGCTCTATTATGACTTGCTGGAATTGAAAGAGCCTCCTATGCGTATCCTGTTTCTGATTGCACGCCAATTTCAAATTCTGTTTCTGGTGAAATCCATGCGGATGCAGGGACTGGATCAGACTGTGATTGCGCAAAAAGCCGGGATTCCGTCTTTTGCTGTGGGGCGCAATCTTAAGCAGGCAGGAGGATTTACGATAGAGCAGTTGGAGAGAGCGCTGGAAGACGCCGTGGCAGCGGAGACGGATATCAAGACGGGACAAATGGCCGATCAGCTTGCCGTGGAGCTGTTGATTGTGAAGTACAGCAAGGCGGCATAAGCGGCTGGGGAACATTGTAAATGCAGGCGGATACGGCTATTGGGAATTGTCCTCGGTTCTGTTCCACGGTCCGTTGTGATAAAAAATAATAGAAAGAACCATCGCAATTGACCAGCCAATCGGCCATGCACACCATATTCCAATATAGCCTGTTTGTTTTGCAAGTATTTCAGCGAGCGCCACTCTCAAAATCAAATCTGTAAAGGTAGTAATCATGAACATTTTCATGAGCCTGGCGCCGCGCAGGATACTGTCGGCAACCAGCTTTATGGATATGACAAAGTAGAATGGAGCTACGACGTATAGAAACTGCATACCGGATGCCAGCGCTAAATCTGAGGGAGAATTGATAAAAAATGTGATAAGCGCTTTTGCAGCAAATAGATATAGTATTACAATTGGGATGCAGAGCAGCCATACGATTTTTACGCCTGCCTTAAAACCGCTTTTTACCCGGTGTAATATGCCGGCTCCCATATTTTGTGCCGTATAATTTGATATTCCATTTGCTAAGGTAGTAAATGAAGTGATTACCAAGTTGTTGAGCTTAACGGCAGCCGAATATCCAGCAGTAACCCCCACGCCGCAATCGTTGATAACGCTTTGAATTATGATATTTCCCACAGAAATAAAGCTCTGCTGTAAAATACTAGGGACTGCTATCACGGCGATTTGCTTTAACATTTTGCCGGAATATATTTGGAGCTTTCCGTCTGTGTGGATGCCTGCAAGCCTTTTTAAAACTGCGATTATTGCCAGTACGCAGCTGACGCCCTGACATAAAAAGGTTGCCCATGCAACGCCTGCAACGCCCATATCAAGTCTAGCTACAAATAAAATATCTACCAGAATATTTGATGTCGAGGAAATTGCCAAAAAGATAAAGGGCGTTTTGGAATCGCCGAGCGCCGAGAAAATTCCCGTCGAAATGTTATAAAAAAACAGAAACGGGAGTCCGCCGATATAAATATCCAGATACAATTTAGAATCGGACAATATTTCTTGCGGAGTGTGTATCAGACTAAGGAGACCATTGCAGCAGATGATACTAAACAGCATGAGAGCTGCGCATAGAACAGCGCTTGAAATCATGGTTGTGTATACGGATGTTTTCATATCTTTATATTTTTTTGCTCCAAATAATTGGGAAACAATTACGGAGCATCCTATATTGCATCCAAATGCGAATGCAATAAAAATCAGTGTTATCTCATAACTGTTGCCAACTGCAGCAAGGGCGTTCTCGCCTATAAATTTACCTGCTACCAGACTATCCGCAATATTATATAGCTGTTGAAAAATAATGCTTCCAAAAAGCGGAAGGCAGAATTTCCACAGTACAGCTTCCGGTTTCCCTATGGTTAAGTCTTTATTCATTTCATCATTGTCCTTTCCATATTGTTTTTTTGCTTTTCTCATATTATACTCTGAATGATGGGATATGAAAAATGTATATATGATATCACAAACATATCAAATTGATATATCACAAGTGAGGCAATTATGAATATAAATTACGAATACTATCGGATTTTTTATTATGTAGCCAAATATAAGAATATAACTCAGGCATCGAAGGCGCTTCACAGTAATCAACCGAATATTTCCCGTGCCATGAAACTTTTGGAAGGTGAAATCGGGTGCAGTTTATTTATACGTTCTAACCGCGGAATATCCTTGACACCAGAAGGAAAAAAGCTGTATTCCCATGTGAAAGCTGCTGTAGAGCAGTTTCAAATTGCGGAGAATGAAATTGCGGAATCAATCAGTATGCAGGATGGGTGTGTAACAGTGGGAGCAAGTGAAACAGCGCTCCGTATGCTGCTGCTTCCGGTCTTACGTTTCTTTCAGAAGGATTATCCCGGGATTCGCATCCGTATTTTAAATCATCTTACCATGCAGGCGGTTGAATCGGTCAAAAGCGGGGGAGTTGACTTTGCAGTCGTAGCGACTCCGCCAAATATTGAAAAACCGCTTGTTTCTCATTCCATTCTCCGGTTTCATGATGTTTTGATCGGAGGACCTTCGTATGCTGTGTTCAAAGAAAGGGTCTTTACATTAAAAGAACTTGCGGATTTTCCGCTGATTTGCCTTGGGGAAGATACGATGACCTATCAATTCTATGAAGATTTTTATCACAGCCATGGTCATATCCTGCATCCTGAGCTGCAGGCGGCTACAACAGACCAGATTCTCCCTATGATAGAAAATGATTTGGGGATTGGTTATATGCCGGAGATATTTGCCAGAGATTCCATTGAAAAAGGGGCGGTAAATCGGCTTTCTTTAGTGGAGGAAATTCCCTCAAGACAGATATGCTTTGTGGAAAATGAACAATATCCTTTGAGTATTGCCGCAAATGAATTGAAATCTTTACTTATGCAATATGCCCTCAAATAGCAGTCCGGCGTTATTGAGTTTCGGAATGCTTCTTTTGCATATCCGGGCAGTGCGCAGATGGTTTTAGAGCATATCAATCTAACGATTCGGCAGGGGGAGACCGTAGCCATTATGGGTGTGACAGGATGCGGAAAAACATCGCTTGTGAATCTGATTCCGAGGTTTTATGATGTTATTGCATGGGGAATGCCGGTAATATTTGATGATTCTACCAGTGCGCTTGACCTGAAAACAGAAGCAAGTCTTTACGACGCCTTACAGCGTTCTATTATAAGGTTTGTAGAAATGTATTCAGATTCAATGAAAAAATTACAAAGAACCCCGCCAGCATGACGGTACTGGCGGGGATTTCTTTGGGTTAATGCTGTATAAAATCTATGTTCTTCCAAATCCGATTAAGCAAGCTTATTAACAGCCTTGGTCAATCTGGAAATCTTTCTGGAAGAATTGTTCTTGTGATAAACACCTTTGGTAGCTGCCTTATTGATTTCAGCAGTTGCAGCAACTAAAGCAGACTGTGCAGCGGCTTTATCGTTTGCTTCGATAGCCGCGTAAACCTTCTTAATCGATGTTTTTACTTTTGATCTGATTGCTTTATTTCTTGCAGTTTTTGTCTCAGTTACAAGAATTCTTTTCTTAGCAGATTTAATGTTAGCCAATCCGTACACCTCCAATGTGAAATTAAGTATATTGAATCTTGATTACACTAAATACGGACACGGACGATTTAATGTAAACATACGAGAATAATATAGTTCATCTCATCTCATATGTCAATACATAATTTGCGATTTTTGTGAAAAAATAGGATTACGCAATAATGATATTTTACAATCAACTATTATAATCAAATGGACAGGCAGGAGAAGGTTATGTATCAGGTTCGTACAGATTTGGCGTTGGAGGCCAGAGAAAAATTTGAGGAAGATAATGTAGAGATAAAAGGGGTAAAATTAGAGACTGAGAATGTACCGGGAGATATCTGCATCACGAGGGTCGTTATTGAAACGGAAAACGGTGCAAAGGCGATGGGGAAGCCTAGGGGAACGTATGTAACATTGGAGGCTCCGAATATGATTGAAGAGGATGACGACTATCACCGGGAAATATCCGTGCAGTTAGCAAAGGTTATCCGCCAGCTTTTGCCGGAGCAGAGGGAGGAAGCCTCGGTGCTGGTGGTGGGACTTGGGAACAGGGAGGTGACGCCGGATGCCTTAGGTCCAAATGTAGTGGATAATATTATGATAACAAGGCATATCATAAAGGAATTTGGAAAGTATGCTCTGGGAAATGAGAATATGAGAAAAATCAGCGGTATCGTACCTGGAGTTATGGCGCAGACCGGAATGGAATCGGAGGAAATCATAAAGGGCGTAGTCGAGGAGACAAAGCCGGATTGTGTAATTGTCGTTGACGCACTTGCGGCAAGAAGCACAAAGCGGTTGAATCGGACGATTCAGATTACGGATACAGGAATCAATCCGGGTTCTGGAGTGGGAAACCATCGTCACGCAATCAACAAGGAAAGCATGGGAATTCCTGTGATTGCGATTGGCATTCCTACTGTGGTAGATGCGGCAACAATTGTGACGGATACCATGAGCGATTTAATTACGGCTATGGCAGAATCCAGCAGATTAAAAGGTCTTGGAGGAAGTCTGGAAACCTTGGATGAGATGGAAAAGTATGAGTTGATCCGTGAACTGTTATCACCGCATTTAAATGCGTTTTTTGTAACTCCAAAGGATATCGACGAGGCGATGAAACGGCTGAGCTATACGATATCGGAAGGATTGAATATGACATTTTCCGGGAAACAGGCATAGACAAGCAGTTGCCGACATACAATGAGGTATGAAGAAAAAGGGATTTGCAGTGGTCTGCCTGATCCTGTGTTTTTGGGTCAGCGCAGGTCAGATAGGACAAAAAAATGTTACACTGACAGAGGCAATCGCAGGAGAGGTAAAGAGAACGGCGTATATGGGCGTGGTAAAAAGCTATATGCCGGGCTTTTACTACGAAACGGCAGAAAGAAATAAGGAACAGACTGCACTGGAGTTTGTAGTAGATAAAGCGCTTGAACTATTGCCGGTCTATGGATATATGCAGACGAGGAAGGAATACGAAACACCTGTGGAAAGCGAGCTTTCCTATGAGGCGATTTTAAAGCGCGAGGCGCTGGATGAGAATTATGTAGATGAAGAAACCGGAGAGGTCATTCTTGCCGCTGTGTATGAAAATGAAGAAGAGATTCTTTCGGAAGCCGAGACGGAAAATGCCAGAGCAAGAAAAACTGAAGAGCCGACAGAGCAGGCGGATGAAAGAGAAGCAGAAACGGTACAAGAGACAGAAGCAGCTCAAGCGGCAGGGGAAGAGCCTGAGGAGAAAGCAGAACAGGAAGCAGAAACATTTTCGGCGTCGGACAATATGATTGGAAATTTTCAGATACAGACAGAGCCGGTAGTAAATTATCCCAGAGAGAAACTGAATGATTTTGACTATCTGATACAGAATTTTTATACAGTTGACCGCAGCACTACGATTAACAGCAGCCAGCTTGTAGCAGAGCAGCTTCTGGCGGAGGATATGAGTTTAAAGACAACGCCGGATCAGCCTCAGATTTTGATTTATCATACCCACTCTCAGGAAATGTATATAGATTCAACACCCGGCGATGTGATGACAGGCGTCGTAGGGTGCGGAGAATATTTAAAAGAGATTCTGACAGAGAAATACGGATACAATGTAATACATCATATGGGGCAGTATGATGTGGAAAACAGAGACTATGCATATTCAAATGCTGCGCCGGCATTAGAACAGCTTCTGGCGGAGAATCCTAGTATTGAGGTCGTGATTGATTTACATCGGGATGCCGTTCCGGAAGATGTACATATGGTTCGGACTGTACAGGGGATAGATATGGCGCCGATTATGTTTTTCAACGGGTTGAGCCGTCTGGCTGACAAAGGGGATATTGCCTATCTAAATAATCCGTATATCATGGATAATCTTGCCATCTCATTTCAAATGAAGCTTGCTGCCTGTGAATACTACCCGGATTTGACAAGGCCGGTATATCTGAAGGGCTATCGTTATAATATGCACTATTGCCCGAAGACGCTTTTGGTAGAATTAGGAGCGCAGACGAATACATTTGAAGAAGCAAAAAATGCGATGGCGCCGTTGGCGGATTTGCTGCATAAAGTTCTGGGCGATTAAAAATATTTTAAAATTTACGGAGAAAATCTATTGTAAGAAAAAAAAATATCAGTATAATAGAAAAAGAGTAAGTACGAAAGAGTGGAATTGAACAATGGAATTTTCTAGTTTGGGATTTTTGTTCCGGTTTTTACCGATTTTTCTTATTTTATATTATTTGATGCCTGCGCGTTTTCGGAATCTGGCGCTGCTCATATCCAGTATCGTATTTTATGGAATTGGGGATTTGCGTTATATTCCTTTGATTCTTGTATCTATGGTTTTAAATTATGTACTTGTATGGAATATGGATCAATACAGTAAAGAGACAAGGAACCGGAAATGGATTCTTGCTCTTTTGCTTGCGGTAAATGTGGGGCTTCTTTTGGTCTTTAAATATACGAAATATCCGATGCCGCTTGGCATGAGCTTTTATACTTTTACCGTATTGTCCTATGCGTTAGATGTCTATTTCGGACGAAGCGATGCAAAGAAGTCCTTTGTGGATGCCGGCGTTTATATGGTAATGTTTCCGAAGCTGATCTCTGGTCCGATTGCAGAATATGCGGATATGAAGAAAGAGATAGAGGAGCGTCATATTCACGCAAAGGATATTGAAGAGGGCATTATTATTTTTACGATAGGTCTGGGATTTAAAGTGATTCTTGCCGAACATTTCGGAATCCTCTGGCATGATATCCGTTCAGCGGGATTTGACAGTATTTCCACGCCGCTTTCGTGGATCGGCGCAGCAGGCTACAGCGCTCAGTTGTTTTTTGATTTTCAGGGCTATTCATTGATGGCTGTCGGTGTGGGAAGGCTGTTTGGATTTCATCTTCCAGAGAACTTCAATCATCCTTACCGCTCCAAAACAGTGGCGGAGTATTACCGCAGATGGCATATGACGCTTGGACAGTGGTTCAAGGACTATCTTTATATTCCGCTGGGCGGCAACCGAAAGGGATTAAAGCGGACGGTTCTCAACTTGTTTGCCGTATGGCTTGTGACCGGAATCTGGCATGGGGCGACCGTGAATTTTATTATCTGGGGGCTGGTCTTGTTTTTATTCATTGCAGGAGAAAAGCTGCTCTGGGGAAAGAAATTACAGGAAAGCCGGATCGTGGGGCGGATCTATATCTGGTTTTTTATTCCTTTGACCTGGGTGGTCTTTGCTGTTGAAAATTTAAACGAGCTGGGGGTATATTTTACAAGAATGTTTCCGTTCTGGGGGTCAGCCGCTTACGTCAATGCAATGGATTATGTACGGTATCTGAGAAACTATTCACTGTTTTTTTTATTGGCATTTTTGGTTTCACTGCCGGTAATGGATACCGTATATGAGAAATATCACAATGGAAAACTATTTAAAGCGGCTATATTTGTAATATTTGCATTTTGCGTATACGAAATAGCGAATGGGCTGAACAATCCGTTCCTTTATTTTCAATTTTAGAAAAAGCTTCTGTTATTGGAGGCAACATGGAGGCACATATGAAGAAAATAAAAAATTGTCCTCTGCTTCTTGCTATTGCAGTGTTCGGAGCGGTATTCAGTCTGCTCGGCGCGTTGGGAGCAAAGGGAATTTATCAGGAATATACGAAAAATTGGCCAAAGCAGCCGATAATTGCAGCAGTCTTTCAAGGGATTTCAGATGGTGTTTACCCTTGGCAGATGTTGAATGCCAAGGCGTCTGACCAAAATGACAGTGATCCTTTTCATGATGAGGGATTGTTGTCAACAGAACAGGCAGATGAAAAAGAATTAGAGACGGAGAAGCTTGGCGAAGTTGAAACGGTGACAGAAGTAAAGGAAGATGCAGACCCCAAATTAGATGATGCAGAAGAAACGGAAGCGCCGGAGAATAAGACCTATGAATTCACTCATGTAGAAGAGGACTATTTTGATGATGCAGTATTTATCGGTGATTCGAGAATTGTAGGGCTTCATGACTATTCCGGCTGGAATAATACAACATATTATGCGAGTATTGGATTGACCGTATATGATGTGTTTGACAAGCCGATTGTGGAGGAGAACGGGACAAAGATTACGATAGAGCAAGCGCTGAGCGAGCATCAGTTTGGTAAGATTCTAGTCATGATAGGAATCAATGAGATGGGAACCGGAACGGTGGACAGTTTCATGAAAGCATATGAAGAAATGGTTTCGCATTTGCGGGAATTACAGCCGGATGCAATCATTTTCCTGCATGGCATTATGTATGTGAAGCAGGAAAAATCAGAGAGCGACCCGATTTTCAATAATCCGAATATTCAGGAACGGAATGACAGAATTGCGCAGCTCGCTGATAACAAGAATATATTTTATCTGGATGTAAATGAAGTTGTAACGGACGAGACGGGCAATCTGAATCCGGACTATACTTGGGACGAAGTACATCTTCTCGGTAAATGGTATGTTCTGTGGACGGATTATCTGAAGGAACATGGGATTATAAAGGAGTAGAATAAATGGCGGCAGACCAAAGTAAAATCAGAAATTTTTGTATCATTGCACATATTGACCATGGGAAATCCACATTAGCCGACCGCATTATCGAAATGACAGGATTGCTGACCAGCAGGGAAATGCAGTCACAGGTGTTAGACAATATGGATTTGGAACGGGAACGAGGAATTACCATCAAATCACAGGCGGTCCGCATTGTCTATCGGGCAAAGGATGGTGAGGAATATATTTTCAATCTCATAGATACGCCGGGACATGTGGACTTTACTTATGAGGTATCCAGAAGCCTTGCGGCGTGTGACGGCGCCGTATTGGTAGTGGATGCGGCGCAGGGAATTGAGGCGCAGACGCTTGCGAATGTATATCTTGCGCTGGATCACGATTTGGAGGTGCTTCCGGTCATCAACAAGATTGATTTGCCGAGCGCAGACCCGGAGCGGGTTGTGGAAGAAATCGAAGACGTCATTGGATTAGAGGCACAGGAAGCGCCGAGAATCTCTGCAAAGACAGGATTGAATGTGGAGGAAGTGTTAGAGCAGATTGTAAATAATCTTCCGGCGCCGCAGGGAGATCCATCGGCGCCTTTACAGGCATTGATTTTTGACTCTTTATATGATGCGTATAAGGGAGTAATCGTTTTTTGCCGGGTCAGAGAAGGAAATATCAAGGCAGGAATGCCAATCCGTATGATGGCGACCGGTGCCGAAGCGGATGTGGTAGAGGTCGGCTATTTTGGCGCAGGTCAGTTTATTCCGTGTGATGAATTGTCTGCCGGTATGGTTGGCTATATCACGGCAAGCCTTAAGAATGTAAAAGATACCAGAGTGGGAGATACCGTAACGAATGCGGACAGGCCTTGCAGTGAGCCGCTTCCTGGCTATAAGAAGGTAAATCCGATGGTCTACTGCGGTCTTTATCCGGCAGACGGTGCGAAATACCCGGATTTAAGGGATGCGTTGGAGAAATTGCAGTTAAATGACGCAGCTCTGCAGTTTGAGCCGGAGACATCTATTGCACTGGGCTTTGGATTCCGCTGCGGATTTTTGGGACTGCTTCATCTTGAGGTGATTCAGGAGCGCTTGGAGCGGGAATATAATCTGGATTTGGTAACGACGGCTCCCGGCGTAATTTATAAGGTCTATAAGACGGATGGAACTGTCATAGATTTGACGAATCCGTCCAATCTCCCGGATCCTTCTGAAATTGAATATATGGAGGAGCCGTATGTTTCGGCAGAAATTATGGTGACGAGCGAATATGTGGGCGCCATCATGGATTTGTGTCAGGAACGCCGGGGAATCTATGTGAGCATGGAATATATTGAACAGACCAGAGCTGTAATCAAATACGATTTACCGTTAAATGAGATTATTTATGATTTCTTTGACGCTTTAAAATCACGTTCCAGAGGTTATGCTTCTTTTGACTATGAAATGAAGGGTTATCAGCGTTCCGAGCTGGTGAAGCTGGATATTCTGATTAACAAGGAGCCGGTGGACGCATTGTCCTTTATCGTATTTAAGGATACCGCATATGAGAGAGGCAGAAAGATGTGCGAGAAATTAAAAGGGGAAATACCAAGGCATTTGTTTGAAATCCCGATACAGGCGGCAATCGGAAGCAAGGTCATTGCCAGAGAGACAGTCAAAGCAATGCGCAAAGATGTTCTTGCTAAATGTTATGGCGGTGATATTACCAGAAAGCGGAAACTTCTTGAGAAGCAGAAGGAAGGTAAGAAACGGATGCGTCAGGTGGGAAATGTAGAAATCCCGCAGGAAGCATTTATGAGTGTACTGAAATTGGATGAGGATTAAGCAATGGAAAAAGAATTGGAATTATATTTGCACATTCCGTTTTGTATGAAAAAATGCAATTACTGTGATTTTTTGTCTGCTCCGGCAAATGAGAAGACTCAGGAGAAGTATACGGCAGCGCTTGTAAGAGAGATTCGATATTATGGAGAACGTTGTAGAGACCGGAAGGTCTCTACAATTTATATAGGGGGAGGAACGCCTTCCTGGCTGTCAGAGCATGGGATGGAGGTGATTTTAAAGCAGCTATTTTCGAGTTTTGTAATTAAGCCGGATGCGGAAATCACAATAGAGTGTAATCCGGGGACGTTGACGAAGAAGAAGTTACAGACCTATCGGCGGAATAAGGTCAACAGGCTGAGTATGGGGCTTCAATCCACAATGAATGATGAACTGAAGGAGTTAGGACGGATACATACGTATGAGCAGTTCGTACAAAATTACGAGCTGGCAAGGAAAGCAGGATTTACCAATATCAATGTGGACTTGATGAGCGCCCTGCCGAACCAGACGGCGTCGAAGTACCTGACTTCCTTAAAACGCGTCATAGATTTAAAACCGGAGCATATGTCGGCATATTCATTGATGATAGAGCCGGGAACCCCATTTTATGAGAAATATCACTTCGATACGGCGAACCGGAAAGCAGGTCTGCCGACAAAATATCTTCCCAGCGAAGATACGGAGTATGAAATCTATTATAGGACAAAAGAACTGTTGGAACAGGCGGGGTACTGCCATTATGAAATTTCTAATTATGCAAAACCGGGTTATGAATGCCGTCATAACATTGGGTATTGGAAACGGACAGATTATCTCGGCATGGGCTTAGGAGCGTCTTCACTTTTTGAAAATGTCCGGTATGTCAACGAGCAGGAGCTTTCTACTTATATAGAAGGAACTAAAACAGCTGCAGATCTTCATATTCAGGCTGACGTAATTTCCAGAAGGGGACAGATGGAGGAATTCATGTTTTTGGGGCTTCGCATGACGGCTGGCGTGACCAGGGCGGAATTTCGCAAGTGCTTTGGCGTGGAAGTAGAAGCAGTCTATGGGGAACTTCTTCCGAGACTGGCAGGAGAAGGATTGATTGTCTGTGAAGCGGGGGAGATACGTTTGACGGATCGGGGGAGGGATATCAGTAATTATGTTTTGGCGGAATTTTTGATGGAATGAGATTCTGTTGGACTTTTTCTTGATGATAGGGGATTTATCCCATATAATAAAAGAAAAGGAGGGGATGATTTGGATCCAGAGTATAATATGATTCAGGCAATTATTGATGCAAGAAAAAAGAGTCATCTCACACAGAAACAACTTGCAGAGAGAACAGGGATTGACCAGTCAGATATCAGTAAATTGGAGACTGGTAATGCCAATCCCACGTTACAAGTGCTGAAACGTCTGGCTGACGGCATGGATATGGTATTGAAATTAGAATTTATACCCAAACACATAAAATAATTGGATATAATTTAAAGTCGCTTTGAGTGAAGCGGCTTTTTCCATTATCTCCCAAAACGAATTTCACCATTTCATTTATAAATAAATCATAAAATCACAAAATAGTGTTGACAAAAAAAATAGTTGGTGCTATCTTAAGTACAGAAAGCAATTAGCACTCTTTTTGAATGAGTGCTAACAACAAAAATCCAGAAGCTGGAAACAGACGGATTGGATTTTTTCATACTCATGAGCGATGATATATTTCATATAACTTTAAATAGTGACGCTCGTGAGTCGGCGTTACTGGCAAAACTTATTGCTCGTCAGTATAAATTGGTTTCGGGAGCAGTCAGATGAACGAGAATGGATTGGATGAACGGAAAACAAAAATATTACATGCCATCATCAAGAATTATCTGGAAACAGGAGAGCCGGTAGGCTCAAGAACGATTTCCAAATATACGGATTTGAACTTAAGTTCTGCGACCATTCGGAATGAAATGGCGGACTTGGAGGAATTGGGCTATATTTTACAGCCACATACCTCGGCAGGAAGAATCCCATCCGATAAGGGATACCGGTTTTATGTGGATCACTTAATCAAAGAGAAGGATAAAGAAGTATCCGAGATGAAGGATTTTGTGATTGAGCATACGGAGCGGATGGAGCAGGTCTTACAGCAGGTAGCAAAGCTGCTGGCGGCCAATACGAACTATGCGACAATGATAACCTCTCCGCAGTTTCATCACAATAAGGTCAAGTTCATTCAGTTGTCAAGCGTAGATGAGGAGCATATCTTGGCAGTCGTTGTGCTGGAAGGGAATCTGGTGAAGAACAAAATGGTAACGACAGATGAACCGGTGGATAACGAGCAGATGCTGAAATTAAACATGCTGCTGAATACGAATTTAACTGGTTTATCCATAGACCAGATCAATCTTGGAACGATAGCGGCTTTGAAGGAGAAGGCCGGTATCCATAGCCATATTATCAGTGATGTACTGGATGCAGTTGCAGAAGCCATCAGTGAAGATGAGGATTTAGAGATATATACCAGCGGAGCGACGAATATTCTTAAATATCCGGAGCTGTCGGATTCACAGAAGGCAAGCGAGCTTCTTACCGCATTTGAAGAGAAGAATCAGTTAGTAAGTCTGGTTACCGAGAATCTTGCAGATGAAGAAAATACCGGTATTCAGGTTTATATAGGAAATGAAACCCCGATACAGACAATGAAAGATTGCAGCGTGGTAACTGCAACGTATGAACTGGGGGAAGGCGTCAAAGGAACCATTGGTATTATTGGACCGAAACGAATGGATTACGAGAACGTCATGGATAACTTAAAGATGTTAAAAGCGCAGCTAGACGGCATATGGAATAAGCCTAAGCGTTAGAAAGGTGGTCATAAGGTGGCAGATACAAGTACAGAGAAAGAATTAGAAAAGGAAGAGATTTTGAAAGAGACAGAGGAGGATTTGGCAGAGGGAACCGAAACACAGGAAGAGGGAGCCGGTGAGACAGAAGTTGAGAAAGATGCCGAAGAAGCAGCGGAAGAAATAGAAAAATCAGAAGAAGGCAAAAAGAGCATTTTCAAGAAAAAGGAAAAAAAGGATAAAAAAGACGAGCAGATAGAAGAATTGAATGATAAGCTGAAACGTCAGATGGCAGAATTTGATAATTTCCGCAAGCGTACTGAGAAAGAAAAATCTCAGATGTATGATATGGGAGCAAAAAATATCGTTGAAAAGATCCTTCCGGTCATCGATAACTTTGAAAGAGGACTTGCGGCAGTGCCTCAGGAAGAAAAAGAAAACGCATTTGTGGATGGAATGGAAAAGATATATAAACAGATGCTGGCAACACTTTCCGAAGCAGGCGTAGAACCGATTGAAGCAGTCGGTCAGGAATTTAACCCGGATTTCCACAATGCAGTCATGCATGTAGAAGATGAGGAAGCAGGCGAGAATATAATCGTCGAGGAGTTCCAGAAGGGTTATGTATATCGTGACGCAGTTGTCCGTCACAGTATGGTAAAAGTAGCAAACTAACGAATTATCGAATCATTGAATAGAAAGAGGAGGTCTCATTATGAGCAAGATTATTGGCATTGACTTAGGAACAACTAACAGTTGTGTAGCAGTTATGGAAGGTGGAAAACCTACCGTTATTGCAAATCAGGAAGGCGCAAGAACTACACCTTCAATCGTAGCATTTACAAAGACAGGCGAGAGATTAGTGGGCGAGCCTGCAAAGCGTCAGGCAGTTACAAATGCAGAGAAAACCATTTCTTCCATCAAGAGACATATGGGAACAGAGTTCAAGAAAGATATTGATGATAAGCAGTATTCTCCGCAGCAGATTTCTGCTATGATCCTTCAGAAATTAAAGGCAGATGCAGAAGGATATTTAGGTGAGAAGGTAACAGAGGCGGTAATCACCGTTCCTGCATATTTTAATGATGCACAGCGTCAGGCAACAAAGGATGCAGGTAAGATTGCGGGGCTGGATGTAAAACGTATCATCAACGAGCCGACGGCAGCAGCGCTTGCTTATGGACTTGACAACGAAAAAGAGCAAAAGATTATGGTATATGACCTTGGCGGCGGTACATTTGACGTATCTATCATTGAAATCGGCGACGGCGTCATTGAAGTCCTTGCAACAAGCGGTGATAACAAACTCGGCGGAGATGATTTCGACCAGAAGATTACAGACTGGATGATTGCAGAATTCAAGAATGCAGAAGGGGTCGATTTATCCGGCGATAAAATGGCATTACAGAGATTAAAAGAAGCGGCAGAGAAGGCAAAGAAAGAGTTATCTTCCGCAACGACGACAAATATCAACCTGCCGTTCATTACTGCGACCGCAGAAGGACCAAAGCACTTTGATATGAACTTGACCAGAGCAAAATTTGATGAGCTGACACATGATCTGGTAGAGAGAACTGCAGTACCGGTACAGAATGCATTGAAGGACGCAGGTATCTCATCCTCTGAATTAGGTCAGGTATTATTGGTCGGCGGTTCTACACGTATCCCGGCAGTACAGGATAAGGTAAAACAGTTAACCGGAAAAGAGCCAAGCAAATCCTTGAATCCAGACGAGTGCGTAGCAATCGGCGCTTCCATTCAGGGCGGTAAATTGGCAGGAGATGCAGGCGCAGGTGAAATTTTGCTTTTGGATGTAACGCCATTGTCCTTATCCATCGAAACTATGGGCGGTGTTGCAACCAGATTGATTGAGAGAAATACAACGATTCCTACCAAGAAGAGCCAGATTTTCTCGACGGCGGCAGATAACCAGACAGCCGTAGACATCAATGTTGTACAGGGTGAGAGACAGTTTGCAAGAGATAACAAATCCCTTGGACAGTTCCGTCTGGACGGAATTCCGCCAGCACGCCGGGGCGTTCCTCAGATTGAGGTTACTTTCGATATTGATGCAAACGGTATCGTAAATGTATCCGCAAAAGATTTGGGAACAGGCAAAGAGCAGCACATCACCATCACCGCAGGCTCCAATATGTCTGATGACGAAATCGATAAGGCAGTAAAGGAAGCGGCAGAATACGAGGCGCAGGATAAGAAGAGAAAAGAAGCGATTGACACCAGAAATGATGCAGATTCCTTTGTATTCCAGACGGAAAAAGCTTTAGAAGAGGTTGGCGCAAACCTTGATCCGGCAGATAAATCCGCAGTAGAGGCAGATTTAAATGCATTAAAATCTTTGGTAGAAGCAAATCCTCAGGCAGAGAACATGACAGACGATCAGGTCGCTGAAATGAAGGCTGCAAAAGAGAAGCTGATGGAGAGCGCGCAGAAAGTATTTGCAAAGATGTACGAGAATGCGCAGGCAACGCAGGGAGCTGCAGGTCCGGATATGGGAGCTGGTCCTGACATGAATGCAGGCGGAGCAGACGACGTAGTAGATGCGGATTATAAAGAAGTGTAAGTAATGGGGTTTTTATCCGGTGCGGTCTGCCGCACCGGGCAAAAGCCTGTAACAGCCCGGAAAGGTTGTTATAAAAATTGGAGCTATGGAACTCCGACTTTTATAACAATCTTTTGAATGTTTCATTGGAAATAATTTGTAAGTAAAGAGGGAATCAGTCATGGCAGAGCAGAAGAGAGATTATTATGAAGTATTAGGCGTAGAACGAAGCGCAGATGATGCGGCGATTAAAAAGGCATACCGGGTTCTGGCCAAGAAGTATCATCCGGATATGAATCCGGGCGATGCGGAAGCAGAGAAGAAGTTCAAAGAGGCGTCGGAAGCATATGCCGTTTTGAGTGATGCAGAAAAGAGACGGCAGTACGACCAGTTCGGTCATGCAGCATTTGAAGGCGGTGCGGGAGGCGGAGCCGGCGGCTTTGATTTCTCTGGAATGGATATGGGAGACATTTTCGGAGATATCTTTGGAGATTTCTTCGGCGGCGGAAGAAGCAGACGGGCGAATAATGGACCGATGCGGGGAGCGAACCTTCGCGCAAGCGTGAGAATTACCTTTGAAGAGGCAGTGTTTGGCACTGAGAAGGAAATAGAGATAACTTTAAAAGATGAGTGCGAGCATTGTCACGGGACAGGTGCAAAGCCCGGAACCACCCCGGAGACCTGTACGAAATGTGGCGGAAAAGGAAAAGTTATGTACACTCAGCAGTCCTTGTTTGGCATGGTACAGAATGTCCAGACTTGTCCGGAATGTAACGGAAGCGGTAAGATTATCAAAGAGAAATGTTCGGATTGCCACGGTTCCGGCTATATAGCGAACCGGAAGCGTATCAAGGTAAGCATTCCGGCAGGTATCGACAATGGACAGAGCGTGCGCATCCGTGAAAAAGGAGAGCCGGGTGTAAACGGCGGACCAAGAGGAGACTTGCTGGTAGAGGTCGTGGTTTCCAGACATCCGATTTTCCAGCGGCAGGATATGAATATTTATTCTACGGCGCCGATCAGCTTTGCTCAGGCGGCGCTCGGCGGCGAGGTGCGGATCAATACGGTGGACGGAGATATCCTTTATGAGGTAAAGCCGGGCACACAGACCGATACCAAGATTCGTTTGAAAGGAAAAGGCGTACCTTCCCTGCGTAACAAGTCGGTTCGCGGTGATCATTATGTAACCCTTGTGGTACAGGTTCCGACCGGATTGAACGAGGCGGCAAAAGAAGCGCTGCGCAGCTTTGACGAGCAGACTGGCAGCACTTTAAAGAAGCAGACCGCGGGCGAAGAGAAGAAAAAGAAAAAAGGTTTTATGGATAAACTCAAAGAAACTCTGGATGATATTTGAAAAAACTTGCGAAAATGAATTTTGTGCTGTATACTAATCGCAGTTGGTGAAATTTTTGGATTACATGTTGTCTATATGTGAAAGGGTAAAAGGAGTTTTGTCTATGGAACAGCCTGTTATAAGAAATAACGAACAGGATGAAGCAAAGCGGTTCGAGCAGTGGCGCTTCAAACAGACCGTGGAAATAGAACACAAGAAACAGAAGCTGGAAAACGAAAAAAAAGAAATAGAAACAGAAAGAAGACGGGTAGAAGAGGATCGGAGCAGTCTGGAGCGTGACCGCCGCGCGCTTATCCGTAAGCAGGAATCAGATGCTGCAAGGGTGAAGCAGGAGAAGCAGCTCTTTGATATGAAGTGGAAGATTTTAGAAGAGGAATTGTTGAAGCTTGCCAAGGAGAAGCAGCAGGTGCAGCGACAGCGGGAGTTCTACAGCAGAGTCTATGATTATGAGCGTACCGGTAACTCGCAGGAAGCGCATGGTCACACCGGTACAAGCGTGATAAGAGGGGAACTGTTCTTTGCCGGAGTGTCGGACGAGATATCCTTGAAGAAGCGTTATAAGGATTTGATTAAAATTTACCACCCGGACAACCTTGCCGGAGACACCGGAACGATACAGGAAATAAATAGAGAGTATGATAAATTAAAAGAGAAGCTGGGTTAGAAAATGCACCTCGAATGTCAGATGAGTCTAACATTTGAAGGTGCATTTTCTGTATAGTTAATGATTTTTTAGAAAAGTTATGCTATAATAAGTTCATTTAGAAAATGTAGTATATCAGATAACAAGGAGACAGGTGCGGCGTATGTATGAATCCTATGAAACACTAAAGATCAAGGAAAAAGCAGGAATTAAGCCGGCAGCACAGGAGCTACAATACAGAAAACGGCATAAAGAGCTTCTTCCGTTGCATGGGCTGCGGAATACTTTGATTTATATGGTGCAGACAGAGGAAATGCAAAGGCGCTTAGAGTCTATTGACAGTTTGTATGAAAAAGTAAGCAGTAAGCGGAAAGTGAAAGATATTATTTTGCTGGATGCTTTTCATTCCGCCACTATAGAGGGGGCAAGGACGACTGTCGAGAATGTCAGGAAGGCATATGAAAAACCGAAATCACGGGATGATAAAATGGTGGTAAATACCATACGTGGGATGAATTATGCCTACGAAAATCGGATAACTATAGAAAACATTCGGAGGCTGTGGGAGATTGTGACCAAAGAGGTCTGTGAGAATGAACATCTTGCAGGAACCCGGTTTCGGACAGGCATGGTCTATATAGGGAACCACACATCTATTATTCATACACCAGCAGAGCCGGAGGTGATTGAGAGTATGGTGGGAGAGATGTTTGCTTTTGCAGATGTTTCCACACTTAATGTATGGCTGACAGCAAGTATTCTTCATTTTTATTTTGTATATATTCATCCATTCTGTGATGGAAATGGAAGAATGGCAAGGATATTGACTCAGTCATTCTTATGGCAGAAAGGAATGAATAAGATTAAATACCTACCGTTGTCAAGGACAATCAACAACAATCTATCCGGTTATTATACCTTTTTGAAGGAAGCCGAACTTGTGCAGACAAATGGAAAACGCTGGATAGATATTACACCGTTTCTTGATTATATGCTTAATGTCATAGAGCAGTGTATGATTGTTTCTATGAAAGAGGATAATATACTTTCTGAGAATCAGCGTCTGCTTTTGACAAAAATGCAGAAACGAGGAAAAGGAACAGAGATTAACATTTTAACCGCAGCAAAAATTTTAAAGGTATCACGGCAGACAGCCGGGAGAAACTTGAATGGGCTGGTCGCAATGGGGTATCTAGACAAAGTAAAACGAGAAGGAAAAAATATTTATAGATTGCAATAAGAGTATACCATCTATTTTAGGTGGAGTCATCAGACTTTATGCTGCTCTGCGCAGCCCATGTGCTTTATACATGCACATGGGTCTTAGAGCTGTCTTGTAAGGATTTTGCTGTGCTCCACAAAGTCCTCCACGGTATGAAAGCCCAGACGTTTCATTAAATCCGCAACGTAGGGATTTTCGGCAGGTGTGGGAAACGGGGATTCATCGGCATATTGATTGATTCTTTCGGTGCAGGAACCGGTATCCAATACCCGCTTGGGACCGCCTGCGCAGCCGCCGTCACAAGCCATACCCTCGAAAAAGTTGCCCTTCACGTCTCCGGTAAGAATCTGCTCCAGCAGCGCCTTGCAATTTTGCACGCCATTTGCAGTTTCCGGTGTAAATACGCAGTCTGACTGAATGCTTTTCACACAATCCCCGACAGCTTTGCTGACGCCGCCCGTTCGTCCGTACAGCCTTCCGGCAGTGGAAGAGTGTTCCCGCAGTTCTGCTTCGGCGGCGGCAAAATCTGTCTGGAATACGTGAAACATATCGGCAAGCTCCTGAAAAGTCAGGACACAGTCGATGGCTCCGCTAAGTTCCGGGTCTTTCGCTTCAGCTTTTTTTGCCAGACAGGGACCGACAAAAACGGTACGGCATTCCGGGTGCAGGGCTTTTACAATGCGTCCGCAGGCAATCATCGGAGAAACGGAAGCAGGAAGATGGGAGACGATTTTCGAGAAGTCCTTTCGTATCATCCCAATCCAGACCGGACAGCAGCAGCTTGTTAACTGGAAGTTATCCGGAGAGTGGATATTTTCGACAAATTCCAAAGCCTCCTTTAAGGTGAGGATATCGGCGAAAGCTGCCACCTCGACCATTCCTGCAAATCCAATCTGCTTTAAGCAGCTTCGGATTTTGGCAGGTGTGGCGTCCTCACCGAATTGCCCGACAAAGGCGGGAGCCATCAGGGCATAGACCGGATGCTTTTCATCCTTTAGCAGTTCAATCGCAGTAACGGTATCCTTCGTGAAATCGAGATTTCCGCCCTCGCAGGCATTGATACATTCCGCACAGCCTACACATAATTCGGGTCGGATGACGACATTGCCGTCTTTGATTTCCATAGCATGAAAAATACAGGCGGAGACGCAAGCCGGGTCGGTGCAGTCACAGTCCTCCTTTTTTAAGATCATCGGATGCTTGTCCGGGTGCAGGATACAATCGAGCTGCCCTTTACTATAGCTGCCCTCCTGCAAATCGAGCGCTTGATCCTTCGCCTTTGCAGCGATTACTTTCTGGTATAATTCTTCAAATGTCATGGAAATACCCCTTTCAATCAATAACATGCCGGTTCCTATGGCTTATTGCATAGTATTTGCAGAAAATCTAATTCTATGCTAAGATAACTTATTAGAGCGAACATATAGAAATAGGTGTAGCAGGAAAAGGCAGGGAAATTCATGAAGTGGAAGAAATATACGATACAGACGACAGTAGCTGCGGAAGATTTCATCAGTATGCTGTTAAATGAGATTGGAATTGAAGGAATTGAAATAGAAGATAAAGTACCTTTAAGTGAGGACGAGCTGGAAGGAATGTTCATTGATTTCCCACCGGAGCTGGGGGAGGATGATGGGACAAGTCTTGTCAGCTTCTATCTGGATGCCGCAGAAGAACATACGGAGACGTTAAAGCAGGTGAGAATCGGTCTGGAGGAGCTGCGGAAAATGGTGGAAGTGGGCGACGGGACCATTACAAGCAGTGAAACAGAGGATTTGGACTGGATTAATAACTGGAAGCAGTTCTTCTCTTCCTTCTACATTGATGATATTCTGATTAAGCCTACTTGGGAGGAATTAAAGGAAGAAGACAGGGATAAGTTTTTAATTGAAATTGATCCGGGCGTATCCTTTGGAACCGGAAAGCATGAGACGACGCAGCTTTGTATCAGACAGCTTCGGAAATACATGAAAGAAGGGGACGAGGTTTTAGATGTGGGCTGCGGGAGCGGAATTTTATCAATTACAGCATTGAAGCTGGGAGCCGCCCATGTCGTCGGAACCGATATCGACGAGAACTGCATGAGTTCTACCTATGAAAATCTGGAAGTGAATCGTCTGGAGAAATCCTTGGGAGAGTTTTACATGGGGAATCTGATTGACGATACCGCTTTGCAGAATACCGTAGGCACAGAGAAATATGACATTGTCGTAGCGAATATTCTTGCCGATGTAATTATTCCGATGGCGCCGGTGATTCCGGCTCGATTGAAAAAGGGCGGGGTATTTATCACATCCGGCATTATAGATTTTAAGGAAAATGAAGTAAGGAGTGCGATAGAGCAGGCAGGGCTTACCGTACTGGAAATCAATCATCAGGGCGAGTGGGTGAACATTACTGCGAGGAAATAAAATGCATCAGTTTTTTGTAGAAGATCATCAGATAGGAAAAGAATATATTACGATTACCGGAGCGGATGTGAACCATATCCGCAATGTACTCCGAATGAAGCAGGGGGAGAGAATCCGGGTCAGCAACCAAGAGGGCAGAGATTATTTCTGTGAAATTGCAGAGGTGGGAGAGGACTTTGTGCAGGCGGATATTGTGTCCGAGGATGAGAGCGGCACAGAGCTTCCTTCCAGAATCTATCTGTTTCAGGCGCTTCCCAAGGGGGACCGGATGGAGACGGTCATTGAAAAGGCGGTAGAGCTTGGCGTTTATGAAATCATACCGGTAGCAATGAAATACTGCGTGGTAAAGCTGGATGAGAAAAAGGCGGCTGTCAGGGTGAAGCGCTGGCAGGCAATTGCCGAGAGTGCGGCGAAGCAGTCGAAGAGGAGCATCATTCCCGTGGTTCATCCGGTCATGACCTATAGAGAAGCGTTGGAATATGCCAATGCCTGCGATATCCGGCTTGTGCCTTATGAGAATGAACTGGGAATGAAGGGAACGAAAGCGGCATTTGCGAAAGTAAAAAGCGGCTGCTCCATCAGTGTCATGATAGGACCGGAGGGCGGTTTTTCCGAGGAAGAAATAAATGCAGCGAGAGAAACGATGGATGTGATATCCTTGGGAAAACGGATACTGCGCACCGATACTGCCGGAATCTGTACCATGTCTATGCTGATGATGACCTTAGAGGAAGGGGAATAAAATGGAAGCATATTTAGATAATTCCGCAACAACACAGTGTTCGAAACGTGCCTGTGAACTAATGGTGGAACTGTTAACACAGGATTATGGAAATCCCTCTTCTCTTCATATGAAAGGCGTAGAGGCGGAACGTTATATCAAGGAAGCGAAAACAAAGATAGCGAAGACGTTAAAGGTGACGGAGAATGAAATCGTATTTACCTCCGGGGGAACGGAGTCCAACAATCTTGCTATCCTTGGCAGTGCAATGGCAAATAAACGGGCGGGTATGCATCTGATTACCACGTCAATCGAACACCCTTCGGTCGGGAATCCGATGGCGTATTTAGAAGAACAGGGATTTACCGTTACATATCTTCCAGTAGATAAGGATGGGATTTTATCCTTGGATGCGCTTCGGGAAGTGGTAACAGAGGAAACAATTTTGGTTTCACTTATGCATGTCAATAACGAGATTGGCGCAATTGAGCCGATAGAAGAGGCGATAAAAATTATAAAAGAAAAAAATCCGAAAACGCTGATACATGTAGACGCCATCCAATCCTACGGAAAACTGCGCATTTACCCGAAACGGATGGGCATTGATTTACTGTCTGTCAGCGGGCATAAGATACACGGACCAAAGGGCAGCGGATTTTTATATATCAGGGAAAAGACAAAAATCAAACCAATCCTTTTTGGCGGAGGACAGCAGAAAGGAGTGCGTTCCGGGACAGAAAACGTTCCGGCAATCGCGGGACTTGGAGAGGCTGCTGCGGAAATTCATGAAAATTTCGAAGAAAATGTGGAACATTTATATCGTTTGAAGGAAGTCTTTGCCGAAGGCGTCGGGAATCTGGAGGGCGTTGCCATCAATGGGAGGAGCGGACGGGATTCTGCACCGCATATCGTCAGTGTCAGCTTTGCCGGGGTGCGAAGCGAGGTGCTGTTACATGACCTAGAGGAACGGGGAATTTATGTGTCGGCGGGGTCGGCATGTTCTTCCAATACCAAAAAGAAAGTCAGCGCAACGCTGGAAAATATGGGATTGAAAAAAGAAATTGCAGAAAGTACGGTTCGATTCAGTTTTAGTGTTCACACGTCGATGGAAGAGATCAATTATGTTCTATCGGAGCTGCCCGGGATTTTAGAACTGAGAAGGAAATATACGAGACATTGATGTTTGGATATTTATATCAAGAATGGAAAGGAACGATTATGTATCAATCATTTTTAATCAAGTATGGAGAAATCGGAGTCAAGGGAAAGAACAGATTTATCTTTGAAAATATGCTTGTTTCTCAGATTGGACACGCCCTAAAACCGGTAGACGGGGAATTTGAAGTTCGGAAAGAGCAGGGGAGAATTTATGTCGAAGCAGCGTCTGAATATGATTATGAGGAGACAGTAGAGGCGTTAAAGCGAGTATTTGGAATTGTGGGATTCTGTCCGGTGATACAGGTAATGGACGAGGGCTTTGATAAGCTGGCAGAGGATGTCATCCATTATCTGGATAATGCATATCCTGATAAGCACTTTACCTTCAAGGTCAATGCAAGGCGTGCCAGAAAAAATTATCCGATGGATTCTATGGAAATCAACGCTGCTTTGGGTGAAAAAATTCTGGAGGCATTTCCGGAGACATCTGTTGATGTTCACGAGCCGCAGATAGTGGTGTCCGTAGAGATACGCAGCCAGATCAACATCTATTCGGAAGAAATTCCGGGACCGGGCGGTATGCCGGTCGGCTCTAACGGAAAGGGAATGCTGCTTTTGTCCGGCGGAATCGACAGCCCGGTTGCAGGGTATCTCATTGCGAAGCGCGGGGTATCTTTAGAGGCAACCTATTTCCATGCACCGCCGTATACCAGTGAGCGGGCAAAGCAAAAGGTTGTAGACCTGGCAAAAATCGTCGCCCGTTACAGCGGACCAATCAAACTGAATGTGGTGAATTTTACAGACATCCAGCTCTATATCTATGAGCAGTGTCCGCACGAGGAGCTGACGATTATCATGCGCCGTTATATGATGAAGATAGCGGAGCATTTTGCGGAGGAGTCAAAGTGCCTTGGGCTGATAACCGGAGAGAGCATCGGCCAGGTGGCAAGCCAGACCATGCAGTCTCTTGCCGCAACGAATGCTGTCTGCAATATGCCGGTTTACCGTCCGCTGATTGGCTTTGATAAACAGGAGATCGTAGAGGTATCGGAGAAAATCGGAACCTATGAGACGTCGATTCAGCCTTTTGAAGACTGCTGCACCATTTTTGTGGCGAAGCATCCGGTAACAAAGCCGAATCTGAAGGTAATTATGCGTTCCGAGGAAAATCTGTCGGAGAAAATTGATGAATTGGTGAAAGAAGCAATCGAGACGGTAGAAGTTATACAGGTGGAAGCGTAGGGCATGCGGTTCTGTGCAATCGAGCGGGGAAGATTTATTCCCCTATTCGCTGTGAGGGGCGCATGCAGCTTCTGCTACGACTTTCCTTATGCGCCCCTGTGCATCAAAAAAGGATTGCCAAATGGCAATCCTTTCGTGTATTCTTATACGAGATAAGGTTTTAAAACTTCCATAATTTCGTCTGCATCAGTTTCGGTATGGATAGCTAAATCAATCGGCTTGGATAAATCAAGGCTGAAAATACCCATGATGGATTTTGCGTCAATTACGTATCTGCCAGAGATTAGATCAAAATCAAAATCAAACTGTGTAATGGCATTTACAAAAGCCTTTACCTTATCAATGGAATTTAATGAAATCTGAACTGTTCTCATATATAGACCTCCTTAATATTAAGTGCTATCATTTTCTTTAATATAGTAACTGCTTTTAGAGGAAAAGTCAACCATTTATGGAAAACTCAAAATAAGAAGGAAACAAAAATTTTAACAAATAAATATAACTGTAAAGGAAGGAAAAGAACGTGAGAAAAAGAGCGGCATTACATAATTTAGGCTGTAAAGTCAATTCTTATGAAACAGAGGCTATGCAGCAGATGTTAGAGAATGCAGGGTATGAAATTGTTCCTTTTACGGAATGTGCGGACATCTATGTAATCAATACCTGTTCTGTCACAAATATGGCAGACCGTAAGTCCAGACAGATGCTGCATAAGGCGAAAAAAGAAAACCCGGACAGTATCGTGGTTGCGGCAGGCTGTTATGTGCAGACTTCTCCGGAACAGGCGTCAGAGGATGAAGCGATTGATATTATAATCGGCAATAACCGAAAGCATGAATTGATCGAAATCTTAGACCGATATCTGTGTCAAAGAGAGAAGGAAAAGGTGGAATACGGGGATAGGGCAAATCAAGAATCGAGCCGGGACTTGCGGTTTCACATCAAGGATATCAGCAACCCGGAGGAAGCCTATGAGGAAATGTATTTAGAGCAGACGGCAGAGCATACCCGCGCATTTTTAAAGGTGCAGGACGGCTGTAACCAGTTCTGCAGCTATTGCATTATCCCTTATGCCAGAGGAAGAGTGAGGAGCCGAAAGGCAAAAGAGGTAGTGAAGGAAGTCACTGCATTAGCTGCAAACGGGTATCATGAGGTGGTTCTGACGGGAATCCATCTGAGTTCTTATGGAATCGGCCACGGGGAAAATCTGCTGCAATTGATAAGAATGGTGCATGAAATTGACGGAATTCGCAGAATCCGCCTTGGCTCTCTGGAACCGAATATCATTACAGAGGAATTTGTAAAAGCCATTGCGGCATTACCTAAGGTCTGTCCGCATTTTCATCTGTCCTTACAGAGCGGATGTGATGAAACCTTAAAGCGGATGAATCGGAAATATGATACGGCATCTTATGCCGCAAAATGTGAGCTTTTAAGAACATATTATGAACATCCGGCAATTACTACGGACGTCATTGTAGGATTTCCGGGAGAAACGGAAGAGGAATTTTTAAAGACAAAGGAGTTTTTGGAGAAGGTTTGCTTTTATGAAATGCACATTTTTAAATACTCTAAGCGAAAAGGGACAAAGGCTGCGCGTATGGAGCATCAGATTTCGGAAGAAGTAAAAACTCAAAGGAGCGGAATTCTTTTGGAGCAGGAGCGGAAAATGTCGGAGGAATTCCGGGAATACTATATAGGGAAAGAGACGGAGGCGCTTTTGGAAGAAGCGTTCACGTATCATGGGAAAAACTATTTTACCGGATATACGAAAGAGTATGTGAAAGTTGCGATAGAAACGGATGAAAATTTGGAAAATTGTTTTCGAAAAGGAAAAATTGCAGGGAAGCTTACCGAAGAAGTGTATCTTATGGTTGAATTTTGAGACAATATATATTAAAATAAGACTAGCAATGCTTTTTCATAAGAACTAAAGAGCAAAATAAGGGCGTGACAAAATGCAGAACATGAATAACACACAATATTTTAAAGTTGAAAAAGAACCGGAGATAAGCGTAAAGGAGGTACTTAGGATTGTTTATGAGGCGCTTCTTGAGAAGGGCTATAATCCGGTGAATCAGGTTGTTGGATATATTATGTCAGGGGATCCGACATATATCACCAGCCATAATAATGCAAGAACTCTGATTATGAAGGTAGAACGTGACGAGTTGGTGGAAGAGGTATTGAAGGAATATATTGCAAATAATTCCTGGAAGTAGGAGGCGGTTTATGCGAATCATGGGGCTGGATTTCGGCTCAAAGACCGTAGGTGTTGCCGTGAGTGATGAACTGTTAATTACTGCGCAGGGATTGGAGATTGTACGCAGAAAATCCGAGGGAAAGCTGCGTCAGACATTGGCACGTATTGAAGAACTGATACAGGAATATCAGGTGGAAAAGATTGTTTTGGGATACCCGAAGAATATGAATAATTCGGAGGGGATACGCTGTGAGAAGACGCTTGAGTTTAAAGAGATGTTAGAACGCCGCGCTGGTCTGCCTGTTGTGCTGTGGGATGAGAGACTTACTACAGTTGCAGCGGATCGGGCAATGATGGAAGCATCTATAAGAAGAGAAGACCGCAGGAACTATGTGGATAAGATTGCGGCTGTGTTTATCTTACAGGGGTATCTCGATTCCCAGTCATAAGGTGGAGGCAAGGCTTTCACCTGTGTTTTGGTGTGCATTTGCCCTGAGGAGGGACCCGGCGGAGCTGGGAGGAGCCCTGAGGGCTACTAAAAGCCCAGAGGAGGGACCCGGCGAAGCTGGGGGGAGCCCTGAGGGCTACTAAAAGCCCTGAGGAGGGACCCGGCGAAGCTGGGGGGAGCCCTGAGGGCTACTAAAAGCCCTGAGGAGGGACCCGGCGGAGCTGGGAGGAGCCCTGAGGGCTACTAAAAGCCCTGAGGAGGGACCCGGCGGAGCTGGGAGGAGCCCTGAGGGCTACTAAAAGCCCTGAGGAGGGACCCGGCGAAGCTGGGGGGAGCCCTGAGGGCTACTAAAAGCCCTGAGGAGGGATCCGGCGAAGCTGGGAGGAGCCCTGAGGACGAACTTTCCGTATTAAGGCGGGCACATAGTATGGAGGAAATAATGGAAAGAGTAGAATTTATAGATCCGGATACGGGACAGTGTACGGAATTTTATGTGTTGGAGCAGACAACCATCGGTGGAAGTAACTATCTGATGGTAACCTTGGATGAAGATGGGGATTCCGATGCGTTTATTTTAAAAGAGCTTGCAGGAGACGATTCACAGACCACCTACGAAATGGTGGATGAGGATAAAGAATTAGAAGCAATTGCCAAAGTTTTTGCAGAATTGATGGAGGATGTTGATATCGAATTCTAGCAGAAGATTTGTGATTGCGGAAAGTAAAAGAAACCGTTCTTGGTGGAAGGGATGGTATCGTGCGGAAACAGCAGTTTGGATCAGGACTTTGCACTTCGCTGCAAAGTCCGTAAGAATGTGTAAATCCAATCAAGAGGAATCCGGCTCTTTGCCGAAGGCAAACTTTAAATGAGTCGGATTCAGTAACAGTTCAGCCTTTGATGAACTGTTACGTGCGGAAAAAATAGTTGGAGGTGTAGAATTGAAAAAAAAATCAAAATCAAAATTGAAAATCATTCCTCTCGGTGGTTTGGAACAGATAGGAATGAATATTACTGCCTTTGAATACGAAGACAGTATTATTGTTGTGGATTGCGGTTTGTCATTTCCGGAGGATGATATGTACGGAATTGATCTGGTAATCCCAGATGTCACATATTTAAGAAATAATCTCAGCAAGGTGAAGGGATTTTTTATTACACATGGGCATGAGGATCATATTGGTGCAATTCCCTATGTGTTAAAGGAAATCAACGTTCCGATTTATGCGACTAAGCTGACGAATGGAATTATTGAACATAAATTGGAAGAGCATAAGATGCTTTCGAAGGTAAAAAGAAAAGTTGTTAAATATGGGCAGCATATTAATCTGGGCTGTTTTCGGGTGGAATTTATCCGTACAAACCACAGTATTCAGGATGCGGCGGCACTTGCTATCTATTCGCCGGCAGGCACTGTTGTACACACAGGAGATTTCAAGGTGGATTATACGCCGGTATTCGGCGATGCAATAGATCTGCAGCGTTTTGGTGAAATCGGAAAGAAGGGCGTGCTTGCGTTGATGTGTGACAGTACCAATGCAGAGCGTCCGGGCTTTACAATGTCGGAAAAGACCGTGGGAAAGACGTTTGACAATATTTTTGCAGAACACAAGAATAGCAGAATTATTGTTGCTACTTTTGCGTCTAATGTAGACAGGGTGCAGCAGATTATGAATTCCGCTGCAAAATTTGGCAGAAAAGTGGTGATTGAAGGACGCAGCATGGTGACAATCATACAGATTGCATCGGAATTGGGATACCTTACGATACCAGAGAATACGCTGATTGATATCGAAATGTTAAAGGATTATCCGGATGAGCAGACTGTTTTGATTACAACGGGAAGCCAGGGAGAGTCAATGGCGGCATTGTCCCGAATGGCATCGGGCATGCACAGGAAGGTTGACATTAAGCCGGGGGATACGATAATTTTCAGCTCAAACCCGATTCCCGGCAATGAGAAGGCAGTTACCCGTGTGATAAATGAGCTTTCCATGAAGGGAGCAGAGGTCATTTTTCAGGATGTGCATGTTTCCGGGCATGCATGCAGGGAGGATATCAAGCTGATTTATTCTTTGGTGCATCCCAAGTATTCGATTCCGATACATGGAGAATTTAAGCATCGGAAAGCGCAGGCGCAGATTGCGCTGGAGCTTGGCATTGAGAAAGAAAATGTCTTTATGATACAATCGGGAGACGTGCTGGAATTGGATGAGGATTCTGCGGCGGTGACAGGTCAGGTTCCGGTAGGTGACGTCATGGTAGACGGTCTTGGCGTCGGAGATGTTGGAAATATTGTTCTGCGTGACAGGCAGAGACTGGCAGAGGAAGGAATCATCGTTGTCGTTCTTACGTTAGAGGGCGGCAGCGGAAGAGTTCTGGCTGGTCCGGATCTCGTATCGCGGGGATTCGTATATGTCAGGGGAGCGGAAAGCCTGATGGACGAAGCGAAGTCAGTGCTGGAGAATACGGTGGAATACTGTATGGATAATAATATTGTTGACTGGAGTAAAATTAAGACAGAGATTAAAGACGCTCTGGGTGAATTCGTTTGGAGAGAAACGAAGAGAAGACCGATGATTATGCCGGTTATTATGGAGGTATAGGGGATAGATGAATGAAATGAACACGGCACTGAATGAGCTGGTGCAGGCGATAAAGGATGGTCAGGAATACAAGCGCTATCAGTTGGTAAGGGAGGAACTGCATAAAGAACCGGAGCTTGAGCGTAAGGTTCATGAATTTCGTAAGAAAAATTTCCAGATACAAAACAGCGGTAACGTTAATCTTTTTGACGAGGTGGACCGGTTGGAGCAGGAGAATACAGAGCTTCGCAGGAAGCCTATCGTGGAAGAGTATCTTTCGGCAGAGCTTGCCTTTTGCCGTATTGTTCAGCGGGTTAACTGGATATTGATTGAGCAGTTGGATTTCGACCTTGGTTTTGGAAACGAGTAGGATGAAGGAGTAGAAGGATGAGTGCTAGAAAAGTCGTCATGCGGGTGGTGAGTATCAGCTTTTCCATTCTGGTCATTGTACTGGTCATATTTGCATTGGCTAAATTGGGAGAGTACGCCTATCAATTCGGCTACCGGGTATTTACAGAGGAGCCTATTAGTACAGAGGAGGGCAGTGATGTAATCGTCCGGATTGAGAATGACATGGATGAGGTGGATATCGGAAATTTGCTTGAGGAAAAGGGGCTCGTCCGGGACGGGACTCTGTTTCTGGCTCAGTTAAAGCTGTCTTCCTATAGCAATAAGCTAAAACCGGGCGTTTATACGTTGAATACTTCCATGACTGCAAAAGAAATGATGCAGGTGATGTCTCCTGCCGAGAAGGAGACCGAGACAGAGGGAGTAAAACAGAGTGAGCGTAAGCAGGAGACAGAATCTGAGTCTGGGACAGAGAGGTGACAACTGTGATTGTTGACGAAAGACTGGTAACTTATATCAATTCTTTGAATCAGGGAAATACAGAGATTTTAAATCAAATAGAACAGGAAGCGATGCAAGGGGAGATTCCAATCATCCGCAAGGATATGCAGAGCTTTCTGAAAGTATTGCTGGCTTTGTATAGGCCAGCAAAAATTTTAGAAGTAGGAACGGCGGTCGGTTTTTCAGCGATTCTTATGGCTGAATATAATCCGGCGGATTGCAGGATTACTACGATAGAGAACTATGAGAAACGGATTCCGTTGGCATTGGAAAATTTTCGCAGGGCGGGAAAAGAAGAGCAGATTATCCTGCAAAAGGGAGATGCTACGCAGCTTTTAGCGGACATGGACGGAGAGTATGATTTTATTTTTATGGATGCTGCGAAAGGACAATATATCAATTTTCTGCCAGATGTGCTTCGGCTTTTAAAAGCGGGAGGAGTACTGGTATCAGATAATGTTCTTCAAGACGGTGATATTATTGAGTCCCATTATGCGGTAACCAGAAGGAATCGGACGATTCATAAGCGGATGCGGGAGTATCTCTATGAACTGACACATCATGAGAATTTAGTGACATCTATACTTCCGGTGGGAGATGGAATTACGGTGAGTGTGAAACGCGGAACAGCACTGGAAAAGGATGGTTGATTGTAGTATAATGATAAAAAACTGGAAAAGAGAAGAAATTTTTTTCTCTTTGGCAATAGCGAGGGCAGAAGATGAGACATCTGGAATTACTGATACCGGCAAGCAGCCTGGAAGTATTGAAAATAGCTGTTATTTATGGAGCGGATGCGGTGTACATTGGCGGGGAGGCATTCGGGCTTAGAGCGAAAGCGAAGAATTTTTCTATGGAAGAAATTGCGGAAGGAATTTCCTTTGCGCATGCGCATGGGGCAAAGGTGTATATTACGGCGAATATTTTAGCCCATAATGAAGATCTGGAAGGTGTGCGGGCATATTTTAAAGAGTTGAAGGAAGTGAAACCGGATGCACTGATTATTTCCGATCCGGGTATATTTGCCATAGCAAAGGAGGTCTGCCCGGAAATTGAGCGTCATGTCAGCACGCAGGCAAATAATACAAATTACGGAACGTATCAATTCTGGTGGGCGCAGGGCGCTGCCAGAGTGGTATCGGCGCGGGAACTTTCGCTGCAGGAAATTAAAGAGATTCGGGACAATATTCCCGAGGAGATGGAGATAGAGACATTTATTCACGGGGCAATGTGCATTTCTTATTCCGGACGCTGCCTTTTGAGCAATTATTTTACGGGAAGGGACGCAAATCAAGGGGCGTGTACACATCCCTGCCGTTGGAAATATGCAGTGGTGGAGGAGAAACGTCCAGGTGAGTACCTCCCGGTTTATGAGAACGAGAGGGGCACATATATTTTTAATTCTAAGGATTTATGTATGATTGAGCATATACCGGAATTGATAGCAGCCGGAATTGATTCCTTTAAAGTCGAGGGGAGAATGAAGACTGCGCTCTATGTGGCGACGGTGGCAAGAACCTATAGGAAGGCGATTGACGATTATTTAAAGTCACCGGAATTGTATAGGCAGAACATGCCGTGGTATTTGGAACAGATTTCTAATTGTACCTACCGACAGTTTACGACGGGATTTTTCTTCGGAAAACCATCGGATGAAGCGCAGATTTATGACAATAATACCTACGTAAAGGAATATACTTATTTAGGTATTGTTGGTGCTTGTAATGCGGAAGGTCTGTATCGTATTGAGCAGCGGAATAAGTTTTCGGTAGGAGAGCAGATTGAGGTGATGAAACCAAATGGCGATAATCTTCCGGTTACGGTGAGACGGATTGTAGATGAAGAGGGAAATGATATGGAATCCGCACCGCATCCACAGCAGGTTTTGTATATAGATTTAGGTGTGTCAATAGACACTTATGATATTTTACGAAGAAGCGAACAGGAGGAATGACCTATGAAGGAGAGATACGTGGCATATGTTGGGACTTATACCCATGAGAACAGTGTGGGGATTCATCTGTACGATGTAGATATGGAGAAGGGAAGTCTGACAGAGCGAAAGGTGGTGCCGATCAATAACCCCTCAGATTTGATAGTGGCACGAAACGGTAAGTTTTTATATTCGATTGCAGATGAGGGTGTAGAGGCATTCAGAATATTGCCGGACGGCGATCTGGAGACAATCAATAAGCAGTGGATTGGCGGAATGAGGGGCTGTTATGTAGAAGTGGATGACGAGAACCGATATTTATTCGTAGCCGGGCACCATGACGGTAAGGTGACTATGATGAAACTCATGGATGACGGGAGCATCGGAGATATTGCGGACGGTATTTTCCACAAGGGAATGGGAAGAAGCATTACGATGCGCAGCTCCACTCCGCATGTCGATTGTGTAAAGCTGACGCCGGAACAGAAATTCCTCTGTGCGGTTGACAGCGGATTGGACCATATTAAGATTTACCAGTTGGATTATGAAAATGGGAAAATGAAATTGGCAGATATATTGCGCAGCCCTCTGGAGGCAGCGCCCCATATGATGCGTTTTTCGCGAAATGGGAAATTTGCCTATGTCTTGTATGAGCTGTTAAATCAAGTTGATGTATATACTTATTCTCTGGTAAATAATGAACCGCATTTTGAAAAGATTCAGAGTATTACAACTATGGCGCCAAAAGATGATGATGTGTGTGCGGCATGCGGAATGGAAGTATCCAGAGACGGAAATTATCTGTTCTGCACGAATGCAGGGGTAAATTCAGTTGCTATTTACCGCATTGATGAGAATACCGGAATGTTGGAGCTGATATGCAACGAGAAAATCAGCGGAGATTACCCCAAAATGCTGGGAATCTTTCCGGATGGCAGGCATTTGATGAGCCTGAACCATGAGACGAATGAGATAACTACATTTGAAATCAATTATGAGAAGAGATATATACTTATGAAGGGAAAACCGGTGAAGGTTGATAAGCCGAATTGCGTTTATATTCATAAGTTGGTAGAATAAAAGGGAACGAAGAAAAGTACGCAGATTGCCGGGAATACGGAAGCCTGCGTACTTTATGCGATAAGATAAAAAGTTCAATATTCTTAAATGTAGAAGTCTAGGCATTGTCCGTTTCTTCTTCAGAGGGCAGCCATGCAGAGCCGAAATTCACATCCTGAAAAAGCGATGCAAGCCCTGTGATTTGCTTCAAACGCAGAACCTCATCCCGCTCCATGCCCAGATGTTTGGAAATCCATGCGTCGGAGCGTCCAAGCTCATGAAGTTCTTTTACAATGTTGCTCATTAAATCTACATCATGGGAGCCTCTTGCCCGGTTGTGACGGATGGTGCTCGCCATTCGGTGGTCAAGAGGTTTGTTTATGATTGTCACCGGAAGCATTCCGCCCTCGCGTTCGTAGATATCGGGGTAGTCTAACATAATCCGATAACGGTGAAAACCGTCAACAATCACATAGGTATCTTCTGTTTTGTTATAGTAGCATACAATCGGCATTGTATATCCGTCTGCTTTTATGCTGTCGTATAAAAGTTTAAGCTCCGGTGGGGCAACAGAATTCGGATTGTATGTATTTGGCTGTATTTTTTCAATGGGTACAGCAGTTATTTTATATACAGGGCTTTTGGAAGGCATTGTTTTCTCCATTCTGAGTTTAATCTCCTATATTACTGTATTTTTGTTTCAATAATTTGACTTTATTCTGCTGTTCACGTGTCAGACCGAATCCCATAAAGCGGCATGTGTGGTCATTTTTTAAAATGCAGTAGCACATGCGCTTCCAACTGGGGATGTCTTTCGTGGATTTGATATCATCGGTATGATCCGGCAGTTTTCCGATGAAAATAATGCGTGAATTTTTCATCAGGGTATAATTAGAAACGCCGTTTCTCCGGATATTATATCCATGAACGATCAGTTCTTCAATTGTCTCTTCTTCAAGACCGCCTCCGGTCTTGTGCCAGAATTCAATGGACGTATTGAATTTTTTTACATAATTATTCCGCAATCTTGCCGGAAGCGTATCAAGCAGGAATTGGGTATAAGATTTCCATGTGTGTCCCTCTGGCAGAGAAAGGCTGCGGTAGCCCATTGCCTTTGTCTTCCCGTAGATAGAACCAAAGTTCGCACCTTTGACGCGCCCGACCAGCTTAGCCCAGATTTCCGGGTCAATGACACGGTAGAGATTCAGGCTGTCTTTTGCATAGTCATTGAAAGGAGATGCCACGCGCATCTGGTCTGGCTTGAGACCTGCCATATAATAGAGGTCGTATAAATGATTATAGTCGTATTCAAAGAGATAATTAGCGTGCCAGACGTCGCTTAACGTCCAGTCATATATCGGGGAGGCGCACCAGACATTCTTGAATTGCTTGCTGATCCAACAAGTGCCGTCATATCCGTATTTTTTATTCAGGATGCCGCTGTAGCGCTGCATGGATTCTTCCGCCCGTATTCCAAGCAGGCACACTGTCTTTTTGTTCCCATGCGAAATACGATACCAGCGTCCGAATTGTTTGGCGAGATCTTCCTGATGCATCCGGTAATGGTAGGTGGTCATGGGATTATTCTGCAGATTGATGACATAGGGATGTTTGGGCATTGGGCGCACCCATGCGGATTCTTTTGTATCATCCCACGGATACCAGAACATTTCGTAGCTGCTCAACGCAGTTCTTGTTGCCATCGGCAGGCATACCCAGTAGGGTTCCACATCATGTTCGATTCGTTCGAAGGTTCTTTCAATATATTCCGTTGTTACCGTATATTGTGCTTCGAAGTCCTGATGAAAGACGCCTATTTTTTTGTCGGGATAGTATTTCTTCTGGAAATCTAAAGTTAAATTCAGCAATAGACCGCTGTCTTTTCCGCCGGAAAAGGAGACATATATGTTGTCGAATTCTTCAAATATAAATTTTAGACGTTCCTGCAGTGCGTCATACACAGTTTGATTTGTATATTTGCGTTTCGTTGCAATCACCTCGCAGTTAGAAATGAATTAACATTTCCAAATTTTACCATATTTTGGTAATTGTTTCAAGATTTTTTGCGGAAGAGAGGGGCGGTGCGGGGCGAAAAATGGGGAGTGAAAAAATTTAAAAAAATTTGTAATTTTGGGGAACCAAAACGGGGGGAAAATAGTCTTATATATAGAGGGGGGATTTTGAGGGGTGAGAGAGGATAATTTAAAGTTATCCGTTGGATTTGATGGATATGGATTGAATGGATAATCTATCATTATCCTCGTTTCATTAACAAACCGACTACAACTTTTCAAGCAATCAAGTCAAGAACGAGAGAAAATTCAGATTCCCAAAACTCCCCTGTACTTCCACCAATCCCAACCAACCAGCAGAAGCAGGGGAGTTTCCCACACAACCACTCACAATAAAACAAAAACCTACAAACCCTACAACCTAAAATCCTTCCTCGGATGCTTCGTCGTCAAAATATCCTTCTGTTTCGCCATCGCAACATGCGTATAGATTTCCGTAACATTGATAGAACTATGTCCAAGCATCTCCTGAATATACCGGATATCCACATCTGCCTCAAGCAGGCTGGTGGCAAAAGTATGCCGGAACATATGCGGGGTAATATGCAAATCAATAGAAGCAAAAGAAGCATATTTTTGAATCATATTTCGTACAGATTGTTCGGAAAGACGCTGATTCAGCCGATTGATGAAAAAATATCCGCAGTCCTTTATCTTAGAGTGAAATTCCTGCGCATATTTTTTCAGAACATCAACGACGTCATCATTTCCGATTTGTATCTTCCGTTCTTTTGAACCTTTTCCGAAAATAAGGACAGTCCGATCGTACAGATCAATATCTGATGGTTTTAAGCTGCATAGCTCAGAGATGCGCATACCGGTGGAGAAGAGCAGTTCAATCACTGCAATGTCCCGAAGTACATACATTTTCTGACAAGGTGTCTTTGCGTCCTTGCATTGCGTATACATGGCGGACAAAAATAATTCAACGGTATATAAAGGAATTGTTTTGGGAAGAGTAGCGGGTTCCCTGAATTTGACCTGTATTTTATTAAAAGGATTAAGAACCACTAAGTCTCTGTATTCAAGGTAATGAAAAAACGCTTTTAGAGAAGCAATCTTTCGTTTGACAGTTTTCGGTTTGTAAGCCATATGTAAAGAAGAAATATAGGTTTCCAGAACAGCAGTGGAAATAGAAGAAATGGAGTCGGCGAAAACATGTTCCGAAAATTGATTTAGGTCAATGCGATATGCTTTTAGGGTTTTGGAATCAAGACGCTTTTGTATTTTGCAAAAGTTAAGATAGTCATTGAGCGTTGTTTGTAGTTCATTCATTTCAGATTCTCCTTTGTTTTTTGAGTATCATTTTATCAGAATCTAAATAAAGAACAAAGCAGACAAGTTTATCTTATTAAAATGAAAAAAGCATAAGCGCCAACTGTGAGCGCTTATGCTAAAATACAATTACTTTTGAGATTTTCGTAGTTCAGCTAATTGTTTTTTTAGAGACGCAATATCAGCATCTTTTTGGGAAAGAGCAGCGTCCTTTTCTGCAATATCAGCATCTTTTTGGGAAAGAGCAGCGTCCTTTTCTGCAATATCGGCATCTTTTTGGGAAAGAGCAGCGTCCTTTTCTGCAATATCGGCATCCCTTTGGGAAAGAGCAGCGTCCTTTTCTGCAATATCGGCATCCCTTTGGGAAAGAGCGGCGTCCTTCTTGGCAATATCGGCATCTTTCTGTGAGATATCAGCCTCTATTTGCATGAGAACGGCATTCTTTTCGGCAATGGCAGCCTCCATTTTAGCGATGGTCTCCTGCTTTTCATCCAAACTGCGTATATATTTTTCAATCTCCAATTCCAGAATCGGCTCGGTCATCGCAACCACCTCCTTCAACAAAGCTTCGTTTTTGTAAAATACACGAATCATCGACTTATTCAACAGGTTTAGTATTATATTCCGGTTGTTTTCACTTAAATGATTGCCGGCAACCTCTTCATCTAAAATCAGTATAAGTTGCTGATAGAAGGAAGTCAACTCTTCTTTTGGAAGTTCAGGACTGTTTTTTCTGGAGCGCATCTTCTTGCGGAAACGGAGAGGAAGAAACGGAATGAGTACGCATAGATGTTTTTCCTTAATTTCTTCCAGTGAATAAGTCTGTACCTTGACTGTCGGCACAGCATATTCATAGATTCCGCCATCTTGAAAGTGGATTTGGCAGAGCAGTGAATCAGGAATATTTCCATTGTCCTGAAGGTAAAGAACTGCAGAATGCGGAAAATGTAAAATAAGGGGAGACGAACGGTAGCTGAGAGCAATATGTACGTCATACTCAAACATGCGGATGACCATAGTGCTGTCATTTTTGATTTCACATTCAAAATGGTAGATGTCGCAATTTTCAACCATCAGGGTAATGTCTGCGCGGATGGAAGTAATTTCCTTCGTATCTGACCGTTCCACAGAGTATTCCGTTGCAAGCGGCTTGATTGCGGCATCAATGGGATAGGCTTTCCCATGAATTTCCCTGATAAGCGGAAAAAGCTGTTCGGGCATGAGGAAGGCTTCTTTTTTCATGATTTCATCCCAAAGCTGTGCCTCTGTGGAGAGGTTTTCAGGAAGGCCATGAGAAGATTTCAGTTCCTCAAGAATCTGCTGCATGTTGTAAATTTTTTCTGTTTTTGCCATAGACAAGTTCTCCTTTTGTTAGTGTGCTGTACCGTTGATAGTTCGGCAAACCTACTTGTCTATTCGCCCATCTGCTGCGTTAGATTTTCTAGCCGTAGCCACCGCTATGCCGTCGAAAATCCGCCTTGCAGATGAGCGAATATCCTGCGTAGTTTTACCAAACATCAGCGGTACAGCACACTAGAAAAAATTGAAATAAGTTTGATAAAAAAGATATTTGGTTTGTTTGGCGAAACGCCATTGAACATAGCCATATGGAATGCCAGAAACGGCATATGACTATATAGAAATATTATTACTAAAGCTGCCTGATAGGATAAATATATCATATACAGAACGTAAAGGCAAATAAAAAGTTCGATACAGCATCAGCTATACCGAACCTTGCAGTTACGAACTGTTAAGAAATAAATATCTATTTATTTCCGGTAAAATCTCTCCAGCGAATCCATCCTCGCACTCATATTTGCAAACAGCGCATCCACCAACGTAATCGCAGCCATAGCCTCCACGACAACGACGGCCCGCGGAACAATAATCGGATCATGTCTGCCATGAATATTAATATCGATCGCTTCTCCCTGTTTGTTAACGGTCTGCTGTGTGGAAGCAATCGAAGGGGTAGGCTTGATAGCCGCCCGGAAAACAATCGGGGAACCATCGCTCATTCCGCCTAAGATGCCGCCTGCATGATTGGACTTTTTATCAATTGCGCCGGTTTCATCCAGACAGAACATATCATTGTTGGATAGTCCGGTTGCGGCAGCGGCGGAAAATCCCGAACCGATTTCAAAGCCTTTTACAGCGCCGATTGAGAAAATCGCTTTTGCGAGATTGGCGTCCAGCTTTTCAAAAACGGTGTCACCGATACCTGCCGACATTCCTGTAATCAGACATTCAATGATGCCCCCGGCAGAGTTTTGTTCTTTTATACACTGCTCTAAATAAGCCTCGGCATGGGAAGCAGTATCCTGCTCAGGCATATAGAGAGGATTCTCCAAGATTTTGGCAGAAAGTGTCAGAGCATCTTCTTTCAAAAGTTCTTCAGCAGAAGCGTGAAGCTCTACGGAACCGATAGAACGGCTATAGGTAACAATAGAAATTCCAAGTGACGAGAGAATCTTGGCAGCGATAGCGCCGGCTGCAACACGTCCGATAGTCTCCCTGCCGGAAGAACGTCCGCCGCCCCGATAATCCCGGAAACCGTATTTCATGTCGAAGGTATAATCTGCATGACCGGGACGATAGTAGGAAGCAATCTCGCTGTAGTCTTTGGATTTCTGGTTCTGGTTAAAAACCACAAGAGAAATCGGTGTCCCCGTCGTTTTACCCTCAAAGACGCCGGAGAGAATCTCCACAGCATCATCTTCCTTTCTGGGCGTAGAGAATTTGGATTGTCCCGGTTTTCTTCTGTTTAAATATACCTGAATATCCTCTTCGCTAAGTGACAAGCCGGCAGGACAGCCGTCTACCACTACGCCGATACCTTTTCCGTGGGATTCCCCCCAAGTTGTGATTTTGAATATATTTCCAAATGATGAACCAGCCATAATTTCCTCCAATTTGTTCGTACTATAAAATCAGTGAATCAGCTACATTATAATGGATTTTGCAAAATGTGACAATGCTTATTTCCTTGCAGCCGAAAAATAAGTTTATGATGAAGAAACATTTGTTGAAAAAAAGTGAAATGGATGTCATAATTGATAATATATAGGGAGAAGAGGGAATGCTGGAGAGGGAAAGACGATGTTTAGTGTGCTGATTGTGGATGATGAAGTGATTACGAGAAGAGGCTTAAAATCCCATGTTGACTGGGAAAAGCTTAAAATAGATAAAATTTATGATTCCGGTAATGCTTTGGAAGCGCTTGAACTGGTGAAAAAGGTGAAGCCGGATTTGGTATTGTCGGACGTGTGCATGCCCGGGATGAATGGGATTGAGATGTGCACAAGGATTCGGGAGATACATAAGGACTGCCAGATTGTATTTTTGAGCGGGTATTCGGACAAAGAATATTTGAAGGGTGCAATCCAGTTAGAGGCTGTCAGTTATGTGGAAAAGCCAATCAGTATTGAGGAGGTAGAGGAAGCATTATTACGTGCAGTAGAAAAGCAGCGAAAAATCAAACAGAAAAACGAAAAAATCCGGCGTCTGGTAACGGAGAACCATTCTATGACTGCAAGGCATTTGATAGAGAAGATGAGCATCCCTCATTTAAAGCGGGAACTACTGGAACAGGATTTTGCAAAACTTCGGTTAGATTGGGGAGAGATGCAGGAATTTGCAGTTGTACTTTTTAAGCTTTGTTCGGGAGAAAATTCAGAGACGGGGTTTATACAGCGGGAGATTAGGGAGGAGTTTCGTGGAATCAGTTATATTTACAGTATGAAAGAGTATGGATATCTGATATTTATCTGCGCTTTTTCGGAGCATGGTCCAAAGAAGCTGACGGAGCTGGCTGAGCGGATACAGCAGAGTATCATTCGATACAAACAGTCGCCGTATTACTGTGCAGTGGGAGAATGTGTTTCTTCTATTGAGACAATCTATGAATCCTATCAGTCTGCTGTTATTAAGATGCAGCAGATGCGCTTTTGGAAAAAGGCGAGATTTGGATACGCAAAGAATCTACAGGAAGAGAAATTGAATTTTGACGAACAAGTTTTTGTGGATTTTTCACAGGCTGTAAAACAGTACAAAGAAGAGAATGCAGTCCGGGCGATGAAGCGGCTGTATCTGTTTATGCAGAACCATCAGACGGTCATGGTCAGCAGCGTCAAGGGAATTTACTTTCGTTTTGTGGAAGTTCTATTCCAGAAAGCAGAGTTTGCAGTAGAGACTCCTGCTGCAGATAATGCGGCTATTGTCGGCATGATTTGGGAAAAATTGCATGAAATAGATAGTCTTGACGGTTGTCAGCATTATCTGGAAGAAGAGACAACAGATTACTTTAAAAATATAGAAGAGCTGGCGCAAAATAATCAGACGATAATTATGATTATTTCTTATATACAGTCCAATTATAAGGATAAGGAACTCTGTTTGGAGAACATTGCGGAAAACGTATATCTTTCGCCGAATTATCTGTCAAGCCTTTTCAAGAAGAAAATGGGGAAGACAATCAGTCAGTATATTGTTGATATCCGTGTCCAGCATGCGAAGGAGCTGTTAAGAGACAGGAGCATGAAGCTTTATGATGTGGCTGTAAAGACTGGTTATAAGGATGCGAATTATTTTACAAAGATATTCAAAAAAGCGGTTGGCGTTACGCCTTCGGAATATAGGGAGAAATATAACATATGAGAAAAATATACAAATGGTTTTCTCATGCAAAGATACGGACGAAGATGCTGCTTTCCTATATGGTGATTTTGTTGACTGCCATAGTTGCGGTCTGCTTGCTCATGTATTTTTACATGATGCGTATTTATAGGACGCAGCTTCTTTATTCTGCGAATCAGGCATTTGAACAGGCAGAAGAGTTTTTGAGCTATCGTGTAAATTCAGTTCTTTATGTTTCCGATTTGCTGCGGGTAAATGAGAATATCCAGACGACATTAGAGAAGCGGCAGGAGGATATAGAGGGAGATATCATTGGTCAAAACACAGATATGATGACGCTTGAAAATTATATCTATTCGATCTGCAACTCCATTGATATTTATCAGATATCCCTATATGTTCCAGACTATTTGATGTATTCCAATCAGGAGGTGTTGTTTCGGAATCTGAATAAATTTCAAGAGACAAAAGAATATCAAAGACTTAGCGAGGCAAATGAAGCGGGCGTCTGGCTGCCGCCGCAGGAGCTCTACAGCGCCGATACCAATAAGACAGTAGAGGTCATTTCGTTTTTGCAGAATATCCGGGATACTACACAGATGCTTGAAACGATAGGGGTACAGAGAATCAGCATCCGAAGTTCTGACATCAATACAATTATGGAGAAAGCCAATATTACTACATCGGGAATTGTATGGGTTGAAAACAGCAGGGGAGAATTGATTTCCTGTTCTAATGAGTTGCTTTACGAGGAAATGGAAGGGCTTCAAAAAGACAATGATGTTTCCGATGAATGGGAAATCAGGGAAGTGAGCGGAGAAGAATACTTTATTCGGGAACAAGGCATTCCGAAAACGGACTGGAGACTTATGGCAGCGCTGCCGAACAGAGAATTGTTCCAGTCTGTCAATGCAATGTTAAAGCCGTTGCTGTGGGTATTTTGCATCCTTGTAATCGTGGCAGTCGTCATGGCGATTTTATTTTCCAAAATGATTACATCCAGAATTTCCAGACTGGCGGCACAGATGGAGTCAGTGGAGGATAAGATTCCGCATTTGAGGATGGAAGAAGGCGGTCCGGAAGATGAAATCGGTCAGTTATTCCAGAGCTTCTGCTATATGTCCAACCGGCTGGAAGAGCTGATGGATCGGGAGTATGAAAATGGTAAGGCAGTGAAGCATGCGGAATTAAAGGCATTACAGGCGCAGATAAATCCGCATTTTCTATATAATACATTGGATCTGATTAACTGGGAGGCGTTGGACTGCGGAGCAGACCGCATTGTAAAAATTTCACGGGCGCTGGCAAAGTTCTATAAATTAAGCCTAAATAAAGGGAAGGAATTTTCCAGTGTCAGGGATGAACTAGACCATGTAACTTATTATATTATGATTCAGAATTTCCGTTATGACGACAGATTAGAACTGCTCATGGATGTGCCGGAGAAGCTGATGGATTATAAAATATTACATATCGTACTGCAGCCGCTTGCGGAAAATTCTTTTGTTCATGGAATGAAAGGCAGGTCTGAGGAGTCAACTCTCATGCTGCAAATCTGCGGTTATGAAGAGAATGGGGACATTGTTTTAGAGGTTGCGGATAATGGATGCGGTATGACGAGGGAGCAGATGAGTAAGATTTTAAGTGAAGAAGCGGGAGAGGGGGGTGGTTACGGAGTTCGCAACATTCATACGAGAATCCAACTGGTCTACGGAGAAACCTATGGATTAGAGTATAGAGGGAATGAATGGGGCGGAGTGAGCGTTCGTCTGAAATTTCCAAAAGAGAGGAGAGATAAAGGTTGAAAAGGTGGCTTCAGGCTGCGGCAGTAATTGCTGCAGCAGGAATATTGGCGGGAACCGCAGGCATTTCATGGTCCAACCGGCAAGAGAAAGCGCAGCAGGAGCAGGCATTAGAATATACGGAACTTAAGGTTTGTCTGATTGGAAATGCCCCAGATGATATAGATATGGTAATGGAGAAATTTAACGAGTTGGCGGAGCGGGATTTGAATTGCACCGTACAAATTGAATGGGTTATATGGGGAGATTTTTCCACGAAATACCCGATGCTGCTATCAATCGGTGAAAATATTGATTTAATCTATGCGGCAAACTGGCTGGATTTCTATGAGAATGCACAGTGCGGTGCATTTGCTCCTCTGGAGGAACTTTTGGAAACCTATGCGCCAAAGAGCTATGAGGCTCTGACCGATGCGGTCAGGGAACAGGCGACTGTGAACGGACATCTCTATGCACTTCCTGCGAATTATACGAATTATAACGTCTTGGGAGCAATTGTCAGGGGAGATTTGATGGAGAAGTATCAAATAGAAGAAATAGACAGCTTTGAGGACTATCTGAATTTTTGTGACGTGATTACAGAAGAAGAGGGAATGGATCCAACGGGAATGTGTTCCATGAACACAGACATGATCAATCTGTATTTGATGGAAAAGGGGTATTATCCGGTAGATGGAAGCACACTGTGTCCGTATTGGATTAATTTGAAGGATAAAGAATATCATGTCTATTTCCAGTCGGAGTGTCCGGGGGCGGAGGATTATCTCCGAAGGGCAAAGGAATGGTATGAGAAAGGATATTGGGCGTCAAATGTGCTTGCCAGTAAAGATGAGACTTTGTTAGATTCCGGTCTGGCAGCATCCAGAATCCACAATTATGATGCGTATCTGGGAGAATACGGTCTCCATCTAAATTGGAATCTGCAATACTATAATATGGTAAATCCCATTATCCGTCAGACCGCATTGCAGGATGCTATGGCGATTCCGGCGTCTTCCGGGAAAAAGGAGCGCGCTATGATGCTGCTAGAACGGCTTCGGAACGATGAAGAATACTATATGCTGCTCACATATGGAATAGAAGGCTACCACTATCAAAGGGAAGGCAGAAAAATAAAATTTTTAAACAATGATTATGGCAATGAGCCGGGAACATGGGGAATTCGGGAAGAAAAATATAAATGCTGGAACAGTGTGCTGCCGGAGGAGGCAATCGCAATGAGAGAGGAGTTTGAGGAAAGTGCAGTCGATACGCTGCTTGTAAACTTTGATTTGGATCTAAGTGAGATTCAGACGGAATATGCAGCAATCAAAAAAGTGATGTTTGTTTATTATGATCCTTTGAAACTGGGATATATTGATTATGAGGAAGGGATGGATTCTTTAGAGCAGCAGTTAAAGGAGGCGGGAAATGAAGAGGTAAAACAGGAGATACAAAAACAGATAAAGGAGTTTCTGGAGCGTTCTTAGATTATAGATATCAAGTGGATGCAGTTTGTAAATATGAAAAATAATGCTATACAGTAAAAAAATATATATAACAAGTAAAGGCGCTCTTTGAATAATTTTTCACTATTTTTTGATTTTAATTATCAGACAGGGAAGATTTGCCGATATATACTTTAAAATATTGTCCGGAAAAATTTTTATAATGTTTTGAGCTTTGAGCGAATAGAAAGGGATGGATATACAGATGAAATTCATAAGAAATTTAAAAATCAGATTAAAACTTTATATCCTCATAGGAATCGCGCTGCTTGGCATGCTGATTATCGGAGGTATGTCATTCTACCTCATGGGTGAGATGAACGAAATGACAAGTGACATTTCGACGAGCTGGCTTCCAAGTATTGATATAGCAAGGGAATTGAGCACTACCATTTCCAATATCCGTATGAATGAATTAGGGTATATTACCGCAAGTTCTGATGAAGCGGGAGAATCAAGCCTTCAGTACCTCCATGATGAATCAGGGAGTATGGATACCCTCTTAGCTGAATATGGGGAATTAATTGACGAAGAAGAAAGAGATTTCTATGAAAATTCATTGAATCTCTGGGAGCAGTACAAGGAAGTCGATGAAGAAATGATGGCATTAACCAGACAGGGCCGCATAGAAGACGCCCGCGCGCTCTTAGACGGAGAAGCTGAAGAACTTTACATATCTTTAAACAATGCCTTTGAGGAGATTATCACTTACAATACACAAGGCAGTGACAAAGCGACAGAAGAAAGTTTTTATCTTTATGAAACAGCCACCTACCTTATGGGAGCAGTTATTATTACTATAATCCTTGTGGGAGTATTCTTCTCTATTGTGATCATACGTCTGATCAAGAAGCCTATTTCTGAAATTGAGAAAGCCGCTATCAAAATGGCAGAGGGAGATTTGGATGTAGAGATTTCCTATACCTCTAAAGATGAACTGGGTGTTCTTGCTGCGCAGGTAGGCAGATTGATCCATAGGCTTCAGGTTATTATTGATGATGAGAATAATTTCCTTGCTAAAATGGCTGAAGGAGATTTTACGGTGGATTCTATCTGTGAAGAAGAATATACAGGCGGCTTCCATCCGCTGCTGGTTTCTTTCCGCGGCATTGCAGGAAAGCTCAACGACACGATGCTGCAGATCAGCCAAAGCTCCTCTCAGGTTGCAGGTGGGGCAGAACAGGTATCTGATGGCGCTCAGGCCCTTGCTCAGGGAGCAACCGAGCAGGCAAGTTCCGTGCAGGAACTTGCTGCCACCATTAATGTAATCTCCGACAGAGTGAACCAGAATGCAGACAATGCACGGCAGGCCAATGAAGCGGCAGGCTGTGTCAGCACGGAAATAAATGTGAGCAACGAAAAAATGCAGCAGATGATACAGGCAATGAGTGATATCAGTAACTGCTCCACTGAGATCGGCAAAATCATTAAGACAATTGAAGATATTGCTTTCCAGACCAACATTCTTGCTCTTAACGCTGCGGTAGAAGCCGCTCGTGCAGGCACTGCGGGAAAAGGGTTTGCCGTAGTAGCCGATGAAGTCCGCAATCTGGCGAACAAAAGCGCAGAGGCCTCTGAGAACATCTCAGTTTTGATTGAAAATTCATTAAAGGTAGTAGAAAACGGAACTCAGATCGCTGACGATACAGCTCAGTCTTTGGTTCAGGCAGTAAATGCCGTAAATGAAATGACAGGTATTATCGGACAGATTTCAGAGGCCAGTAGAGATCAGGCTGCTTCTATCTCTCAGATCACTACGGGAATTGACCAGATTTCCAGTGTTGTACAGACAAATTCGGCAACTGCGGAAGAAAGTGCGGCTGCAAGCGAAGAACTGTCCAGTCAGTCACAGCTTATGAAGGGGCTTGTAGGAAGGTTTAAGTTAAAGAATAGTCTTTCAAAATGGTAAGCCAGTGTGCAGAAACATTTATAGAATTGAAAATATAGCCTTGTACCGGGAGCGATAACCCTGACATCCAAAGGCATCTTAATATAAAACAAAATTTCATTTATGATACTATTATAAGAGTAGTAATTAGGAAGCGTAAGGAGAATGAAAAGATGTATGAACTATTGAAACAAGAGGGACGTGCCAAGAGGGGCGTTTTCCATACAGTGCACGGAGATATCCAGACGCCGGTGTTTATGAATGTCGGAACAGTCGCGGCAATTAAGGGAGCGGTATCCACGGAGGATTTAGAGCAGATTAAGACGCAGGTAGAGTTATCTAATACCTATCATCTGCATGTAAGACCGGGTGATAAGCTGATAAAGGAATTGGGCGGACTGCATAAGTTCATGGTATGGCATAAGCCGATACTGACCGATTCGGGAGGATTTCAGGTATTTTCACTGGCAGGGCTGCGCAAGATTAAGGAAGAGGGCGTATATTTCCATTCTCATGTAGACGGAGCCAAGATTTTCATGGGACCGGAGGAGAGTATGCAGATACAGTCAAATCTTGCCTCGACGATTGCAATGGCATTTGATGAGTGTCCCAGCAGCGTGGCAGAACGCTCTTATGTAGAAAATTCTGTGGCAAGGACTACACGTTGGCTGGAACGATGTAAGAAAGAGATGACCAGATTAAACGGTTTAGAAGATACCATCAACAAAAAGCAAATGCTTTTTGGCATCAATCAGGGAGCAATCTTTGCGGATATCCGAATAGACCACGCCAAGCGGATTTCTGAATTGGAACTGGACGGATATGCAATCGGTGGACTTGCGGTAGGCGAAAGCCATGAGGAAATGTATTACATTATTGAAGAGACGGTTCCTCATCTGCCGGTCAATAAACCGACCTATCTAATGGGAGTGGGAACTCCGGCAAATATTTTAGAGGCAGTAGAGCGGGGCGTAGACTTTTTTGATTGTGTATATCCGACCAGAAACGGAAGACATGGACATCTGTATACCAATCAGGGGAAAATCAATCTGTTCAACCAGAAATACGAAAAAGACATGCGTCCGATCGAAGAAGGCTGCCAGTGTCCGACCTGCCGCCGTTACAGCAGGGCATATGTGAGGCATCTGCTAAAAGCTAAGGAAATGCTCGGAATGCGTCTTTGTGTGCTTCATAACCTGTATTTTTATAATACAATGATGGAAGAAATCCGGGACGCTCTGGATGCAGGAAATTTTAAAACGTATAAAGCGGATAAGCTATATCGGATGGGACAGATTGAGCGTGAAAAGCAGTAAAAAAGTATAAAATTTCCATGAAATATAGGAAAAGGGCTTGTTAATTGCATTTCTTTTGTGTAAAATGGTCTCAATGCCTTGTCTGGGAAGAGACGGCAACGTTAAGTTTAGGAGGAAGACGGAATGAATATTTTAGCAACAGAGGCAACACCGGCAAGTGCCATAGGCGGAATGCTGATACCATTGATTTTACTGTTTGCATTTATGTACTTTTTTATGATTCGCCCACAGCAGAAGGAGACGAAGAAGAAAAACCAGATGTTATCAGAGCTGGCAATCGGCGATACCGTATTAACCACGAGCGGCTTCTATGGTACGATTATTGATATTAACGAGGACACCTTGATCGTAGAATTCGGTAATAACAGAAACTGCCGTATCCCGATGCAGAGAGCAGCGGTTTCCGAAGTTGAGAAGCCGGAAGATGCGGCTGAGAGTAAATAGTATAGGAATAAAAATGCCCTTTCGGAACAGCTATTGGTTCTTGAAGGGCATTTTAAAGTTTAGCATGCGTTACCAGAGAAGGAGAACATGAAATGAAGCAAAACAATCTGACAGAGGGCAGTATATTAAAGACCCTGCTTTTCTTTGCAATCCCATTTCTCATTGCTAATATCTTACAGTCATTGTACGGAGCGGTGGATCTCTTCGTAATCGGAAAGTATTGCAATGCCGAAAGCGTAGCGGCGGTATCCACGGGAACGCAGGTGACGCAGATCGTTACCAGTCTGATCACGGGCCTGACGCTTGGAAGTACCGTTTTGATCGGGCAGTACATGGGAAAAAAGGAGTATGAGAAGGTAAAGCAGATGATCGGAACTACCTTAACTGTATTTGCAATTACCGCAGTATGTCTGACAGTTCTCATGCTGATATTTGAAAAGCCGCTGCTGACGCTTTTACATACGCCTAAGGAATCGTTCCAACTTACCATGCAGTATGTGGCCATATGCACATTGGGAAATATCTTTATCTGCGGATATAATGCAATCAGCGCAATTCTCCGAGGTTATGGGGATTCCACACGTCCAATGGTGTTTGTCGGCGTTGCCTGTGCCGTCAATATCGCGCTGGACTTTTTGTTTGTAAAATTCTGCGGCATGGGTGTGAGCGGAACTGCGCTTGCAACAATTATTTCACAGGCTGTCAGCATGATAGCATCCATTGTCTATTTGAAAAAGAAGCAGTTTATATTTGACTTTCGGCTTTCCGGATTTAAACCGGTAGGGAAGCTGGTGAAAGAGCTTGCGGCTGTCGGAATTCCGATTTCATTTCAGGAGGCGGCAGTTCGGATTTCATTTCTCTATCTGATGACCGTTATGAATGAATGCGGCGTATACGCTGCCGCAGTGGTCGGAATCAGCAGTAAATATGATGTGTTCGCAATGCTTTCGGCAACCTCTATGGCAAACGCACTGGCGGCGCTGACAGCACAGAATATCGGGGCGGGAAAGCCGGGGAGGGCATGGAAATCCCTGTGGTATGGTCTGACATTTGCACTTGTAATTTCAGGATTGTTCTGGGTTTGGGCTCAGTGGAATCCTCAGTCGATGATCGGCGTGTTTTCAGACGATAGAAACGTGATTGAAGCAGGCGTTCCGTTTTTTAGATCCTGCAGCTATGATTATATTCTGGTAACGCTTGTATTCTGCTTAAACGGTTATTTGAACGGCAGGCAGAAAACAGTGTGGACGATGGTAAGCTGTACTGCCAGCGCATTGCTCCTTCGGATTCCGATGGTATACTTTTTCGGAAAATATTATGCAAATCATCTGGGAATATTAGGTAAAATTGCGCCTATCGTCTCCGGCATCATGGCATGTTACACATTGATTTTTGTGTTATATGAGGGTTATCGAAACGGAATGAGGGAGGCGTTTTCAAAAAAGTGAGGTTTTGAAAACGAAAGTAAAATGTCACATTTAGTTGAAATCTTCGGATAAATGTTTTATAGTAGAAGGAAAATGGAAGTAACAGTTCAGATTTGTCTGAACTGTTACAAATGGAATTAATATATGGAGGAAAAGACATCATGAAATATCATGTAGGCGTGATTTCCGGTGACGGAATTGGTCCGGAAATTGTAAATGAAGCAAAAAAAGTATTAAATGCGGTCGGAACCAAATTTGACCATGATTTTGAATATGAAGAGATTTTGATGGGAGGCTGTTCCATTGATGCGACGGGCGTTCCGCTTACAGACGAGGCAATCGGGCAGGCAAAAGCAGCAGACGCCGTACTGATGGGTTCCATCGGAGGCAATACCAGCACATCGCCCTGGTATAAGCTTGAACCGTCCTTAAGACCGGAGGCAGGCTTGCTAAAGCTTCGCAAATCCCTGAATTTATTTGCCAACCTTCGTCCGGCTTACTTATATGAGGACTTAAAGGAAGCGTGCCCTTTGCGGGATGAGATTATCGGAGACGGTTTTGATATGGTGATTATGCGTGAACTGACCGGAGGCCTGTATTTCGGAGAAAGAGAGACGAAGGAAGTAAACGGCGTGATGACGGCTACCGATACGCTGACCTACAGTGAAGAGGAAATCCGCAGAATCGCGGTAAAAGGTTTTGATATTGCAATGAAGCGCCGCAAAAAAGTGACCAGTGTAGACAAGGCAAATGTACTGGATTCTTCCAGACTTTGGAGAAAGGTTGTCGAAGATGTGGCTAAGGATTATCCGGAGGTTACATATGAGCATATGTTAGTGGATAATTGTGCGATGCAGTTGGTGAAGAATCCGGCGCAGTTCGACGTCATTTTGACCGAGAATATGTTTGGAGATATTTTATCCGACGAGGCAAGTATGGTGACCGGCTCCATTGGAATGTTATCTTCCGCCAGCATGAACGACACAAAGTCGGGTCTGTATGAGCCGAGCCACGGTTCCGCACCGGATATTGCCGGACAGGATATTGCGAACCCGATTGCAACAATTTTAAGTGCGGCGATGATGCTGCGCTACTCCTTTGATTTAGATAAAGAAGCAGATGCGGTTGAGGCGGCAGTAAGGCAGGTGTTAAAAGACGGATACCGTACCGTAGATATCATGCCGCAGGAGGATGAGAAGAAGCCTTATTTTACTCAGGTAGGATGCTCGGAAATGGGTGATTTGATCGCAGGGCGTGTGTAACATAGATGAAATTCAGAAAGGAAAAATACTATGAAAAGTGAAAATGTAAAATGCGGAATGCAGCAGGCGCCGCACAGAAGCCTTTTTAATGCACTGGGCTTTACAGAAGAAGAAATGAAAAAGCCGATGGTCGGTATCGTAAGCTCCTATAATGAGATCGTACCGGGGCATATGAACCTTGATAAAATCGTGAACGCTGTTAAGCTGGGCGTAGCGGAAGCCGGCGGCGTTCCGGTAGTATTTCCGGCAATCGCAGTCTGCGACGGAATCGCTATGGGGCATATCGGAATGAAATATTCCCTTGTGACAAGGGATTTGATCGCGGATTCCACCGAGTGTATGGCATTAGCGCATCAGTTTGATGCACTTGTCATGGTGCCGAACTGTGATAAGAACGTACCGGGACTTTTGATGGCGGCAGCCAGAATCAATGTGCCTACAGTATTCGTATCCGGCGGTCCGATGCTTGCCGGTCACGTAAAGGGACATAAGACCAGTCTTTCTTCTATGTTCGAAGCGGTTGGTTCCTATGCGGCAGGTACGATGTCAGAAGAGGATGTAAGAGAATATGAGCAGAAGGCTTGTCCGACCTGCGGTTCCTGCTCCGGTATGTATACGGCGAATTCCATGAACTGTCTGACAGAAGTGCTCGGAATGGGACTTGGCGGCAACGGCACGATTCCGGCAGTATATTCTGAGAGAATCCGTCTTGCAAAGCGTGCGGGAATGGCTGTCATGGAGCTGTACAACAAGAATATACGTCCAAGAGACATTATGACAAAGGATGCAATCTTAAATGCACTGACCGTAGATATGGCGCTGGGCTGTTCCACGAACAGTATGCTGCATCTTCCGGCAATCGCGCATGAGGTCGGATTTGATTTCGATATAACGTTTGCAAATGAAATCAGTGAGAAAACGCCGAATCTCTGTCATCTGGCTCCGGCTGGTCCTACCTATATGGAAGATTTGAACGAGGCAGGCGGCGTATATGCAGTAATGAAGGAATTGGATGATGCTGGTCTGCTGCATACCGATTGCATGACAGTAACCGGGAAGACAGTTGCAGAGAACATCAAAAATGCCGTGAACAAGAATCCGGAAGTCATCAGACCTCTTGACAATCCATACAGTGCAACGGGCGGTCTTGCCGTACTTAGCGGAAACCTTGCTCCGAACGGAAGCGTGGTAAAACGTTCTGCCGTTGTTCCTGAAATGATGGTACACGAGGGACCGGCAAGAGTCTTTGACTGTGAAGAGGATGCGATTGCAGCTATCAAAGGCGGAAAGATTGTAGCCGGCGATGTCGTTGTAATCCGTTATGAAGGACCAAAAGGCGGTCCAGGTATGCGGGAGATGTTAAATCCTACCTCTGCCATCGCAGGAATGGGACTGGGCTCTTCTGTAGCGTTGATTACGGACGGACGTTTCTCAGGCGCAAGCCGCGGGGCGTCTATTGGGCATGTATCGCCGGAAGCGGCGGTAGGAGGATCGATTGCTCTGGTAGAAGAAGGAGATACCATTAAGATTGATATCCCGAATATGAAACTGGAATTGGCTGTATCGGAAGAAGAGCTGGCAGAGCGCGCCGCAAAATGGCAGCCGAGAGAGCCGAAGGTGACAACCGGATATCTGGCAAGGTATGCGGAAATGGTTACATCCGGAAACCGCGGGGCAATTTTAGAGATGCCAAAGTCAAAATAAGATTTCATAAGGGATTAGAAAGTGAGGATTTATCATGCTCTTAACAGGTGCGGAAATTGTGATAGAGTGTTTGAAAGAGCAGGGCGTGGATACGGTATTTGGGTATCCGGGCGGAGCGATTTTGAACGTATATGATGAATTATATAAACACAGCAATGAAATTACCCATGTTCTGACCTCCCATGAGCAGGGAGCAAGCCATGCGGCGGACGGATATGCCAGAAGCACCGGGAAGGTCGGCGTCTGTTTTGCGACCAGCGGCCCCGGAGCGACAAATCTGGTAACAGGAATTGCAACTGCATATATGGATTCTGTTCCGATGGTGGCAATTACCTGTAATGTTGGAGTTTCCTTGTTGGGCAAGGACAGCTTTCAGGAGATAGATATTACAGGAATTACTACGCCGATTACAAAGCATAATTTTATCGTAAAAGATGTTGCGCATCTGGCACAGACAATCCGGCGTGCATTTACGATTGCAAGAAAGGGACGTCCGGGTCCGGTGCTTGTGGACATTCCGAAAGATGTTACGGCAAATAAGACGGAGTATAAGCCGGAGAAAGTAGAAGTACCAGAGCGTTACACAGAGGGCATTACCGAGAAGGCCTTAAAAACGGCGGTGTCCATGATTGAAAAATCAAAAAAGCCATATGTTTTTGTGGGCGGCGGGGCGGTTATTTCCGGCGCAAGCGAGGCGTTAAAGGAATTTGTGGAGAAGGTGCAGGCTCCGGTCTGTGACACTTTAATGGGTAAGGGCGCATTTGACGGAACGAATGAGCGGTATACCGGAATGCTTGGAATGCATGGAACCAAGACTTCCAATTACGGCGTTAGTGAATGTGATTTGTTAATTGCTATTGGCGTGCGCTTTTCTGACCGTGTACTTGGCAATGCTAAGAAATTTGCAAAGCAGGCAAAAATTTTACAATTGGATATCGACCCGGCAGAAATTAACAAAAATATCGTGGTAGACGCCAGTGTGATCGGTGACATTAAAGAGATATTAGAGAGAATTAATCCGATGTTAGAGCAGCTTTCCCATCAGGAGTGGATTTCACATGTAATGTCTTACAAAGAAAAGTATCCGTTGGCATATCCTGCCGAGGGATTGAGCGGTCCATACGTGATTGAGGAGGTTTACCGGCAGACAAAGGGAGACGCTCTGATGGTGACCGAGGTTGGGCAGCATCAGATGTGGGCGGCACAGTATTACAAATATTCCAAGCCGCGGACATTGTTGACCTCCGGCGGGCTTGGGACGATGGGATATGGTCTTGGCGCGGCAATCGGGGCACAGATGGCGAACCCGGATAAGCAGGTCATCAATATTGCGGGAGACGGATGTTTCCGAATGAATATGAATGAAGTTGCAACCGCAGTCAGGCAGAGGCTTCCGCTGATTGAGATTATTGTCAATAACCATGTGCTTGGAATGGTACGTCAGTGGCAGACCTTGTTCTATCAGCAGCATTATTCTGCAACAGTTCTGGATGACGGAGTGGATTTTGTGAAGCTGGCAGAGGCAATGGGTGCAAAAGGATATCGTGTCACTACAAGAGAGGAATTTGCATCAGCATTAGAAGAGGCGCTGCAGTGTGATATGCCGGTCGTGATTGATTGCATTATTGATTGTGACGATAAAGTATGGCCGATGGTAGCGCCGGGAGCGGCAATTTCCGAAGTGTTTGATGATACAGAGTAACAGTTCGGCCTGCAACTGCGCACTTGCTGCGCAGTTAGCAGTCAGGAATTTTAAACAGCCAGAGAACAGGTGTCTTGACAGATGAACCCGAAAGTGGCAAGATGTAAAGAAGAGTGTGCTGGAATATGCATATAGGAAACAATTGAAAAATACTATAATATGCAGGAATGCATGTAGTAGATAACGAGGAGGACGAAAATGAGCAGAGTATATAATTTTTCTGCAGGACCGGCAGTATTACCGGAAGAAGTGTTACAGGAAGCAGCAGATGAAATGATGGATTATCAGGGATGCGGAATGTCCGTAATGGAGATGAGCCACCGTTCAAAGGTATATGATACCATTATCAAGGAAGCAGAAGCCGATTTGAGAGAGCTGATGAATATTCCGGATAATTACAAGGTATTGTTTTTACAGGGCGGCGCTTCACAGCAGTTCGCAGCAATTCCGATGAATCTGATGAAGAACAAAAAGGCTGCATATATTGTAACGGGCCAGTGGGCAAAGAAAGCATATCAGGAAGCAAAGATGTACGGAGAGGCAGTAGAAGTGGCATCTTCTGCAGATAAGACCTTTTCCTATATTCCGGATTGCTCCGATCTTGATATCCCGGAGGATGCAGATTATGTATACATCTGTGAGAATAATACGATTTATGGTACGAAATATCAGACGCTTCCGAACACAAAGGGGCATCTTCTGGTAGCAGACGTATCCTCCTGTTTCTTATCCGAGCCGGTGGATGTAACGAAATATGGCGTGATTTACGGCGGCGTTCAGAAGAATATCGGACCGGCAGGTGTAGTAATCGTGATTATCCGTGAGGATCTGATTACAGATGATGTTTTACCGGGTACGCCGACCATGTTAAAATATAAGACGCAGGCAGACAATGATTCTTTATACAATACGCCGCCATGCTATGGTATCTATATCTGCGGCAAAGTATTCAAATGGTTAAAGAAGATGGGCGGACTTGAGGTCATGAAGCAGCGTAACGAAGAGAAAGCCAAGATTTTATATGATTTCTTAGACCAGAGCAAAATGTTCAAAGGAACGGTAGAGCCGAAAGACCGTTCATTGATGAATGTTCCGTTTGTGACGGGTGATGCGGATTTGGATGCGAAATTTGTAAAAGAAGCTACAGAAGCAGGCTTCGTAAATTTAAAAGGTCATAGAAGTGTTGGCGGCATGCGCGCATCTATTTATAATGCAATGCCGAAAGAGGGCGTTGAGAAATTAGTCGCATTTATGAAGAAGTTTGAGGAGGAAAATGCATAATGATTAATTATACATGCTTAAATCCGATTGCGAATGTAGGATTGGATTTATTGACTGACGAGTATCAGAAAGTAGATGATTTAAAGGATGCGCAGGCTGCATTGGTTAGAAGCGCTGCTATGCATGACTTGGAGCTGCCGGAGAATTTGTATGCAATTGCAAGAGCAGGAGCAGGCGTGAACAATATCCCGTTAGATAAATGTGCAGAGAAGGGTATTGTTGTATTCAATACGCCGGGTGCGAATGCGAACGGCGTAAAAGAGCTTGTACTTGCAGGGATGCTGCTCGCTTCCCGTGATATTACAGGCGGAATCGAATGGGTAAAAGGTCAGACCGGCGTAGAGACCGTTGCAAAGGATGCGGAGAAAGCAAAAAAAGCATTTGCAGGAACCGAAATTTCCGGTAAGAAATTAGGCGTTATCGGACTTGGAGCAATCGGTGTATTGGTTGCAAATGCAGCAACTCATCTGGGAATGGAAGTATATGGATACGATCCGTATATCTCCGTAAATGCGGCATGGAACTTATCCAGAAGCGTAAAGCACGTAAGCGCGGTCGAGGAAATTTACCGTGAATGTGATTTTATCACCGTACATGTGCCTCTTCTTGACTCTACCAAGAAGATGATTAATCAAGAAGCAATTGATATGATGAAGGATACGGTAGTAGTATTGAACTTCGCAAGAGATCTGCTGGTAGACGAAGAGGTTATGGTAAAAGCCTTAAAGGAGAAAAAGGTACGCAAGTATGTGTCCGATTTCCCGAATCCAACGACAGTCGGAGCAGAAGGCGTAATCTTAACGCCTCATATCGGAGCGTCCACGGAAGAGTCCGAGGATAATTGTGCAATTATGGCAGTCAGAGAAATCCGTGACTTTATGGAGAACGGAAACATCGTACACTCTGTAAACTTCCCGGATTGCAATATGGGCGGCTGCATGAGTGCGGGACGTATTTTGGTTCTGCATAAGAATATCAAGGGTATGATCAGCCAGTACACTGCCATCTTGGGAGATGCGGGAGTTAATATTTCTGATATGACAAATAAGAGCAAGGGCGATTTCGCATGTGCTCTGTTGGATGTTGACGCACCGGTGACAGATGAAGTGGTTGAGAAATTAAGTGCACTTGAGGGAGTGCTGAGAGTGCGCGTTATCAAATAGCGGGGCTAACTAAATAGAGAAATTGGATAAGCGGATCGTGTGATATGATGTCATATATCCGCTTATTTTACATCTTGAGCATAAATGCGAATGTAAAGATAGAATGTCTTATTGACCTTTTTAATGCTTGTGGTTATAATTTATCCGTGACAGTATTTTGTGTTACTTAAGATGAGAGGAGAAAAATATGGCAGACATCAGACCATTTTTATGTATCAGACCCAAAGAGGGAGAGGCAGACAAGATTGCCGCGTTGCCTTATGACGTTTACAGCAGGGAAGAGGCAAAGGAAGAGGTAAAAGGCAAACCACTGTCTTTTTTAAACATTGACCGTGCCGAGACACAGTTTGCGGATACGGTGGATACTTATGCACCGGAGGTTTACCAGAAAGCGCATGACATGTTGTGGGATATGGTGGAACAGGGACATTTTGTGCAGGAGAAGACACCCTGCTATTATGTATATGAGCTGACAATGGAGGGAAGAGTACAGACCGGAATCACTGCATGCGCATCAATTGACGATTATCAGAATCAGGTCATTAAAAAGCACGAGAATACGAGAGCAGACAAGGAACAGGACCGTATTAACCATGTAAATATCTGCGATGCACAGACCGGTCCGATTTTGCTGGCATATCGCTCGAATGAGGTCATCAATGAGGTGGTAGACAGGGCGAAGAAGAATGAACCGTTATATGATTTTACTGCAGAGGACGGAGTACGCCACCGGGTATTTTTGATCGACAAAGAGGCTGATCTTATGGCTGTGCAGAATGCGTTTTCAGGGATTGGAGAAATCTATATTGCAGACGGACATCATAGGGCGGCGTCGGCAGTAAAGGTAGGACTGCTTCGGAGAGAAAAGCACCCGGATTATACAGGGGAAGAGGAATTCAACTATTTTCTGTCTGTATTGTTCCCGCACGATCAGTTGATGATTATGGATTATAACCGGGTAGTCAAGGATTTAAGCGGGATGACAGAAGAGGAATTTCTGACGAAGATGCAGGAATTATTTGAGGTGCAGGAGGCAGGCAAGGCGGCTATAGCACCACAGGAAAAGGGTGTGTTTACAATGTTCCTGAATGACTGTTGGTATCGCTGTAAGATTAAGGAAGCAGATTTGAGTGAAGATCCGGTGGAGGGATTAGATGTATCCATTCTGCAGAACATCCTTCTGTCACCAGTGCTCGGAATCGGTGACCCGAAAACAGACAAGCGAATAGACTTTGTAGGCGGAATCCGCGGTTTAGAGGAATTGGAGAGAAGGGTACATACGGATTCGGCGGCAGCATTTGCCATGTATCCGACCTCTATAGAGGAATTATTTGCCGTAGCGGATGCGAAGCGGCTGATGCCGCCGAAGTCTACTTGGTTTGAGCCAAAGCTTCGAAGCGGATTATTTATCCATGCACTTTCCGAAGGATATGTCGGTAAATAGAATGTGGCAATGGCTGCTGCATTCTATGCGTGATTTGTAAATTGGGAAAGGACAGGTTCTATGCAGATACTTACCAAAAACGTAGAGATGGATGCCACAGAGGTATTTCAGGCGATTGAAGAAATCAAAAATGTAAATCCGGGAGTTATCCAGACTTATCTAAAAGGATTGGTGCCGGATATTGTCGCGTTTCTTATCCAGATAGCGGTTGCGGCGGTAGTCTATCTGATTGGCGTTCAGGTGATACGTCTGCTGCGCAAGTTCTTAAAGAAATGGCTGACGAAGCGGGAGGCAGATATCGGCGTCAAGCAGTTCTTGGATGCACTAATAAAATATGTCTGTTATTTTATATTGTTCATGATGATTTTATCGGTGTTTGGGGTGGCAACGACCTCGGCAGTTGCATTGCTCGGCTCTATGGGACTGACAATCGGGCTTGCATTGCAGGGAAGCCTTTCCAATTTTGCGGGTGGCGTGCTGATTCTGCTTTTGAAACCGTTTAAGGTAGGAGATTACATTATTGAGGATGTGAATAAGAACGAAGGGACAGTCAAGGAAATCTCGGTATTTTATACGAAGCTTACGACGCCGGACAATAGAGTAATTATTATACCGAACGGTACGCTTGCAAACAGCTCCCTTATGAACGTGACACAGAGTGAGAAGCGCCGGGTGGACATCTATGTAGGCGTTTCCTATCAAGCGGATTTAAAGAAAGCAAAGAGTATTCTGACAGAGCTTGCAGAGCAGGAAATCAATCGTCTAAAGGATGAGCCAATGGACATTTTTGTCTCCGATCTGGAAGACAGCAGCGTGAAGCTGGGAGTTCGGATTTGGGTTCCGACAGACAGCTATTGGGAGACGCGCTGGAGACTTGTGGAGGAAGTCAAGCTGGCATTGGATGCGGGAGGGATTGAGATACCGTATCCGCAGATGGACGTGACGATTAAAAAGACACAATAATATTAGAAATGGGCAACTTAAATGTAACAGTTCAGATATCTTCGCTGTTACATTTATTTTCTTAAAAGAGAAGAAAATCGGGACATTGCGTTGACAAATTTTGTAAGGTATGCTAGATTAAACTGTGTAAGTAAGTACATAATTGTACACTTTTATTGTATTAGGAGGAAAGTTTATATGCAAGGAACTGTAAAATGGTTTAATGCGAAGAAGGGTTATGGATTTATTTCAGATGCAGACGGCAATGATGTATTTGTACATTTTTCTGCGCTGAATATGGATGGCTTCAAAGAGCTGAAGGACGGCGAAGCCGTTGAATTTGAAGTGGTAAATGGGGAAAAAGGACCTCAGGCTTCAAATGTCGTTCGTTTAGCTTAATTATAAATGGGCAATTTCAGGAAATCAAAAATAACCGGAAAGAGGGTAGCAATACCCTCTTTTTTTTCCTGTTGAAGTAGCGTATAATCTAGGAGAGGTTTGGAAAAATATAGAGAAAAACTGGAGGAAGAAGAATTTGAAAGCTGTGAATTTGGATGCATATGAATTAATGGAAGAGAAGGACCTGAAAGATATCAACTCACAGGGATACTTGTACCGTCATAAAAAAAGCGGGGCAAGAATTAGTGTCGTATCAAATGATGATGAAAATAAAGTGTTTTATATTGCTTTCCGTACGCCGCCAACGGACAGTACGGGTGTGCCGCATATCATTGAGCATACGGTGCTCTGCGGTTCGGAGAAGTTTCCGGTAAAGGATCCCTTTGTGGAATTGGCAAAAGGATCATTGAACACTTTTTTAAATGCAATTACGTATCCTGATAAGACCATTTATCCGGTGGCAAGCTGTAATGATAAGGATTTCCAGAATCTGATGCATGTCTATTTGGATGCCGTGCTCCATCCGAATATTTATAAGCATGAAGAAATTTTTAAACAGGAAGGCTGGCACTATGAGCTGGAGGATAAGAATGCGCCAGTGACGATCAATGGCGTGGTTTATAATGAGATGAAAGGAGCCTTTTCTTCACCGGAGGGAGTTTTAGACCGGATGGTTTTAAATTCTTTGTTTCCGGATACGGCATATCATCATGAGTCCGGCGGAGACCCGGAGGTGATTCCGGATTTGACCTATGAGAATTATCTAAATTTTCATAGAAGATACTACCACCCCTCCAATTCTTATATCTACCTCTATGGAAATATGGATATTGAAGAAAAGCTGCGTTTTCTGGATGAAGAATATTTAAAGAACTATGAAGCAATCGAGCCGGATTCTGCGATAGAGATACAGAAAGCCTTTGATGCACCGGTAGAGGTGACGAAGAGCTATTCCATATCCAGCTCAGAGAGCGAGAAGGACAATACCTATATTTCTTACAATGCTGTGATTGGAAGCGTATTGGATAAGAAATTATGTATGTCTTTTGATGTGTTGGACTATGCGCTTTTGAATGCGCAGGGAGCGCCGCTGAAAAAGGCTCTTTTGGATGCGGGAATCGGAAAGGATATTATGGGCTCTTATGACGATAGTTTGCTGCAGCCATTATTTTCCATAGTGGCAAAAAACGCAAACTATGAGGATAAGGAGAGATTCCTTACGGTCATTCGTGAGACATTGGAACAACAGGTGGAAAACGGGCTGGATAAAAAGGCATTGCTTGCCGGAATCAACAGTGCTGAGTTCCGTTTCAGAGAAGCGGATTTTGGTTCTTATCCGAAAGGGCTGATTTATGGACTGGATTGTATGGAGACCTGGCTGTATGATGATTCCAAGCCTTTTGCACAGCTTGAGGCATTAGAGACTTTTGCATGGTTAAAAGAACAGGTAGATACCGGATATTTTGAGGAACTGATACAAAAGCATCTGTTAGAGAACACGCATGTTTCCGTTGTCAGCATCCTTCCTGAAAAGGGACTGAATGCAAAGAACGAGGAGCTTCTGGCAAAGAAACTTGCAGATTATAAGGCTTCTTTAAGTGAAGAAGAGATAGAGCAGTTGATAAGGGATACAGAGCATTTAAAAGAGTATCAGGATGAGCCGTCGCCAAAAGAGGATTTGGAGAAGATTCCTCTGCTGACAAGAGAAGATTTAAAGAAGGAAGCTGCCGAATTTGTCAATGTGGAGGAGTACATTGGGGAAACCCTTCTTTTGAAGCATCCGATGTACACCGGCGGGATTAGTTATTTAAGCCTGATGTTCGATTTATCCTGCATTCCAGAGGAGGATGTGCCGTATCTGGGGCTGCTTAAGGCGATTTTGGGATATGTGGATACGGAAAGTTATACCTATGGAGATTTGGCAAACGAGATAAATCTTGTTACAGGAGGTATCTCTTCTTCCATTACGGTATACCAGAGCTTGAAAACTGCCGGAGAGTTTCAGGCGAAATTTGAAATGCGGGCGAAGTTCCTGCCGGAAAAGACAAAAGAAGCATTTGCACTGGTTCGGGAAATATTGACAACATCCTCTCTTGAGGATGAGAAACGTCTTTATGAAATTGTGGCGCAGGTGAAGTCGAGACTGCAGATGTCCTTAAGCTCGGCAGGACATTCTTCTTCTGCAATCCGGGCAATGTCCTATTTTTCAAAGTCTGCAAAATACAATGACATGACAGGCGGTATTGAATTGTATCGTCTGGTGGCAGAGATTGAGGAAAATTTTGAGGAAAAGAAGTCTGGTTTTGCTGCGAAGATGAGAGAGCTGCAGGCAAAAATTTTCCGCAGTGAGAACCTGATGGTGAGCATTACCGCTGAAGAGGAAGAAATCAAACTAATACGGCAGGAATTGCCGCAGTTCAAGGATTGTCTGCATACTGCTCCGGTAGAAGAGACGAACTGTGTGATTCACTGTGAGAAGAAGAATGAAGGCTTTAAGGAAGCGTCACAGGTACAGTATGTTTCAAGAGCCGGAAATTTTGTAAGCAAGGGTTATGCATATACGGGTGCGCTCAGAATTATGAGGGTGATTTTAAGCTATGACTATCTCTGGCTGAATATCCGGGTAAAGGGCGGAGCCTACGGCTGTATGAGCGGATTTACCAGAGGCGGAGACTGTTATTTTTCTTCCTACCGTGACCCGAATCTGGGAAAAACAAATGAGGTGTTTGAGAAGACGCCGGAGTATTTAAAAGATTTTGACGTGGACGAAAGGGATATGACGAAGTATATTATCGGTACAATTAGTGAACTGGATACGCCGCTGACGCCTTATGCAAAGGGGCTGCGCTCCGTTTCGGCTTATTTATCCGGACTTACCATAGACATGGTTCAGAAGGAGCGGGAAGAGATTATTAACGCCGCACCGGAAAATATCCGCGGGCTTGCGGGAATCGTAGAAGCGGTGCTTGCCGGGAACTGTCTCTGCGTGATTGGCTCTGAGGAAGCGTTAGAGGCTGAGAAGGATTTGTTTGAGAATTTAGAGGATCTGTATTAAAGTACGAGAGAGGAATCATAGGCATGACAGAACATTTCAAATCGGGATTTGTAACAATTATCGGAAGACCGAATGTAGGGAAATCTACACTGATGAATCATTTGATTGGGCAAAAGATTGCAATAACATCGAATAAACCCCAGACCACCAGAAACAGGATCCAGACTGTACTTACGGATGAGGAGAAAGGACAGATTATTTTTCTGGATACGCCGGGAATCCATAAGGCGAAGAATAAGCTGGGAGAGTTTATGGTAAACACTGCCGAGCATACATTAAATGAGGTGGACGTGATTCTCTGGCTGGTGGAGCCGACGGACTATATCGGCGCCGGAGAGCAGCATATCATTGAGAAGCTCAAAAATGTTTCTACACCGGTGATTTTAGTCATCAACAAGCTGGATACTCTTTCGGATAAGAATGAGATGTTAAGATATATTGATGTCTACCGGAAGGTTTATGATTTTGCAGAAATCATCCCGGCATCAGCGCTTCGGGGGCAGAATACAGAAGTAATTGTGGATATGATATTTAAATATCTGCGCTATGGACCGATGTTTTATGATGAAGATACGATTACGGACCAGCCGGAGCGTCAGATCGTAGCGGAAATGATAAGAGAGAAGGCGCTCCATGCCTTGAACGAAGAAATACCGCATGGCATAGCGGTGACCATCGAACAGATGAAGCAGCGCAAGGGAAAGAAGATTGTAGATATTGATGCTACAATTATCTGTGAGAGGGATTCCCATAAGGGCATCATTATCGGTAAAAACGGTGCAATGCTCAAAAAAATAGGCAGCAATGCCAGATTTGAAATAGAACGTCTCTTAGAGCAGCAGGTAAACTTAAAGCTCTGGGTGAAGGTGAAGAAGGACTGGCGTGACAGTGACTATCTGATTAAAAATTTCGGTTATCGGGAAGAGGAAATTTAGCAAGTTGTTCCAGTATAGCATTTAGTCAAAAGGAAATCCTATCTATGGAGACTTACTTGTAACAGTTTATATGTGACTGAACTGTTACATTTACTTCTACTGTAACGGGAGGATTGACGGATGAAGACGGATTGCTGGGGAACCTTTATGATGACAGGATTAGTAAGTGATTATCTGGACTATAAGCTTCAAGGAAAAGACACAGGAGAACGGACGGAGGACAACGGTGGATTTTCTTTTCATGAAGCGGTCCAAGGAAGGAGAGGTGAGCGGGAAGATGGGGCAGAGCGTTGTTCTTACCGGTATGGTGCTGCAGACGATGCCGATTGGAGAATACGATAAAAGAATCACGCTGCTGACGAAGGAACGCGGAAAGGTCACTGCCTTTGCCAAAGGCGCAAGGCGCCCGAACAGTCCACTGCTCGCTGCCTGTGCGCCTTTTGCTTTCGGTGAATTTGAAATGTATGAGGGACGTACTTCTTACAATGTGAGAAAGGCGGACATCAGCAATTATTTCAGGGAATTGACGATGGAGCTGGAATGTACATATTACGGTTTTTATTTTCTGGAAATGGCGGATTATTTTTCACAGGAAAATAATGATGAGCAGGAAATTTTAAAACTGCTGTATCAGACGTTGAAGGCGCTGGAGAATACGTCTTTGCCGAATCGTCTGATACGCTGCATTTATGAATTGAAGATGTTAGTGATAAACGGAATTTATCCGAACGTCTTTTCCTGCCAGCTTTGCGGCAAAAGAGAAAATCTCGTGGATTTTTCAATAGAGAGGGCTGGAATGCTCTGTATGGAATGTGCAGGGCGGGAGCGGGGAACCCGGCTTGAAGATTCTGTGCTCTATGCCATGCAGTTCATTATTTCATCGGAGCTGCGAAATCTCTATACATTTACGGTTTCAGAGGCAGTCTTAAAACAGTTAGAACAGATACTTTTTGGATATTTGCAGAAACATGTAGAGCATATTTTTAAATCAGAGCAATTCCTATACTTATAAAAAGGTTGAAAAGAGCCGAAAGAAATAGTATAATATCTAGCATTGACAGATATAGAAAGGAAGCAGGAGGCATTCTTATGAAGAAAATATGCAGCATATGTCTTGTGGTACTGGTACTTGGTATGATAAGCGGCTGTGCAACCAAATATCCAGAAGTGGATACCGTGTACATACAGAAAAACGGAACAGTACAAGAAGCAACAGTTGAAAGTTTCGATAAGTCGTATTACAAGGAAGAGGAATTAGAGGATTTTATCAATGCCCATATTGAGGAATATGAAGGCACATATGAAAAGGGCAGTGTCGTGCTGAAGGACTTTCTGGTAGAAGAAGGTACGGCGAAGATGATGATGAAGTATGACGGCTATCAGAACTATATTGATTTTAATGGAAGAGAGTTATTTGCGGGAACCGTGGTACAGGCAATTGCGGCCGGTTACAATTTCAGCGGAGACTTTTTAGCTGTGGAAGACGGTCAGACTGTCGGCAATGCGGTATCAGATACCGAAGGAGCAGCGGACAGCGCAGCAGTAACGGGGGCGGTCGACGGAAGCACTGTTACATCAGATGAAGACTGCAAGGTAGTCATTATCAATGAGGATACAGATGTGGTTGTAAAGGGAACAATCCGGTATGTGTCTGCCGGCAGTGTTACTGTGAAGGATAAGAGCACTGCGTCAGTAAAGACGGTAAATGGCGGTGTAAGTTATATCATATATAAATAGAATGTGAGGAAGATATGATGGAAAAGACAATGGAGAAAATCGTTGCTCTGGCGAAGGCGAGAGGATTTGTATATCCGGGTTCTGAAATTTACGGAGGATTAGCGAATACATGGGATTATGGTAATCTGGGCGTAGAATTAAAGAATAACGTGAAGAAAGCGTGGTGGCAGAAGTTTGTCCAGGAGAATCCATATAATGTAGGCGTTGATTGTGCGATTTTGATGAATCCGCAGACTTGGGTGGCATCCGGTCATCTGGGAGGATTTTCAGATCCGTTGATGGATTGCAAGGAATGTCACGAGCGTTTCCGTGCGGATAAGATTATTGAAGATTTTGCAGAGGAAAATGCGATTGAATTGCAGAATTCTGTAGACGGATGGTCTCAGGAAGAAATGGTGTCCTTTATTGAGGAGCATCAGATTCCTTGTCCGACCTGCGGAAAACACAATTTTACCGATATCCGTCAGTTCAATCTGATGTTCAAAACATTTCAGGGAGTAACCGAGGATGCGAAAAATACCGTTTATTTAAGACCTGAGACGGCGCAGGGTATTTTTGTGAACTTTAAAAATGTACAGAGAACTTCCAGAAAGAAGATTCCTTTTGGTATAGCACAGATTGGTAAATCTTTCCGTAATGAGATTACACCGGGTAACTTTACCTTCCGTACCAGAGAATTTGAGCAGATGGAGCTGGAATTCTTCTGTGAGCCGGGAACCGATTTAGAGTGGTTCCAATATTGGAGAGGATTCTGCCGCGACTGGTTATTAAGCCTTGGCATGAAGGAGGAAGAGCTTCGTTTAAGAGATCATGATCCGGCAGAGCTTGCATTCTACAGCAAGGCGACCACAGACTTTGAGTTCCTCTTCCCGTTCGGATGGGGCGAGCTTTGGGGAATTGCTGACAGAACCGATTATGATTTGACGCAGCACCAGAATACGTCTGGTCAGGATATGTCTTACTTCGATGATACGAAGAATGAAAAATATATCCCATATGTTATTGAACCATCTCTTGGCGCTGACCGCGTTGTTCTTGCATTTTTATGTGCAGCATACGACGAGGAGAATATCGGAACCGAGGAGAAGCCGGATATGAGAACCGTCCTTCATTTCCATCCGGCGCTTGCACCGGTTAAGATTGGCGTACTTCCGCTGTCTAAAAAGTTAAATGAAGGTGCCGAAAAGGTATTTACGCAGCTTTCTAAGAAATATAACTGTGAGTTTGATGACAGAGGCAACATTGGAAAACGATATCGCCGTCAGGACGAGATTGGTACGCCATTCTGTGTGACCTACGATTTCGATTCCGAAGAAGACGGCGCGGTAACCGTCCGTGACCGTGACACAATGGAGCAGGAACGTATCAAAATAGACGAGCTAGAAGCATATTTCGAGGAGAAATTTGAATTCTAATGAGCCATGTAATCAGAAAGAATCAGTCCACTGTTGGAAATTTATTTCCGAACAGTGGACTGATTCTTTTTGATTATACGGCGAAGCCGTACAGCGAGATGAAGCGGAGTGGAATCGAGCGGACATGGCGGAGTAGTGGGAATGCAATCATCCGGCGAAGCCGTACAGCGAGATGAAGCGGAGTGGAATCGAGCGGACATGGCGGAGTAGTGGGAATGCAATCATCCGGCGAAGCCGTACAGCGAGATGAAGCGGAGCGGAATCGAGCGGACATGGCGGAG
>CAJTSH010000012.1 GCA_910578885.1 uncultured Lachnospiraceae bacterium
GTACAAATGGCTAAAATAGAGGCTTTTTTGTGCAAAATATATAAGAAAGTATAGAGAGGAGGAACAATGGGAAAACAGATAAAAATATATGGCAAGCGTTTGCTTTCCGTAATTCTGAGTACAGCAATTGCAATGAGCGGACTTGCTGTGCCTGAAACTGTAAATGCGGCACAAACGCAAGGGGAACCTTGGCTGCTGTCCGAGGGAAGGCCTGCCTATGCATCTACTACGAGCGGCGGCGATAAGGCAATCTTTGCAACAGACGGTAAAATGACAACGGCATGGGGGGCTGTAGCGAGCGAGGGCGACGGAAAGAATCTGGATCAATGGTTAGATGTAGACCTTGGTGCATTAGCAGATTTGTCTTCAGTTGAAATAGACTGGCAGGGGGCGTGGGTGTTTGCAACCGAGTATTCTATTTTGGTATCGGATGATGAGGTAAACTGGAAAAAGGTTTACGAAAACAAAAACGGAACCGGCGGTAAGGTGTATCATGTATATGAGGTCGGTGAGAAGAAAACCGCAGTTGAGTATGAGGTCGAAAAGAATGCTTCCGGTGAATGGATAGCTGTGGATACGGAAAAACAGGCGGAACTGGATGCTTTTAAAGAAAATGGACAAGGCAAAGCATATGAAGTCTATAAAGAAACCATAGATATTTCAGATGCCAACGCAAGCGGGCGTTATGTCCGTCTTGAGACAAATATGAGCTGGTCACAGTCAGAGAATCAGGAACACAGAGGGTATGGCGTGGCTGTTAGAGAATTTAAAATTTACGGGAAAGGCGGAGTGGTACTGCCGTCTTCTGGGGCTGAGAATATTGCTCCGGGACACCCCACCAGTGCATCTTCGGAGGTTGTTGACTGGGATATTATGCGTGAGTCTTCCGGCGCCTTTGACGGAGATAACTCTACATATTGGAAATCCAAGGAAGGCAACGATGAATGGGTTGCTGTAGATTTGGAAAAAGTATATAAGATTGGTAAGGTTTCCATCGAGTGGGTGGCGGAATTTGGACGGATTTATGATATTCAGACATCCTTAGACGGAGAAAACTGGACAACCGTATATAGGCAGTTACACGGTATAGGTGAAAAAGAAGAAATCAATATGTATCAGGATGCCCGTTATGTCAGGATGAAGGGGTATGCAATGGGAAGAGGTTCCGGTTATACGGTGAAGGAATTCAAGATTTTCCCATATCAGGCGGGGGATTCAAAAGAGAATCCAATGATAGAGAACCTTCCAGAGAGGCGCGTGGTAGAGGTCGGAGAGGGAAGTTATCTGATTGATGACGTGAACTTAAGACAGCCAAGAGAGCCGAAATATGTGACGGCAAATATGAGTGTCCCGATTGTGTCAAATGACTGGTGGTCATCTGTTGTATATCAAAGATTGAGCGATACCATTGCGACGTTGCCATACGCAATGCAATATTTTGATACCGGTCTTGGGCTTTACTATGCAAATGAGCCATATGTCACCCAGAGCACAGACTGGGGCGCAAGCGGTGCAATGGGTTCCGGAAGTCAGGAGTGGGATCTTACGTTAAATACTTCTGAGATTAAAGGAACGCCTTCCTCAAAAGTAGACCGTCACGGAGATTGGTCTGTAGATGTGGTATGGAGCGATGACGATACGCCTAAAATGAAAACCACGATGGTGAAAGGGTCTCCATATATATATAATACTTTCACAAATCCGAATGAAGTGGAAATTTCAGCGTATCAGTTGATTCGCATTTTTGATGAAAATAAAAACGAGATACTTGCTAATGACGGAGATTCCTGCAAGATGGATCATATTGGAGTGGAAGTAGGGAACCGAAGCAAAGGCAGCGCAGAAATAAATGGAAAAGAGAATAACGAACAGGTTCGCTCCTATGGCATTTATGTGCCGGAGGGAACGACATTTACCAGACTGGGAAGTAAGATTAAGATCCAGTTGGGCAGCGGAGAAAATTATTTGTCCATTGCTGCGATAGATGGAACCGCAGACTTAATGTATTTATATCAGTATGCGTATGCTTATGTAACGGATACGGTTGTAGATTATCATTATGATGAGAAGACGGCAAAGATTACAACAGAATATCAGTGTCAGGTAGAGTCCAAAAGAACCGGAAACGGAATAAAAAACGAGACATTAATGTGCCTGTTCCCGCATCAGTGGAAGAACTCGGATGCAGCATTAACGGATAAAGCTTATACTACAATTCGGGGACAGCTTAAGGTTCACGAAGGAAATAACTTTCATTATGCTTTGAAATTTAACGGCATAATACCAGCCTTTGCAAAACCGGGTGAGTCGGATTCCTATGATGAAGAGCTAATGCGGGAATATCTGGAAATGTTTAAAAAGAGCACGATTAACAATTACTGGATCGCAGACCCTTACTGGGAAGGTAAGAAAACACATCCGATTGCGATGGGGATTTTAATCGCAGAGCAGCTTGGAGATTATGAGACAAGAGATCAGTTCATTTCAATATTAAGAAAAATATTAGTAAACTGGCTCAGCTATGATGGAGAAGACGACTTCCCTTACCATATGTTCTATTCGGGGAGCTGGGGAGCGTTAAACGGAAACGGCGGAGACTTTGGTATGGCAATGAATTTGACAGATCATCATTTCCTTTGGGGTTACTTCATTTATCCGGCGGCTGTGTTGGCGAGTTACGACCCAAGCTTTGTAGAACAATATGGCGATATGTTGGAGATGTTGATTCGCGATTGTATGAACCCGGATAAAGAGGATGAATTGTTTCCGTTTATGCGCAACTTTGACCCGTATGAAGGACATTCATGGGCGGGCGGATATGCTGATAATCCCGACGGCAATAATCAGGAATCTGCATCAGAAGCGACCTTTGCATGGGCAGGTCTCTATTTATGGGGCTTGGTAACAGGAAATGAGAAATACAGAGATGCAGGTATCTGGGGATGGACTTCAGAGGGAAATGCAATTCTCCAGTATTGGTTTGACGTAGATGATGAAAACTGGATGGACCGCTATAATGAAGGCTGCGTGGGCATGGTATTCGGGCTTTCCTATAATAACGGAACGTATTTCACTGTAAATCCAAGCAGCATTTACGGCATCCATTTGCTTCCGGTAACGCCGGCGCTTTCCTATATGGGGTATAACTCGGAATATGCCAAGAGTATTTATCAGAAATACAGAGAGGCTCAGGATCGTTACCAAGAATGGCGGACAACGGCGAAACCGGATGATCCGGATCCGGAAGGCTGGTATCATATTATGCTTCCGTTCCTAGCGCAGACAGATCCGCAACGGGCTGTTGAAATCTGGAATGCAGAATGGGCGAAAGTAGACAGCGCAGGTAATCGTGTCGGGAATCTTCCGGAGGATGAAGTATGTAACTCTTACTGGTATTTGCAGAACATGAACACAAAGGGGCTGCTGACAGATGAAATATGGTCAAGCAACTATACCTCTTATCAGATTTTTAAGAAGGACAATCAATACACTGCCACAGTCTGGAATCCGGCAAGTGAAGAGATTACCGTTGATTTCTGTAATGCAGACGGCAAAATTGCTTCTGTTAAAGTTGCGGCAAATTCACTGATAGATGTGGATCCTACAAAGGACGGAGCTTATGGAAATGATGGGGTTCCTCCAGCAGATTTATATGAAGATGTACTGGGAGTTCCGGGGCTTATCAAAGCAGTGGATTATTCTTCTAATTTTGGATGTTCCAGAGCGGATGATGCGGAAGAAGGCGATGTCATTGGCTATATGAATGACGGAGATTCACTGGTCTATAAGGTAGATGTAGAAGAAGCCGGAGAATATGTGATTGATTACCGTATCAAATCCATTCGCGAAACCGCTGGCGGAACAATTGGAACGAAATCCAGCTTAGGGGAAGAGACGCTGTCATCCGTCAGGTTTGGCAATGGAGATACAGACTGGACAAAAGAGAAATGGGCAACGGTCAGTGATAAGATTACGCTGCAGGCAGGAGAGCAGGACTTGCGCATATTCTTTAATGCAGCAAAGGATTCCGATGAAATTACCATTAGCTGGATAAGGATTTACAAAGAGAATACGACGCCTCCGACGGATTCCGGCGCTGATACGTCAAATGCAGATGTATCTGCACTTCCAAAGATATCGCTTGAGGATGCAAAGTATGGCGCAAGCAGCGAAGTAGACCGTAACACTGCGGATAAGGTCGGGGACGGCGATAAAGATACGAGATGGGAATCAGAAGCAAAAGACCCTCAAAATATTACCATTGAACTGCCGCGGACGACAGACCTCGGCGGAATTAAGATTATCTGGGAGGGTGCGGCAGCAAAGGCATATACTATTGAGGTATCAGAGGATGGGCAAAACTGGAAAACGGCATTTGCCAAGGAAAACGGAAAAAGCGGGGAAACAGTTTCTGTTAAGTTTGACAGCGTTTATCCTGCAAAATATGTCCGTATGAACGGAACAGAACGTACAGGCGGTTACGGATATTCCATTTATGAAATAGAGCTGTTCGGCAAGGGCGAAGACCAGAGAGTTTTACTGGAGGCTCCGGTGGTAAAGGCAGTAAAGGCTGGGGAAAGTGAAATAAAACTGACATGGAATGCAGTCAATGGTGCGGTCGAATATAAAGTGTACCGCGCCCTGTCGCCAAAGGCAGCAAAAAAATTGGTTGCGGCCTGTAAAGAAGCATCGTATACGGATTTCAATTTGACAAGCGGAACCTATTACTACTGGGTTGTTGCGTCACCGGGTAAGAGCGAGACATTAGGGGATAGTAAGTATAGCGAAAACATACAGGGTATCCATATCTCTGCGCAGGCTGTCGCGCTTGCAAAGGCAAATGTAACGGCAGTGAAAGAAGGTGACGGTTCAATAAAAATAAGCTGGAATGCGGTTGAAAATGCCGGTTCCTATGAGATATACCGTACAACCGGAACGCTTCCTAAGAAGAGAATTGCTGCAGTAAGTGATTTGTCTTATGTAGACAGCGGACTGAAAGCAGGAAGCTATCAGTATCGTGTTGTGGCTGTCCCCAAGGAAGGCTCAGGATATGTATCCAGTGATTATAGTGAAGTGACCAAAGCCATTCGAATTATAGAAAAATTGCAGACGCCAATATTGACAGCAGAAAAGACCGAAAAAGATACTGTTAAATTAAGCTGGAACATTATTGAAAATGCAGCGAGCTACCGGCTATACAGATCCGCATCGGCAGCCGGTGTAAAAGCGCTTGTCGCTTCCGTCAATAACAATGGATATACTGACAGTGGTCTGGCAGATGGAACCTATTATTACTGGGTAACTGCGGCAACCGGTTCTTCAAATTATGAGAGCAGTGATTATAGTGCAGATATTGACGGTATAACAATCGAGGCGTCTGGAGTGGAAGAGGTAGCGGCAACAGGAATTACCGTAAGTCCGGCTGAGGCAGAGCTGACGGTCGGTGAGAAACTTAGGCTTACGGCGGAAATCACACCGGAAAATGTCAGCAATACAGCTGTTGCATGGTCAAGCTCGGATGCTGCAATCGCAACAGTAGACGGTGGCGTTGTTACGGCATTAGCCGCAGGAACCGCAAAGATTACGGTGGAAACTGTAAATGGAAAGAAAGCAGAATGTGTCATAACAGTAAATGAAAAACAGATACCGGGCGGAGATGATAAGGATGAACCATCAAGTGGAGATAGCGAGCAGAACGAAGTAGAATCTGTAACGCTGAACAAGACTTCGGAAGAGCTTAAGGAAGGCGGCAAAGTTACGTTGACGGCAACAGTGCATCCGGAAAATGCAAAGGATAAGGGCATCACATGGAGCAGTTCTGACAAAGGCGTTGCAACAGTAGCCGGCGGCGTAGTGACAGCGGTAAAAGAAGGAACTGCAACGATAACTGCAACCGCATCTAACGGAAAGAAAGCCGAGTGCAAGATTACCGTAATAAAGGGTCAGGCACAGGAAGGAGATAATTCAGGAACCAGCACGCCGGGAACAGATAATCCGGGAACCAGCACGCCGGGAACAGATAATTCAGGAACCGGCACGCCGGGAACGGATAATCCAGGGACGAATGGTCCGGGAACAGGCGGTTCGGGAGGAGATAAGCCTGTTGTAACTCCGACACCGGATAAGGCTAAGATTTCCAGTGTAAAGATTGCAGCAGCAGGCCGCCCGTACGGTGCGAAGACATTGTATGTAAAAAGGAAGGGAAGCCTTACACTGACTGCAGATGTTTTGGGAACCGGTACATTTAGCAAAAATGTAAAATGGAGCAGCAGCAATAAGAAGGTTGCGACTGTAAGCAGTAACGGAAAAGTTAAAGTGGTGGCAAAGAAAGGGACTGCAAGGATTACGGCAGTGTCAGTAACTGATGCATCAAAGAAAGCGTCAATTACGGTTAAGGCAGTATCAAAGACGACTGCGAATAAGGTACTGACGTTGAAAAAGAAGACGATTCAGTTAAAAGAAAAGGGAACCGTAAGTCAGATTCAGATTAAGAGGTATACGAAAAGCGCAACGGATAGCCTTACTTATAAAGTAATATCCGGAAAGAAATATGTGAAAGTGGATAAATATGGCGTTGTAACCAGTAAGGTGCGGCCGAGCAGCAAAGCAAAAACGGCAAAGATTGAAGTAAAGTACGGAAATAAGAAAGCAGTTGTAACAGTAAAAATGCCTAAGAAATAAGGATTCCAAAGGGCAGGATGCGAGAGCGTCCTGCCTCTTTGTGGGTGCTCATTTAAAATAAAATAAATGATTTTCCCACAAGACCTTGAAAAGAAAAATAAATCTGATACAATATATAGTACACGCAAAAGGACAGTGCAGAAAATTTCTGCAGGATGGAAAACTATGAATAGCAGGATTGGGGTTTTTGTATGAAGATCATTAAGCGGAGCGGAACAGAAGTAATTTTTAATATTGATAAAATTCTTGCGGCAGTGACAAAAGCAAATCAAAGCGTCATTGACAACGAGAGGATGAGCGGGGAGCAGATTCAGGAAATCGGAAAGAATGTGGAGAATATCTGCGTGAGCATGAACCGCTCACTGACAGTAGAGGAGATTCAGGATTTGGTAGAGAATCAGATTATGAATCAGCGGGCGTTTACTGTGGCGAGAAATTATATCACGTACCGGTACAAGCGGGAATTGGTTCGGAAGGCAAATTCTACAGACGACCAGATATTGACCTTGCTTGCCTGCAAGAATGAAGAAGTGAAGCAGGAGAACTCGAATAAAAACCCTGCTGTCAGCAGCGTACAGCGCGACTACATGGCGGGAGAGGTCAGCAAGGATATCACCAGAAGGTTTTTACTGCCGCCGGATATTGTGGAAGCGCATGATATGGGCTTGATTCACTTTCATGATGCGGACTATTTTGCGCAGCATATGCACAACTGCTGTCTGGTAAACTTAGAGGATATGCTGCAGAACGGTACGGTTGTCAGCGAAACGATGATAGACCGCCCAAAGAGCTTTGCAACGGCATGTAATATTGCAACGCAGAGCATCGCCCAGATTGCCAGCTCCCAGTATGGCGGGCAGAGTATTTCTCTGGCTCATTTAGCGCCCTTCGTGCAGGTAAGCAGAGAAAAGCTCCGCCGGCAGGTCAGAGAGGAATATCTGGCGGCGGGTTTGGAATTAGACGAAGAAAAAATTAACACTGTAGCGGAGCTTCGGGTGAAGGAAGAGATTAACCGCGGCGTGCAGATGATACAGTATCAGGTCATTACACTGATGACGACCAATGGACAAGCGCCTTTCGTAACGGTTTTCATGTATCTGAATGAGGTGCCGGAAGGACAAACCAGAGATGATCTGGCATCGGTGATTGAATCCGTGCTGCGTCAGAGGATACTTGGCGTAAAAAATGAAAAAGGCGTTTATATTACGCCTGCATTTCCAAAGCTGATTTATGTTCTAGAAGAGGATAATGTAAGAGAGGGCAGTAAATACTGGTATCTGACAAGGCTTGCGGCAGAATGTACAGCGAAACGTCTCGTACCGGATTATATTTCCGAGAAGATGATGAAGGAGATGAAGGATGGCAACTGTTATCCGTGTATGGGCTGCCGTTCATTCTTAAGTGTATATAAGGATGAAGAAGGGAAACCGAAATATTACGGAAGATTTAACCAAGGCGTTGTGACCTTGAATCTTGTGGATATTGCATGCAGCTCCGACGGAGATACAGAGCGGTTCTGGAACATCTTTGAGGAACGGCTGGAATTGTGTTACCGGGCGTTGATGTGCAGACATGAGCGTTTGAAAGGAACCCCTTCGGATGTTGCGCCGATACTCTGGCAGAATGGAGCGCTGGCGCGGCTGAAAAAAGGCGAAACAATTGATAAGCTGTTGTATGGCGGATATTCTACGATTTCTCTGGGGTATGCGGGATTATATGAGTGCACTCGTTACATGACCGGGGAATCCCACACGGATTCCGAAAAGGGAATGCCGTTCGCGCTTGCAGTGATGCAGAAATTAAATGACGCCTGTGAACAGTGGAAGAAGGAGACGGATATCGGTTTTTCCGTTTATGGGACGCCGCTGGAATCTACGACTTATAAATTTGCAAAGTGTTTACAGAAGCGTTTCGGCATGATACCGGGCGTGACGGATAAAAGTTACATTACGAACAGCTATCACGTTCATGTGACGGAGCAGATAGACGCCTTTAAAAAGCTGAAATTCGAAGCGCAGTTTCAGGCATTATCGCCGGGCGGTGCAATCAGCTACGTGGAAGTGCCGGATATGAAGGATAATTTGGATGCGGTGCTTGCGGTCATGCAGTACATTTATGAGAATATCATGTACGCGGAGCTGAATACGAAGAGTGATTACTGTCAGGAATGCGGTTACAACGGGGAGATTCAGATTATAACAGACGCCGAGGGCAAGCTGGTCTGGGAATGTCCGAACTGCGGCAACAGGGATCAGGATAAGATGAATGTGGCGAGGAGAACCTGCGGGTATATCGGGACGCAGTTCTGGAATCAGGGGCGGACGCAGGAGATAAAGGACAGGGTGCTGCACCTTTAGAATGATTTAGAGGTTATTAAAATCTTCAACTTTTTAAAAAAACAGAAAAAGTTGAAGATTTTTTTATACCCGAACCGTTATAATAAGTGAAAGCTTTCAAAAAAGCAAAACGGAAACGAAGGAGGTGGATAAAATCGATTCCAAGCAATATCTTGCGCAGATGATTGAGCAGTACCAGAACCTTATATTTTCTATCTGCGTAAACAAGACAAAAGATTATTTCATAGCGGAAGATTTGACGCAGGAAACGTTTTTATCCGCTTTCCAGAACCTTGGCTCTTTCGATGGAAAGAATGAAAAAGCATGGCTCTGCCGGATAGCGACAAATAAATGTATTGATTACAATAAGCAGGCGGCCAGACGGATGATTCCCACTGAGGATACGGAACTGGGACAATTCCCCGCAAGCGGGGAAGGTCCGGAAAAGGATTACATAGAGCGGGAAGTGTACACAGAGCTAAAAGAGCAGTGCAGCCGCTTGAAACCGCCCTATGATAAGATTGCAGCCATGTATTTTGTGGAAGAGAAGCGGGCAGACGAGATAGCGGAAATTACCCGGAAGAATCTGAAAACGGTTCAGACCCAGATTTACCGGGCAAGGGCAATGCTGCGGAAAATGTACGGAAAGGAGCGTGGCTAGGTATATGCAGGAGAATAAGGACTATCTAAGTGACCAGGAATTAGAAAAAATGATGGCAGAAATAGAAAGCGGCCCATTGCTGCAGGCGCCGGATTATCTGGAGAAAATGATTCTGCAAAGGGCTGAGCGGATCGCAGTAAGGTCTTCCGTTGAAATCGTTCCGATTCGTCACGCCATAAGAGCAAAGAAACAGCCAGCTTCTAAGAAAACTTCCAGACAGGGGCAGCTATTGGTGTATAGCTTGAAAATCGTGGCAGCCGCTGCGGCAGCAATCGCATTGGTAATCATGGTTCCGGGGATGCAGAGGAAGACAGAGGATTCCTACCAACAGCAGGAAGAGTTTATGGCGGAGTTACAAAAAGAGCAGGCGGAGCAGGAAGAAACTTGGAAAAAGAATCAGGAGAGAATATCGGTTACCCGTAATTTGAACGAAAAGACAAGTGATTTTTGCAGCAAGTTGTTTGAGAAAACAAATGAATTATTATTCCGAAGGGAGGAAAAGTAAATGACACAGAAAAAAAACGGATTTTGGAGATTCCTGTTCTCTTTTTTACCGGGGGCAGGCGAGATGTATATGGGATTCATGAAGATGGGAATTAGCCTGATGACCATGTTTTTTGGGATTGTAGCAGTAGCGACCGTGCTGGAAATCGGTCCTTTGATGTTCATCGCATTGATTGCATGGTTCTATAGCTTCTTTCATGTGCACAATCTGGCGGGAATGCCGGATGAGGAATTCTATGCGGTAGAAGATGAGTATCTGTTCCATTTCAGTGAATCAGAAGCGCAGGGCAGGGAGCTGGTTCGCACATACCGGAAGGTAATCGCTATTATGCTCATTGTACTTGGCGTTGTAATGACCTGGAAGGGAATTGTCCGTATGATGTATCGCTACCTGCCGTCCGGTCTGATAGGAATCATTAACGATATTGGATATCGTCTCCCTCAGATCGTAGTTGGAATTGCTATTATCGTGCTGGGAGTATACATGATTCAAGGAAAGAAGCGGCAATTAGATGGTACAGAGGCGGCTCAGCCAAAAGATGCTGGCATTGCAGAAAATTTTTCGGAAAATGCACAGGGAAAGGGGCGGTCAGATGGAAAATAGGGAGAAAAGTCAGTCTGAAATTACGCAGGAAAAGAAAGTCCGCATGGCAAAGACGCATCGCGTGGGATCGATTACACTTGGTCTTGCCTTGGTGCTTTTTGGAAGTCTCTTTCTTTTGCATATGGTTTTTCCGACGCTGGATTATCGGATGATTTTTCATCTGTGGCCTTGTATCTTCATTCTATTGGGAATAGAGGTGCTGTTGGGAAATCGGAGAACAGAAGACGGATTTGTCTATGATAAAGCCGCAATTGCGCTGATTGTGATTCTGGCGTTATTTGCAATGACAATGGGAGCCGTGGACTTTAGCATGGAGAGGTTTGACTACTATGTGGAAATGCATTGGTAGGTTTGAAGCGGGGGCGGCGCTGAAGAGGCGTGAGATTCTGCAATAAATATGTTAAGAGATAAGGGTATGCCAGATGGTCTGGCATACCCTTTCGTTTGACTGCTGTTATTCATCATGATGCTCCTCATCATGATGATCGTCATAGTGATGCTCATCATAATAATACCCATCCCCCTCGTCATCCGTCTCATATTCCAGAATTGAACCCGTGACGGCGTCTATCTTGTATTCATATTCAAAGCCATCTTTGTAAAATTCAATCTCATACACGATTTGCCCGTCATCCCTGTCAAGTTTTGCTTTTGAGAAGCTGACGTCTGCAACAGAAAACCCCGCATGGCTGACAGCAATGGATTTTGCATTGTCTAACCCAATATAGCTTCCGGAATTTCCCGTGTCTCCGGATTGTCCGGCAGAGGTCTTGATTTCCTCCGCATCCTTGCTGCGAATGGCGCCTGTTGCGGCGTTAATTTCATATTCATATTCATGCGTCGAAGTATAAAACTCAATTTCATATACGGCAACGCCGTCTTCATAATCGAGCTTTTCTTTGGTAAAGGTAACCTCGGAAGAAGATAGGCCCGCATCGGCAAGCGCCGTGCTCTTGGCTGTATCAAGGCTGATTAGTCCATCGCCGCTTTGCTGGGGCTGATTGCCGGCAGGCTGCTCGCCATTGTTCTGGTCTGTACCTTGCGGCGCTTGATTTGCGTCAGGCTGAGGCGTTTGAGCTGCGTCAGGCTGAGGCGTCTGAGCTGTGTCGGGCTGTGTTGTTTGGCTTGTACCAGACTGAGGCGTCTGGCTTGTGACCGGCTGAGTCTGTTCCGTTTCCGGCGTATTCTGATCTGCATCCTGCTGATTTTTGTCTTGTTCCGTTTCCTGACTTACAATTGCCTCTTTACTTTTGCTGCAGATCTTACCGGTATCGGCATAGATTTCATATTCATATTTCATGGTATCGGTATAAAATTCAATGTCATATATCGAAATGCCATCTTCCATATCCATCTTTGTCTTTTTGAAGGTTACTTCGGAAGCAGTTAATCCGGCGTCTGCCAAGGCTTTCTGTTCGGCTTCCTCAAAAGTAATCTGTGTGTTAGCTTCCGTATTTGTCTCGCCCATAGAAATAAGTTCCATTTCTTTTTTTAAGATGGAGCCGTCAGAAGCTTTGATCCAATATTCATACTCGGTGCCGTCAGCAATAAATTCAACCTCGTACACGAATGTTCCCTGCTCAAAGTCGAACTGCGTGCGGACATTTTGGGCTGAAACCGGATCGACCCCGGCATCTGCAAATGCAAAGTTTTGTGCATTTTCTTCTCCGATTGAAGTGTTTTTTGCAATGACATTTGCGGCAAAAACAGTACCGCTTCCCAGGATAACGAGTACTGCGGCTATACAAACAACTGTTATCGCCGTATTTCTTGGTGTTTCAAATAATTTTTTTATTCTTTTCATAATGAATTCGCCTCCTTTTAGTTGAAAACATTATAAATGCCCTAAATTAGAATATCATTAGAAATTGTTGTTTCAAATTAATTCGGTAAAATAAGAGTAAAGGTACTTCCCCTATGAAGCTCGCTTTCTACTCGGATTTCTCCTTTATGAAACTGTGCAATCTCATAAACCATAGATAACCCCAATCCCGTACCGGCGCTTGTACGGGAGTTGTCTGTTTGATAAAAGCGGCGAAAAATTTTGTTCTGTTCCTCTTTCGCTATGCCGATTCCGTCGTCCGAAACAGACAATGCGATCTCCTGTTCGTTACTTTTTAAACGGACAAGAATATGTCCGTTTTCATTTCCATACCGGTATGCGTTACTTATGAGGTTAACCAGAAGTCTCGAAAGAAGTTCCCGGTTTCCGTGAAATTTCACATTAGCCTCTGCTTCGCATTTTAAAGTAATGTTATTTTCTTGGATATACGCCATGTCGGAACATGTGGAAGAAACAAGTTCTGTCAGATCAATAGGCTCCCGCACATAACTGTCGGCTCTTGTTTCCAATCTTGTAAAATTCAGCATATCATTGACCAGCTTAGACATTTTTTTGCTTTGACGCTGTATGACTCTCAGCGCTTTTTCATATGCTTCTGCATCCCTTGGTTCTTCGAGGGAAAAGTCGCATTGTGCTGTAATGACTGAAATTGGAGTCCGAAGCTCGTGTGAAGCATCTGAGGTGAATTGACGTTCTGTTTCAAAAGAATCATCCAGACGTTGAAACATATCATTAAAACTATTGGCAAGCTGATGCAGCTCGTCATTTCCCCGACCAAGTTCAATTCGTTTTTTTAGATCATCGCCTTTACCGATTTGGGCGGCAGTATCTGTGATTTTCCGAATTGGCCTAAGGGCGCTTCCTGCAATTAGGTATCCCCCGGTAACGGCGACAAGGACAAGCAGAGGCAAAATTATCAGAGACAAACGGGTGATATTCGACATCTGCATTGCGCCTTGCGCTTCCGATACAACGCCCCGCAGCCAGAGAGACTCCAGCCCTAGCGTAGACAATTTACGGTCAAAAATATAATAAATTGTGCCTTTAACAGTAAGCTGCTGAATTTGAGAATCCGAAAATTTTAAATTAGAGGTTTCTTTAGAGATCGGGTTTTCTCCATAAAGCAATGTCACATCTTCTTTGTATAAAGCGGTATAAACTTCATTTACGTGGTTTAAAAAATCATCATCTATTTCCAGATAACCATCAATATATTTTACATAATGATCCACATCATTACTGGAATCAATATCATCTAAACTATGGTAGAACTCGACCTCATCCACATTGTTTTCTACAGTTTCTATCAGACTATCTTTTATTGTCTTTTGTATGATTTGCCGACTGACGGAGAGAACGGCAAGATAAGTAAAAAATACCACGACCACCAATACCGCTGAAAACCAGAGTGTAATTTTAAGGCGTATGGACAGGCTTTTCATTTATTTTCCTCCCTTAATACATAGCCCTTGCCGCGAACCGTATGAATTAGTTTTACTTCATGCCCGTCATCAATCTTTTTCCGCAGATAACTGATATATACATCAACCACGTTTGTACCGCCTTCATAGTCGAAATTCCATATATGATTTTCTATTTTTTCTCTTGATAATACAATTCCCTTATTGTGCATCAGATATTCGAGCAAGGCATATTCTTTTGCCGATAAGGGAATCTCTTTTCCGTCTCTTTGGGCAATATGGGAGGAACAGTCAAGGGAGAGATCTGCGATCTTTAAGACATTGCTGACAATGCCAAATGAGGTTCGCGTCATTACCCGCAGGCGGGCGCATAATTCCTCAAGGGAGAACGGCTTTATGAGATAGTCGTTTGCACCGCTGTCCAGCCCTTTTACCCGTTCAGAAACGGCGTCTCTTGCGGTAAGGAATAAAACGGGCGTTGTATTTCCTGCATTACGCAAATAGCGCAGGACGGCGTAGCCGTCTGCTTTCGGCATCATAATATCAAGTATTACTGCATCGTATTCGGTATAGGATAAAATATCCATCGCTTCTTGACCGTCATAACAACTGTCAACGCTATACCCATCTGCGATTAGTTTTTGTGTAATAATATCATTTAAATCATGTTCGTCTTCAGCTATTAAAATCCTCATATACTACCTCTTAATGAAAAGCGATAAAACAATGGGCAGCGGCACTATAAATGATAAATGCGGCTGCCTGTTATTCTGTGTTATGATTATGCCGCTTTGGAAAAATCAATAATAGCGATTTCCTGCATGAGCTGTTTTGCCATATTCACAAGGGATTCAATTTGTTTTGCAACTTCATTTGAGTAAAATTTTTCGCCGCATTGTTCACATTCTTCACAAGGCACGTTTTTAATGATGATAATACAGTTTTTGTAATTTACTACATGAGTTGTTAAAGATGGAATTGTAGTCTTGCATTTACAATACATACACATAATTATTGCCCCTTTCTTGTTTTTAAATCTTTTTCAAATTTATCAGTGTTTGGATAATAAGCGGTTATAAAAAATATAGCATCGCCTTTTGAGCCAACAACGATATGCAATACTTTATTTTCTTTCGTATATCCGAAAATGAGATAACTTGGATAAGGAAAATCGTCTGGATAATCTTCTATGATTTCTCCTGTTAGTAAGGAGGATTCTACATCATATATGCTTATATCCCGTTCCTGCATTCGTTCTAAACAGTGTTTTGACCATTTTATATTGGAATCAGACGCATTATACAAGGCTTGAAGCTGTTTTATATCCATATCCGCAATCACCTTCCTCTTGTTTTTAAATAGTATACACTATTTTGTGGTAAAAGAAAATGAATATTCATATGTTGAAGTTGTTTGAAGGATTTTCACAATATCATAAAACAATTAAATAGAAAAAATGATTTGTTTAGAGGGAGATATTGAATTATCTTAAATGGCAAAGGATAACAAAAGGACAATCAAAAAGGGAACAAACCATTTCTGATTCATTCCCTTAATCTTTAAAATCCGGCGTTCTAATTAACCAAAGTATCTCTTAAGAAGTCCCTCAAATGCCTTGCCATGTCTAGCCTCATCCCTTGCCATCTCATGAACAGTGTCATGGATTGCATCCAGATTAGCAGCTTTTGCTCTCTTAGCCAGATCGAACTTACCGGCAGTTGCGCCGTTCTCGGCATCCACACGCATCTCTAAGTTCTTCTTTGTGCTGTCTGTTACGACTTCGCCAAGCAGTTCAGCGAATTTTGCAGCATGCTCAGCTTCTTCCCAAGCAGCCTTCTCCCAGTATAAACCGATTTCCGGATAACCCTCTCTATGAGCGACTCTGGCCATAGCAAGATACATACCAACCTCAGAGCACTCGCCTTCAAAGTTTGCTCTTAAATCCTTAAGGATATCTTCGCTCACGCCCTGAGCAACGCCTACAACGTGCTCGGCAGCCCATGTCTTTTCTCCGGTCTGCTCTTTGAACTTCTCAGCAGGCGCCTTACAAATTGGACAGGCCTCCGGTGCAGAATCTCCCTCATGAATATAGCCACATACTGTACAAACGAATTTTTTCATAGTTTTAATTCCTTTCTTTGTATATTGTTGTTTAAATTAATAATAGTAATTGTTACTGAAATTAAGTTATCACATTAAGGAAAATAAGTCAAGCCTTTTTCTTGTTTTTTTTGCAATCAGGACAAAGTCCATAAAAGTGTGTAACATGTCCCTCCACTGTTCCCGAAAAGGCTGCGCCTGCGATTGTATTGATATGATCGATATTATCCATCATAAGGTCAAATACGCCGCCGCATTCTTTACAGAACAAATGATAGTGAGGGGCTGTATTCCCATCAAAACGATCCGGACCCGTACCGGGAGAAATCTTTTGGATTTCGCCGATATCCGACAGCAGGGAAAGATTGCGGTAAACCGTTCCAAGGCTGATATTAGGATTTTCGAGACGGATATTCTCATAAATGGTCTCGGCAGTAGGGTGGTCGCAGCGGGAAATCAGGAAATTTTTAATAGATTCTCGTTGTCGGCTGTATTTCATCATAAAAGCTCCTATCTGGTAAATAACAATAACTGTTACTGATATTAGTTTAAAAAAATAATATAAAAAAGTCAAGTGGTAAGTGCTGACAAATAACAGACGTCTTATTTTCTGTTTTTGACAAGAAATCCCCCTATTTTGGCGAGACATTTTCCGACAGTTGTGGTATGATAAAGATTCCTGTTACTGGAAAGCCCAAAGGGAATGAACAGTAACTGAGAAAGAACGCATGCACAGAATGGAGGAAAATATGGACTTAAATGTTATTGAAATTTTGAAATCAATTCTGTTTGGGATTGTGGAAGGGATTACAGAATGGCTTCCGATCAGCAGTACAGGGCATCTGATTCTACTGAATGAAGTTGTAACATTGAATGCAAGCGAGAGCTTTTGGAGTATGTTTGAGGTGGTAATCCAGCTTGGGGCGATTCTTGCGGTTGTAGTGTTGTTCTGGAATCAAATCTTTCCTTTTGGAAAAAGGGACAATAAGCATCCGCTTGCAGGCCGGGGAATCGGAGCTTACATAAAGACGGATATTTTTGTACTCTGGTTTAAAATTATAGCGGCATGTATACCGGCGGTAATTGCCATGATATTTAATGATGAATTTGAGGAAATGTTCTATAATTATCAGACGGTATCGGTAGCGTTAATTGTTTTTGGCATTGCATTTATATGGGTAGAAAGCCGGAATAAAGGAAAGGCGCCCAAGGTAAAAAGCTTGTCAGAGATTAGCTATCAGCTTGCATTTTTGATAGGAGTGTTCCAGCTTATTGCAGCGGTATTTCCGGGAACTTCCCGGTCAGGAGCGACAATTGTAGGCGCGCTGCTGTTTGGGGTATCAAGAACGGCAGCGGCAGAGTTCACCTTCTTCCTTGCAATTCCGGCAATGGTTGGAGCCAGCCTGTTAAAATTATTAAAATTCGGATTTGTGTTTACGGGGGAAGAATTAGTCATTCTGCTGGTTGGGATGGTTACGGCATTTGTAGTGTCGGTCGTGGTTATTCGATTTTTGATGGGTTACATTAAAAAACATGATTTTAAAGTGTTTGGATGGTATCGCATCGCATTGGGGATTGCAGTGCTGGCGGTATTTACATTGATATAAATTAGAAATGTTGTTAGGCTTTCCGGAGGCTTAAGTGAGCCCGTTGTTTATGCAGAAACAGGAAAAATAAAAAGGGGGCTGGAATTCCGGTCCCCTTTTGAGTAGCCCAATTATTACCCCCAATATACGTATGTATCATCCGGTGAATTACCGTTCCTCTCCCAAGTCGGCATCAAAGGACTTCCGAAAGGTCCGAGGTCAAGCCGGCATTCTCCGCCCTGGTCAGCAGGACATCCTTCGCATCCGCGGTCTTTTCTGGCAATCTCTACGCCATAAGTATTTGTAACGGGATCCTGATGAATACCGTTCATGTATTTGCTTTGACAGGCAATATCGCCGCTGGCAGTGTAAACCCCCTCTGTCAGTTCGTTCTGTACCGTGATGGTTGGTCTTTCATATTTCATTATATTCTTCTCCTTATAAATTAAAAAATTGATTAAATTGTTGATAGGTTTACTCCGTATACAAGAATGTCTCGTCTGGTGTATGACCGTCTTTTTCCCATTGTGGCATTAAAAGTTCATAAGAACCCTCTTCGCAGCGGCATGCCCAGTTGCGATCGCCGGGACATGTCTGACATCCCATCTTACGTCCGGTGGTCTCCGTGCCAACCGGGATACGTCCGCCGGCAGGCGCCTGATAGATACCGTTCATATATTGGCTGCTGCATGTCGTGTAAAGAGTACCGCTGTGGGCGTATACGCCTTCAGTTACTTCGTTTTGAGCAACAACTGTGGGCTTTTCGTACTGCATTTCATCAACCCTCCCTTTTTTGGTATAGTATTGCTTATGAGAATCTGGCATTTGGATTCTCATAAATGACGATGCTTTAGCGCCGTCCATCTGATTATGTGAAGCTGATGTTGCTTTACATAATATATTCATTATATATCATAAATAAGGTGGGATTCAATGATAAATTACCTCAAATATAAAAAAAGTGTAAAATTTTTGCAAGAAAAACTTGACGGGTTATCCGCAAACATTATAATAATAAATGAAAACAAAATATGGGGAGCTTGCGTAAGCAGGCTGAGAGTAAGCTGTATTGCTTAGACCCACAACCTGATTTGGGTAATGCCAACGTAGGGAGCATATGATTTAAGGATAGAACTGTGTAGATACCCCCGGGCGGTGTGTACGCAGTTTTTTATTTGCTCAGAGGTGCGTAAAAGAATTAGAAGTTTTGCTGCACGTACCCCGCGCGGCGAGTGGGGGAGTAAGTCTTCCATGTTTGATTTTACACAGAGGCACAAAAGGAAATTAGCAGCGAGTAGGAGGAAAAGATGAGAAAATTTGCAACTCAGATGGAAGCGGCGAGAAAAGGAATCGTGACAGATGAATTAAAGAAGGCGGCGGCTAAGGAGCATATGACGGCAGAAGAAATGCTGCCACTGGTGGCAGCCGGAAAGGTAGTGATCTGTGCCAACAAAAATCATACCTGCATAGATCCGGCTGGAATCGGCTCTATGTTAAGGACGAAGATAAATGTAAATCTCGGCGTATCCAGAGACTGTAAGGATTACAATGTTGAAATGGAAAAGGTAATGGCGGCGGTCAATATGGGCGCAGATGCGATTATGGATTTATCGTCTCATGGGGATACTACTGAGTTCCGAAGGAAACTGACCAGTGAATGTCCAGCAATGATAGGGACGGTTCCGGTCTATGATTCTGTGATACATTATCAGAGGGATCTGGATACGCTGACAGCAGAGGATTTTATTGATGTGATCAGGAATCATGCAAGGGATGGAGTAGATTTTGTCACTATTCACTGTGGAATTACCAGAAAAACAATTGAGCAGATAAAAAAGCATGAACGTAAAATGAATATTGTCTCCAGAGGCGGCTCTCTTGTCTTTGCATGGATGAGCATGACGGGAGAAGAGAATCCTTTTTATGAATATTATGATGAAATTCTGGATATCTGCCGGGAATATGACGTGACGGTATCTCTGGGAGACGCCTGCCGCCCGGGATGTCTGGCGGATGCCACTGATGTATGCCAGATGGAAGAACTGGTTCGTCTGGGCGAATTAACGAAGCGCGCATGGGAAAAGGATGTTCAGGTCATGGTCGAGGGACCGGGCCATATGCCGATGGATCAGATTGCTGCCAATATGAAGGTTCAGCAAAGCATTTGTCAGGGGGCGCCGTTTTATGTGTTAGGACCGTTGGTAACAGATATCGCGCCGGGTTATGATCACATCACGTCTGCAATTGGAGGAGCTATCGCAGCGGCAAGCGGGGCGGCATTCCTGTGTTATGTGACGCCGGCAGAACATTTGGCGCTTCCGAATGTAGATGATGTCAAGCAGGGCATTATGGCGTCGAAGATTGCGGCACATGCGGCAGATATCGCAAAAGGCGTGCGCTTTGCAATGGAAATGGACAACCGCATGGCAGATGCAAGACGCGCACTTGACTGGGAAGCGCAGTGGGCATGTGCAATGGATCCGGAAACGGCGAAGGCAATTCGGGATGAACGTTCACCGGAGCATGATGACACTTGTTCCATGTGTGGGAAATTCTGTGCGGTCCGCAGTATGAATAAGGCGCTTGCGGGGGAGCATATTGACATTCTGTAGAAAAGCTTCTGAGGTGTAACATTTTATGAATTATTTCACAGAATTTTCAAAGTTTCAACAAAAAAGAGACACAATTATTTTATAAGATGAACACATCACTTGAACAAGTGATGACAAATTTTTTCATAATCTCCCCTGAGAACCCGTTGTGTAGCCGACAGCGGGTTCTTGTTTATGCACAGGGGCGTACAAGGAAATTAGCAGCAGAAGCTGCATGCGCCCCGCGCAGCGAGCGGGAGGAATAAATTCCTACTTGATTTCCATGCGTTCCTGCTTATCTTAAAATCCGGTTGTCTCCACAAAAAGCTTACGATATAATAGAAATGAAACCGTGTATCTTTGATTGATGGCTATACGGCTTTCGTGCAACTATCAATATGTATAAAAAGGGGTTCACGATGGAGCAGATTGCCGGCATTACGGATAAAGCTGTGGAGGAAGTGAAAGCGATTATAGAAAATAGCGAGTCAGTATTGGTATAATTACGGGAATAGAGTGACAAGTGCAGAAGGGCGGCGAATCAGAAAAAGGTTCGCCGCCCTTCTATGCTTGTTGACGTTGAAAAAGGTGTCATAATTTTAGCAATTAAAAAAAGGACACCTTTGTAAAATAAGACACCTTTAAAAAAAGGAGAAACCATTTATAATTTATCTATAATATCATTTTGCAGAGCAAAAAATAAAATAATTTTGTGAAATTTTCATAAAAAAGTATGCTTGTTTTTTATGAAAAGGAGTACGATTTTGTTAAAAGTGATGAAAATGAAGGGCGAAGCCCTATTTTTTGCGTGGAAAATTGAAAAAGATTAAAGATTGCCTTTTTGGGGAGAGGCTGCAAATGCGGGGGTTTGCTGAGGCTTTCGGAGAAAGAGGGATTTTTAATACATTGGTTTAGGAAACGGCTTTCGGGATTGGAGAGGCTGATTCCTAGGGAAGATCAAGAAAAGGGAGGTGTTTGGTAAAACTAACATGGAAAGGAAAAGCATGGTGTTTTCCATGCGGGCGAGACGATAGTTTTATCTTGAAAAGGAGGAACAAAATGCGACGAAAAGTAATAAAAAGTGGAAAAAAGTATATTGCATTTGCATTAGCGCTTGCAATGATTGTTCAGCCGGCTGCGAATGTTCCGTTTGCTTCCGCTGCGGTTGTCAGTGCGGAGACGGTACAGGAAGAGACGCCGGGGCAGGGCGAACCGAAATATATTGACTTTGAGAAGATTGAACAAAGTGATTATGTTGATGGTGCAGATGTTGACGTAAAATATGAAGGAACCACTGCAACGATTACCGGAACGGATTGGGGAAACGACTGGGGCGCTGATTCCAAGTGGCAGATTCAGTTGAAAGAACTGGTACCGGTTACGGCAGGTGAAAAGTATGACATTTTCTTTAATGTTACATCCCAAGTTGCAAGAACAATAGTGCTAAAGCTGGGTGATGTGGATAATAATAATGCTGTATTTCTTGAGGAAGTTATAACACTGGAAGCTGGAGTGCCGTATACTTATGAGAATACAACAACGGCAGAGGTGGATATTAATCAGTTGATGGTGCTCTTTGCATTAGGAGCTGAAATTGGAAGTGAACAGAATACAATTACGATTACTGACTTTGCATTAAGAGGCGAAAAGTCTGGTTGGGTGACTTTGGACCAGGTAATTGAGCCTGATCCGGTAGGCAAAGAATATGATTTTTCTAACACGGAATATAATCAAAAGAACGATTATGCCGATCCGGGTACTACAAAGGATGGATATGAATTGATCTGGGCAGATGAGTTCGACGGCAATTATAGAGATGGTGCCAATGTTGATGCAAACACAGGTCTGAATCTGGACAATTGGGCATATCAGCTTGGCGATGGTACGACAGATTGCAGCAATCCGGGCTGGGGAAATAAAGAGCTTCAGGCATACACGGATAAAGAGAAAAATTTGAAAGTAAACGAAGACTTGAACGGAGACGGCGAGGGTGACGGACTGCTTAGAATCACTGCTTCCTATGAGGAAGACGGATATGATTATGCAGAAGAATCTACCAAGAAGTATACATCTGCACGTATCCGTACAACGAAGCCGGACGGTGAATTATTCAACACGACCTATGGATATATTGAGGCACGTATGTCCCTGCCGGCAACAAAGGGTGCATGGCCTGCATTCTGGATGCTTCCGCAGTCAACCAATATTTATGGCGGCTGGCCGGTATCCGGCGAGATTGACATTATGGAGACTTGCGGCGCATTTGGCGACGGTTCGATTGATAAGACATGTTCGACGCTTCACTGGGGCGCTCCGGAGCACGTATATAAGGGCAGCGGCTATACTCAGGTGGGCGCATCCGATTATACCAGCTTCCATACATATGCAGTAGATTGGGAGCCGGGTAAAATGACTTTCTACTATGACGGAAAAGCGGTTTATACATCTGAGAACTGGGCAAGCGGATTTGCAGGAGCATCCGATAAGCTTTCTTTTGACGCACCGTTTGATCAGCCGTTCTATATGATTTTAAATCTTGCGGTAGACAGCGGACAGTTCGGTGGAAGTGTAAACAAAGCTACATTCCAGGATAATATCAATATGTATGTGGATTATGTCCGCGCATATCAGAAGACGGAAGGTTATCCGGAGAGCGTAGAACGTACGGCATCTGGTGATGTGAATGATGATTGGCAGAATTATGCCGGACAGAATCAGATTGCTGAGATTGGAGAGAACAATCTGGAAGCAGACGGATTTGCATCGGATAGCAGCGCTGATCCTCAAAAATGGTATTTATCTTGCAATGCAAATGGCACAGGCGGGGAATCGGAGCTCACCTCCAGTACCGCTGACGGCAAAACATGGGCAAAACTTGCGATTTCGGAGGCTGGAAGCCAGGATTACTCCGTACAATTAATCGGACATTATAATGCAAAAGCCGGATATGTATACGAAGTATCCTTTGACGCATATGCAGAAGGAAATATTGTAGGCAAGACAGTAAATTGTGATTCTAAAGAGTGGTCAGGCTGGTCTACATATGGAATTCAGTCCTTTGCTTTGAAGGGTACACCGGAACACCATTCATTCCTGATTGACCAAACTGAGGACTTTGATAAGTGCCGTATTGAGTTTAACCTCGGCGCACAGGATTCTGGTACAGTATACATCGGAAATGTAAAGGTTGAGATTGTAGATCCGAGTCTTGTTAACCGTGAAAATGACCGTAAACCATTGGAGGACGGAAACCTGATTTACAACAGTACCTTTGATCAGGGCAACCACCATATCGGATACTGGAGCGCTTCAGAAGGGACAACGCTCAAGGTTCCGAGATATACAACAGAGAAAATTGCAGATACGGATGTATCCGTAATTGATATTGCATCAAAGACAAACTATGAGAATATTGCGGACGGCGTAAAGTATTACGAGCGCCGTGCACAGGTTTCTGCCAACGCTGGCACAAAGCCTGAGATTTATCAGACAGACCTTAAGATGCCGGTAGATGATTATAAGCTGAATTTTGATTTGTACAGCAAAGAAGATACGAAAGTTACTGTTTCTATCTATACGGTCGCAACGGCAGGCGAAGGCGCAGAGGCTGGAGCGGCAGAAGAAACAAAGACACTTGACAAAAAAGTGCTTACAACTGACGAGATTGACTACAAGGCAGACGGCGTAAAGAACTATGAGTGGAAGTTTGGACTGGGCGAAGAAATTAAAAATGCAGCGCTTGTACTTACTTTTGCGGACGGTTCTTCCGTACAGGTGGATAATGTAACCTTGATTGGTGAATCTCAAGGAGCAACGGTAGATTCATTGCCGATGGGACCTGACGTGACTTGGAAGACAGACGGCTGTGATGTCAGCGCTGAAAATGGCACGGTAGTAGCATCCGGTATTACAAGCGGAACCGCATGGTATGCTCCGCAAGTAATAAGCAGCAATTATGGATTGGCAAGCGGTAATAATTATAAGCTGACCTTTAAGTATAAGATGGAAGGAAACTCCAATAATACTGCAGAATATATCATTCAGGAGGATAAAGGCAGTTACACAGTATTTGGAAACGGACCGACGAAGTTTACCTATGACCCAAGCAAGGCAGACGCAGACGGTTTCTGCACCTATGAAACAACAATTCCGGCAACAGTATCGCTGAATAATGTTCACATGGTATTTGGCTTTGGAAACAGTAAGGCAAGCGATGTGACATTTACATTTAAAGATGTTGAGATGAAGCTTGTAGAGGCAGGCGACGAGGGAGACGACTCGGGCGCAATCAAGATTCCGGGCAGCTTTGCAATCACGTATATTTTAAATGGCGGCGTGAATGCTGAGGCTAATCCAAGCAGATACAAAGAAGGAGAAGGCTTGGCAAGTATTGCAGCACCGACGAAAGAAGGAAAAGATTTCCTTGGATGGTCAATCGAAGAGGCTGGAACGAAGTACGTTTCTTCTATTCCTGAGACATCGACTGGAAATGTAGTTTTAGTTGCAAACTGGAAGGGTGAGAATGCGGAACTTCCGACTATTACGGCTCAGCCGACAGGTAAGACCTATAGAGAGGGAGATACGGCGGAATTGACCGTAGCGGCAACCGCACCTGAGGGAGGAACCTTAAGCTATCAGTGGTATCAGAATACAAAGAACAGTGTAGAAGGTGCAAAAGAAATCAGCGGGGCAACTTCTGCAACATATGCGCCTAGCACGGCAGCAGCAGGAACGACCTATTACTTCTGTAAGGTAACAAATACAGACGAGACAGCAACAAACACGACGACGGCATATTTGGAAAGTGATATCGCAGAAGTTGTCGTAGTTAAACGTGTAGATGCAGAAGTTCCGACGATTACAACCCAGCCGGCAGGCAAGACCTATACGGCGGGAGCAACGGCAACAGCATTGACTGTAGCTGCAACTGTAAGCGACGGAGGAACCTTAAGCTATCAGTGGTATCGTAATACTGCAAACAACACAACTACTGGAACTGCGATTCCAGGAGCAACTAACGCAGCTTATACTCCGGCAGTATCGGCAGCAGGAACGACCTATTATTACTGTGTAGTAACAAATACGAATACCGCAGTAAACGGAACAACGACGGCAACCGCAACAACAAATACAGCAGCAATTGTTGTAAATGCAACAGTGCCGTCAAAGCCAACAACATACACCGTGACCTTTAATTCGAACGGCGGAACAAGCGTGGCAGCCCAGATTGTAGAGGCTGGCAAAACAGCAAAAACGCCGACGGCGCCGACTAGAAGCGGTTACACATTTGCAGGCTGGTACAACGGGGCAACAGCATATAACTTCAATACACCAGTAAATTCTAATCTGACACTGACTGCAAAATGGACTGCTAATAACCAAGGCGGAAATAACCAAGGCAATGTGGTTAAGGTAACCAAGGTTAAAATTACCGGAGACTCCAAAAAGATTGCCGCAGGTAAGAAGATTACCTTAAAGGCAAATGTTACTCCGGCTACTGCAACCAACAAGAAAGTGAAATGGAAGAGCAGTAATACGAAATACGCAACAGTAAATAGCAAGGGTGTTGTAACTACGAAGAAAGCAGGGGCAGGGAAGACGGTTACGATTACTGCAACTGCGCAGGATGGAAGCAACAAGAAAGCTACTTACAAGATCACGATTATGAATAAGGCTGTTAAAAAGGTAAAACTGACGGCAAAGACCAAGACTGTGAAAGCTGGTAAGAAGCTGACGGTAAAGGCATCTGTGACCCTGACTGGGAAGATATACAAGAAGTCAAAGTCTACGAAAGCCAACAAGACCTTAGCTTGGAAGTCAAGCAATAAGAAGTATGCAACAGTAAATAGCAAGGGTGTTGTAAGTACAAAGAAGGCAGGAAAGGGCAAGACGGTAACAATTACTGCAACTGCAACAGATGGAAGCAAAAAGAAAGCAACCATCAAGATTAAACTTACAAAATAACAGCAAGAGCATTCATTGTGTATCATATCGTCCGGTTTTATACTGCCCGGATGGGCATTATCTGCTATACATAGCTCCATGTGTAAACTATGAGCACATGGTAAAGCAATGAATGAAAGAGCAGAGCTGTCACAAAACAGACGCAGAATGGCGTTTGTGGAGTGACAGCTCTTTTTAAGGTGTTGTATTTTTGGGAATTAAAATACGACACCTTTGTAAAATATGACACCTTTTGAAGCGGATCAAAAAGTTATAAAATATATTTACCATTTAAACGAAATTTTGCGCATATGGTTGCGCAAAGATGCAGGGGGAGACGATTTTAGAAGGAGGGTAAGATAGTATGAAGAAAAAGAAACTGCTGAAGAGGTCATTTGCCATATTGATGACATTGGCAGTGACAGGGACAACTGTTCTTGGCGGACTGGGCAAAGAAGGCGTGATTACTGCGCAGGCGGCTGGAACGGCAGTAGGCAAGGGGACGATTGCTACAACTGTAACGGGAAGCTACTCGTGGGACACTGGTTCGGCGACCAATGCCTCTTTGCTTGATAAGCTGCCGACGATAGCAAATAAGGGAACGCATCGTTTTACAACCGATAACTACGATTCCAATAACAAGGCGATTGACACGTCAAATTGGGGAACCTCTATGATGTGGAATTTAAACGGAGGCAATGCATACGGGAATTCCGTATATGCAATTCCGTGGGCGTTTAAAGCGGATGAAACTAGACAGGGGATGCTTATTACAAAACCGATTACAACCTACAGCCAGGGACAGAACGAGACTGGAACGTGGATGGCCGGCATGGCTGAGAATGGTTCTACTTCGGAGTTTGTAGTTAAGCCCGGCTATACGACAAATGGAGTAAAGGTGGATAATGTAACAGACTGGACATATGATGTTGTCATGCAGAATGCATCGAATACATCCCAGTACATGAAGACGACGATGGTTCAGGGAAGCCCGTTTGCCTATTTTGAGATGGTTGGGACAGACACCATGACCGTGGAACGCCCAAGATCGTTGGATTCTTCAATTGTCTCATATGACGGTTCTTCAGCTGAGAATTCTACCATGTTGGTGGTGCGTGTATTCGACAATCATGATGAGACGCGGACGGGAGATAAATATGATTATTATGCATTTTTTGTTCCGCAGGGGACAACGTGGGAAATTAAAAAAGCAAGTGAGAATCAGCTGACGTCTTTGAAGGCGAATTTTCCGTCAGGTAAAAGCTATTTTACGGTAGCGGTTCTGACGGAACTTCCGCAGATAGATGATAATGCGGCGCGTGCAATTGCAGATCTGTATAAGCCGTATGCGTATAATTTTGTGACTGATACAAGGGCGGAATATTCCTACAATGAAAATACCCAGAAGCTGTCTACGACCTTTACCTACACGGTAGACAAGAAAGAGGAAAGTACGGCAGAAGGAACTATTATGGGTATTCTTCCGCACCAGTATAAGAATATGAGCGGATATAATTATCTTTCTCCGACCTTGAAGACCATTCGCGGAACGATGAAGACGCTTGCCGGTTCTTCTTTTAAGACAGAGCTGACATATACCGGCGTGCTCCCGTGGCTTGCGAATGTAAGCGATACGGCAACGCTTGGGAAGTATGTAGATGAATACATGGATAAGTATTTCCCGAACGGAGTGCCGAATGATCCGTTCGCAGTTATGTATCAGGGGAATGACACATATGGAACAGGTAAGGCATTGAACCGTACCAGCAATGTAATTGCTGCGGCGGAAGCGGCAGGTAAGGCGGATGATGCAGCAACTTTGCTGGAGGCTCTCAAAGGAGAGCTTCAGGATTGGTTTACCGCGACCGGTGAGGATAGAGACAAATATTTCTATTACGATAAAAATGTCGGGAGCCTGTATGGATTTCCGCAGAGCTACTCGTCGGTTGACCAGACAAACGACCATCATTTCCACTACGGATATTTTATCTATGCGGCGGCACAGATTGCGCTGCGTGACCCGGAGTGGGCAAGCGATTCCAACTGGGGGCTTATGGTAAAGGAGCTGATTAACGATATTGCCTGTACTGAGAGAAACAGCTCAACATCAAGATATCCGTATCTGAGAAATTTTGCTCCGTATGAAGGACATTCCTGGGCATCCGGACATTCTAATTTCTCAGACGGAAACAACCATGAATCCAGTTCTGAGGCAATGAATGCATGGGCAGGAATTATATTGTTCGGCGAAGCAATCGGTGACAAGGAACTTCGTGATCTTGGAATTTATCTGTATACGACAGAGATTTCGGCAATCAACAATTACTGGTTTGATGTGGATGAGGACGTTTTAGACGATAATTACCGTTATTATGGACAGAAAAATGTAACAGAGGATTCTCTTCCGACCTATAATCAGGCAGCTCAGGTATGGGGCGGAAAAATGGATTATGCGACATGGTGGACGGCTGAACCGCTGCAGATTCAGGGAATCAACCTGCTTCCGATGAATCCGGCGTCTTTCTATCTTGCCGGAAATGATGAATATATTTTGGAGAACTGGAAAATCGCACTAGAGCGTGAGGCAAGGATTCCGGCCGACCGTCTCGGCGATACATATGAAGAATATACAAAGAGATGGAATGACGTCTGGAGCGCATATCTGGCGCTTGCAAATCCGGATACGGCAATCAGTTATTGGCAGCCGGGAGCAGATGAAGAAGGCGGAGAATCCAGAGCTCATACCTACCAGTATATTTATTCACTGAAAGAGTACGGAACGCCGGATACATCTGTCACTTCAAATGCGGCTATGAGTGCGGTATTTAACAAGGATGGCGTGAAGACCTATGCGGTGTTCAATGCCGGAAAAGCGGCTAAGGAAGTTACTTTCAGCGACGGTATTAAAGTGAATGCACAGCCGGGGCAGATGACCTTGCTTAAAGGAACCGATATTGAGGGCGTCAGCGCTTACACAGTGGAATATTACAAGGAGAAGCTTGACGGAGGATATGAAAAAGAAACCGTTACCAAAGCTGGCATGGACGGCAGCACGGTTCAAGCAGAGCAGAAGGAGATTCCGGGATATTCATTTGACAGTGAAAATTCGGGCAATAAGTTAAGCGGAACAGTAACATCGAACAACGGGCTTGTGTTAAAGCTGTACTATAAGAGAAGCACCTACACGATAAATTATGAGTTAAACGGCGGAAGCATGGAGCCGGAAGGACCGTCCAGCTACAAGTTTGGGCAGACTGTTTCATTAGGAACACCGTCAAAGGAGAACTGTGATTTCCTTGGCTGGTTTACGGACGCTTCCTTTAAAAATCAGTTGACGGAAATTACAGAGACGACATCCGGTAATTTGACGCTGTATGCGAAGTGGAAGGATTTGACTGTAACAGAGGCTGAAGAAGGAAAGTCCGCGAAGTATGAGGATGACAATATTATATTTGCTGTAACCGGAGAGAGCGGAATTAAAAGGGCTACCGTATATTATCAGCTTTTTGATTCTGAGGATGAAGCAAAGGAAAGAGTGAAGGATGCGGGCGTTGCAGGAACTATGGGAATGAACCTGAATAACGATGGCGGAGATAATTGGAGCATTTCAATTCCTACGCCTAATGCGATAGGAAAGTTCATTGTGTTTAAATACAATATAGATGGTTCTACCGGCGTAAGGGATACGGCATGGGGAATCCACGAGATCGCAAAGATTTCCACAACTGCTGTAGCCTATAAAACAGAGTATTATCAGGAGCAGTTAGACGGTACATTTAAGCTGGCGGAGACTTCAAATAAGAGAGGCGAGCCGGAAGATACAGTAACTGCCGTTGAAAAGAATTTTACAGGATTTACATTGGATAAAGGAATTGACGGAACCGTAGCGAGCGGAACTGTAGGAGCGGCGAACAGCTTAACCTTAAAGCTGTATTATAAGAGGAACAGCTATACGATTACATACAACCTGAATGAAGGTACAAATGACGGTTCTAATCCGGCGTCCTACAAGTATGGCGAGAGCATTACATTGAAGAATCCTACACGAGAGGGCTATACTTTTGGAGGATGGTATGAGAGCGCATCGTTTACGGGAAGCAAGGTGACAACAATCCGTGCAACGGCGGCTAAAAACTACGAGCTGTATGCAAAATGGACAGAAGGAGAAGGCGGGGACGATTCCTATGTCAGAGGAGACAAGGGAATCGAAATTGATGAAAACGGAACGATAACTTTCTATGTATCTGATCCGCAAAAAGCTGGAATGGTAGTATTTTACAAGGTCTGCGATACGGGGGAGGAGGCCTCTAAGATAACGGGAATCGGTCAGCTCGGCGGACATAACATGACCCAGAATGAAAACGGTGAGTGGGAGTTTAAGCTTGAGAATATTGGCAAAGACAAACATATCGTTTATGCATTCAATAACGGCGTACAGGAAGAAGTGTGTGCGATTCCTGTAACTGAAATTCCGTCCACTTCAGGAGAAGGCGGCGGAAACGGCGGCGGAGATGAGGACGCCGCAGCTTACAGGGTAGAGCATTACCTTCAGAACACATCGTTGGACGGCTATACAAAGGATTCATCGGCAGATGAAAGCCTGACTGGTACGGTCGGAGAGACGGTTACTGCAAATGCAAAGACCTATACGGGATTTACTTACAATGCATCCGCAGAGGGAAGTGCGGTCAGCGGAACTGTGACCGAAGACGGGGCGTTGGTTTTAAGGCTGTATTATACCAGAAATAGCTATGCAATTAACTACACATTAAACGGAGGAACACAGAGCGCAGGAAATCCGGTTTCTTATCTCTACGGAGTCGGAGCGGCAGATTTGAAAGCTCCGAACCGTGAAGGATATACGTTTAACGGCTGGTACGCAAATGCTTCGCTGACCGGCGAAAAGGTAACATCTATATCTGGCAGTCAGACGGGAGACATTAGTCTTTATGCAGGCTGGACGAAGAATTCAGGAGGAAGCACCGAAACGCCGCCGGGAAGTACTGAGACGCCGCCAGGAAGCACTGAGACGCCGCCAGGAAGCACTGAGACGCCGCCAGGAGGTACTGTGACACCGCCGGGAGGAGGAATACAGACACCCCCGTCTGCAAAAGTGAATGCGGCAGCGCCAAGCATTACGGAAAGTCCGGTAGGCGGGACTTATGAATATAAGGCAGACGCAGTCCTGACAGTAGGTGCAAAATCTACGGACGGAGGAGCTCTGAGCTACCAGTGGTATTCCAACACGAAGAACAGCACCGTTAATGCAACGAAGATCTCTGGAGCGACCGGTGTGAGCTATAAAGCGCCTACTACGGCTCTTGGGACGGTATATTACTTCTGTAAGGTAACAAACACAAATAGTAAGGCAACCGGAAACAAGACTGCAGCCAAGGATTCCGCAATTGCCGGAGTTGTAGTGACAAAAGCTGCAAATCCGATTACGAAGATATCAAGCTACAGCAAGGCAATCGGAAGCAAGGTGACCTTAAAGCCGCAGGGCTCGGCAACCTATAAGACTTCCAACAAGAAGGTAGTGACTGTTACCAAGAAAGGAAAAGTAACCTTTAAGGGAGTCGGAAAGGCGACGATAACCGTAACGGCAAAAGGCAACCAGTATTACAAGGCGGCAACAAAGAAAATTACATTTACGGTAACACCGAAGACTGCAAAAATAAGCTCTGCGAAATCCTCAAAATCCAAAACAATAACGGTGAAATGGAAGAAGGATAAGAAAGCAACGGGATATGAGGTTCAGTATTCTACCAGCAGCAAGTTTAAAGGCGCTAAGTCTAAAAAGGTGAAGGGAAGCGGAACAACTGCATTAAATATTTCAAAGCTAAAGGGCGGTAAGAAATATTATGTAAGAGTACGTGAATACACGAACTACAAAAAGAAACCTGTCTACGGAGCATGGAGTAAGGTGAAGAGTATAAAAGTAAAGAAGTAAATGCGCATATTATGCGGAGCAAGACCAGCTTCACATAAGCTTATTGCACAGAGGCTTTGCCCCGCAGTGTATCTGCGGGGCAAAGATTTTCCGTAAACAAATTTTAAATGGTTCAGGTTACATAACTGTGAGGCATAGGATGAACTGTTACCATTTGCCAGAATAATTTATCAGGAAAGTCTTGAAGAAAATGAAAAAACAAGTTACAATAAGGCAAAACCCATTGAAACAAAGAGAGAAAGCAAAGAGGGGGATAGGATGCAGGAAGTACAGAGTAAATTAAAGGAAAACATTCAAGAGAACCTGAAGGAAAATATCAATGAATTAAAGGAAAAAAGGAATTATATGAGATATGCCAGACGTATGGCTGGCGGGATGTGTTCTTTAATCGGAACACTTCTTGCAATTTATGTTGGAGGCTGGCTGATGCTTTTGTCTCCGTTGAAAGAGACGGTTTTCGCATTTTTCCTTGGGACTGTCACCAAAAAGATGGTAATTGTAACTACTATAAAATGTGCCCTTTCGTTAACGACAGTTGGCGCGATATGGTGCGGCGGTTATATTTTGAACCGCAAGATTGTCGGGTATGAGGAGTGTTAGGACTGATAGTAAACAGCCGGTTGGAGTATTCACAACCGGCTGTTTTTAAGCTGCTGCAATATTTAAAAACGGAAAATTTCCATATCTTTTTTCAGTTCGGCAGACAAGGCCACCATTCTTTCCGTAATCTTGTTACACTCTGTGATGACGCCTTCCAATTGGGAAACAGTAGCGGAGGCTTCTTCTGTGCTTGCTGCGTTTTCTTCTGCAATTGCTGCAAGATCTTCTACAATGCTCAATACACCGGTTTTAATGCCGTCAATTTCCTTCATCTGTGAACCGATTTCATTGATTGCTTCGGCAACATGATTGACCTCTGTATTTAAGGACCGGAATACCTCCTGCGTATTCTGGATCATGCCCTGCTGTTCCTGCATTTCGGCAGTCATTTTATCCATCGCATTGACACTGAGGTTCGAGTTGGTCAAAAGGACATTTACCACATCAATGATTCGGTCGGCAGCATCCTTAGACTGTTCAGACAACATACGGATTTCATCTGCAACAACGGCAAATCCCTTCCCCATTTCCCCGGCTCTGGCTGCCTCGATGCTGGCGTTTAAGGATAGGAGGTTTGTCTGGGAAGCAATATTGGTTATTAACTCCGTAGCTTCACGGATGCCGTTTGCAGAAACATTGGTATCATTGGTTTTTTCATATACAAGTTCCACAGATTCTTTGGTGTGGGAACTGATGGTCTCTAGTTCCTTTAAGGTATGGTTTACCGAGGAGTTGTATTCCTTCATGAGCTCGGAGCTGTTATGTAAATCCGTAATATTGGATGAAATCTGATCCATTGCAACACCCATCTCCGTCACCTTGGTATTTGCCTCCTGCGTCTCTACTGCCTGTGAAGTGGCGCCGTTTGCAATGCCCTCAACAGCAACGTCAATATCGGAAATATTATCGTTGATATTTCGAAAAGCTTTTACAAAATTTTCTGAGAAATCGGCAAGAGTGTTACTGGTGCCGATAATATTTTTTACAATATCGGTCAATTTTTCCACGACCTGTTTCGTGGCTTTTGCAACATCGCCAATCTCGTCATTCCGGTCTAAATTCTTTTTAACTTGTGTGAAGTGCAGCTCGCCGTCTGCCAGCTTCTTGATTTCCTTGGTAGAGTAGGTTAACGCACTTGACATCCGTTGTACGACAATGCCGGAAACAACTGTACATAGGACAATTCCTACAATGAATAAAATGCTTAACAATAGGAAGGATTCATTGATAACCTTATCAAGGGAAGCGCGTTCTTTTGCCGCAAACACCATACCAATGATTTCATCGGGATTATCCGTTCCGACCTGATAAAGCGGAGAATAATATCCGCAGTATTCAACGCCGTATAGGTTCATCTTGGAAATAAATACATCCTCCCCGTTCTTAAGGACGCGTTCAATGATCTCTTCATCTTCTATCGGAACGCTGATCTCGCGGACGCCTTTTTCATTCTTCATAGTAGTCAGAACTTTCGTTTCGCCAAAGTAGAAGGAGATATCTATTTCTGTGGACGCTTTCAGGGAATCCAGAGTAGCCTGCTGACCATACATGGACACATATCCTTTCATGAATCCGTTGGTTTCATCATATGTATAAGGCTCCCCGTTAATCTTGCTGTAGCGGACAATGGTGCTCTGCGTATAGGTGTTCAGGTTATCCTTCATGCCGTTGATTCCAGACTGATTTAATTTGAGCTCACCGACAAAGGTTACAGAAATACCTAATATCAGCATCGGCAGGATAACAAGCGCCAGCACCCGCAGACGAAAGCCGCCAATTCGTTTGGTTCGTTCTTTCTGTTGTTTTTTCATGATGTGTCCTCCTCTTAAGTCCCATTTTTATATATCTATGATACCAGACTTTTTAGAAAAACTCAATCATTTGAACCGTGTTATGACTTAAGTTTTTGTATATTTTAACCGACATATGAAGTAGAAATTTATTTGTGTGAAGATGAAGATTACAGGGCGCACATTTTAAGCAATTGGAGGAAATTGAATGAAGATAGAAAATGCGGTATTGCCGGATATTCTGCCAAAGATTGGCGGTGCAGAGAAAAGAGAAGAGAAGGAGCTGTCATCTGCGGGCATGCAGACAACCTTCACAATAGACAGTGCAGTAAGGAAGAACGGGATATTTAAGGATGCTGTCTATGATAAGCCCAAGCAGGATGCGGAAACTATCATGGAAGATATAGCGAGTCAGGCGCAGGAGAAGGATGCGGTCACGATGAAGAACGAAATGCTCTTTGCGGTTGACACCACTTCTTCGGAGGATGCAAAGAGAATAGAGGAAGATGGATTTTCGTTAGTGGATACTAAGATTGAAACCGTGGTAACAGAGACGGATAAAATCAAGATGCAGCTTGCAAAAGCAGGAGTAGATATTAGTATATTCGGGGATGATCTGTCAAAGGAGCAATTGGAAGAATTGGCAGGTAATGAGGCAGCGGCAATACAAATGGCACAGGAAATGGCGGCGATGGATTTGCCGGTGACTGAGGATAATCTGGAAGAGTCAATAGAAGGGCTGGAGATGGCGAAGGAGTTATCTGCGCCAACCGAAGGAACCATAAAATATATGTTGGACAATGAGCTGGAGCCTACCATTGAAAATCTCTACAAAGCAGAGTACAGCGGAAGCAGCAGCTATCAAAAACCCGGAGAGAATGTAGCTTATGATGGTTTAGAAGAGCAGATTACGTCAGTGATTGAAGAGGCAGGACTTGCAGTAACCGAGGACGCGTTGGCGGACGGCAGATGGCTGATTGACAATGAAATTCCTCTTACGCCGGAAAACCTTGCCTACATGCAGGATTTAAAGGGACTTGAACTTCCGGCAGAAGAGCAGGCGGTTATGGAAGCGATGGCAAGAGCCGTTGCAGAGGGGGGGCGTCCTAAAGACGGAGTGCTGATGGAAGGATATACTCTGGCTGAAAAAGCAGAGGCGGCAGCACAGACATTGGAGGAGGTAAGCGATGCATCTCTGGCCTGGCTGGTAGAAAATGATATGGAGCTTACTATCGCCAATTTACGTAAAGCCGAAGCAGCGGCTGCGGCGGGCAGCGCACAGGGGGGGGCTGTCAGTGCCGAGAAGGAGCTGGCGCTTTTAACGGCGCACAGGCAGTTGGAGGAAGCGAGACTGGCTATGAGTGCGCAGGCAAATTATTCTCTGTTAAAACAGGGGATTTCCATAGACACGAAGCCTTTAGTTGAATTGGTGGACGCATTGCGGGAGCAGGAAAACAGTTACTATCAGCAGATGCTTGCGCAGGAGGGGATTCCGACAACAGAGGAGAATATCGCTGTTTACCGGCAGACTACGGAAACGGTGGAAGCCTTAAAGGGGGTTCCGGCATATACGCTTGGGATTCCCGAAGCAGACGAAGCGGATTTAGAAGGTCTGTATGAAGCCGGAAAGGAACTGCAGGAGTCCTTGAAGAAGGCTGGAGAAAGCTATGAGACTATGATGACGGCGCCGAGACGGGATATGGGCGATTCTATACAGAAGGCGTTTGCGAATGTCGATGATATTTTAACGGATCTTGGACTGGAAACTTCTCCGGCAAATGAGCGGGCGGTACGCATTCTGGCATATAACCGTCTGGAAATCACAGAAGAGTCCGTATTACAGATGAAAGCAAAGGATGAGGCGGTGCAAAGATGTTTCCGCAATCTGACGCCGTCCGTTGTTCGGGAAATGATAAAAGAGGGAGTTAATCCTTTGGATATGAGCATTGATGAGCTGAACCGGAAGGCTGTGGAAATTAAAACGGAGCTTGGTACCGAAGAGGAAGAGCGTTTTTCCAAATATTTGTGGAAATTAGATCAAAATAAAGCAATCGGCGAAGAAGAGCGGAGCGCATTTCTTGGAATTTATCGTTTGATTACACAGGTAGAGAAAACGGATGGAGCTGCAATTGGCGCGCTGATGGAGCAGGGCAGTGAATTTACCATGAGAAATCTTTTGACGCAGGTTCGTTCTGGGAAACACGGGCAGAAGGAATATACTGTGGATGATGAGTTCGGCGGAGTAGCTTCTGCTAAGCAGGGGCTTTCCATAACAGAACAGATTGAGAAGGGATATCAGGCAGATTGCGTCCGGGATGTTTTGGATTACTTGACGCCTGATAAGCTCGGCGGGCTTATGGATGACGAGGGCTGGCTGGATCTGACGCCGGAGCAGTTAGCACAGAAGCTGGCAGGAGTTACCGCAGAGAAGGATACAGCGGATACGGAGTTAGAACAGGCATACATAAATGAGAAGGTCGCAGATTTAGAAGCCTGTAAGAAGGCGCCGGAAGAGGTTTATCAGATGTTGTTAGACTGTGATATGCCGTCTACTGTACAGAATGTCCTCGCCGCATACGAGATGTTAGAGAACCGCAATGACGCATTCCGCAAGTTCTTCCAAAATCATCCGGCAGCGAAAGGGAATCAGGCAGAAGAGCTTGCCGAGATAAAACAGCAGATTTTAGAGAAGTTTGCAGAATCGGTGAAAACACCGGAAGAGATGGCGAAAGCACAAGAGGCGCTTGCTGATACGGCAGAGAATGTGATGAAGACCATGATAAATGAGAGTGAAGACGTGACCGGTCTGGACATCCGCCAGATGAAGCTGTTAAATACACAGATTGCGATTGGGACTGCTCAGGTAAAGGAAGAAAAATACGCAATTCCGGTTTTGGTAGGAGATGAGATTACGAATATTTCCTTAAAGATCGTCAGGGGAAAGGAAAAGAAGGGACTGGTGGATATTACATTCTCCACAGACCGTCTCGGTCAGGTCACAGCCAGATTTTCTTGTGAGCAATCTGGCGTCCGCGGATATGTGGCGGCAGAGAGGGAAGAAACAACAAAACTTTTAGAGCAGAATGCAGAGGCGTTAGCAGATAATATCTCGGAAGAGGGGGAAGCGGATATCCGTTATCTGACCGCAGAGAAGCTGAATACATCTGTCTTAAAGGGCGGCGATACGCAGGAACAGCCGGAAGCGGGAACCAAAGAGTATGCGGTGCAGACTAAGACCCTGTATCATGTGGCAGAGAGCTTTATACGTTTGGTAAAATGTCTTGTATAGAAGGGATTTTAACAATCACAGCATGAATAGGAACCAAAGATTTGAAAAGAATCTTAAGCGTCGGAGAAAAAGAGCCGATATATAGGATAATGAAAAGAAAGAACGAGGTATTTCCATGAAAGTTAATTATAATATGTCAGCGATAATAACCAATAATCAGCTTCTTCGGACGGAGAATAAGCTGTCGGCTGCAATGGAGAGGCTTTCATCCGGCTTCAAGCTTAACCATGCGAAGGATGATGCTGCGGGAATGGCGATTTCCAATAAGATGCAGTTACAGATCGATGGACTGGATCAGGCGTCTCAAAATGCATCGAACGGAGCTTCCGTACTGCAGACTGCGGACGGAGCGCTGGATGAGGTGACAAGCCTTCTTCAGCGTATGAGAGAGTTGGCTGTTCAGGCGGCGAACGATACGAACACGCTGGATGAGAGAACATCCATTCAGGAAGAAATTGATTCCCTGCGGGAAGAAGTAGACCGTGTGTCAAAGGATACAGAGTTTAACAGCAAGACGCTGCTGGACGGAAGCTTGGATAACAGAGTATATGGGAAGAATGTGACCAGACTTTCGGCGTCTGCTTATGTAGATTCGGGAATGTACAATCTGACAGTCGATGCACCTGCTGAAAAGTGCACAATGACTGCCGGAAATGCTGCGTTTACCGATATGACCGCAGAAATCGGTGTAGAGGGTGTGCTGTCTATCAACGGAGCTCTGATAGAGATTTCCGCAAAAGATACCTATGAAGATGTCTATGCGAAGATCCGCGATGGGGCAGAAGTCGGAGAAGCCGAGGCAAATATCACCGCAAACGGCGAACTGAGTATTACTACTGCAAAGTACGGTTCAAATGCACAGATTGAGGTTGCTGTAAGTAATGAAGATTTAGCAACAGCATTAGGGCTCGATACAAAAGAGCCAATCATGATTGGCGGGCAGTTGACAGCCGGAGCGGCTGTTGGTCCTGCAACAAATGCAATAGGTGAAACAGGAAGCGTGGTTGTGAATGGCGTTGCCGTTGAAATTGATGCGGCAGATACCTATGAGGACGTCATTGAAAAAATAAATGAGGCGCTTGAAGACAAGGAGATTCAGGTAGAAATGGCGGCAGGAGGAGAAATAAGCTTTTTGCCGGTGAAAAAAGAGAATGACGAGACATTAAGACTGGATGTCAGTGTTGCATTCAGCAGCGATGATTTGGCAGCGGCATTCGGTTTTTCATCCAAGGCGCCTACGGTTTTATCGGGTGTTGATGCGGAACTGACCTTGGGGAATGGATTTGGAGCCAGTGCGACCGTATCGGCAGATGGAAATAGAATCGTGATATCGGATAAGAGCGGATTTGAGTTCTCGTTTTTAATTAACGAGGGATTTCCGGCGGCAGGCGGAGACGGGGATCTTGAATTTGAAGTGACGGAGATTGGTGCAATGACGCTTCAGATTGGTGCGAATCAATATCAGACGATGGATATCAGACTTCCAAAGCTGGATGCTGAAATGTTGTATCTGGATCAAGTAGACGTTACAACGGTACGCGGCGGCGATAAGGCGATTGTTGAATTGGATAAGTCGCTTGACAAGCTGTTAAGTGTCCGCGCACAAATCGGTGCGTATGAGAACCGGTTGGATTATGCGGTTGCTTCTTTGGATCAGACGAGTGAAAATATGACGGCTGCCCTCGCTAGAATTAAGGATACGGACATGGCGGCAGAAATGTCGGAATTTACACAGCAGAATGTATTGGAGCAGGCGGCGATTTCCGTACTGACTCAGGCAAATGATCTGCCGCAGCAGACATTGCAGCTCCTGCAATAGAGGTAAAATATGGACGCAGAAAAGAAACGGGAATTTACCAGACGAATCAGCCAGAGCAACCGAAGTGAGCTGGTCGTAATTCAGTATGAAATATTTTATGCTTATATGGAGGATGCGAAAGCAGCACATGAGACCGGAGATTACGAGAGCTTTCGGGAGGCAATCCGTAAGGGAGACCGTGTGCTGGCGGAATTGTCAGAAACTCTTGATTTTCAATATGAGCTTGCCGGTCAGCTCTATGCGCTCTATGACTTTTCGAAAAGGGCGTTGATGCGGTGTATTGTCAAGAAGGAATGTCAGGGGATAGAGGATGCAAAAAAGGCTCTGGATCCGCTTTATGCCGCCTTTGTACAGGTGGCTGCGCAGGATACGTCAGAGCCCTTGATGCAAAATACCCAGCAGGTTTATGCGGGTATGACTTACGGAAAACAAAATTTAAAAGAGAGCTTTCAGGAGCCAGAAACTTCCAGAGGATTCTTTGCATAAGAATCCTCTATTTGTTTGAGTCTGCCCAGCAGGAATTTGTACCGGAGCTGCATGGCATTCACCTCATAGATGTAAGAATCAATCAAGTCCGGGTCCACGACATTCTGGAAATTTGCATAGGCAGAATCCAGATTATTTTTTGTCTGTGTCAATTCTGCCAGTAGAACTGCATAATGTTCATCATAAGTTTTTGAACGTCTGATTATTTGAAACAACAATATCCCTACCTTCTTTTGGAGGAAAAACCTCTTTTTACTAAGTATAATCATCACGAATCGATTCTATACAGAATTTGGAATATTTTTTTTCCAGAAGTATATATTTAATACGAAAAAAGAGTTAGGACAGGAAAAACTTATGAATAAAGAAATGGGAATTGTGGCAATATTTGTAATTTGTGTATTAGTATTGTTGATTGGAATGATGAAGCAGAGGGCACAGGTCTTGTTTCAATTTGTAATGCGGATTGTGGTAGGAGCGGCTGCAATTTATCTTACCAATCAAATGCTTTTGGCGAACAAGAGCAGTATTGCAGTTGGAATGAATCCGTTCAGCCTGCTTACCGTCGGATTACTTGGAGCAGGGGGATACGGCTTATTGTATGGCATTATGATTTACAAGTCATTATAAGTAGAGTATGGCGGTTTCTATTGACATTCATACATCGTTCATACAAATTTTACAAAACTTTCCTGAAACGACATGGTCAAAAGAAAGAAATGGGTATATAATGCTACTTACATAGAAAACAGATAAATGTACATACAATCAACGAAGGGGGTGAGGGGTTGGAATTATGATACAAGAAGGATTACTGGTGCTGCTGTTTCTGGCAGCGGTCAGTGATATAAGAACTTCGCGAATCAGTAACCGGCTGGTTTTGGCAGGACTTGGTATGGGGATTCTTTTTCGGCTATGGGAAGAAGGTCCTATTGGTGTTTTCACATTCTTTATTCATGTAACAGTTCCGATAATTGTCTTATTTATTTTATTTCTTATGCGTGTCCTAGGGGCAGGCGATATCAAATTATTTTCCGTTATTAGTGGTATATGTGGTTTTCGGGAGTGGATAGGCTGTGTGACAGCCGCTTTTATTATTGGTGCAATATTAGCAGTTGTACGAATGATTTATCAGAGAAATTTTAGTATGAGGATATTATGTTTGGGAATCTATATCAGAACAATTCTAACAGAGCGTAGTTTCTTTCCTTATCCGTTTGGGGCAAAGGAGCAGGAAAATACGATTCATTTCTCCATAGCAATTCTTATAGGGTATCTTGTGAATCTGGGGGTGTGTCATTGAAAAAAATCAATCTAACAATTATAGAAGAGGATGGAGAATATGCGCAGAATCTGGCGCTTGTGATCCGCAGAAAAGAAAAGGGCAAAATAGAGGTTGCTTGGTATACAGATATGGAACATTACAGGGAGAATCAGGGAAATCACCGGGAAAATATAATTCTTATTGGGGAGGCGTTTCAGGAAATAAGTCTGTTACAATCCATGCAAAAAGAACGAGCGGACGTTGGACTGGTATTGCTTTCCACAGATGGGGTGTCCAAAGAGCTTTTGGGTTATCCGATCATTGAGAAGTATAGATCGGTAGATCATATCATAAAGGGAATCTATCGGTGTGCTGCAGCGTTTGACAGTGAAGATGTGTACTGGCGAGAGAACCGGAAGCAAATGATAGGAATTTATGCGCCTTGGAATCAGGAGTTATCCATGCTGTTTGCGGAAGTGCTTTTACAGATTTTATCGGAAAGGCAGAAGGTATTATATGTAAGCCTACAGGAATGTATTGGGAGAAAGGGGAAAAGTGAGAAATGGGATGAAGAAAATCTTGCAGACTTTGTCAGTTTTTTAAGGCTGAAAAAGGGTGGAGTAAATGCGAGGTTAAAGAGTATTTGTAGTAGCTTGGGGAAGGGGAATTGTATCCCGTCTGTGGATAATCCTCAGAATTTATCAGACATGACAAGACAGGATTATCAGAATCTTTGGGAGGCGTTGGAGGAGCAGACGGAATATGAGAGGATTTTGTTGGAATTTGGAGCGTCTTATCAGGGAAGCTGGGAAGATATGAAGCAGTGTGCTTCAATTTACTGTCCTTATCAGGAGGATACGTTACAGGAAAATCGGAGAACTCAAATAAAACATATTATTGAGCTGCACCACGCTGAGGATATCCTAAATAAGCTGCATTATGTGAAATTGCCGAGATTAGCATTTTATAGTGGAGCAGGAGAGCGGCGGGAAGGAGAGCTCACAGAAAGACTTCTTTGCAGTGAATTTGGGGATACCGTGAGAGGTTTGGCAGAATTATGAGTGAGGAACTGACAGTATTACGGGAAGAGATTTTCGGGAAAATGGATATGTCCCGTGTGATAACAGATGGAGAATTGGAGGAATTGATAGAGCAGGCGTTGCTGCAAAGAAGCCGCAAAAGCGCGTTATCGCTTGATCAGCGGGAACAGTACCGGCGAGAGATTTTTAATTCCATGAGGAAGCTGGATGTCCTACAGGAGTTGTTGGAGAATGAGGAGGTAACAGAGGTAATGGTAAACGGGCAGAAGCATATCTTCTATGAGAAAGAGGGGACGCTGCAGGAATGGGATAAGCAGTTTACCTCGGAGGAGCGGCTGTCGGATGTAATTCAGCAGATGGTGGGGCGGAATAACAGGCGGGTCAACGCATCCACTCCAATTGCAGATACCAGATTGGCGGATGGTTCTAGAGTTAATATTGTGCTTGCGCCGGTGGCGGTGGATGGTTCCTGCATTTCTATCCGTAAATTTCCAAAAGAAGCACTCACTATGAAACGTCTGGTAGGGCTTGGCGCGTTAACAGAAGAATTGGCGGAATATCTTGGATTTTTAGTAAGGAGCGGGTATAACATTTTTATTTCGGGAGGAACAGGAAGCGGAAAGACAACTTTTTTAAACGCACTGTCCGGGTATATTCCGGAAGAAGAGCGTTTGATTACGATAGAGGATGCCGCCGAGCTCCAGATTATAGGAATCCCCAATTTGGTTCGCTTAGAGACCAGAAATAAAGGAAGCGAGGGAACAGAGGAAATCAGTATCCGGGATTTGATTCGGGCGGCGCTTCGCATGAGACCGGACAGAATAATTGTGGGAGAATGCAGAGGTGCGGAGACACTGGATATGCTGCAGGCAATGAACACCGGGCACGACGGAAGCCTAAGCACCGGACATGCCAATAGCGGCAGGGATATGCTGAACCGATTGGAAACTATGGTGCTGCTTGGCATGGAGCTTCCGGTCGGGGCAATCCGGGGGCAGATTGCAGCGGGGATTGACATTTTGATTCACTTGGGAAGACTGAGGGACCGGAGCAGAAAGGTGTTGGAAGTCGCAGAGTTGGACGGTGTATCAGAGGGAGAAATACATTTGCGCCAATTGTGCAGTTTTGAGGAGACGGAAAGCAAAGAAAAGATTCGGGGAAAGTGGTGCATAAGGGAAAATCTTAAGCACAGAGAAAAGCTAAGGGCGGCAGGACTTGAACAGGAATTTGGACAGTTGGAGCAGAGGATGAGAAAGGAGGGAAAAGGCTGAAGAGGAAAGTGCAGGTGAAGTCAGGGAAAAGAATAGGAAAAAATGCACAGACATTACAAGAAATCAGAAGAAAGTACGACAGGTATCAATGGGGAAAAGGTGAATTATTAGGATATTTTCTGCTTTATATTGGTTTATCTATAGGGCTTGCATGGTTATTTTACCGGGATATCCGGGGAGCGGTTCCGATTGGTGGAATAGTTCTTCCGGTTGGTCTGAAGCGAAAAGACAGGGAATTGCTGGAGCGTCAAAAACAGCGGCTGACGGCAGAGTTTACAGATTGCATCCGTCTGGTGGCGGGCGGACTTGCGGCAGGCTATTCTATGGAAAATGCGTGGAAGAATGCAGAGCCGGATTTAGAAAAGCTGCATGGAAGGGAGGCGGTTATGTGTGAGGAATTGCGGACATTGAATTATGGCGTGGCAGTCAATGAACCGATTGAGAAGCTGCTCTTAGATTTTGCAGACAGGAGCGGATTAGAGGATGTATTTAGTTTCTGTCAGGTGTTTTCTTTTGCGAAAAGAAGCGGAGGGAATCTGACAAAGATTATCGGCAATACAGTAAAGCAGATCGGCGACAAGCGGGAGGTACTTCAGGAAATAGAAACTGTCATGTCGGCGAAAAAGCTGGAACAAAAAATCATGAATATCATTCCCCTGCTATTGCTTGCTTATGTAAGCGTTAGCTCGCCTGATTTTATTTCTCCGCTGTATCAGAATCTGTTCGGTCAGATCGTAATGAGTATTTGTCTGGCTGTTTATGGCTTGGCATTCCTCTTATCGGAGAAAATCATTAGAATCGGGGTGTAAAATGAAGGTCAGATATTATGTTTTTATTGCTGTAATTACGTTGTTTCTAGCTGGCGTTTCTTTGTTGGAGGGAAGCGGAGAGGAAGAACTGGAGGAATCAAAAATACTGGTGCGCGGTGAGCCGGGAGAAGGAGACAAAGATGTTGAACTGGAACTTACAGTACCGGAACTTGAAGAGACAGTTACTTATCAGCTTTCGATAGCGGAACGAGAGTACAATGAGGATGAGAGGGAGAAATTGTTCGCACAGGCAGTCAAGGAAATAGAAGAGAGCTTTCCCGCAGAGGGAGAGACAATCAGCCGCATTACGAAACCCGTGCAGTTACTGTCCAGAGCACAAGATGGGCTCATCGAGGTGGAGTGGAGCTTTGGGGATACTGCAGTTATTTTGGAGGACGGAAGTATTGACGCCTCAAAGGTGGATGAAAAAGGAACATTGGTTCTGGTCTGTGCACAGCTTCATTATAGGGATTATCTGTATATCTATGAATTTCCGGTTTGTGTTTATCCGGAGAGCTTGGATGGAATGGAACGATTAATGAAGAAATTGGGAAATTATTTTGAGGAGAAGGAGATACAGAATGTCAGGGAAGCCGAAGTGGAATTGCCGAAGGAGTTGGAGGGGCATGTTTTGAACTGGTCTTACAAAAAGTCCTATTCGACGTTATGGATTTTGGGCTTGGGTGCGTTTGCAATGATCCTGATTCCTTGGTATATGCGGGAGAAGGAAGAGAAGCGGCGCCAGGAGAGGAAGGTGCAGTTGGAAATGGAGTATCCGGGAATGCTGGCGGAATTTTCACTTCTGCTCGGCGCAGGAATGACGGTAAGAATTGTTTGGGAAAAGTTGGTTTTATCCTATGAGGAAAAGCAAAAGCAGGGAAAAAGGAAAAAGAGTGAGGTTTTGGAACAGATGAAATTAACCTATCGTCAGATTCAGGATGGTGCAGGGGAGGTGAGCGCCTATGAGGGTTTTGCAAAACGTTGCGAAGCGGCGTGTTATCGAAGATTTACGATGCTGCTGACACAATATCTGCAAAAAGGAACAAAAGGATTGGCAGAGACTTTGGAGCTGGAAGCTGCCCAAGCGTTTGAGAATAGAAAAAATCTTGCAAGACGGCGTGGAGAGGAAGCCGGAACCAAGCTGCTGCTGCCAATGATAATGATGCTATTTGTAGTGATTGCCATTATGATGATACCGGCATGTATGACAATGGAACTATAGGAAAGGAGTACAAAATGAAAGAAATCAAACGTTTTTTGAAAGAAGAGGATGGGATGGCAGTAGTCGAGGTGGTCTTGATACTGGTGGTTCTGATTGGGCTTGTAGTTATTTTTAAATCACAGATTACTGCCCTGATCAAGAAGATATTAAAGAAAGTATCGACAGAAGCGGGTTCCATTTAACTCATGAGAGAAGTGAGAAATAACAGAATCTGCGGGAGCACAAGCATATTTTTCAGTCTGGTCTTACTGCTGGTTTCTTCCCTGATATTTACACTGTTGGAGGGAGCCAGAGTGGAAGGGCTGAAAGCATGCGCCAGAATGAACAGCGATCTAGTAACGGAGTCGGTTCTGGCGGAATATGTGAAGCCTCTTTGGGAGAACTATCATCTGCTTGCAGGAAACGGAGGAAATGAAAATGGGGAATGGGATGTCAGGCGTATTTCACAGAGCGCAAAGCAGATAGGAGAAGATAATTTAGAGTGGCAGACTGATGGTAAAAGAGGTCTATGGATGTATCCGCTTCACATTGAAAATGCGGAGGTAACAAATTATCATCTTATTACGGATGACGAAGGGGAAGGATTTTACCATCTTGTTATAGAAAGCATGAAGAACAGTTTACCAATGGATGCAGCAGAAGCTATTTACAAAAAAATAAAGAAGATGCAGAAAACCGAGGAAGATGCGGGTGATGTATCTCTTAAGGTGGATGAAGCAAAATCCTGTGTAGAGCAGGCGGCAAAAGAAGAAAATGCGGATACGAAAGAGGAGCGGGAAGGGGGAGAAGATGTAAAAGCGGAACTGCCTGACCAGCCGGCGGAACAAGACGGAAATGAGATAGATAATCCTCTGGAATATATAGGGGAATGGAAGTCGGCGGCGCTTTTAACGCTTCTTGGAGCAGACCCATCCAGTCTGTCTGCAAAAAAGGCAGATACCGGTAAGGCGCTGGAGAAGCGGAAGAAAAATACAGGGAATTGGGAAAAGGTATCGCAGGAAGATGCGTGGTATGAAAGAATTCTGTTTCAGGAATACTTGTTAAAATATTTTGAGGCATATCCGACCGGGAAAACAGAAACGGAGCGGGAAGTGTCTGCCGGGCAGGATACACTTTCAGGAAGTTTGGAGTATGAGATGGAATATTTGATTGTGGGAAAGGCTTCGGATAAGAAGAATCTGGAGGGAGTGTTAGAGCGAATTCTCTTACTTCGGGAAGCTGCAAATTTCATTTATTTACAGACAGATGAGCAAAAGAAAAGTGAGGCGCTCACTTTGGCAACGCTTCTTGTAGGCGCAACTGGAAACGGGTTGTTAATAAAAGGAGTTCAACAGGGAATTCTTGCGGTCTGGGCGTTTGCAGAAAGCGTATCTGATGTGAGGAGCTTGCTGGCAGGGGAAAAGATTCCCATTATAAAAACATCTGCCGAGTGGTCAACAGACGTTGGAGGATTATCAAAAGAATCCGGTTTTAAAGAAGCAAAAACCTGTAAAAATGGATTGGAATACAAAGATTATCTGAGGGTGCTTATGTTTTTGACAGGAAAAACTAAGCTCTGTTACCGGGCAATGGATTTGATAGAGCGGAATCTGCAGGCTGTAGACGGGTATTCCGATCTGCGGATGGATATGCTGTGGGATCGGTGCATGATTCGATACAATTATACGGCAAGACCAATGTTTCTGTCGCTGGAAATAGAAAAGTATCAATGGAGTATCCGAAAAACAGGTACTTACAGGGAAGAATAGGTAACAGTGGGGTATCTGAACTGTTACAAGAATAGAAAGCAGGAAAGGGAAAGAGGTGTATAAAGGTGTCTCAGAAAATGAAATATAATGGCAGAATCATATTGACGCTCGTTAAGAACTCTCTCACACCAATAAAAAAGCGGGGACTGTCATCCCGGCGATATAGAATGGAGACACCTTTGTACACCTCTTTGCCTGGTTTTTATATGGTCGAAGCAGCAGTGAGTATCCCGGTGTTTGTGTGCTTTGTTGTATGTATTCTGTTCTTTTTTTGCATAATGCAGCTTCAGATTGAGATACAGGCGTCTTTAAATTATGCGGGACGAATAATTTCCGAGTATGCGGCGCTAGAGTCAGATGGGTCGGATAAGATAAGTGAGAAAGCAGAGTTTGCCGCAGCAGAGGTTTTGTTCCGGAAGCATTTGAAAGAACAGAATGCCAGAACGGAATATATCAGGGGAGGAGAACTCGGTATCAGCCTTTTGGATACAGAGCTGGAAGGGGATTACGTACATTTAAAAGTAAAGTATCGTGTCAAATTTCCGATTGGTCTGTTTGGGAAATATGAGTTTCTGGTGCATCAGCAGGCAAAGGCAAGAAAATGGACAGGAGAGAATCGGACGGCGTCGGAGAACGCCGGCTGGGTGTATATCACACCCACCGGAAGTGCTTATCATCAGACTGCACAATGCCCATATCTGGATTTGAGCATCCGAAGCGTTGCGTTTGAGGAAGTAGAAAAGCAAAGGAATCATTCGGGAGGAAGGTATGAGATGTGCAGGAAATGTGGGAAAAGCTTCGGAACCTTGGTCTATATTACAGACTACGGTGATGTATATCATGGCAGTATTGCATGTACCGGTTTGAAGCGAAGTGTACAAAAGGTTAGATTATCGGAAATAGGAGGGCGTCATGCCTGTTCAAAATGTGGAGGGTAAGTTTGGGAAAGAACTTCCAAATCTACCGGAATGTTGTGAAAAGCAAGTTGAAGGGAGAAAAAATGATTCAGTCATATACATTGTTGGGAATGCTGGGATGGTGTTCCTTTGAAGATTTCAGAAGGAAAAGGGTTCTTGTATATCCGGTGTTATTGTTTGGCATCATAGGTATGCTTCTTCATCTATACTATCGGAATATATCTATCGGCAGTCTGCTGGCTGGGTGCGCACTGGGACTGGGGCTTTTGCTGCTTAGTTATCTGACCGGACAAATTGGATCAGGAGATGCGCTGGTGCTTATTGTAAGCGGAATTTATCTCGGATTCTGGGAAAATACAAGGTTATTTTTTCATGGTCTGATTTTTTGCGGAATATGGTCGCTGCTGCTGCTGGTGTTGAAAAGAAAACGCGGAAGAGACGAGGTGGCGTTTATTCCATTTCTGTTTCTGGCCTATTTGGAGATGATGTTGTTATGAAAAAGTCGCTGCGGGCAAGTTATACGGTAGAGGCGGCGATTCTTATGCCGATTGTGCTATGTATTATAGCTGTGCTGCTTCAAATGGGAATTCATATGTATCAGCAAGTGCGCAAAGAGTTCGGGAATAAGGATTGTATCTGCCAGACCAAGGCGGTAGAGACGGTTCAGCGACTGCGGCTGGCAGGGGATGTATGGGAGGAAATTGGATGGAAGTAACATATAGGAGAAATGTTGGGAAGAGTTTTATGGTAATTAGCGGAATTTGTACGATGCCGGATTACCAGATTGAAATGTGTAAAAGAAATCAGATAGATCCATTTTTAGATTTTGAAACAATGATAGCGGACGGTCAAATGGAATATTGGTATGACATTACGGGAAAACAGTCTTTTGAAGAATATGTAAAGTATAAAAAACTAGGTTATCAGGAAGTGCGGAAACTGATATCGGCTATTTATAACGGAATAAAAGAGGCTGAGAATTATCTTCTAAAGGAACAGTCAATTTTGCTTTTGCCGGAATGCCTATACGTTTCAAACCACAGCAAAGAAGTATTTCTATGCTATTGTCCGGGAGAAGAAGTTCCCTTTACCGATGGTTTTCATACATTGATGGAATATCTTCTCACCTACATAGAGCACGGGGAAGAGCAGGCGGTAGCTGTTGGTTATAAGATTTATCAGATGACGCTGAAGCCTAATTGTGCAATAGATAAGATCTGGAGCTTGCTGGGAGAATCGGAGAATATAGAACTTAGAGGCGAGGAGAAAAAGCGAGATAAAGAAAGGGTAAATCAGATAGATCGGAGTTATGAAAGAGAGGAGCAGGCTGCAGATTGCGTAGAGGAAGAACTGGCGTATGACAACTTAAATACGAGGAATTTGCAGGAACCGGGGAAGCGGGAGACAAGCGTTTTTTCGGAAAGATGGTTAGAAAAAGGAAGACGGCTGCTGCAAGCAGGGAGACAGACAATTCAGGAGTGGAGTCCATATAAGCAGAAAGAAAAGAATCAGATGGTATTTGAGCCTATGAATGAGAGCGAACAGAAAAAGGAGAGGCAGACTTCTTTTCTGGATAAGAATAAGGAGGAAAGAAAAATGGCAAAATTAGTATATATCGGAGGAGAAATAGAAAGAGAAATATATCTGAACAAAGATATTTATTGTGTTGGAAGCCAGAAGGACGCAGATATCGTTCTGGGAAGCGAGACGGTCAGCCGTCTTCATGCAAGAATCAATAATGCAGACAATATCTATTATATTGAAGACTTGAATTCCAGAAATGGAACATGGGTCAATGGAAAGCTGCTTCATTATATGGAAAAGGTTTCCTTGAAGCATAGAGACATCATAGCATTTGCGGATGAGAGATTTCGTTATGAGGAAGAGTAATAGAATCAGGGAGAAGCTCTTTACAGAATAAAAAAGCTGGGGTATCATGGAAAAAAGCGAGGAAGATACCATGATAAATAAAATTGACAGTAGATTAAAGGGAGAAGGATACCGTTTTCTGAAAGTGAAACCTGAGGAGGCAGGCGTATACTATCGTTACGTAAATGGAACGGCACAAGTAGTCGTAGGATTTTACGGTCATGATGGGTTTTGGCTTGACGGCAGACAGATAGAATTGTTATGGCGAAATCTCCGGGAATTATTTTTTCATCCTTGGGGCAGGCTGGAGGGCTATCAGGAGGATGCCGCAATTCATGACGTAGAGATTTTGATGTTATTTGTAACAGAGCATCCGGAGAGATATAAAGAGCATTGTTCCGGCGCTCTGCCGGTATGGATATTTGATACCAGGATGAACAGGCTGCTTATCTATGAAAATCAGCCGGGAGATTTTTTCGGGATAAGGGCAGTGCTTGAGAGCGCAGGCGCCGAGCAGGCAAAGCAGGATTTAGGCAATGAGAGCGATTTGTCAAACGGCGCTTCGAGAGGGACGGGGTGGAATCGAATTCCGTTTGTAAGCATAGGATTGGCAGCAGTCAATATAATTGTTTTTCTTGTACTGACATTTTTAGGCGATACGGAGGATGCTGTGTTTATGATGAATCATGGCGCAGTCTATCCGGAACTTGTGGCAGCCAGTGGAGAGTGGTATCGGTTGTTTACCTGCATGTTCCTGCATTTTGGGGTAGAACATCTGATGAATAATATGGTGCTCCTCGTGGTGGCGGGGACACAGTTGGAACATGCACTGGGGAAGGTAAAATATCTTCTGCTTTATCTTCTTGCAGGATTGGGCAGCAGTCTCTTGTCGCTTGGAATGATGATAAAAACAGGGGATTTAGCAGTGTCGGCTGGAGCTTCCGGTGCGGTGTATGGTATTATAGGCGCACTTTTATGGGTGGCAATCAGGAATCGCGGAAAGTTTGAGAATCTGACAGCCAGAGGTCTGGTGATTATGATTGGTTTGTGCCTGTATTTTGGTTTTACCACTACGGGAGTGGATAACTGGGGACATGTTGGAGGTCTGATTTCCGGTTTTGTATTTTGTGTCCTGCTATACCGGAAAAGGAGACGTTAGGTTACCGGAACGACCGAAGGAGTGAACAGTAACGACGTTAGAAATTTTATCAGAACTTGCGTTGCAACTTCTGATAAGTTATACTAAATATATGTTATGCGAAGCAAAACCGGCGCTTATTATGAGAATCCGAAAAGCCGGTTTCTCATAAGCTATATTAGATTCTGGAGGAAGAAAATGAAAGTAAATATATATTATGGCGGCAGAGGGCTTTTGGATGACCCAACACTTTATGTTATCAATAAGATGGAAGATGTTCTTCGGGAACTTCGCGTCAGTATAGAACGTTATAATATTTTTGAATATAAGAACAGTATTTCCACGCTTCCTCAGACTTTAAAGGAAGTAGATGGTATTATCCTTGCGACGACAGTAGAGTGGCTGGGCATTGGCGGATATATGACGCAGTTTCTGGATGCCTGCTGGTTATATGGCGATAAAGAGAGGATTAAGACGATTTATATGCAGCCGATTGTTATGTCTACTACCTATGGAGAACGGGAAGGAGAAACGACACTTGCGAATGCGTGGGAGATTTTAGGCGGTCTTCCCTGCAGTGGTTTATGCGGATATGTAGATGATTTGGTAAGCTTTGAAGTGAATCATGAGTATTCTGGAATTATTGAGAAAAAGGCGGAAAATCTTTATCGGACCATATCGCAGAAGCAGAAGGGACTGCCTGCAAGTAATCAGGCGGTCGCAAGAACGGTACTGCGGACGCAGAAGCTGGATCTGACTCCGCAGGAGAGCGAGCAGCTTTCCAAATATGTATCGGATGATTCTTATGTGAAGCAGCAAAAAGAAGATATTGAAGAATTGGCATCTATGTTTAAGGGAATGCTAAATCAGCAGAATACAGATGAGTCAACGGCATATATTATTGATTTGGAAGCTCATTTCGTAGCGCAGGAGAATTTTGCGGCTAAGTATTTGTTTGTGATAGAGGGGAAGAAAAAGCCGCTTTGTGTGGAAGTGGAGAATGGAGAATTGAATTGTCATTACGGACAAGAAGAAGAGGTGGATGTCTATGCCAAGTTATCACCGGAGATTTTTGACAGCATTATCGCCGGGAGAATGACATTTCAGAGAGCCTTCATGACGGGTGAGATGACAGCAAAGGGCAATTTTAAAACGCTTCGGATGCTGGATCAGATATTTATCTTTGAATAGAAGATGCTTCTAACAATTCAGTATCGGAAGTATGATGGTAAAGGTACATCCGTCGCCCGGACGTGAAACATAATTTAGAGTTCCGTGATGATTTTCGATAATCTGTTGGCTGATGGATAGGCCAAGACCTGTTCCGCCCGGTTTGGAAGTGACAAAAGGAGAGAACAGAGTTTCTATAAGGTCAGAAGGAATTCCGCCTCCAAAGTCAATAATATCAATGGAAATAGAATGATTTTTCTGATAGGCATTAAGATGAATTGTACCTTGCATGTTCATAGATTCAAAGGCATTTTTAATGAGATTCATGATTGCCTGATTGAGGCGCATGGAATCAGCTCCAATCATAGGAAGATTTTCTTCAATATTGCTTTTGCATTCACAGCCGTTATTGTCATTAAGGCTGCGGATAGACGCCAGAATGTTGTTTAACAGAAGGTTGAGATTAGTAGGCTGCAACACGAAATCAGAAGCAAAGTTTACCTGTGAGAGTTCCTGGACCATTTGTCTTAAATAATCGAGCGTATCCCTAGACTCTGTCCAATACTCGTATGCGGACAGTTCCGGATGTTGTTTTTCCAGAAGCTGAAGAGAGCTGTTGATGATTGTGATGGAATTCTTTATTTCATGAAATGCTTTAGCGTAATCTTCATTCGTTAACATTAGGCGAAACCTCCTGAGTTTTATATGATAGGAATCATATAGGAATGATTGACAAGGAGAAGTTTAGCATGTTTATTTTCTAAAATCAATCAAATTTATACAACAAATCTCGACAAAAAACGATAAAGAAAGGAAGAGAAAAATGAGAGATGATAACTGCATATTTTGTAAAATAATTAACGGAGCAATTCCATCCAATACGATTTATGAGGATGACACTTTTCAGGTGATTTTAGACGTGAATCCGGCGTCAAAGGGTCATGCGCTGATATTGCCAAAAGAGCATTATGCAAATCTTTATGAGATTGATGAAGAGGTTGCTGCACAGGCAATGAAATTGGCAAAGAAATTGGCGGCACATATGACAAAGGTCTTGAACTGTGATGGATTTAACATCCTGCAGAACAATGGAGAGGTTGCGGGTCAGACGGTTTTTCACTTCCATATCCATTTAGTTCCGCGTTATAAGGATGGTAAAAATAATGATATTTTAAAATGGACGCATGAAGAATTTACAGCAGAAGAATTGGCGGCAATCTGCCAGGAACTTTCACTTGCCTAGAAGTTAACATATGATGGCAGCAGAGAAACGTACGCCGGCAAAAGAATCTTGTTTGTTAGCATGGCTAAAAAGCATCTTTTGCCGGATGCCGTTCATTTTCTGGAGTGTTCTGTGCGAAATTGTTTCGGCGTCATGCCGTGTTTGCTGCGGAAGGCTTTAATAAAGTGGCTGCAATCGGAAAATCCGGTTTCCTGACTGATATAATTGAGGTCGAGATTCGTAAAAAGCAGCAAATCCTCTGCCTTAGACAGACGTATGAATTCGATGTATTTCTTGCAGGATTGACCATATAATTCCCGAAAAATCTTGGCGAAGTAGGAATAACTCATATGACATAGTTCGGCTAAATCTTCCACTTTTAGCGCCTCATGTGCATGGTTGTCAATGTATTCTGTAATGGAGTGTATGGTATCTTCTTCTTTGGGCATCGCGAGAGATTGATCTGTATCGAATCCGTTTGTCCTCCAGAGCCGCAATACATAGGTAAGCAGTGTGTTGATACAGGATTGCATCAAAATGCGGTAACCATATTCCTGCTCTTTCATTTCACTGTAGCACTTTTCAAAAAGTGTTTCGATAGGGATTCCTTCCAACGTTTCTGCTGAAAAGTATAGCGGAGCATGCGCATCTCCCTTCGCACAGCGAAAAAGAGAGTTAAAATGAATGCCGGAAAGAGTGTGCCCCGGTGCATTTGCAGAGGGAGACAGTTGATTGATATCAAATTTTAGCACATAGTATTTTAAAGGTATATTTGTAGTGGAGTAAATGGAATGTATCTGCTGGGGAAGAAATAATATCATATCATCTGGTTCCAACACATAGGTATTTTGGTCGCAGCTTATCATTGCAGTTCCCTCAAGCATAAAGAGGATTTCCATAAAGTAGTGCCAGTGGGGCCGCACTGGAAAAGTGTGTAATCTGGTATCGAATAAGAAACATTCGCATGGGGCATTTAAACGGTCGCTATATTCATAAAGGGAATTCACGTTGTTAACATCCTTTCTATTTCGTGTCAGAATCGTTTTTTACAATTTTTATAATAATTCATTATATCAACCCCAAGTGTAAAATGCTATATTTTTCTCAATGAAAAATCCTGTATAAAAACACCCATGTCACACACAATCGACAGCGCTATAATATATTCCGCATGGGGGGTGTATTGATACGATTGGATTTGAGAACGGAAAAGAGGAGTAGGTATGGATTTGCGTTATATTTGTGGAATGAATTTCGCTCCGTTTGCAAAGGAGGGAAGTTTTTCCGGAGAGAAGGCTAGAAAAAGTCTGGCGCTAATGAAGGAACGAACCAGCTCGGATTTTGTTATATTTGTTCCGAATGGACTGCAGGATACGCCGCAGTCAGAAAAAATCTGTTATACTTCCAAAGCAACCATGCAGGATGATGAATTGAAGAGAATGATAGAATATGCACAGCGTCTTGGACTTCGGGTTGCATTAAAACCAACGGTGAACTGCAAGAACGGGGCATGGAGAGCATATGTAAGCTTTTTTAATGAGGATGTGCATTGTGAGCCAAAGTGGCAGAACTGGTTTGATTCTTATTCCGAGTTTCAACGGCATTATGCAGGCATTTCTCAGGAGATGGGATGTTCTATGCACATTGCAGGATGCGAAATGGTGATGTCGGAGCATAGGGAGAAAGAGTGGCGTCAGGTGATTGCCGATATCCGCAGCGAATATCGGGGGCTTGTGTCCTATAATACGGATAAATATCAGGAACATAATGTGAAATGGTGGGATTGTGTAGACGTAATTTCTTCCAGTGGATATTATCCATTGTTGGAAATTGAGCAGGAGCTGGATCGGATCGAAAAAGTAGTGGTACAATATAATAAACCGTTCTTTTTTGCGGAAGCAGGCTGTATGTCGGTGGATGGCTCTAAGGATGTACCGAATAATTGGACGCTTCAGGGAGAGTTGGACTTCATGGCACAGGCGCTTTGGTATGACGCCATGATGACGGCATGTGAGAAGAGAGAGTGGTTCGGCGGATGGGCATTCTGGTCTTGGAGCGACAGGCTGTATGCCTTAAACCATGCGATGCAGAGGGGAGACTACGAAATATATGGCAAGCCGGCAGAGGAAGTGTTATGCCGGCATTATCGGGAAATTCAGGAAAGGATTCGGGGAAGCAGGAGATGACGGTTATGGCAAATACAAAAAGCGCTGCCGCACATATGATTAAAAATCATATGTGCGGCAGCTTCTTTTCTATTTATTTGGTTCTATGGTAATCCGGTGGATATTATTATTTTTTCTTGATTGTTACAGTCTTTGTTTTGCTGTAAGCGCCGTAAAGTTTACCGCCTTTTACTCCTTTTACGGTTTTATATGCGCGAACCTTTACGTAATATTTCTTTCCTTTTGTCAGCTTGCTCTTTATAGTCTTGCTGATTGTTTTATTGGACTTGATTGTTACGGTTGTTTTTTTCTTAAAGTTCTTCGTGGTGGAGTACACAATCTGGTATCCGCTTGCGGTGCTGTTACGTTTCCATTTTACTGTCATTTGTCCTTTTTTCGTACTCTTTACAGAGGAAATGGAGATTTTCTTTGGTGCAACAGTAATAGTAACCTTTTTGGAGCTTGCTGCATTGTAGTTTGCACTTGCAGCAGATTTAATGGTAATAGTTGCTTTTCCGGTTCCTTGGATTACTACTTTTCCGCTCGAATTAACAGTTACGACCTTCGTTGAGCTGCTGGTGTAAGATAATGTTTCGCCCTTTGCAGTGGTAGCGCCGAGTGAAAATGCCTTATTGCCCATTACTTTTGCATAAGAACTCTTGCTTACCGTGATGCTCTTGGAAGCCTTAGCGATTGTGAAGGTTCCGGTTGCAGTGCCGGTGTATTTGTTCTTACCGGTAACGACAATTGTTGCCGTGCCGGCATAGAAGTTGTTGTTGTAAGCAACGGCGTAATCATTTGCAGTTAATACTTTTCCGTTCAAAGTAACGGTAACGGCCGGTGTTTTTGCAGTGCCGTCGTAGATATAGCTTGTTGTGGCAGGTCTGACGACAGCTCCGTTGATGGAGGTATTATCGGTAACTGACGAGTTTGCCGTGATACTGAAAGTGGCTGTGGCTGTGCCTGTGTAATCGCCGATACCTGTAATTGTAACGGTTGCGTTGCTGCCTGCATTGATGTTGTTGCTGTAAGCTACAGTGTAATCCGTACCTTTCGTCAATACTTTCCCATCAAGAGTAACGGTAACATTCGGAGTTTTAGCGGTTCCGTCATAGACGAAGCTGTTCGGATTCAATGTAATAACTGCAGTCTCCAGAGAAGTTTTTTCACTGGAAGCTTCTTTAATGAAGAAGGATGTTGTCTTTAATCCGGTATAATTGCCTTTACCGTTAATAATAACGGTAGCATTGCCTACGTTCGTGTTGTTGCTGTAGTCTACAGTGAAATCCGTATCTTTCGTTAAAGTAGTGTCGCCAAGAACAACGGAAACATCCGGAGTTTTAGGGGTTCCGTCATAAACGAAGCTGTCAGGCGTTACTGTGATTGATGCGTACTCAAGAGAAGCAGCGGTAATCGTAAATGATTTGTTAACTGTACCGGCATAATCTCCTTTACCTGTAATGGTAACAGTAGCAGTACCAGCGTCTGTATTATTGCTGTAGTCTACAGTGAAATCCGTATCTTTTGTTAAAGTAGTTTCATCAATAATAACGGAAACATCCGGAGTTTTAGGGGTTCCATCATAAACGAAGCTGTCAGGTGTTACCGTGATCTCAGCATCGTCTAATAGAATCTTTTCGCCATCAGTAATGGTAAAGCTGGCTGTCTTTGTGCCGCTGTAATTGCCATCGCCTGTTACGGTAACAGTAGCGGTTCCGATCTCAGTGTTGTTGCTGTACGCAACAGTGAAATCCGTATCTTTTGTTAAAGTTTTATCACCAAGCGTAACAGTGACAGTCGGCTCTTTTGCCGTTCCGTCATAGGCGAAGCTGCTTGGAGATAATGAAATAATTGCATGTTCCAGTGAAGCGGCAGAAATTGTAAATTCTTTTGTAATCTCGCCTGTGTAATTGCCCTTACCGGTGATTGTTACAGTGGCAGTTCCAACATTGATATTGTTGCTGATGTCTGTATCATAATCCATTTCAGGGCTTAAAGTCGTGCCGTTTACAACAACAGTGATTGCCGGGATCTTTGCCGTTCCGTCATATTCAAAGGAAGCCGGGCTTAAGGTGACATCATTCTCTGTGATAGCGATAGATGTTTGCTCACCTATAGTTACCTTGCAGTGTGCGGACAAGTTGCTTCCGTCACGGGTAGCAGCGGTAATTATTGCTTCGCCGCTTTCTGCTACGGCAGTAATCTTGCCGGAAGCATCAACAGTAACAATATCAGAATCGCTGCTTGACCATGTTGGCTTTACGTCGGTAGCTCCGTCGGAAAGCGTGTAGGTGAGTGTTTGGCTTTCTCCTTGATTCAGATTGACGTACGTTTGAGTGAGCTTGAAACTTGTTGCCTTTGTTAATTCTCCTACGAAATTCAAATTTACGTCATCAACCGAGCCCCATGTACCTGTAGGTGCATCAACGGTAACAGTAACCGTGAGCTCGTCACCAGCTGCCGCAGCAATTTCATCTGTTGCAGCTTCTTTCCATTCAGCCCAGCCTGATAGTGTTGCTGCTTTGCCGGTAGCGGATGCCTCAGTATTCTGGTTGGTTAAGGTGACTTGCATTTTCTGGTTGCTTGTTTTATTGCCTTGTATAAACATACTTGCTTTGTAGATTCCTGCATCTTTCACTGTAACAGTCTGACTGATTTCAAAATTTACAACTTTACCGTTGCTTCCATCAAAATGAAGTGCGGCGGAACCAGTCTTTGCATCTTTGTACTGACCAGACAAACCAATATTTCCGTCTTTTGGTGTCCAGCCGTTCAGGCTTTTTTCTTCAAACCCGCCATTGGTTAATAAGTTTTCCCGTGCGACCTTGATTGCGCACATGACGGTTTTTGTATCTCCATTAAAAGAAACTGAGCCTTTAATCGTGGACGTGCCAACAGTTGAACCGGTAGTATCGGTGATCGTGTCTGTGTTCCAGCTGACAGCGAGATCTTCCGTCGTTCCGTCATTGTAAGTTCCTTTTACGGTAGCGGGGAGCTTTGCAATGATATCTGCCTTTGATGTACCAAAATCTACATCAATGCTTGCATTTTCTATAGCATCCAGAGCTTTTTCTGCTTCGGCGCCTGTATGAACATATTTAAATACATTCAAAGAAGCAAGTGGTTTGCCTGTAAAATCAAACAAGGCCTGATTGTCAACCGCAGAACCTCCATACCATTGTCCGGCATCTTTAGGGTCATATTCTGCTGCAAAGGAAGATGCCCAACCGGAACCAAATTCTTCCCATTTGGCTTGGTTGTCTGCCAATACTTCGGCAGCGTTTTCAGCGTCTTTGTCATATATCTGAACCGGCAGCCATGCAGGTTCCCAATACATAACGCCGATTCCGGCATCGCCTACATTTGCAACAGCTTGGATAACGCTGCTGATTTCATCTGCCTGACCTTGAACACTAAAACGGTATCCGATAGATGTATCATCATTATTGCCGACTCTTACGGTGTTATCGTGACCGTCACCGTCATCCAAAGTGTATGCCCATGAAGTTTCAGCAACCATTACTTTTTTGTTGTAGGTAGTTGCAACGCTTTTCAGTACATTTGTTAAATTGTCTAAAGTTCCATGCCAGTATGGATAGTAGGAAGATGCAAATACATCATAATCTACGTTATTTGAATTTAAGTAAGAAGCTATTCCCGCATATTTGCCTGCAGTTTCAGGGTTAGTAAAATGGAGGGCTACAAGAATATCTTTTTTCGTGTTTTCAGCTACTGTACGGACCGCGCTGCTGCCGGCATTAAAAATTTTGCTCATATTAGCCTGCGTGGTTTCACCGCAGATTGCACCGGTGGTTTCATTTCCAATCTGTACCATTCCAACGTCTACACCGGCATTGATAATATCAGTCAGACTTTCCGTGGTCCAGTCTTTGACTAGAGTTACTTTTTCATCAACGGTCTTGCCTGCCCATGCTTTCGGAGCCTGCTGCTTGCCAGGATCAGCCCAGAAATCGGAATAGTGGAAGTCAATTAACACTTTCATACCTGCATCTGTTGCATATTTTCCGATTGTTTTTGCTTTTTCTACGTCATTATTTCCGCCGCCGTAGCCGTTCTTATCAGCATCATAAGGATTATTCCATACACGGATACGGATATAGTTAACGCCTGCGTCTGCCAGCTGGTTAAAAAATGCCTGATCCTCAATGTTGTTTCCATTCCAATCCTTAAATACTACGCCGCTGTCCCGGAGGCTGACATACGAAGAAACATCCACGCCCATGATGAAGTCATTGCTGAGATTTTCTATTTTATCTACAAAGATGCCGGCATCTGTCACTATATCTGCGGCAACCAATGAATTTTTTGCGGCCTGCAGTGCAGAGATTGCATTCTTTACATCATCCACAGTTTTGCTGTCTGCGTTATTGAGTACTGCTTTTGCATTGTTTAGCGCAGTCTGGAAGTCAGACCATCCATCTTCTTTGTAGTCGGATTCATTCAATGCATTGCAAGTATCAACAAGACTTTGCAAATCTGTTAAGAATGTTGATTTTCCGTCATCATCGGATCTGGTCACGATGATGTCGTCAAATGTCACAAATTTCTCAAGTGTCAGTGTAATTGTGACAACGAGTGTTGAAGTGTCAGTGATATGAAGCGTTTCGGTGGCATTTTCTTTTGGAGCCCCCCAAGAACCGAAGACAATCTCTGAGGCTATTGAATTGTCCGCATTGTTTTTTTCGGCTAAGGAAATAGTAGCAGTAGCATTGGAGTCTTTTCCGGCTTTTATGTATGCCTGATAGTATCCTGCTGTTGCATTTGGAATCTCATGCGTAAAGGTCATTGGTGTAGAAGCCCCATGCCAAAGAGCCCAATATTTACCGGAATAACCGGCTGAAGCATCGTTCTGAGTTTCATTTGTTGTTACTACTACATCACCGACGTTCGTCCAATCCGACAACCCGCCGTTGCTGTCAAAATCACATGTGTAAACAGTTTCATTTTCCGCAGCCCAGACAGAAGCGGTTCCCCCGCCCGGTATCCAAGAGAGATTCGGCTGCGTAAACACAGTTGCTGCTGCCAGAAAAACTGCCAGCGTTCGTTTTAGAAATTTGTTTCCTCCCATATTTTTTCCTCCAAATTAAAAAAATGCTTTTTAGAGTGACGTTATAGAAATTTCCGGTGCGAAGACTTCTATAAAATAATGAAAAAAAATGACGGCGCCAGTCATTTTAGTAACCAAGCGCAACACAATGTTGCGCAATCGGTTGTTCTTTTGATATAACTTTATCATGGGCAAAGTCTTTTTTCAATGTGCACGATTTATAATTATTTTTAAGGAAAATTAGTAATAATATACAAAAAGTTTGGGAAACAAGCAAGAATAGATGTTTAAAAGAGAAAAAATGGAAAGCGCAACAAAAAGCAAATAAAATTGCGCTTAAAAATTGAAAAAGGGTCGACAAATACGACAAAAACATTATGTAAATATTGTAAGAACTAGATAATTGAAGAAAGGTAATACCAATGATAAAATAAAAAAGAGGAATGCAGGATTGCGCAATAAATGCGCAACAAAGCAATCTGAAAAACATAGGACAATGGGAGGATAAAATTTGGAAGTAAAACTTTCAAATTTATCAGGATGGCGTAAAGCGCGCCAGAAGGAGGGAAGAATGAAAAGAGGAGAGAAAAAGCAAAGGAAAAGAAAATCCGTAACGGGGGTAGGATTTTTTCGAAGCATCCAGTTCAAATTGATTGCGTCATTCCTTGTACCAGTTATCTGTATTGTAATTTTGGGAGTAGTTTCCTATCAGAAGGCGTCTTCGGCGGTGACGAGAAGTTATACGAGTTCTGTGGAACAGACGATGGGGATGATGGGGGACTATCTGACGCTGGCAGTGGATACGGTGCAGAATACATATAAGAGTTATTTAAATGATGATTCGATGAAGTCTTATTTTATGGGGACGCTTTCAGGCGCAGATGGGGAAGTATTTAGCAGGCGGACTGCAACAGAGCTGAAAGGCAGTGTTACAGCGGATTCTATGATATCGAACATTTTTTTCTTGTCAGATAAGCAGGAGCCGATTACGACAACGAGTATCGCTGGACAGGAAGCTTATGAGAGCTTTATTTCAAGCATTCAGGGACAAATGGCAAAAAATGATGCAAATGGATACTTTTTATTCGGTAATCAATCGGCAACGGACGAATTGCTAAAAACCGAAAATTCGAAGTATTCTATGCGTCTGGTTAAACGAATGGTCAATACCAATTCTTATATGATGGTAGATTTGAGCTATGGTCTGTTGCGGGATAGTCTGATTTCACTGGATGTGGGCGAGGACGGTTATGTGGGGCTGATAACCTGTGACGGTGCGGAATTTGTTACGGAGAATGGAAGTGTCATTGCGCCGGAGACGGCTGTATTTACGGATAAGGAGTTTTATGAGAGGGCGCTTGCGGCAAGCGAGGATACCGGTGCGGAGGAAGTGGAGTATCAGGGAGAAAAATACATGTTCCTCTATCAAAAGATGGGAAAATCTGCGATGATTGCGGTGTTGATTCCGAATCGTCTGCTTCTTGCGCAGGCGGCGGATATCAAGCAGTTAACAATGATCATTTCCATTTTGGCGGCGGTTGTGGCGTTGGTTTTGGGAACAGTGATTTCCCAGAGCTTTTCCGGGACTATCCGCAGTTTGGTAAAACGTCTGAAACGAGTGGCTGACGGAGACCTTACGGTAGAGGTACATTCGAAACGCAAGGATGAATTTCGGGTTTTAAGTGACGGGATTGCAAGCATGATTCATAATATGAAGAAACTGATCACGGACATCACTGAGGCGAGCGAGGAATTGACAGGGGCGGCAGTTCAGGTGTCCGACTCCTCTAATATGTTTATGCAGACGTCGCGGAACATCCAGCTTTCTATTTCTGAAATTGAAAAGGGTGTTACCCGTCTGGATACGGATTCGGCAGATTGCCTGAATCAGATGGACGGATTGTCCGGTAAGATTACCAGCGTTTCGGACAATGCTTCTGAGATTTCACAGCTGACGGCAGCAGCCGGCGGATGCATTGTGGAAGGAATGCAGTCTATGGAAGGTCTGACAGAGAGTGCGAAGTCTACCACGAGAATTACAGCGGAAGTTATAACGGCGATTGAGGCTTTGGAAGAGAAATCGCGTTCGATCGGCAACATTATAGAAGCCATCAATGAAATTGCATCTCAGACGAACCTGCTTTCATTGAATGCATCTATTGAGGCTGCGCGCGCAGGGGAAGCAGGAAAGGGATTTGCCGTTGTTGCGGAGGAAATACGGAAGCTGGCGGATCAATCTTTGATGTCGGCAAATCAGATTGGCGAAATTATTGATGAAATGATATCGAATACGGTTGACGTGGTAGATATTGCAAAGCAGGCGGAGTCGGTAGTGGCGTCTCAGGAGGGGGCGGTAGAATCTACAACAAGGTCTTTTCAGGAAATTGACAAACAGGTGTCTCGTTTAATGGAAGCGCTTCAGATGATATCAGACAGCGTTGATAATATGGACAGTGACCGCTCGGCAACGTTAGGATCAATAGAAAGTATTTCGGCAGTTTCTGCGCAGGCGGCGGCTTCTTCTCAGGAAGTATATGCTACGGCGGATAAGCAGCTTGCTGCAATTACAAAACTGGAGACGGCGTCAGGCCAGCTTCAGAAGCGGGCATCCCAGCTTCGGGAAAGTTTGCAGCAATTTACGTTGTAAAATGATGGAAAATAGATTAGAATAGAGAGTAAGAAAAAGATGAAAGCTGCTTTGGATTATAGTGGCTTTCATTTTTGTATCATGAAAAATATCTTATTGCTTTAAAGCGGTAAAGAAAAGTGAGAAGGGATTTGAACAATGAAAGAGAGAGAAAAGTTTGGAAGCAGACTGGGATTCATTTTAGTATCTGCAGGCTGTGCGGTAGGATTGGGAAATGTGTGGAAGTTTCCTTATATCTGTGGTGAAAATGGGGGCGCAGCCTTTATTTTGATCTATTTGGCGTTTCTGCTTATTCTGGGGCTTCCGATTATGATTTGTGAATTTGCAATCGGACGGGGCAGCGGGAAAAGCATAGCAAAGGCGTTTGAAGAGCTGGAGCCTAAGGGAACGCATTGGCATAAGTACAAGTGGTTTGGAATCGCCGGAAACTATCTTTTGATGATGTTTTACACGATGGTAGGCGGATGGATGCTCTATTATGCCTACCGGATGATGACAGGGGAACTGCAGAAGCTGGAGGGAGATGCGGTAGCAGCATCGTTTCTCGGAATGCTGGATAATTCGGGCACAATGATTTTCTGGACAGTGCTTGCTATTGTTTTGGCTTTTCTCATTTGCTCACGGGGGCTGCAAAAGGGCGTTGAAAAGGTTACTAAGGTTATGATGGCGCTTTTGATCGTGCTGATTGTGGTTCTTGCTGTCCGTTCTCTGACCTTGAAGGATGCGGGAGAAGGAGTGGCGTTTTATCTGATTCCTGATTTTGAGAGGCTTTTGGAGAACGGAATCGGGAATGTGGTATTTGCCGCTATGTCCCACGCATTTTTTACTTTGAGCGTAGGTATCGGAGCAATGGAGATTTTCGGGAGCTATCTTGGAAGAGAACGCAGACTGACCGGGGAAGCGGTCAATATTGTCTGTCTTGACACTTTTGTGGCTCTGATGTCGGGACTTATTATTATTCCGGCTTGTTTTGCCTATGGAATAGAGCCGGATAGCGGACCTTCGCTTTTGTTTATCACGCTCCCGAATGTATTTCAGCATATGAGAGCCGGAAGAATCTGGGGAACCTGCTTTTTCATTTTCATGTCTTTTGCAGCGCTTTCTACAATTGTTGCTGTGTTTGAAAATATAATTGCAATGACCTGTGATATGTTTCGATGGGAGCGGAAGAAGGCGGTCGGAGTGAATCTGCTCGCAATTACTCTTTTATCAATGCCGGCAGTGCTGGGGTATAATTTATGGGCGGGTATTGAGCCGCTCGGAAGCGGTACGACAATCATGGATTTGGAAGATTTTCTTGTTTCCTATAACATCCTTCCGTTGGGAAGTCTTTTATATGTCATGTTCTGTACAAAGAAGAACGGATGGGGCTGGGATAAATTTGTGTCGGAAACCAATACGGGCTCAGGAATCAGGTTTCCGGGAGGTATCCGCTTGTATATGACAATCATTTTGCCGCTGATTATTATTGTGATTTATTTGAAGGGTTATTATGATATGTTCGCAGGCAAGGGGACGGCGGTTCTTGCCTTTTGGATGATTGTTGCAGTGGTGCTGCTGGTTTTGGTGCTGAGTTTTGGCAGAAAGGGAAAGCGGCATTCGTGATAGGATAGATTTTGAAATTAAGGGAAAGTTGTCAAAAGAATTATGTGGAGACAGCGGGAGGAAGAATATGGAGCAGATGTCTTTATTTGAAAATCGAGAGCAAAGTGCGCCGCTTGCCAGCCGCCTTAGGCCGGAACGGCTGGAAGATTTTGTGGGGCAGGAACATCTGCTTGGAAACGGAAAAATGCTGAGGCAGCTGATTGAGCGCGACCAGATATCTTCTATGATTTTTTGGGGACCGCCGGGGGTGGGAAAAACAACGCTTGCCAGTATTATTGCGGGCAGGACAAAGGCGGATTTTATCAATTTCAGTGCGGTAACAAGCGGCATCAAGGAAATTAAAGAGGTGATGGGCAAAGCAGAAATCAGCCGTAAGATGGGAGTTCGGACAGTATTGTTCATAGATGAGATCCACCGTTTTAACAAAGCGCAGCAGGATGCTTTTCTTCCTTATGTTGAAAAGGGAAGCATTGTGCTGATTGGCGCAACGACAGAGAATCCGTCCTTTGAAATCAATGCGGCTCTGCTGTCCAGATGCAAGGTATTTGTGTTAAAAGCATTAGAGGAAAATGATATCGCTAAGCTGCTGCGCCATGCCATCCAAAGCCCTTCCGGTTTTAAAAATCAGAATGTGCAGATAACGGACAGGCAGATAGCGGCAATCGCAGCATTTGCCAATGGAGACGCCAGAACGGCGCTCAATACATTGGAAATGGCTGTGTTGAACGGGGAAATTTCCGCAGCGGGAATCACTGTTACGGATGAGGGCATGGAGCAGTGTATCAGCAGAAAATCCCTGCTCTATGATAAGACTGGTGAGGAGCATTATAATATTATTTCCGCATTGCATAAGTCCATGCGTAACAGCGATCCGGATGCGGCGGTCTATTGGATGGAGAGAATGTTAGAGGGCGGTGAGAATCCGCTTTATATTGCAAGGCGGCTGATCCGTTTTGCCAGTGAGGATATAGGTATGGCGGACAGTCAGGCGCTGCAGGTGGCGGTTGCGGCTTATCAGGCGTGCCACTTTAACGGAATGCCGGAATGTGACGTGAATCTGGCTCATGCCGTAACCTATCTTGCAATGGCGCCAAAATCAAATGCGCTTTATGTAGCATGTGAGGAAACTAAGGCGGATATTCGAAGCGGCAGGGTGGATCCGGTTCCGCTTCAGCTAAGGAATGCGCCGACAGGACTGATGAAGGAGCTGAATTATGGCAAGGGCTATGAGTATGCCCACGATACAGAAGCGAAGTTGACCCGGATGGAATGTCTGCCTGAAGCGCTTGCCGGGAAAGAGTATTATCGTCCGGCAGGAGAGGGAGCGGAAGAGCTTGTGAAAAAACGGTTGGATGAAATTAAGGCGTGGAAAGCGGAGTAAAGATGGCTGGATGCTGTTCCACGCATTCTGTCGTTCCTGTAACCGTTGCAGAGTGCTTGTTTAGGCATTTTGCAGTTGTAATGCAATTGAATGTGTAATATAAATTTGATTCTAAGATACAGTAATTCGGCTTATGAGAATCTCGCTTATGGATTCTCATAAAAGGCGCCGTATTCGCGCCGTCCATCTGATTATGTGAAGCCGGTTTTGCTTTGCATAATCAGAAATTCCATATCTAACGAAACGAAAGTTTCAATCTACGTAACATTTCAGAATTTATTCAAAAGAGACGCGGTACGGGAAGCCTGTCTGTTTTTTCCTCTAAAAAATCAAAATAATGCGCACACTGGGTCAAAGAAAACTGTTATACCTATTAGAAGGGGGGAGAAATGTGTCTGTAGAATTAAAAGAAGAGTACGACAAAATATACCGGTATTGCTATTTCAAAGTACATAACAGCTACGTGGCGGAGGATTTGACACAGGAAGCCTTTCTTCGTTATTTTTCCCAGAGCACTTATATCAACAGGGGTAAGAAGCTTGCCTATTTGTACACGATAGCGAGGAATCTTTGCGTGGATTATTACGGCAGGAAAGAGAAACGGGAACGGCTGGGATATGAAGCGGAGGAAAATGAGGATTTGGGAAAAATTGCAAATGCAAGGGTGGAAGAACGGGATGAGATGGAAGCAGTGGAAAACCGGACTGCGGTAGAGTGGGCGGTTGGAAAGCTGCCGGAACCTCTGCGGGAGCTGATTTTGCTGAGATATGTCAATGAATTGTCAGTCTCAGAGACAGGGATGATTCTTCGCTTGTCACGTTTTGCAGTTTACCGAAGGGAACAGGAGGCGTTAAAGAAATTGCGGCATCTGCTGGGAGAGGAGGCGCAGATATGAATAAGAAAATGCGCAGGGAGTTAAAGGAAAGCTTTTGGGCGCCGGAGCCGGAGCGCAGGGATGATTTTTTGTCGGGACTGCAAAGTCCCAGAGAACCGCTGTATCGGTTCGTCCTGACACAGCTTGGTTATATACGTAAGCGGGGATGGGCAGCCGCTTTTCTGGTTCTGTTGGTGATTCTTGGAGTTGGAGAATATTGGGAAGATATTTCGGATGCTGCATTGTTTTGGAATATATCTGCATTCCTGCCGTTTTTTGCACTGACAGCAATTGTAGAGGTAGGACGTTCTAATCGCCGCGGGATGTCGGAATTGGAGAGTTGTACCAGATATCATCTGCCGGAAATACTATTGGTGTGGATGGGCAGCATAGGAGCCTTGAATCTGACTGTATTACTGGGGGTTTATTTCTTCCTGCAAAGCAGGATTTCCTATGGAACGCTGCGTACGATTGTCTATCTGTTTCTGCCTTATGTCTTGACAAGTGCACTGACGCTTCTGATACAAAATACCCGCAGAAAATGTGACGTGAGCGTTTGCTGCGGCGCGGTGGGAATACTTGTCAGTCTGTGCACGGCAATTTTGCCAAGAATAGCAGAATACCTGTATGCAGAGAAATATTTTATCGCATGGGCGCTGTTTTTTATGTTTGCCTGCGGTCTGATGCTTAGGCAATTATGGAAAATGAAAGAGAATATGGAGGAAGGATTATGGAACTTGTACTTGACCGAGTAACCAAGCAATATAAAAATAAAATAGCCGTAGACCGGGTGTCTTATGTGATGCATCCGGGCGTTTATGGATTGTTAGGGGCGAATGGCGCAGGGAAGACTACGCTGATGAGGATGATCTGCGGTGTTCTGATGCCGGACAGCGGTGAAGTGAAAATGAACGGATTGGATGCAAAGGAAGAGGGGTATCGCGACGGGCTGGGTTATCTGCCGCAGGATTTTGGCTATTATCCCGAATTTACCGCAATGGATTTCCTGATGTATATGGCGGCATTAAAAGGGATACCAAAGCGGGAAGCAAAGAGAAAAGCGGCAGAATTGCTTGAACTGGTAAATTTGTCCACAGAAGCGAAGAAAAAAATGAAAGTTTTTTCCGGCGGGATGAAGCAGCGTCTGGGAATAGCACAGGCTTTGCTGAACAATCCGCTCCTGCTTGTCCTGGATGAGCCGACGGCTGGACTGGATCCAAAGGAGCGTGTAAAGTTCCGCAATATGATAGCAAAGCTGGGAAAGGATCGGGTCGTATTGCTTTCGACACATATCGTATCGGATGTGGAGTATATTGCGAATGAAATTCTGATTATGAAAGAGGGCAGACTGATTCATCATGGAACTTTGGAAGAAGTGATATCCGCCATACGCGGAAGGGTCTATGAATGTAAGACAGATGGGGAGACCGGGCAAAGGCTTGCTGAAAAATACCCCATCGTCAATCTCAGGGAAGAGGCGGACGGAGTCTTTCTGCGGCTTGTGAGTGAGAAAAAACCTTGTGAGACGGCTGTTTTGGCAGAGGAGACTTTAGAGGATCTGTACCTATATTACTTTAGCGGACGGGAGGAAAAGGATGATGAGTGATTTATGGACTTTAATTAAGTTCGAATATAAGAAGATTTTCCAGAAGAAGTCCAGTTGGATTGCGCTTATCGTTGTATATCTTTTCATTCTTTTGGGCGGGGTTCTGATGGAAATTGGATCCATTGAGGCTGAGGGTGAAAAAGTAAGCAGCAATTATGAAGATATGATGGCGCAGAAAAAGGAAGAATTAAATTACACGGGAGAGTATCTGGATGAGAATCTTTTTGCCGAAGCGCAGGAGGCATATTCGCATTTATCAATAGATTATGTAACAAACGCATGGAATAGCGTGGAAGACTGGGAGGACTATTGTACCTATGTCAGACCTTATCAATCGGTGGCGGGAATCTTTACGCAAACGGGAATGGATATCTTTTCATCGGATGTATCTCAGTTTTATGAATACCGGAAAACGGCTATGCAGAATACATATGAAGAGGAAAATCTATCGGAAAAGGAAATCAACCGCCATTTTAAGTGGGATGCACAAACGCAAAAACCATTTGTATATAGTTATACAGAAGGATATCAGAGGTTTGCTGCGCTGCAATATACGAATATTATCTTTATTGCTTTTGCTGTTGCCGTCTGTGTTTCCGGTATTTTTTCGGGAGAGTACACAAGCGGTGTGGATGCGTTGATCCTCTCTGCAAAATACGGGAAAACAAAAGAGGCTGCTGCAAAAATCTTTACGGGAGGCAGTCTGGCATTTTTGGTGGCGTTGCTTTATGAAGGAAGCTGCTTTCTTGAAGTCGGGCTGTTGTATGGCTTTGAAGGGGCGGATGCACCGGTACAGCTCGGTACGGCGCTGATTAGCTATCCGCTTACGATGCTGCAATACTGCCTGGGCTTATTGGCGCTTGGAATTTTGGCAGTGTGTGTTGTAGCGGGATTTACGATGTTCTGCTCGGCAAAGATGAAATCTACCTTTCCGGTCATTATCCTCGCCTTCATTTTGATATTCGTTCCGGTGATGCTTATGGTGCCGGAGGAAAAACGTATCCTAACGATGCTGGTGAATCTGCTTCCGGCAAGAATGGGCGGAGGAGCATTTGATGACAGGCTGCTTTGCATTTTCGGATCCTGTGTGCCGCCGTATGTTTACGTGCCAATTGTATATCTGGCGCTTGGCGCATTCTTGGTCTGGCAGGCAGGAAGAGGGTTCCGGCGTCATCAGATTGGCGGGAGATAAGACTTGACAGAACCTTTTCCAAATACAAAATATTTTCACGCAGCATATTGACATTTACGTAAGGGAAAGGTTTAAGATACAATCAAAATCAGTTGATGGAGGGGTGGCAAAGAACATGTTGTATAAAACGGGTGAACTGGCAAAACTTACGGGAGTGTCGCCGCGTACGGTGCGATTTTATGATATCAAAGGGATTCTTTTACCGGTAGAGTACTCGCAGTCTGGTTACAGAATGTATGATAACAGCTCGGTTGAGAAACTTCAGAGAATACTTATGCTGAAATATCTGGGATTTTCTCTGGAACAGATTGAGGAGGTCATGAATCAGGAGCATTGGAATTTGATGGATTCAATCAATGAGCAAAAACATATGCTGCGCCAGAAGATAAAGCATATGCAGCGCGTGTTAGAAACAATAGAACAGATTGATGAAAAAGATGAAAATATATGGAAGAGTATTCTTGAAGTTATCAGCTTGACAGAGGAAAAGGAACTTTTGGACAGACAATATGTCAATGATGTAAACCTGCAAAAAAGAATTAACATACATGACTATAGTACCTCAGAGGAAAACTGGATGAACTGGATTTATCATCGCCTGGACATAAAAAGCGGTATGCGGATATTGGAAATAGGATGCGGAACCGGTCTTTTGTGGCTTGCAAATCTGTCCGGGCTGCCGGACAATATAGAGCTTACGCTTACCGACAATTCACGGGGAATGTTGGATAAGGTGAAAGATATGCTTGAACTGCACCGGAAAATGTTGGAGGCGAAGCATATAAAGTGTGAAGTATGTTTGCTGGATGCAGAAAATGCCATAATAGAAACAAACGCTTATGACAGAATAATAGCGAATCATATGCTGTACCATGTGAAAAAGAAAGAACAGCTATTTTTTGCAGTAAGAAAGGGGTTAAGAGAGGGTGGAATGTTTTGCTGTTCCACTGTCGGCAATGGTCATATGAAGGAATTAAATGAATTTGTCAGAGAGTTCAGTGATGAAATAGAGCTGTATTTTGCAGATGCGACAGAGAACTTTCTGCTTGAGAACGGGCGGGAACAACTGGAGCGCTATTTTCAAAATGTAAGTCTCGATATTTTTGAAAGCGATCTGCTTGTGGACAATGCTGACGTGATATACGACTATGTGTGTTCTTATCCCGGAAATGCCCCGCAGATCCTCAAAAAGAAAGAGCAGGCGTTTAAGAAAAAGGTGAATCAAGTGATAGAAAGAGACGGAGCTTTCTATATTCAAAAATCTACGGGAATGTTTCGGGCATTCTAGCGTGCTTGCGGATGGAAACTTTTAAAAAATGATGAAAGAGCAATTATAGATCAAGTAAAAATCTTGGTATATAATTGCTTTTTTTACAGATACTACTACCACATGACACCAAGGAAAAGGTAAAAAAACAGAAGGAAAGAAATGGTTTTTACAGAGAAATCATTTCTAGGGATTGGAGGACAAAGTTAACATGAAGGCAACAGGAATTGTGCGTAGAATAGATGACCTTGGAAGAGTAGTAGTGCCGAAAGAGATTCGGAGAACCTTAAGAATCCGTGAAGGAGATCCGCTTGAGATATTTACGGACCGCGAAGGGGAAATTATCTTAAAAAAATATTCCCCGATCGGCGAATTGGGACAGTTTGCAGGTCAATATGCGGAGAGCCTTGCGCAGGCGACCGGACAGCTCGTGTGCATCACTGACCGGGATCATGTAATTGCAGCGGCAGGAAACGGAAAAAAGGATTTCGACGGGAAGCCAATCAGTAAGCAGTTAGAACATGTGATTGAAGAGAGAGCCACCATTCTGGCAGCACAGGAGGATGAAACATTTATTAAGGTTACGCTGGACGATACGGGAGAATATGACTCGCAGGCAATCAGCACCATTATCTGTGAAGGCGATGCAATCGGGTCAGTTGTCATCTACGGGAAAGATGACAAAAAACAGGTGGGCGAGACGGAGAGCAAGCTGGTCATAACGGCTGCAGGATTTCTTGGCAAGCAGATGGAGCAGTAAGAAAAAGGAGTATACCAGTACACTAAGGGATTGTGAAGATGGAATTCACAATCTCTTAGTTGGAAGCTTCCTTCGCTTTCTTGCGGTATTCGCCGGGTGTCATATGAAACTGCTCATAGAACATCCGTCGGAACAGCTTGTAGTTGGTAAAACCGTGCATTGAAAGAAGCTGCTTTAAGGTATAATCGGTAGATGCTAAATCATGATAAATATGGGAAATCCTAATTTCATTCAGATATTGAAAATAGGTGACTCCCATATTTTTTTTGAAAAAATGACAGAAATATTCCTCCTGCAGACACGCCATCTGAGCTATCGCTTCTAGTGTGATCGCTTCGCGGTAATGCTCGTTCGTATATTGAAGAATCGGCTCTAAACGCTGGAAGTTTTTCATTTCACGTTTTACGAATGCCGGCTGCAGCGGTTTGCCAAAGCTGTGATATAAAATATAAAGCATTTCAAAGAGAAGGCTGTTAAAGCGCAGAAGCTCTCCCTTCGGATGGAACTGATAGACAATGTACATCTGATGGATGACTTCTTTTAACTTGGCAATCTTTGTCTGAAGAATCGGATTCTCGGTACGATAGTCAAAACCGAAGCTATGGGAGCCGATATCCGGAATATATTTTTTTAAAAAAGGATAGGGAAGCTGAATCAGGATTGCATGGTTGCCATTTATAGACTTTGTGGAATGGACAACCTTGGAGTCAATCAGAAAAACATCCCCCGGATACAACTCATGCGTTTGATTGTTTATCGTAACATCGACCTCTCCTTCCAGAATATACATAATTTCAATGGCGATGTGCCAATGCGTGGCGACAAAACTGCTGGCATCGTGGAAGACCCAGAAGAAAATGTCAAATCCGTCTGTAATTCGGTCGTTTTCGAAAATTAGATTATCATTTGTATCCATTCGTAAATATTGCACCCTTTCTTAAAATATTACAAAAAAATATTCTTTTATATAAAAATCATATCATAATAAGATAGAAATAACAATATTGACCTATTTTTTGAACGTTTTACGGAAAAGGAAATCAAGCCTCATCTTTTAATAAAATGTTTATTGGCTTTTTTGGAGGAAATGGAGTATCATGTACTTACGAGTTTTTTAGTTGGTAATAAACGGAGGCAGCCATGAACGACAAATTTACCCGTACCGCCCTCTTGTTAGGCGAGGCGGGCATACATAAATTAGAACAGGCGCACGTCATTTTGTTCGGCGTCGGCGGAGTCGGCGGCTATGCGGCAGAAGCATTGGCACGCAGCGGCATCGGACATCTTTCGCTGGTAGATAAAGACATAGTCAGCGAATCAAATATCAACCGCCAGATTATCGCCACGACGAAGACTGTCGGAAGACCGAAGGTCGAGGTAATGAAGGAGCGGATAGAAGAAATTAATCCGGAAGCAAAAGTGGACATTTATCATTGCTTTTATCTGCCTGAGACGGCGGATCGGTTTGACTTTAAGACGTATGACTACGTGGTGGACGCCGTAGATAATGTGACGGCGAAAATAGAGCTCGCGCTCAGGGCGAAAGCGGCAGGAGTGCCGATGATTGCAAGTATGGGAGCGGGAAATAAGCTGGATGCATCAAGGTTCGAGGTGTCGGACATTTACCGGACGTCAGTTTGTCCGCTTGCGAAGGTTATGCGCCGGGAGTTGAAAAAACGCGGCGTGGACAGTTTAAAAGTTGTGTATTCAAGAGAAGAGCCGATAAAGAATGAGGCGGCGGGGGAAGAGGGACGCCGAAGTACTCCGGGAAGCGTTGCATTTGTTCCGAGCGTTGCAGGATTGATTTTGGCGGGAGAAGTAGTAAAGGACATCTGCAATTGGTAAAAAGGAGATTGTCTTTGGAAGGTTAACGATAAAGTGAAAGATCAAGCTGATACAGGGAACACGTAAACGAGGGAGGAAATATGGCCCGAAAAAAGAAACAGAAAAAGAAACACCGTGGTTTATGGGGATTTATTTACATACAGATTGTGCTCATTCTGATGGTGGCAGGCGGGCTTGCCTATTATTTTCTGGGAGGCTACGGTGCAACGGTAAACGAGTTGTCCGCAGAGGCGAAGCGGCTGGTGCGTACATCTACGCAGGAAACGTTCCGGGCGGTTCAGACCAGTGTGGTATATGATGCAAGCGGCGGACAGATATCGGTATTAAAGGGAGAAAAGGACGTATACTATCTTGAGTTTGAAGAAATTCCGGAGAATGTAAAAGAAGCGATTATCAGCATTGAGGACAAGAAATTTTATCATCATGGAGGAATTGATTATAAGGCGATAATCCGGGCGGCATGGGCAATGATACAAAACGGGGAAGTATCTCAGGGAGGAAGCACCATCACACAGCAGCTTGCGCGAAATGTTTTTTTAAGCCACGAGAGGACATGGGAGCGTAAGATGGAGGAAATCTTCATCGCAACGGAATTGGAAAAGAAATATTCCAAGGATAAAATTCTGGAATTTTACCTGAACAACATATATTTTGGAAACGGGTACTACGGAATACAGGCGGCGAGCCGTGGGTATTTCGATTTAGACGTAAAAAACCTGAATCTATCGCAGATTGCATTCTTGTGTGCAATACCGAATAATCCGACCCTCTATGACCCTGTAACGAATATGGAAAATACCCTCAAGCGGAGGAACCGGATCTTGGAAAACATGGTAACGGATGAAAAGATTACACAGGCGGCGTGTTCGCTTGCTAAAGCGGAAGATATCACGCTGAAACGTCCGGTAAAAGAAAAAAATAATTATGTCGAAACTTTTGCCTATTACTGTGCTACACGGGCGCTTATGGAGACGAAGGGGTTTGTGTTTCAGACGGAGTTCGGGACATTGGAAGAAAGGGAGGCGTACGAGGAGGAATATCGCAGTCTGTATGAAGAGTGTGAACGAAGCCTGTATACCGGAGGTTATCGAATTTATACTTCTATTGATTTGAAGATGCAGGAGATGCTGCAGCAAGCGATTGACGAGAAACTGGCAGGTTATACGGAGCAGAACGAAGAGGGGATATATGCGCTTCAGAGTGCATCTGTCTGCATTGATAATCAGAGCGGGTTTGTAAAAGCTGCTGTGGGCGGGCGGAGTCAGGAATATCATGGATATACATTGAACCGCGCCTACCAGAGCTATCGCCAGCCGGGAAGCGCGATTAAGCCGCTGATAGTCTATACGCCTCTTCTGGAGCGGGAGTATACGCCTGACAGTCTTGTTGTGGATGAACCGATTGAAGGCGGTCCCGCAAATTCTACCGGCAGCTACGCCGGAACGGTAACGCTGCGTTATGCGGTAGAGCGTTCCATCAATACGGTGGCATGGAAACTTCTGGAAGAATTGACTCCTGCGGTGGGACTGTCTTATTTGAAGGAAATGAATTTCGCAAAATTGGATAAGGAAGATGAGCGTCCGAGTGCGGCATTGGGCGGATTTACGACGGGAGTATCCCCGGTGGAAATGGCGGCGGGCTTTGCAACACTGGAAAATAACGGAAGGTATCGGCAGCCGACTTGTGTCGTGAAGATATTGGATGCCCAAGGGAACGAAATTTATTTGGCTTCGCAGGAAGAAAAGCAGGTTTATAATGAAAATGCGGCAAGAACTATGACCGGTATTCTGGAAGGAGTGCTGACAAGCGGAACGGCAAAGGGGCTTGCACTTGAGAGCACAGCGAGCGCAGGAAAGACGGGCACTACGAACTCACATAAGGACGGCTGGTTTGTCGGATATACGAAATATTATACCACAAGTGTATGGGTGGGATATGATATGCCGAGAGAGCTGCCGGAACTGACCGGGTCTGGATATCCGGCGGAAATCTGGTATACTTTTATGAAAGAATTGCACAAAGACCTGCCGTATGCCGAATTTATCGCACCGGCGGGAAGCGCAAGTTTGTAAGTATAACTTCCAAATCTAAATGGATGGTGTGAAAAGTACGCCGGAAAGAGAAGAAAATCACAGAGAAAGATACGCAGGAAGGGTAAGCATATGGAGAAAAAAGCGGATTTTAAAACGATGAAAAAGTCGGAAATTGCAGGTTTTGTCTGGGATTATTACAAATGGTTCATTATTGTGGGCATAATTATAATCGCAGCGGTGGTGGGAATTGTACGCCATTTCTTGTCCTACAAGGACTCCGTAGTGCAGATTGCACTGCTGAATTGTAATAAGACGCAAATGGAAAAAGAAGAGCCGGATTTTACAGATTTTATGGAAATGTATGGCTATGATTCCAGAAAGGAAGAGATAAAAGTCAATACAGGATATGATGTGGATATAAATGCCACCAGTTCAGCGGAGATCTACAGTTTTCAGTCCTTTGTAGCGCTGACTGCTGCAGGCGGCGTGGATGTAATGGCCGCAGATGAAGAGACATACGAATTTGTTGCGGAATGCCGGGCAATTGCGAGTCTGGAAGAGTATTTGCCGGGAGGATTCATGGAGAAATACAACGAGGATATCGTTTATGCAAAAAATATGGATACCGGAGAAGATTTTCCGGCGGGGATCCGTATTGAAAATAATCCTTGGATGGTAGAACATGGATTTTACGGAGAGGACTGTGTGATAGGATTTGGAAACGGAACCAAGAAGGAGGAGGCGGCAGTACAGATGTTTTTGTACATTCTTGGTGAGAGCGATAATTTTTGAAAATGCCATAACCGCATTGACATTAGATGGGAATTTTTTTATACTAAACTTATGTGATTCGGCTATAACTGGTGTAAATCACACAGTATAGACGGAAAGAAGAGAGCAAAAGGAGAAGCAGGCATGAAGAAATATGGTTTTGGCGTAGATATTGGAGGGACAACCTGTAAAATAGGTTTTTTTGAGACAAATGGAACTTTGCTGGATAAATGGGAGATTAAAACCAACACGGAAAATGGCGGTGCGTCAATCTTAGATGATGTGACTGCATCAATTCAGGAAAAGATGGAAAAAGATAACATTGGCAGGGATGATGTACAGGGCGTTGGCGTCGGCGTACCCGGACCGGTAACGGGAGACGGAACTGTGCTGCAGTGCGTCAATCTCGGCTGGGGCGTTGTAAATGTGGCAGAGGAGCTGGGAAATAAGTGCGGTTTCCCGGTAAAGGTCGGAAATGACGCTAACGTAGCGGCGTTAGGAGAAATGTGGCAGGGCGGCGGCAAGGGCTATTCCAACGTTGTTATGGTAACGCTCGGAACCGGCGTCGGCGGCGGAATCATTGTGGACGGTAAGATTGTGGCAGGTGCAAGAGGCGCAGGCGGAGAGATTGGCCATATGATGGTAAATGAGAATGAGACAGATACCTGCGGCTGCGGGAAAAAGGGCTGTCTGGAACAGTATACATCTGCAACCGGAATCGTGCGTATGGCGAAGCACAGACTGGCAGAGGATACGCAGGAGACAGTGCTGCGGGGAATTGAACCTCTTACGGCAAAGGATATCTTTGATCAGGCAAAAGCGGGAGATACAGTGGCAGCTGGGATGGTAGAAGAGCTTGGTAAAGTCCTTGGGACAGCGCTTGCAGGAATTGCTTGTGTGGTAAATCCTGAAGTTTTTGTAATCGGCGGCGGCGTGTCTAAAGCGGGCAGCATATTATTGGATGTCATTGAGAAATATTACATGGAGCGGACGTTCCACGTATGCCGGGAGGCGAAATTTGCGCTTGCTTCTCTTGGTAATGATGCGGGAATGTATGGCTGCGTTCAGATGATATTGGATTAAAGCATAAAAACAGATGTGCGATTTAAGACTGCACATCTGTTTTTTTAATGCTGGCTCTTCGGTTTGCTTTTGCCTGATAAAGCAGGGCGTCGGATTCTTGTATGATTTTGTTCAGGTCAATCTGCGGGCAGCAGAGGAATTCATAAATTCCAAAAGAAAATTCCACATAGTATGGCTTATCTGATGTACGATTAAATTCATCTCCGGCGCTGTGAAGCTCATATAAAATGTGTTTCTGAAAATCCGCATCTTCAGAGAGTATCAGAGAGATAAATTCATCTCCGCCGATTCTGGCAGTGACGGCATTTTCAGGAAGTATCTGCCGAAGTCTTGCTGCGCCGGCGCTGATAGCAAAATCACCGGCGGCGTGGCCAAAGCAGTCGTTGATTTCCTTTAAGTGGTCTAAATCGCCGAAAATCAAATATGCTTTCTTGCCGGGATTCGCTTCGCAAGTCTGTAGTGCGCGTTCCATGAAGCCGCGTCGGTTCAGTAATTTGCTTAATTCGTCATATTCGGAGATGAAACTTAAAATATGATTCTGCTCCTGAATGACTTTCAAAGAATTTTTGAGTTCAATTCGGGATTCGTATTCCGCAATATTCAGCTCCCAGAAATGCAGCAGAGAACCAAGCTGCAAGCTGCATATCTGTAAAAAGGAAATATCTGCCTGATCTACTTCGCACAACATAATCCCATATTGTTTCGCATTGGAAAATAGTATGAAGGATGTAAGGCATGCAGGATGGTCTATATTTAGGAAAGACGCACATCCGTTTTCGGCCGTGACGCAGGGCCACCTATTTTTCGGGTAATATACCGTTTCGGAAGCGGTAAAATATGTAAGCAGATACATCTCGGGCGGGAAAGCAAGGGGTTCGCCTGTTTCGTGGATGACTGCTTCGTCGAAAAGGAAAAAGTAGGCGCTTTTTACCTTCATCATTTTCAGGCGGTTTAAAACATGGATCATCGTCTGTTGAAAGTCTTTGGGCGAGGAAAAATGAGTCAAATCTCTGGAAAATGACGGCACAAACCATGCTTTGCGGGTGGAGTCCATAATTTCCTGCTCCAGATTTAAGATATCCGCCGAGTGGATATGCCGCTGGGTAGCAGTGATAATCGAAGCAAGAAGCTGCTGCATATTATCGTTTTTGGCGTTCGCAAAAAGGAGCTGCAGCGGGCCGGAAAATTGTTCCCAGAGCAGTAGGTTGGAAACATGCGGGTATGCCGTGAGCTGCTTTAAGATGCCGAGCAGATAATCCATATGGAAATTGGAACCATTAAAACGGAAGGCAATCGTATAAACATAGTGAAAATACTCCAGAATCAGATTGCCGAAGTGGTTTCTGTCTTTTTTATATGGGATGCCGGAAAGGAGTCCGGTCGTAATGGAACCAATTGCTTTCAAAACAAAATCTTCCAGTTCGTCTTCTGGAATATAAGTGTCAAGCATTGCATTGACGGAAGCGCATCCGCAGGAAGAACGCTTGCGGAAAGAAACCGGCATTCGTTGGGAAACCGGTTTTTTGCCCAGGCACAAAGAAATAGCATTTTTTAATGCACAATAGCTGAACTGAAAACTGCTGTGGGAAACACTGGTAAGAGGAGGTTCCATAGTGCGTGAAGATTCCACATCGTCAAAACCGGTAATTGCGATATCCTTGCCGATCAGTAAATCTCTGGACGCACATACCCGATAGCAGGATTTTGCCATCGTGTCATTTGCACAGGCAATCGCTTCCAGCCCCGGATTTAAGTCTAAAAGCCGGGAGACTTGTTCCGTGACCTGTTCGGTATAATCGCCAAAAGCCACCATTGTATCGGTGACTTCCAGATTGTGTTCTTTCATGACGTCATGATATGCGTTCAAACGCTCGGATGAATCAAGATTGTTCTGAGGTCCGCTGAGGAATGCGATTTTTTTATAGTGGTGATCACACACGAGATGTTCCACGCAGGCGCGCATACCGTTATAATTGTCCGCCATCAGATAAGGGGTATTGGAATCCTCCGGCAGTTCCTCCAATAAGAGATAGGGAATGTCTGCATACTTGTCTAAAAATTCCTGCTTACTCTTAACATTGTTAAATATAGAAAGAGAGCCGTATGTAACGATCAGTGCATCCGGCTTCAAAAAATGTGCATAGTTATAAATGGTATCAAATTGATAATTATAATCTCCTTCAATACTGCAGGAAAGAATGTCCGTGCAGTACGGAGGCATTTGCGGTCCCATAAGAAAGAGAATGTTGACATTTTCTTCCTTTGCACAAGTATAAAAACCACGCAGCAGCGCTTCGGAATAGTCTGACTGCGTGTCTCCTAACATAATTGCAATTGTAAAGCGTTTGTTACTGAAATTATTCATATGTAACACTTCCTCGCGCATATAGTCGTTAATCCAGAATCAGTATAGCATACTATGGGGAAAAAAGAAATATAAAAAGACCGGAATCCCTTGTGGTAAAAGGATTCCGGCGCCGTTGCGGAATGTGGATGGTCCGCGGTATGAATGATAATTACCTATTCAGTTACAACAACGTCTATCCAATCGGACACAAGATCTTCATATCTTGCACGAATATGATAATTTCCTACAGCAGACACAGACATTTGATTATGCATAATCATAATATTATTTCCGAAGCCTGGTTCTGCTTCCCAAATCACCGGTACAATAATTTCTTTCCCTGTTTCATCATATACATGAACATTTAGTGTATTAAGAGTTTCTAAATTTGTGACTGTGTGATTTTTCGCTTTCACAGTCCCGCTTGCCGTTATGCTGCCCTTTAACTTTGTGTCATGTATACTGATTTTTACAAACACTGTTTGTATACTCTCATTTGTTATCGGAGTTCCTGTCTGGCAGGTATAGTAATTGTCAGGGATAAGGTACTTTGCATAAATAGTTCCGCTTTGTTTTCCTTCAATAAACGGCTCGTTGGTGAGAGCCTCATGGCTAATGCAGGCGATCGAATCATCCCTTAATTCTGTTCCATGTTCATCCACTAAAATCCATGTTCCTTTTTTGGAGTCGAAACCGTAAAAAGGAACATTTTTTGCGTCATACCCTTCTACTATCCAATTATTTGGATATAGGGCATCGCCAATTCCTACATCATAACTTACGCTTCCGGTTTGTAAGCGTAAGGTGTGCAAAGCATATAGTGGAATCGCTTTTTCTACAATAGAAACAATGCTCTTTCCGCTTTCCGTTAAAATACCGCCTGTCGGCGCCATTGGCCTGTTTTGGCAGATTAAGTTAACCAGTTCTTGGGGTTTTTTTGTTTCCGCTGCCTGCTTTTCACTGTTCCTTTTATAATTCGTAGAAGCTTTCTCTTGTTTCAAAATTGTATCCCAGTTCAGCTCTTCCCTGAGCATTCCTTTATTATGGCTCTTTAACTGCGTAACGCCGTGCATTTTCTCGTATCCGCTTACAATGTTGTAGTTTTTTGTCCTCAGATAAAGATTTTCCGAGCCGTCATCTCCTGCATTTCCTGACTTGGAAGGCTGGAACATGGTAATGAAAGAGCGCTGGTCATATCCTGCCGTGCTAAAGGTATGTACGGCTGCTTTATCATCGTAGCAAGTACCGCATATGGAGAATACTGCCACATCAAACTGTACCATAACCGGACAATCATACTTTAAAGTCGTTGTCGTATTATCTTCTTTCTGCTTTACCATAATTGCTGTGTGAGGCGGCAATGTTACCGTTACACTTGAACTGGTGCTTTTTGTCTTAGTGGCAGACTGTTCCTTTGTGTAAGCCGTACTGATAACCTGCCCGGCTGTAAACTGCATTTCCATAGCAATCTTGCTGATTTTCAAAATATCTTCCAGCTCTAACGTTACCCCCACCATTTCGGTAAAACTAAATTCTTTCGCATTGGCTATGGAATTTGATTCTGTTTTGCTTAACTCCACGGATGTTGTTACCGTTTGGCTGGCTTCCTCATTATTTCTGTTTTCGGCAGGATATAGGATCGTTTCTCCCGAACCGGTATTTTTATAAGTGAATCCGGGAATGCCGCCTTCGCTGATAGCCTCCTCTACTGTGCGGTTTCCGATTGCAGTATTATAAGGCGTGCCGTCTGATATTACCTTAAGCCTGTAATTATAGAAGGCAAGGCCAAATACTGTATATCCGAATTGAAATGTTCCGCCATATCTGTCCAAATGACCTGCCAATGTGTAAAACACTGTCTGGCTGTCTGTGTTGTCATGAAATGGTGACAGATTGCACCGTTTGATAAAGTCATCAGCTTTCAGCTTCCTGTTAAGCAAATCTTGCGCCAATTGCCCCGTTGCCTTTTCCACCTCGCTTAGAGAACTTGCGAGCATAAGTCCTGTGCTTTTGTATACATCACTACCGCCTGTCCTGTCATGTTTATGGCAAAGGCATTCAATCAAGTCCATATAGTTCGCATCTTTTCCGAAGTTTTTATCCCAACTCTTTCCGCTGTGGTTCCAGCAGCTGTCCGATTCGCTTTTAAATATCTGGCTTGCTATCTGTGCCCATCGAAAAAGCTGATCTTTGTTTAGCAGTGCGTCTTGAAGGAATGCTTCTTTATCTTCTGTACTTTTACGGCTTGTACTGCCCTCATAAAAATCATAGCATTCCCGTTCCGGCAGTGTTGCGGTAGCCTCCAGCTTTACTGGTTTGACCGTTCCATAGCATTCGTAATTACCCATAGTTCACCAATCCTTTCTGACTTTATTGTGTATTGCATTTCTATGATAGCGTTTTTGAAATATAAAAACGCTGGCTAAGTGCGTTGCACTTAGTCAGCGTTTTTGAAACTATATGTCAAGAATTTTTGGGGAAATTATTGAAATTCAGCAGGAAAAAAGATACGATGAATGTTATTTTTGGAATAAATCGGAATGTGTACCTCAACAATGTCTTTCCTATGATATAAAAAAAAGCCGAAACACTCTGCAAATTCAGTGTTTCAGCTTTTTTCATGCCTCTGTAAAGAATCGATGCGACAGGATTTGAACCTGCGACCTCTGCGTCCCTAACACAGCGCTCTACCAAGCTGAGCCACGCATCGCAACATGGATATCATAACACAAGAAAACGCTTTGCACAAGCAGAAAATAAAAAAACAGAATCTACAGCGTGATGCTGTGGATTCTGTTGTTCTATAAGAAACGACAGACAAATCTGCCGCTTCCTTAATTTATGATATAATTTCTAGCAGTAAGTATCCAGCATCATTCCTGAGTAAATCGAAGTAATGTAAGGGGTTGCGAAATTGCGCCCCGGATTCTTATATGCAACCATAATCTTATTCACATAGCGCATAGGATCAATGGAAGCATTCTCTGCCTTTGAAAGCAAGGCGTCTTTAAAATCATTCAGGATCGAGAAGCTTTCGTCAGAACTGGGACTGCTCACGGATGTTGCAAGAAGGCTGCGGTCAATCGAAATGGAAGAATTGTCATCTACCAGAAGTCCGAGAGATTCAAATTCATCTTTAAACTTCAATGCAACACTGCTAATGTCGGAAATCAGCTTGGAGCTGTCTTGCTGACTGGCGGAATATTTTCCGGCAGTATGAATCATCTGATTGTAGGAATCGACAAGCGTCTGAATGTTGTCGGCAACTGCATCTACATTTGTCTTGTAACCTATTGTTGCAGGATTTCCTTCTTGGCTGATGCCCTTCAAATTTAACTCGAAGGTATTGTTGACCGTAAAGTTATTAGAATAGGAAGAGTGTTCCACCCCATTCAGCAAAAAGGAAGAGTTACATGCTTCCGTTGCAACATGGCTGATGCCCAGAGTATCAATTGCAGTTCTGGCCGGATTGTTTTCAGCCGCAGAAATTCGAAAAAGATAATCTTCATTTCCTCTAAGCCCAGTCTGCCGGGATTCGATTTTCAAAGCACTTCGTCCTTGCTCATCAGAGACGACTTCCGAGTTCAGATCAATGTTTGCAGTCTTGAACAATCGGGAAAGTTTCTCAAGGACATCTCGGTTCGAGTCATTTGAATTTACCGTAAAGCGAAATTCGTAGGAAGCATTCGTTGTATTCAGATCAAAAGAATAACTTCCGGGTGCAATATCAAGAGAGTCATCCTTAAGAAAATGCCCCAAATTCATCTGAGGAGCTGCAAGCCGCGTTACCTCAATCGAAAAAGTATCAGTATCATCATCTGTACTTTTATTACCGATGTATTCAGCGGTGACGATATCCGGCTGATTAGAATCCGCGACCTTTTTCTGAAAGGCGTTCTCCATGCCCCCGCCGTCAGCCGAAAGAGAAGCGATTACATTTTTGATGTTTCTGGCATTCTCTTTAATGTCAATCGCAAATTTATCTAAATCCCGTGAATCTTTTAATTTGTAAAGCGGAGATTCTTTATTTGCCTTTATAATATTGTTGTAAGTATTGCGTAATTCGCTTCGCTTATGTGCATCATACCGAGTGGCAGAAGATTTACCATAGGTAGAAAGAAAATAATTATACGCATTATCCATTATGGCTGCAACCATAATAACCCCCCTCCTTTCTTCCGTGAAATGTGTTGTAAACACCGGGGAAAATAAATCCATTTAACATAATTATATAATTTTTTAGAGAAAATTATCTGCAAATTGCATTATATACCTTTTATATCGGCAAGATAAGCGATTTGTTTAATAGAAATTTTATAAAAAAGGAAAAAAACGGAATGCCGCAAAAAGTATTTGACGATGCGTCCAAATTGTGCTATAGTAGGTAGGCTTGGAAGTAGGTCTTTTTTTTATGCCTAAAATCGGCATGGAAAACACAATGAATTTAATGGAGGTGGAAGTTGTGCGCACAAAGATTACATTAGCATGCACGGAATGCAAGCAGCGTAATTACAACATGACAAAGGACAAGAAAGCTCATCCGGACAGAATGGAGACAAAGAAATATTGCAGATTCTGTAGGACACATACCTTACACAAAGAAACAAAATAAGTACAAGCCGTATTTGTTGTTAGTGTAATTATAGGAAGAGCAAAAGTGAACAGGTTGAAAGGAATTCTTTCATCCATCCCAAAATGTGCTTGGCGGCAAAGAGAGCTTTAAGAGAGCGATTTGCTGTGGGCTGCTCATAGAATGGAGGAAATTATGGGAGAAACCGAGAACAAAAGCAGCGCTCCGAAGGAGAGCTGGCTGGACGGAGTTAAGGCTGAATTCGGAAAGATTATTTGGCCGACGAAACAATCACTTGCCCGTCAGACGACAGCAGTCGTTATTGTGTCAGTTATCGTAGGTCTGATTATTGCTGTGCTGGATACTGTAATACAGTATGGCGTGAATTTTCTGGTGAATTTATAGGAGGCAAAGGTGATTTATGGCAGAGGCACACTGGTATGTAGTTCATACCTATTCAGGTTATGAGAATAAGGTAAAGGCTAACATTGATAAAACAATCGAAAACAGACATTTAGAGGATCAGATTTTGGAGGTGCGCGTTCCGATGCAGGACGTAGTCGAGCTGAAGAACGGCGCTAAGAAACAGGTTTCCAAGAAGATGTTTCCGGGTTATGTACTTATCAATATGATTATGAATGATGACACCTGGTATGTTGTCAGAAATACCAGAGGAGTAACCGGATTCGTAGGACCGGGCTCTAAGCCGGTACCACTCACCGAAGTTGAAATAAGAACACTGGGTATTAAAGCAGACAACATTGTTGTAGATTTTGCAGAAGGAGATACCGTTGTTATCATCGGCGGTGTGTGGAAGGACACCGTTGGAGTGATTCAGACAATGAACGAAGGCAAGCAGATTGTTACAATCAATGTGGACTTGTTTGGCCGGGAGACGCCGGTTGAAATAAGTTTTTCAGATGTTAAGAAGATGAATTAAGGAGGCAACCTCAAATGGCAAAGAAAGTAGAAGGATATATTAAATTACAGATTCCTGCCGGAAAAGCAACGCCGGCGCCACCAGTTGGTCCTGCACTTGGACAGCATGGTGTGAATATCGTGGAATTTACAAAGCAGTTCAACGCAAGAACAGCAGATCAGGGAGATTTGATTATCCCTGTAGTAATTACCGTTTATGCGGACAGAAGCTTCAGCTTTATCACGAAGACTCCGCCGGCAGCGGTTTTGATTAAGAAAGCCTGCAATTTAAAGAGCGGTTCTGCTGTACCGAACAAGACAAAGGTAGCAACCATTTCCAAAGCAAAGGTTCAGGAAATCGCAGAGTTAAAGATGCCTGACTTAAACGCAGCATCCTTAGAAGCAGCTATGAGCATGATCGCTGGTACCTGCCGAAGCATGGGTGTACAGGTAGAGGAATAGTCCAAAAGCGTTTAGCGAAGAGGATTTCCTTGAAACGCGTATCAAAACGTTGATGAACAGTGGGAGGGACCACTCCCGATAATACCACAGGAGGTTATTTAGAATGAAAAGAGGAAAAAGATACCTTGAGGCTGCAAAAGCAATTGACAGAGCAGCTTTATATGATCCAGCAGAGGCAATCAGCTTAGCAAAGAAAGCGGCTGTTGCTAAATTTGATGAGACAATCGAAGTTCATATCAGAACCGGATGTGACGGGCGTCATGCAGATCAGCAGATTCGCGGCGCAGTAGTATTGCCGCACGGAACAGGTAAAACCGTTAAGGTGTTGGTTTTCGCAAAAGGAACCAAATTAGATGAGGCAGAGGCAGCGGGAGCAGACTTCGTCGGAGGAGAGGAATTGATTCCTAAGATTCAGAACGATGGCTGGTTCGATTTCGATGTAGTAGTAGCTACACCGGATATGATGGGCGTTGTTGGCCGTCTTGGCCGTGTACTTGGACCAAAGGGCTTGATGCCGAACCCGAAAGCCGGAACCGTAACGATGGACGTGACCAAAGCTGTCAATGACATTAAGGCTGGTAAGATTGAATATAGATTGGACAAAGCAAATATTATCCATGTGCCAATTGGAAAAGCATCCTTTACAGAAGAACAATTAGCGGACAACTTCCAGACCCTTATCGATGCAGTTAATAAAGCTAAACCAAGCGCAGTAAAAGGTCAGTTTTTAAGGAGTGTATCTGTTGCTCCTACAATGGGACCGGGTGCAAAAGTAAATCCTGTTAAGCTTGTTTAGAAAAATTAGTTGACATCAATAATAACCAATGCTATAATAGCAACGCATATTGCCGAAGACAGCAGGCGCCGTAAGGCGTAATCGCAAGAGCCTGCCGAGGGAAAGCGGATACGAAAGTATTTGTGAATGAGATTTTAATCCTCTCTGTCTTCCACAGAGAGGATTTTTATTATGCACACGGGCGCATAAGGAAATTGGTTGCCGTCGCAACATGCGCCCGGCGCGGCATGCGGGGAAGACTCTCCCTGCATGATTCAAAGTACCTTGTCTTTTTGCAAAATGAAAAATAAAAAAGGAGGTGCACGATTCGTGGCAAAAGTAGAATTGAAACAGCCTATCGTACAGGAGATTTCAGACCAGATTAAAGATGCACAATCAGTAGTTGTTGTTGACTACCGCGGACTGACAGTTGCAGAAGATACTCAGCTGCGTAAGGAGCTGAGAGAAGCCGGTGTTACTTATAAAGTATATAAGAATACATTGGTCAATTTCGCAATCAAAGGAACGGAGTTCGAAAGCCTTGCATCCACATTAGAAGGACCAAACGCATTTGCAATCTCTACAACAGATGCAACTGCACCGGCAAGAATTATTGCGAAATTTGCAAAGACTGCTCCTGCGCTTGAGATAAAAGCAGGTGTAGTTGAAGGAAATTATTATGATGCAGACGGTATGAAGACGATTGCAACAATTCCTTCCAGAGAAGAATTGCTTTCCAAGTTCCTTGGAAGTATTCAGTCTCCGATTACCAACTTTGCTCGCGTTCTGAATCAGATCGCAGAAAAAGGCGGCGCAGTAAGCGCAGAGGCTACAGAGGAAGCAGCGCCTGCAGCAGAGGAAGCGGCAGCAGAAGCAGCTCCAGAAGAGACGCCGGCTGAATAGACCGGAATTTGTCAGTATTTAAAATAATAACAAACCAAAAACGGAGGTAAGTAGTAATGGCTAAATTAACAACAGCTGAATTTATTGAAGCAATCAAAGAGTTAAGCGTATTAGAATTAAATGATTTAGTAAAAGCATGTGAAGAAGAGTTCGGTGTATCCGCGGCAGCAGGCGTTGTAGTTGCAGCAGCAGCAGGCGACGGTGCAGCAGCAGGCGAAGAGAAGACAGAGTTCGACGTAGAGTTGACAGAAGTTGGACCGAACAAAGTTAAAGTTATCAAAGTGGTTCGTGAAGCTACAGGCTTAGGCTTAAAAGAAGCAAAAGACTTAGTAGACGGCGCTCCTAAGATTGTGAAAGAAGCAGCAGACAAAGCAACTGCTGACGACATCAAAGCTAAATTAGAAGCAGAAGGTGCAAAAGTAACTTTAAAATAGTCGCGATTCAGCGGACTGAGAAAAGAGGAAGAGCCAGTTTGTCCATGTTTACATGAGACAAACTGGCTCTTTCTCTTTTTAAAGGCGCAACGCGCGCCAGGGATTGCTGCATTTGCAATCTCTGGCTCAGTCCGCTGAATCTTTCCCGAAGGTGCGAACATGAAAGACTCAGCGGAAATTTATTTCCGGCTGAATCTTTCCCAAAAGTGCAAACATGAAAGTCTCAGCGGAAATTTTTTTCCGGCTGAGGCTTTCTGCATTTTGGCATAGTGCGACAGCACGCGCATGAGGAAACCCTGTTTCCGAATTCGCGCACTGCTCATACTGGACTGAGAAAAGGCATAATGCGCATGAGGAAGCTCTGCTTCCGAATTCGCTCTATGCGGGCAATCTAACCTTTATAATATATAAACGAAAAATACTTGAAATTTATACGTAAACAATGTATTGTATTACTGCAATAATACAAAGGAAAGGCGAATCACAACTCCATAGAAGGTATGGAGAACATACGTGAAGACATCTATGGAAAACGATGCGCAAACGCTGTGCTCTTCGTATTTAGAAGAGTTGGCAGAGAGTGTATGGGAACCAATTGGACACGGTACAGCTACACTTTAAAATATATTGCTAAATTTTACAAAACTTTCCCTAAACGACATGGACAAAAACTATATCAAATGATAAAGTGGAGAAGATAAAACATTTCATACATAATTCTATATGTATTATTGCTTTGTAAAGTATCCAGGGGGTATTTACGAGTGTCAAGAGCAGGCAGGAGATAGATGATGGTATCTTCTGCCTTTTGCTATAGGTATCCTTTTGTCAGATAAATGATATATAAATAAAAAATTTTCCTTGACTAGCTTTCCGGGCTTGTGTTATCATATAGGTTGCACTATTGTGGTGAGATAGGCTCTTCTTGTCAAGTGTTTTTTTACAAAATATTAAAAATACTTGAAAATAAGCCTTGCAAGTGTTCGGCGGACATACAGCCGTACTGCCAGACACGATAAATAAAAAACGAGAGGTGAAACGTCAATGGAGAAAAACAGAATACGTCCGGTGAAAGCTGGAAAAAGCATACGTATGAGTTACTCAAGACAAAAAGAGGTATTGGAAATGCCGAATCTGATTGAGGTTCAGAAGGACTCCTATCAGTGGTTCTTGGATGAGGGACTAAAGGAAGTATTTGCCGATATCTCTCCGATTGCGGATTACAGCGGTCATTTTAGTCTGGAGTTTGTGGATTTTACGTTATGCGAGGACGATGTAAAATACTCTATTCAGGAATGCAAGCAGAGAGATGCTACCTATGCAGCACCCTTGAAAGTGAAAGTAAGACTTCACAACAAAGAGAATGATGAAATTAATGAGCATGAAATCTTCATGGGCGATTTACCACTTATGACAGAGACAGGAACCTTCGTTATCAATGGTGCAGAGCGTGTAATCGTAAGTCAGCTGGTGCGTTCTCCGGGTATCTATTATGGTATTGCCCACGATAAGGTGGGTAAAGAATTATATTCCTGTACCGTAATTCCGAACCGTGGTGCATGGCTGGAATACGAGACAGACTCTAATGACGTATTTTATGTCCGGGTTGACAGAACCAGAAAAGTGCCGATTACCGTTTTGATCCGTGCGCTTGGAGTAAGTACCAATCAGGCGATTATTGACTTGTTTGGTGAGGAGCCGAAAATCGTTGCAAGTTTTGGCAAAGACGTGGCAACCAACTATGAGGAAGGTCTTTTAGAGTTATATAAAAAGATCCGTCCGGGTGAACCGCTTACCGTAGAAAGCGCAGAGAGCCTGATTACGGCGATGTTCTTTGACCCGAGACGTTATGACCTTGCAAAAGTCGGACGTTATAAATTTAATAAAAAGCTGGCATTTAAGAATCGTTTGAGAGGAAAAGTGCTTGCCGAGGATGTTGTGGATTCCGTAACCGGTGAAGTATTTGAAAAAGGTACAGAGCTGACGAGAGAAATGGCAGATCAGATTCAGAATGCCGCAGTTCCATATGTATGGGTTCAGACGGAGGAACGCAATGTCAAGGTATTGTCCAATATGATGGTAGATATTACCAACTTTGTAGATGTAGTACCGAAGGAAGTCGGAGTGACGGAGCTGGTATATTACCCTGTATTAAAACAAATATTGGATGAGAATGAAAATATTGAAGATATCAAGGAAGCGATTCGCAAGAATATCCATGAATTGATTCCGAAGCATATTACCAAGGAGGATATCTTTGCTTCCATTAACTACAACATGCATTTGGAGTGGGGGCTTGGAAACAGCGACGATATCGATCACTTGGGCAACAGGCGTATTCGTGCGGTAGGCGAGCTGTTACAAAATCAGTATCGTATTGGTTTATCCCGTATGGAGCGTGTGGTTCGTGAGAGAATGACAACGCAGGATCAGGAAGGTGTATCTCCTCAGAGCTTGATTAATATTAAGCCGGTTACTGCGGCAGTGAAAGAGTTCTTTGGTTCTTCCCAGTTGTCACAGTTCATGGATCAGAATAACCCGCTGGGCGAGCTGACACATAAGCGGCGTTTGTCTGCATTGGGACCGGGCGGTCTTTCCAGAGATCGTGCAGGATTCGAGGTGCGTGACGTCCATTACTCCCATTATGGAAGAATGTGTCCGATTGAGACGCCGGAAGGTCCGAACATCGGATTGATCAACTCTCTGGCATGTTATGCGAGAATCAACGAGTATGGCTTCGTAGAGGCGCCGTACCGTAAAATTGATAAAACAGACCCGCAGAATCCGCGCGTTACGGAAGAAGTAGTGTATATGACTGCGGATGAAGAGGATAATTATCATGTGGCGCAGGCGAATGAAGCGCTGGATGAAGAAGGACACTTTGTGAGAAATTCCGTATCCGGCCGTTATCTGGACGAGACGCAGGAATACGAGAAAACGATGTTCGATTATATGGACGTATCTCCGAAAATGGTGTTCTCCGTAGCTACAGCATTGATTCCGTTCTTACAGAATGACGATGCGAACCGTGCGCTGATGGGTTCCAACATGCAGCGTCAGGCAGTTCCTCTTCTTACAACAGAGGCGCCTGTTGTCGGTACCGGTATGGAACCGAAGGCGGCAGTAGACTCAGGGGTCTGCGTGGTGGCAAAGAAGGCAGGAACCGTAGAAAGTTCGGAATCTGCACAGATTACGATTAAGAATGATGACGGGACAAGAGAGGTATATAAATTAACCAAGTTCTCAAGAAGTAACCAAAGTAACTGTTACAATCAGAGACCGATTGTATTTAAGGGCGCTCATGTGGAAGAGGGCGAGGTAATCGCAGACGGTCCTTCTACTTCCGAAGGTGAACTTGCTCTTGGCAAGAATCCATTAATCGGATTCATGACCTGGGAAGGTTATAACTACGAGGACGCAGTATTATTAAGTGAAAGACTGGTACAGGATGACGTATATACATCCGTTCATATTGAGGAATATGAAGCAGAGGCAAGAGATACCAAATTAGGGCCGGAGGAAATCACAAGGGACGTGCCGGGCGTCGGTGATGATGCGTTAAAGGACTTAGACGAGCGCGGAATTATCCGAATCGGAGCAGAGGTTCGTGCCGGAGATATTCTGGTCGGCAAAGTAACTCCGAAGGGAGAAACAGAGCTGACAGCAGAAGAGAGGCTTCTTCGTGCAATTTTTGGTGAGAAGGCAAGAGAAGTAAGAGATACTTCCTTAAAGGTTCCTCACGGAGAGTATGGTATCGTAGTAGAAGCAAAGGTATTTACGAGAGAGAACGGAGATGAGTTATCTCCGGGAGTGAATCAGGCGGTTCGTATCTATATTGCCCAGAAGAGAAAGATTTCTGTCGGTGATAAGATGGCTGGACGTCATGGTAACAAGGGTGTCGTTTCCCGTGTATTGCCGGTAGAAGATATGCCGTTTCTGCCGAACGGACGTCCTTTGGATATCGTATTAAATCCATTGGGTGTGCCTTCCCGTATGAATATCGGGCAGGTATTGGAAATCCATCTTAGCCTTGCTGCAAAGGCGTTAGGCTTTAACATTGAGACTCCGGTGTTTGACGGTGCGAAGGAAATTGATATTCAGGATACGCTGGAGCTTGCAAATGACTATGTGAACCTTCCGTTTGACGCAGCGGAGGCGGCTGATTGGGATGTAGAGAATTATACGGCGGCTCAGGGAACCTTTACCGGGAAATATAAAGATATTTTAAGAGATGATGTGGTGCAGTATCTGGATAAGAACAGAGCGCACAGAGCAGTGTGGAAAGGCGTTCCGATTTCCAGAGACGGAAAGGTACAGCTTCGCGATGGCAGAACAGGCGAGTTCTTCGACTCACCGGTAACGATCGGACACATGCATTATCTGAAACTGCATCATTTGGTAGACGATAAGATTCATGCGCGTTCTACCGGACCGTACTCCTTGGTAACACAGCAGCCGTTAGGCGGTAAAGCGCAGTTCGGCGGACAGCGTTTCGGAGAAATGGAGGTTTGGGCGCTGGAAGCATACGGTGCATCCTATACCTTGCAGGAAATCTTAACTGTAAAATCCGATGATGTTGTCGGACGTGTTAAGACATACGAAGCGATAATTAAGGGTGATAATATTCCTGAACCGGGAATTCCGGAATCCTTTAAGGTACTTCTAAAAGAGCTTCAGTCGTTAGGGCTTGATGTGAGAGTCTTAGATGAGGAACGTAATGAAGTGGAACTTATGGAAACCAGCGAATATGGCAATACTGATTTGAATTCCATCATTTCGGGAGATAAGGATTTTGCATTTGACAATGATGAATCCTTTGGTAAGATGGGCTTCACACAACAGGAGTTTGACGCTGAGAACGAAGAATTAGTGAACATCGAGGAAGATGAAGAGGAAGAGGACGAGTTTAGTCTGGACGATTTCGCTGACGAAGTTCTTGATGAAGAATAGATGGAAGGAGTGTCATAAATGCCAGAGACAATGAATAAAGAAAGCTATCAGCCAATTTCATTTGATGCAATACAGATTGGCTTGGCATCACCTGAGAAAATCAGAGAATGGTCAAGGGGCGAGGTAAAAAAGCCTGAAACCATTAACTATAGAACCCTGAAACCGGAAAAAGACGGCTTATTCTGTGAGAAGATTTTTGGACCGAGCAAAGACTGGGAATGTCATTGCGGTAAATATAAGAAAATCCGTTATAAGGGTGTAGTCTGCGACCGATGCGGCGTTGAGATTACAAAGGCAAGCGTTCGTAGAGAGCGTATGGGACATATCGAGCTTGCGGCTCCGGTATCCCATATCTGGTATTTCAAAGGAATACCTTCCCGTATGGGATTGATCCTTGACTTATCTCCAAGAACTTTGGAAAAGGTGCTGTATTTTGCATCCTACATTGTACTGGATCCAGGAAGCTCTGAACTGTCAAAGAAGCAGGTACTTTCTGAGATAGAGTACCAGGAAGCAAGAGAAAAATACGGCAGCTCATTCCGGGTCGGAATGGGTGCGGAATCTATTTTGGAGCTTCTGAGGGATATTGATTTAGAGAAGGATTCAGCCGAATTAAAGGCTGAATTAAGAGATGCTACCGGGCAGAAGAGAGCGAGAGTCATCAAAAGATTGGAAGTCGTAGAGGCGTTCCGTGAGTCCGGTAACAAGCCGGAGTGGATGATTATGACTGTAATTCCGGTCATTCCGCCAGACTTGCGTCCAATGGTACAGTTGGATGGCGGACGTTTTGCAACTTCCGATCTGAATGATTTATATCGTAGAATTATTAACCGTAATAACCGTCTGAGAAGACTGTTGGAGCTGGGTGCGCCAGATATTATCGTCCGCAACGAGAAGAGAATGCTACAGGAAGCAGTCGATGCGTTGATTGATAACGGCAGAAGGGGAAGACCGGTAACCGGACCGGGTAACCGGGCGCTGAAATCCCTCTCCGATATGCTGAAAGGTAAATCAGGACGTTTCCGCCAGAACTTGCTTGGCAAACGTGTGGATTACTCAGGACGTTCCGTTATTGTCGTCGGACCGGAGCTTAAGATTTACCAGTGCGGTCTGCCGAAGGAAATGGCGATAGAGTTATTTAAACCGTTTGTTATGAAAGAACTGGTGGCGAACGGAACTGCACATAATATTAAGAGCGCAAAGAAAATGGTAGAAAGACTTCAGTCTGAGGTCTGGGATGTTTTAGAGGATGTCATCAAAGAGCATCCGGTTATGCTGAACCGTGCTCCTACATTGCATAGACTTGGTATTCAGGCGTTTGAGCCGATTCTGGTAGAGGGTAAGGCAATTAAGCTGCATCCGTTGGTATGTACTGCTTACAATGCAGACTTTGACGGTGACCAGATGGCTGCGCATTTACCGTTGTCACAGGAAGCACAGGCGGAGTGCCGCTTTATGCTGTTATCTCCGAACAACCTGTTGAAGCCGTCTGACGGCGGACCTGTTGCCGTACCTTCACAGGATATGGTGCTTGGAATTTATTATCTGACGCAGGAAAGACCGGGAGTAAAGGGAGAAGGCAAATACTTTAAGAGTGTGAACGAAGCAATTCTTGCATATGAGAATGAAGTCATTACTTTGCATTCGATTATCAAGGTTCGTGTCAGCAAAACCATGCCGGACGGAACAGTGAAGAACGGTCTGGTAGAATCTACACTGGGACGTTTTATATTCAATGAGATTATTCCGCAGGATTTGGGCTTTGTGGACAGAAGTGCGGAAGAAAACGACCTGTTGTTAGAGGTTGATTTCCATGTAGGAAAGAAACAGTTAAAGAAGATTTTGGAGAAGGTCATCAATATTCATGGTGCGACCAAGACTGCTGAAGTATTGGACGATATTAAGTCTATGGGTTATAAGTATTCTACGAGAGCTGCAATGACCGTATCCATTTCCGATATGACCGTACCGCCGCAGAAACCGGAGATGATTAAGAAGGCCCAGGATACGGTAGACAGAATCGGCCGTCAGTATAAGCGTGGTCTGATTACCGAGGAGGAGCGTTATAAGGAAGTAGTCGAGACTTGGAAGGAGACCGATGATGAGCTGACAGAAGCACTGTTGTCAGGTCTGGATAAATACAATAACATCTTCATGATGGCTGATTCCGGAGCCCGTGGTTCCGATAAACAAATTAAGCAGCTTGCCGGTATGCGTGGACTTATGGCGGATACGACGGGTAGAACGATTGAGCTGCCGATTAAGTCTAACTTCCGTGAAGGTCTGGATGTATTGGAATACTTTATGTCTGCGCATGGAGCACGTAAAGGACTTTCCGATACCGCACTGCGTACAGCCGATTCGGGATATCTGACCAGACGTCTGGTAGACGTATCCCAAGAGCTTAGTATCCGGGAGACAGACTGCTGTGCGGAAACCGGAAAAGAGATTCCGGGTATGTATGTCAAAGCATTTGTGGATGGTAAGGAAGAAATCGAGAGTCTGCAGGATCGAATTACAGGAAGATTTTCCTGTAAGACAATTTGTGATAAAGACGGCAATGTACTGGTCAAAGCGAACCATATGATTACGCCGAAGCGTGCGGCTGCTATTTTGGCAAAGGGCGTGGATGAGAAAGGGAATCCGATTGAACAGGTGAAGATTCGTACCATTTTAACCTGCCGTTCCCATGTAGGTATCTGTGCAAAATGCTATGGCTCTAACATGGCGACAGGTCAGGCGGTACAGGTAGGTGAGGCTGTCGGAATTATTGCGGCGCAATCTATCGGTGAGCCGGGTACACAGCTTACGATGCGTACCTTCCATACCGGCGGTGTTGCCGGCGATGATATTACGCAGGGTCTTCCTCGTGTCGAGGAGCTTTTTGAGGCAAGAAAGCCGAAGGGACTTGCGATCATTACAGAATTCGGCGGCGTTGCAACAATCAAGGATACGAAGAAGAAGCGCGAAGTTATTGTGACGAACAATGAGACCGGAGAGATGAAGACATATCTGATTCCTTACGGCTCACGTATAAAAGTGCTGGACGGTGCAGTGCTTGAGGCGGGCGATGAACTGACCGAGGGTAGTGTAAATCCGCATGATATCCTAAAGATTAAGGGTGTGCGTGCCGTTCAGGATTACCTGATTCAAGAGGTGCAGCGTGTATACCGGCTTCAGGGTGTGGATATCAATGATAAGCACATTGAGGTAATCGTCCGTCAGATGCTCAAGAAGATCAGGATTGAGAATAATGGAGACTCCGACCTGCTTCCGGGAACACTTGTGGATAATCTGGAATTTGATGATGTTAATGAGAGGTTAGAGAAAGAGGGCAAGGAGCTGGTAGAGGGCAAGCAGGTATTGCTCGGTATTACCAAGGCGTCCCTTGCAACGAATTCTTTCCTGTCAGCAGCATCCTTCCAGGAAACAACGAAGGTATTGACCGAAGCGGCCATCAAGGGCAAGATCGATCCGCTGATCGGTCTGAAAGAGAATGTAATTATCGGTAAATTGATTCCGGTCGGAACCGGAATGAAACGCTACCGCAGCATTAAGCTGGATTCTGATGTAGATGAGAACGCAGAAATTGCATTTGAAGACGATTTCGATATGGAAGGTGAGTTTGAAGAAGAAGCTTTTGAGATGGAAGCAGAAGACGGAGAATTTGCTGAAGAATTATCGGATGAATTGTTAGAGGAAGATGAGGAATTAGAGTTGATTGAAATGGCAGAGGAAGAGTAATCCGAGGCGTGTTTTTGTCAATCATCAGGAAAAGAGAGGCGCTCCCGCCAGAAATGACGGGAATGCCTCTTTTGTTGTGCGCCTAGCGGCGCACGTTTCTAACGGGTGAAAGTCCCCAATCCGCCCTAGTAGTGGGAAGGATACAGCCAAGACCAAGGGTGTCCGTCGTGAGACGGAATCTGAAGGAAGGTGGAGGTTATGAAAAGCTATATATTATGCAAAGCTGGAGATAGAAATCGTTATGAATAAAGAATTCTTTGGTTGATTTACTTTCCATAATCCATCACGATTTAAGTGTATTTTTATCAAATCACTTAAGGAGGAACACATGATGGAAAATTTAATTTTGCAGCAACTAATCAACCAGACTCAGGAAGGACTCATTCAGGCAGGTGCGTCCAACTATTACCAAAACGTTTTTAAGACCCTTACAAAACAACTTTTACTCTACGCCGAAAAACACAACACGGATTCCTTCAGCATGGACTTTGGATTACAGTTTTTGGAAGATCATTATTCCATGTCATCTAAAATCAA
>CAJTSH010000013.1 GCA_910578885.1 uncultured Lachnospiraceae bacterium
TTTTTGTGGACTTTCATTTTTTCCTGCCATAATAAAACCTCCAAACTGAGTAATCTTATCTTACATCAGTTTGGAGGTTTACACAAACTTTGGGATAGTCCCTAATATATGGTTCGTATTTCACAACTTCTTTATCAGATAAATACTCAAATAAATCCTGTATATCTTCTTTTTTGTATCTTCTTAAAATTAACCTTTCCGTTTCTGCGCACCTTGATACTTCAACAGACTTTATTCTCTGGATCCGATAAGAAACCTGTACTAATTTCTATCTTGCATCTATCATTTCCTGCGTAAGTACAAGTCCTATAATAATCAAATTCTTAATAAACCGTAAGCCGCCTGCTCTAAAACAAACTCAACTGCTCATATCCCCTGCCTTCCGGAAACTCATGCAGATACTCAAATATCCTCCCTACATTGCTTTCTATCCCATTCCTTTTGCATTCTGCATGAAATAATCCCATAAGCTCCCGGTTACGGATACTTGTAACCTCATAGGCATAACCATATTTCTCATGATACCTCTCACGCATTCCGGGGAAATGTCTATCAAGCGCATCATAAAAATATTCCCGGTTGCCATCCCGAAGCGTCAGACCCATTCCGAAATTGATGATACCGTATACTTTCGCCTGTATACAATAGTTCAGGATTCCTTCCACATTTTCTCTGGTGTCATTGATAAAAGGCAGTATCGGCGACATCCAGACAACGGTTGGAATGCCATTCTCCCGCATGATCTGCAATACCTCAAACCGCCTTTTCGTCGTACAGACCTTAGGCTCCAATATGCGGCACAACTCTTCCTCATACGTAGTCAATGTTATCTGTACCACACATTTCGCCTTGCGGTTAATGCTTTTCAGCAAATCCAAATCCCTCAGAATCCGATCCGATTTCGTCTGAATGGCAAGTCCGAATTCATAGTAGTCAATAAGTTCGAGACACTTTCTCGTCAGTTCCAGCTGCTCATCACAGTGCATATAGGGATCGCACATGGATCCTGTACCAATCATACACTTCTTTCTTTTTGAACGAAGCGAATGCTCCAACAACTGTGGAGCATTCTGCTTTACCTCAATATCTTCAAAATCATGTGTAAACTGATAACAACGGCTGCGGCTGTCGCAGTAAATGCAGCCATGCGTGCATCCCCGATAGAGATTCATTCCGTTTTCCGATGATAAAATTCTCTTTGCCTCTGCAAAATGCATGCTCTGGCGTCCTTTCTATTGAAAATACAATTTTAGCGTCTATTTTTACAACTGTGAAATAACAAAGATGTCATAAATCGCTTTGACCGCCGACTCAAAATCATCATTGCTGACACCGATAATAATATTTAACTCCGAGGAACCCTGATCAATCATCTTTACATTGACATTTGCATGGGCAAGTGCAGAGAAAATACGTCCCGCCGTACCTCTCGTAGAACGCATTCCGCGTCCAACTACTGCAAGCAACGCAAGGTCCGCCTCAATATCTATCGAATCAGGATTTGCAAGTCTGTGAATACCTGCAACTACCTTCTGCTCCTTATCCATAAACTCGTCCTGATGCACAAAGACAGTCATGGTGTCAATCCCGGACGGTACATGCTCAAAGCTGATACCGTAGTCTTCAAACGCCTGCAGCACCTTTCTGCCAAAACCGACCTCGGAATTCATCATATCTTTTTCAATGTTTACCGCACAGAAGCCCTTCTTGCCGGCAATACCCGTTATTGTAAATTTGGACTTCTGGCAGGTGCTTCCCACAATCCATGTTCCTCTGTCTTCCGGTGCATTGGTATTGCGGATGTTGATCGGGATGCCCTCCTGACGAACCGGAAAGATGGCATCCTCATGAAGAACCGTCGCCCCCATATAGGAAAGCTCGCGAAGCTCTCGGTAAGTAATCGTATCAATCACCTCCGGCGCTTTAATAATCCTCGGATCAGCCACGAGGAAGCCTGATACGTCCGTCCAGTTCTCATAAACATCTGCCTGGACCGCCTTTGCCACGATAGAGCCCGTCACATCGGAACCGCCTCTGGAAAATGTTTTTACCTTTCCATCCGCATATGCGCCATAAAAGCCCGGAACCACCGCACACTCACTGCCCTCTAAACGCTTCCGTAAAATTTTATTTGTTTTATCTGCATCAAAATCTCCGTTCTCATCAAAGAAAATGGCAGTTGCAGCGTCAATAAATTCAAAACCAAGGTAATTCGCCATTACAATGCCGTTGAGATATTCTCCGCGGGAGGCAGCGTAATCCGCTCCTGCCTTTGCCCGAAAATTCTCGTTGATTTTCGCAAATTCCTCACTCAGATCCAGCTTCAGTCCAAGACCTGTAATAATCTCATCATAACGCGCCTTAATCTCAGCCAGCTCCTTATCAAACTTCTTTTCCTCTTCCGCCAATGCATAACATGCATAAAGCATATCCGTCACCTTAGTATCTTTGCCGTGTCTCTTCCCCGGCGCACTCGGAACTACATAACGTCTTTCCTTATCCGATTTGATGATATTTCCTACCTTCTGGAACTGCTCGGCGCTTGCCAGTGAACTCCCGCCAAATTTTACAACCTTTTTCATGACCTTATCCTCTTTCTCTTCTATCAGCATTTCTCTTGATATTCATTGAAATCATCCGGGATTCTTCCAATCCCGCAAAATAATTCAGCTTTATTTAAGATACTACAAGAACAAGCAGGTTGTAAATAGAAAATTACATCTTCTCAAAAAAATCCTGTTACAATTCATCCTTCTGTTTCACTGTTTTGTCAGCTCCCGCAGCCCATGTCCTTCTTCCAGCTTTTTGCCTGTGCAATAATAGTTGAAGCTGCCATTGCTTAAAATGTCGCCTTTTTCATTCTCAACGATTACATCCAGTACGGCAATCCTGCCGCCCTGACGAACGGTTCTCGCCTTGCAGATTACATACTCCGTATCCTTTATCGGCAGCATGTAATTCATGCCGCCGCTTAAAGTAGTCACATATCTTCCGCAGGTAGCTGCCGCAATGCCTGCTACCGTATCCGCCAACGCATAGACACAGCCGCCATGCATCCCTTCATAGACATTCGTATGACGCTTCTCCATACGGATTCTGCCTTCCGCATATCCCTGCTCTACCTTCGTCAGCTCCATTCCAATATACTGCGCAAAAGCATTGCCCGCTATAAGTTCATCCATTTTCTCTCGATTTATCATCTTTTATACCACATGCACCTTAATCATATTTGTCGTTCCCGACTTGCCAAGCGGCACACCGGAGGTAATTACCACCACATCATCCTTCTCAACAAGATTTTGCTGCCTGCAGATATCAATCGCATGGTCAAATAACTCGAAGGTATCCTGCTTCTCTTCTAACAGAATCGGCACAACGCCCCAGGACATATTCAACTGCCGCCACACCTTCTCTGTCATGGCGCATCCGATAATAACGCAGTATGGACGATACCGGGAAATCATCCTCGCCGAACGTCCCGAGCGCGTAACAGTTACAATCGCACTGGCGTTTAAGTCATGAGCAGTTGTACAGGTCGCATGGCTGATCGCATCTGTGATATCCGGATTCGCATCCCGGTCATGCTCAAAGAAACGCTTCTTGTAGTCAATATCATCCTCGGTCCGCTCAGCAATCCGCACCATTGTCTTTAATGACTCGACCGGAAATCTACCCGCTGCGGTTTCGCCTGATAGCATAATCGCACTCGTACCATCGTAAATTGCATTCGCCACATCCGCAGTCTCCGCTCTTGTCGGTCTTGGATTCTTCATCATGGAATCCAGCATCTGCGTTGCGGTAATTACCTGTTTGCCTGCCTCATAGACCTTTTTAATAATCAGCTTCTGGACAATCGGCACCTCCTCCTCAGGAAGCTCCACGCCCATATCGCCTCTCGCAATCATAATCGCATCTGATTCTTCAATAATTTCATCAATATTCTCTACGCCCTCGCCGTTTTCAATCTTGGCAATAATCTTGATATCGCTTCCTCCATTTTCATAGAGAAACGAACGGATCTGCATTACGTCCGCTGCGCTTCGAACAAAGGACGCCGCCACATAATCTACATTCTGCCCAATTCCAAACAAAATATCCGCTTTATCCTGATCGCTCATATACGGCATGTTTGCGTGAATTCCCGGAACATTTACACCCTTGTGGTTTGAAATCACACCATCATTATTGATGGTACAGTGGATGTCCTCTCCATCCACGCTGTCTACATGTAACTCTATCAGCCCGTCATCAATCAGAATTCTTGTTCCCGGCGTTATATCCCTGCTTAGCGTCGGATACGTAATACTGGCAATCGTATCATCCCCTAACAGCTTTCTTCCTGTTAAAGTAAACTTCTGCCCGGAAGTCACTGTAATCTTTCCGTCCTTAAAGTCCCGGATACGGATTTCCGGTCCCTTCGTATCCAACAGAATCGCTACCGGTTTCCCGTATTTTTCTCTGGCAGCGCGCAGCCTCGACATCCGCTCCTCCTGCTCCTCATGCGTTCCATGTGAAAAATTGAACCGGGCAACATCCATGCCTTCCCGTACCAGCTGCTCTAACACCTCCACATCATCCGTTGCCGGTCCCATTGTACAAATAATTTTTGTTTTCCGCATTTTCGTTTCCTCCAATCCATCTCATTTTTTCAATTCATTTACACTTATTTTACAATAACTGGAAGGGAGAGTGCAATCCCAATCTACGGTTTTAACACACGAAATCTTCTCTTCCCCCAAACACTGCCTTTTCAAATGCCATACCCGTCAAACGCCGGAATAAAAGACTCTTCCGCCGCTTCCCCGTCTTGGATAAATCCCAGATTGATTCCAAGCTCAATCGCATAATCCAACAATGCCTCATATTCCCTCTCCGTCACTCTCCGTCCAAGCTCCGGATAATCCGGCAAATGCTGCGCAGGCGTATACTGGCTCATCAGACTGATATAAATCTTATCCCCATACGTATCCAACAGATATTTGATAATTCCTTTTGCATCAGAAAGACAGCCCGGAAGAAGCAGATGGCGGACTACCGTTCCCCGTACCAAAATGCTTGTCCCTTCGGCATCTTCCATTTCCTCCGGCGTCATCCATTGTACGTGCTTCCAGCGTTCTTCCCCCGATATAATACTGTCTGTCAACACGGATTCAGGAACGAACCGGGGTTCTCCGGTCTGACGCACCATTTCCGCAATCGCCTGCCCGGCATGTAAAAAATAGTCGGGTGCATGAGAATACTTTGCGCTAAGCGCCGCATCCTTATATTTTAAATCCGGCAGGTACACATCAATATACCCCTCAAGACTGCGGATATTTTCCACACTTTCATAACTGCCGGTATTATAGACTACAGGCAGAAGAAAGCCCTGACGCTTCGCCTTGTCTAAGGCTTTCTTAATCTGAGGGACAAAATGTCCCGGCGTAACAAGATTCACATTATTTGCCTGCTGACCCTGCAGCTCCAGAAATATTTCTGCAAGCCGTTCTATGGAAATCTCTTTTCCTGCGCTTCCGTTAGCAATGGCTGCGTTCTGACAGTATACGCAATGCAGGGAACAACCGGAGAAAAAAATCGTTCCCGACCCTTTCGTTCCGGAAATGCAAGGTTCCTCCCACATGTGCAGTCCGGCTCTCGCCGCTTTTATTTGTTCTGTCTGCCCACAGACGCCGCATTCCCCTTCCAGACGGTTCACACCGCAATTTCTTGGACAAAGCCTGCACGATTTCAGCTTCTGCGTTTGCTTTGACATTTTTTCCTCCAACTCTTTCATAATTCGATTCCTACTTGTCAATTTTCATTCTATCATATATCATAGGTAGCAGGAAAGATAATGTAACAGTGAATCCGAAGGCTGAACTGTTACGATTTGCACCCCAAAACGTCCCCGCAATCTCACAACAAAGGAGACCTTATGAATAAGAAAAACTGTATGGTTGCCCAGTCCGGCGGCCCAACCGCAACTATCAATGCAAGCCTTGCCGGCGTTATAAGCGGCACAATGCACTCTCAGGCATACGACACTGTTTACGGTTCCGTGAACGGCATTTTAGGAATTCTGCACGACAATATCTTAAATCTCAGTGATTTAATTGAGAAAGACCCCTCCAATCTGGAAACATTGAAGCACTCTCCCGCCATGTATCTGGGTTCCTGCCGCTTTAAACTGCCGGATTTTATGGATGACGACTCTTCTTACAACTATATTTTTAAGCAATTCGAGAAATTGAATATCGGAGCCTTCTTTTATATCGGCGGAAACGATTCGATGGATACCGTATTAAAGCTCTCGAATTACGCCAAACGAATCGGCAGCGATATTTGTATCATCGGTATTCCCAAAACAATCGATAATGATCTTATGGTTACCGACCACACGCCCGGATTTGGTTCCGCAGCGAAATATGTGGCTTCCTCGCTTCTTGAAATTGCCCACGACACTTTTATCTATGCGGTAAAAAGTGTGACCATCGTGGAGATTATGGGAAGAGACGCAGGCTGGCTGACCGCTGCCGCCGCACTGGCAAGAAACCAATATTCCGATGCTCCGCACTTAATCTATCTTCCTGAAACAGACTTTGACAAAGACCGTTTCCTGACCGACGTAAAAGAATGCCTAAGGGTACGGAACAATATCATTATTGCCATTTCCGAAGGAATTCATGACGCAGCCGGCAACTATATCAATGCAGGAGAAAGTCAGGAGGATTCCTTTGGGCACAGTCAATTGAGCGGTGCGGGTAAAGCCTTGGAATATCTGATCAAAGACAATATCAACGTAAAAGTCCGCTCTGTGGAAATCAACGTATTACAGCGATGCGCAGCGCACCTTTCCTCAAAGACAGATTTGGACGAGGCCTTTGCATTGGGAGAAAAGGCTGTTGCTCTTTCCGAAGACGGCGTCACCGCTTCTATGGTAACTTTAGAGCGCACCTCAAATTCACCTTATACCGTTGCATATGGCTCTGCGGAAATCAAAAACATTGCCAACGAAGCAAAATCCGTTCCTCGTGAATGGATCAATGAAGCCGGAAACGACGTGCTTCCGGCAATGCTTGAATATCTTGCCCCGCTGATTTTGGGCGAACCGGATATTACCTATCAAAACGGTCTGCCGGTCTATATGGATGTATCACATCTTACGGCAATTGAGTAGGGAAGATTTATTCCCCTGCTCGCCGCGCGGGGCGCATGCTGCTTCCCCTGCTAATTTCCTTATGCGCCCTGTGCAGAACATTGGGGAAACGCTGAATAAAGAGTTTCCTTAAGTCAATTCCAAAAAACGTCCGACTTCCATCCATGCCCGTTTCGACTCCGGCATCAAAAGCATTGCCATCTGAAACACATGGAACATTCCTTCGTAAATACTCAGGCGCACTTTTACACCTGCTTCTTTTGCTTTCTTTGCTGCCGACACAGAATCACTCATAAGCATTTCATAATCCCCCACCTGTATCAGCATCGGAGGAAAGTCGGAAAAATCCCCGAACAGCGGTGAAATATACGGCTCTTTCGGACTATGCTTTCCAACATAATCATGATTGTAAATCAGGCTGTCTCTCGTATTTCCAAACAAGGGGTCTCTTTCATAATTACTGTCATAGGATTCCCCGCTCGCAGTCAAATCTGTCCAAGGGGACATTGCAACAATACCGCCCGGCATCTCATAGTCATGATCCCTTAAATACATGACAAGCGCCATCGCCAGCCCGCCTCCTGCGGAATCCCCGGCAACAATAATCTGTTCCGCACGAAATCCTTTGTTAAGCAGCCAGAAATAAGCCGCAGCCGCATCCTCTAGCGCCGCCGGATAAGGATGCTCCGGCGCCACCCGGTAATCGACCGTCAGAACCGGAATCCTCTTTCCCACCTCGCTGTATAAGCCGGCAAAGGTACGGTAAGCATTACGCATTCCGCCGATGTAGCCGCCCCCATGAAGCTGAAGCACTACCTTGTTGAGATTCGGATTCTCCTTAGGCTCCAGATATTCCATCGTAAAATGCTCATGTTCCTCTTCCTTACACGTTTTTGAATAAGAATCAATTTCCATATCAATCAATGTATATTGAAAAATATCCGGGCACTTCCACGGTGGTTCTACCATCTTCTTCCGCAATTCTCCGTTTTTAATTTTTCTGCCGATCAGGTTGTCATTTGTCACATGGGCAATCAGATCCCGAATGACCCTGCCTCTGACACTTGTTTCATTCTCTGCCATATTTTCCTCTTTCTGGCGTGCTTTCCCTTCCATCCATGCAGATTTGGAAGTTTTTCTTCCAAACCTTCAACTACCGTACATGAAATCTTCGCTTTAATTCAATCCTTGCCCTTCTGTCGCCAATGATATAAGAGCCAAGGAAAAGAAATACTGATACCCCAAGGGCAACCCAGCTTAAAAGCGGCTCCGTAATAATTTCAAACTGATAAAATATCAGCAAAACAATACTGCACAAAATCATTGCAATCTGAAACAACAGATAACTCTGCCAATTTCTGATGTTAATCAGCATCAGAAATATGATTCCCGCATCTACCAGAAGAACTCCTCCCGGAATCACATAATTTACCGACCAGCCATCATAACCGGTAATAAAATCAATCAAGACCACCAACAAGATTCCGCAAAGAGTCAGCACAATTATCTTGGCTCGGTAACCTGCGTCATTTAACACTGCAAAACGCAGAATCAAATACGGATAAGCAAGGGAGGCTATCACAATCCCGCACCACCACGTACCCTGATAATACTCATGATTAATTGCTGCAAGCAGCACACTGATCACGAGAAATACGAAAAAATAAATGCGCCCTGCAAGCTGAAGCCGCTTCACCATCAATCGGACATTTGGATATGCATTCTGATTTTCTCCCGACTGCTCTAAAACAGTGTGGCACAATGGGCACTCATGGGTCTTATCTTTAATTTCCACATTACATTGTCTGCATCTGCTCATAATGTTTCCGCTCCCTCTTCTCATTATCTGCATTTAATCATAATATACACCGTTGCTCTCTATTTCGATTTCCAGCCCATCTGAGGAAAGCCTGCGGAAAAATCCCCGCTGTACATAGGTCTCCCGCAAAATAGAGCTAAAGGAAAATACCAGCGTATCCCCATAGGAACAAATCGTTCCCTTAATATACTGTCCTTTTGACATCGCAAGATAAGCATAGAACATCTTCACATAAGGCCGGTATTCCTCCGGCACTGTAATATTTCCGATATTTGTCACAGTAGTCGTATTCGCAAGCGCCGCAGAAGTATAAACATACCTCATTGCTATATTTTTCAAAAAAAGAGGAACTGCGCGGGCAATCAGATGCTTCTCATTCGATACATTGTAGGAAAACAGCTCTTCCAAATGCTCCTTGTGAATCTGGCTCTTTAAACTCTCGCTGATAATTGAAACCACTTCCTCAAAAGTATATTCCCCATGTTCAGCCTTTGGATCAAATTCAGCCGAAACTACAGTAAAGAAATTCTTGGTGGTCACCGACCCAAAATACGGACGCAGATTTACCGGAACCGCCACACGGATCGGTCGTTCTGCCGGCATGCCATGCATACACTCCGTATAGACACTCCACGCAAACGCGGCCACCAAATATTCATTGATACTTACGCCGTATCTGCGGCAGACCTCTTTTAACGCCGGAATCTTCATATAGCCATGCATCACGCCAAATTCTCCGGCCCGAAGTTTTTCCCCCTTCAAAAGATATGCTTTCTGGGTCTTATAGCCCTTGGCATGGCTCTTCTTATAGTTCTGCAAAAAGCTGTCTTCCCGATTCAACGAAGTATCGCTGTTTAACGCATCTCCTAACTTCTCCTGAAGTTCGGGGTGTACCTGCCGCAAATACTGATAGGTCAGCTCCTTTAAGAAATTGATGCCGCCCATGCCGTCAGTCAGTACATGAAAGACCTCTAAATTGATGCGGCATCCAAAATATGTGACCCGGAACATATAACTGCGGTTTTTGTTCTGTACTATATATTGACAGGGATAATCATTTTCTTCCTTCACCTTCGGCGCAGGCTTTCCGTTCTCTTCAAAATAATACCAGAATACTCCCTGACGCAGCCGCAGGTTAAATCCGGCAAACTTCGGCAGCACAATGTTCAACGCCTTTTGTAACTGCTCCTGCTGCACTTCCTCGGTCAAAGTCACACTGATCCGGTATACATTGCTCATTGCTTCTCCCGCAATCACCGGAAATAAATGCGCCGTATTATCCAGCTTGTCCCAGCGGATATCGCCGCCCTTTTCCTTCTCTTCCCTTCGTTTGCGTTTTTTCTCTTCCTGATATTCTTGCTTTTCCGCCTGCCTTATCGCCTTTTCCTCTATTTTTTTAATCTTTTTTGCTTCTTTTTCTTCTTTCTTCAATCTTTTATATCCACCTCTAGGCTAATGTACTGCACCATTCACTAGAATGAAAGAGAATGCTTTCCAAATTTCAGAAAACATTCTCCTGCTTTAACTCGTAACCCGTGCCAGAAATTGTCTGGTACGCTCTTCTTTCGGATTCTCAATGACCTCCTTCGGGTCACCTTCTTCTATGATATAGCCGCCGTCCATGAAAATCACCCGGTCAGCTACATCTCTTGCAAACGCCATCTCATGTGTGACAATGACCATTGTCATATTCTCACTTGCCAGCTGTCTGATAACCTTTAAAATCTCTCCGGTCAGCTCCGGATCAAGAGCAGACGTCGGTTCGTCAAAGAAGAGAATCGAGGGATTTAATGCAAGCGCTCTTGCAATTGCAACTCTCTGCTGCTGCCCGCCGGATAACTGACAAGGGTAATAATCCGCCTTATCCTCTAATCCCATCTTTACCAGCAATTCTTTTGCCTGCTGATAAACCTCCTTTTTCTCCCGCTTTTGAATATGAATCGGCGCATCCGTCAGGTTTTTCATAACGGTATAGTGGGGAAAAAGGTTGAAATTCTGAAATACGAGTCCAAAATAGCCCTGTATCTTCCTCAATTGCTGCGAAGGCGCATAAACTGCCTTCCCATCCCCGTCGTTGTCTGCCGCCGTCTCTCCCAAGTAAAGCAGAGAGCCGCTGTCCATTGTCTCAAGCATTGTGGCACAGCGGAGCAGCGTAGACTTGCCGGAACCGCTCGGTCCGATGACCGCAACGACCTCCCCTTCCTCTACAGACAATGAAATATCATGGAGAACAGCAAGATTTTCAAAGCTTTTTTTCAGGTTTTTGATTTCCAATAACTTCATCTTCTACCTCCATCTATTTGTAATAGCTTAATTTTTTCTCAATCCGCCCCATAATACCAGCTACCAGAAGATTGAACACATAATAAAATGCGCCTGCAACAAACAATGGCATAATCGTTGTCTCTCTTGCCGCAATCTGCTTTGCAATAGTGAACATCTCCGCATAAGCCAGTACGAAAGCAAGGGAGGTATCCTTTACCAGTGTGATGACTTCATTCGTCACGGGCGGCAGCACACGCTTCACCATCTGCGGAAATATAATCTTAAAAAATGTCTGCATCCTCGAATATCCCAATACCTTTGCAGCCTCCGACTGCCCGACTGGTATGGACTGAATGCCGGAGCGGTAAATCTCTGCAAAATAAGCCGCATAATTGATGGAAAAACCAATAATCGTTGAAATAAATATTCCGTTTGTCGATATCGGCATCCCAAACACATAATAAGGTCCGTAATACACTACCATAAGCTGAAGCATCAGCGGCGTTCCCCTCATTACAGATATATACAGCTTCATCAGCCACTGCAGCGGTTTAAATTTTGACATTCTCCCAAATGCGACCACAAGCCCAAGTGGCAGCGAAAAAAACAGTGTCCATACAAAGATGGATATTGTCGCCAGCATGCCGGATAAGAGCTGCTGTAGTATGGTTATAAATGACATTCTGTTTCACCCTTCATTCGTACTTTATTTTCCAAGCATCAACATATCAGACAGATAATAATCCGCATATTTTTCTGCGATTTCCTTGACTTTACCATCTTCCGCCATCTCGTCCAATGTCTCCTGAACCTTGTCGCGGAGAGAAGTATTCCCGGATTTGAAACCGATTGCATACTGCTCTGCGCTCACCTGAGCGTCCAGCATGACAAATTTATCACCCCTTGAAGCAATCTGATACAAAGCCACGCCGATATCCAATACCACTGCGTCTACAGCGCCTGCCTCCAGATTCATAAATGCGGTATTATAATCACCTACCTGCTGCAATTCGGCAAAGCTCTCCGTCAGCGCCTTATTTTCCTCGGTTGCATCCTCGCCGTCCAAAGCTGCAAGCCCTGAAGAATCTGCCTGTACGGTGACAATTTTGCCCGCCAGATCGGAAAGCTCTTTCACCTCGGAATCACTCGGCACTACGACAACAATGCTGTTCTCAATATACGGATCTGACCATGTATAATCATCCGCTCTTCCGTTCATGGTAAATCCATTCCAGATACAGTCAATAGAGCCGGAATTCAGTTCCATATCCTTAGAATCCCAGATAATCGGCTTTTTCACAAGCTCCCATCCGTTCCTGTCGCACACTTCCTGCGCTAAATCCAAGTCAAATCCCGTATAGCCGCCATTCTCATCCATATAGCCATATGGTGGAAATTCTGCATCAAATCCTACAATAAGCTGCGTGCGGTCCGCCTCTGCATCAGAACCCTTTGAGCCGCATGCTGCCATAGAAAGCGCCATTACCGCCGCTAACATCAATGATATCATTCTCTTCTTCATACTTTCCTCCTTACCGGCGTGTTTTTCACGCCATATAGGTAGATTTGGAAATTTCACTTCCAAACTTTCCTCCTAATAGTAACATTTTCTTCATGTACTTTAGTATACTAACATGATAAAACAGTAATGGCAACCTCTTTTACCCGATATTTTCATTTTCAATTCCTATGACCGCGCCGTATATTCCCTGCCGTTACAGCCTGTTTTCACATAAACCATACTGTACTTTCCCGGCAAAATATGTTATTTTAAAATTCAGGCAATTCAAAGGAATTTTCAGAAACAGGAGGTATCTATAAATGAACGCACAACTGCCCAACGATTCTGTCATGCTATTAAGCTATGTCAACACCCAGTTAAGGGATTTTTACCATTCCTTAGATGAATTTTGTTCAGCCTTCGCAATAGACGAAGCAGAACTCAAAGGGAAACTTGACGCCATTGACTATCACTATGACAAAGAAACCAATCAATTTAAATAAATGTCAAACTAGATCCGGGAGAATTCTATGTCTATTTATGATGAATTGCTCAAATTTCAGATTATTCCAGACGCATATGAAAACTGGACCCAATACCGCAATGCAGTTGCCGATTACCTTCTGGCAAATACCCGCCCGCACACTTCCGTTGGCGTTTTTGGCGCAGGACGGTGCAACGACATAGACCTGCGGCGTTTTGCAGAGCATTTCTCCTCCGTCACATTGATAGATGCTGACGAAGCGGCCATGAAATTCGCCCTGCGCCAGTATCATTTATCCGACCATCCGGGATTTTCCCTAAAGATCTCTGAATTTACCGGAATTACACCGGATGATTACCGCGCCTTTGCAGATGAATTGTCCTCTCTGTTAAATGTCCGCGGAATCCATACCGATATCCACGTTCTCGCAGACTATGCCGTCTTCAAGTTAGATAAGCTCTATCAGAAGTCCGAAAACTTCACCCCTGATTTCGGTTCGGGCTCTTTCGACTACTCGGTCGCATTCGGCGTCCACAGCCAGATCAACAACATGGCCGCATGGATCTGGTCCGCCTTCGCTTCTAATTTAAAAGCCGACGACCCGGCAGTTGCCAAACGAATCATACGCGCCAACAAATATCTGATTCCCAAACTAAATACCGCCATACTGCGCGCCACAAAGGAAGCCGCTTTCTTTGGATGCGAACTGGCAAAAACCGGCTCTTCTGACAGTATCCAAGGGGCATGCCAATGTATCCATGATTTAAAATCCCGGAACCGTATTACAGGACAAGCCATCACCTACTGGCCTTTCGATACAGCGCAGAATCTTATCTATCAGATGCTGATACAGGAAGTTGACTGCCGATAAACTAGGAATGTTCCTCTAAAAATATCTTTCTGGTGACAAAATTATAGACCATGACTATCGCAGTTGCAAAAATTTTCGTCACCATATAATAAATATGGAGCAAATCTACACCCAGCCACATCAGCAGTTGGTTCAGCAAAAGTCCCAGAATACTAAGCACTACAAAAACGATAAATTCTTTTCTCCTGCTCATCCCCTCTTTTCCCGAAAATACATACTTCATACTGCAAATGTAATTAAAGATTACGGATACCGTAAAAGATATGGCGCCCGACAAGAGATAATACATTCCGGCATATTCTGTCAATACATACAGCACTCCGTAATCAATCAGAAATGCCAGCGCCCCTATGACTCCAAATTTAAATATCTGTTGTATCAAACGCTGCATAGCTTTCGGTTCCTTTCGTGTGACTTTCTGTCCTGTATTTCGTGCAGAGTTTTGCACCTCTGATTACTCATCAAACCACTCCCATGACAATCGAGCAGGGAATATCTATTCCCCTGCTCGCTGCGCCGAGCGTGTGCAGCTTTAGCTGCCAATCTCCTTGCACGCTCGTGCGCATTAAAAAACGGATACCCTTATTGGATATCCGCCTTATTTTCGGGGAGTGCACCCCGAACTTTGCGGCCCGGGGTGCATGAGTTATGAAAAATTATATTAGCTTATTAGCTAGTACGTATATATAATACAATACTTTTTTTGAAATTGCAAGTGTTTTTTTTAATTTTTTTCAAAAAATTTTTATCCTTCATTATTTGAGGCTTTTCCCTGCCTTAACCTTAAATTTATTACCAAGTTCATTCTGCCATAGGACAATGACTTTATCCGTTCCATTCTGACAAATCATTGATTATCCCCTCTACTTTTGCTCGTGTGCCGTCCATAAAATTCATGGCTACAGGACGATGTACGGCTCCTGAAATTAAATTCAAATGGAATTCGTGCAATAATGTATCAATTAAAATCATTTTCTCTTGATAGCTTTTTGCCAGACTCCATTTTGTTACAAATGTTTCAAAAATTTTAGCCGCTGCACCTGTAGGCATATTATTTTTCCGATAGCTTCTGCGGTATTCCTTGTAGGAATATTGATGTCCGCAGCTACATTGTCTGAAATCAGTATCCCCCCTAAGCTCCGCCTCACAATTATGGCAGCGAATGATATATTTCTCCATACGCTCCATATCTTCTTTTCCATATTTGCAGCGTATATACAGCGTTAATCCTATTTCATCGGCAAGTACCGTATCCTGGATTCCCTGCGCATCCAAATTATAAAGTTTTTTCAGTTTTGATATATCTAATTTGGACGGCCAATGAAATACATTGTACTTCTCCGGAATAATCAAATCTTTCATGGCAAGAAACTCTTCCCGCTCCCTGACCTTCCTTACTTTATTTCTTCTAGCCTGCCGTGCATTCTTTTCTATAATTTTATTTTCAAATTCATATTGTTTTTTCTCATAAACAGTTTTTACATAGTCTATCGCCAAACGATAGCCTGTCTCATCATTTACCAAAATTCCGTCTACAATAAATCCATTTTTCTCTATCTGTATCCCTTTTATAAGATAGATTCCCGATTTGCCAATCCGATATGTCCACCCGTTTTTTTCAGACCACACCGGAATGCCGAATCTCAAATCGTAATTGTCTGATATATGCTTGGCAAAATTCCGAAACAGAACAGAAACGCCATTGCTCCAGAAATCCTCCAGCTCTGTAATCTCTGGTATATGATTTTTTGGAAATTGTTCTTTAAAACGATTTATCGGCAATGTACTCATTGAAATCATCCACTCTCTTTATTTTCATGAAATCATTATAAATAATCCGTCAAAAAAATTCGACCAACCATAGAGTGACATTTGTTAATTTTTCGTCTATACTTTCTATGCAATATTTCCATTCTTTCTTGATTATCCTATGTTACTCTGACGTAACACAAGCTTTCTTTCCTAATGCATTATAGCAGTTACCTTCGTCTTTCCGCAACATTCAAATTTCTTGCCCCTTCTGTCTCTCCTATGATATAGATTTAGAGGGGCGATGATTCCGCCCCTCTTTCCATTTGTCAAATCTGTCCGCAATGTCCGCCGCAATGCTTGCAGTCTCCACCGCATTGAAGAGATTTGCCCGCCTTTTTATCTTTTATCATACTTCGTATCACAAATCCTATGATACACACTAAGCCTGCGCCTACTATCCATGTACCCATACACCAAATCTCCTTTCCGATTTCGCTCAGCCGGATTTCCATATTTCCCGCTTCTGAATAAGAATTATTTTGCGCCTACCACACTTTTCATATTTACCTTTAATGTCTTGCTCTCTTTATATGGTCTTACTAAAAGGTAGATAAAGGCAATCACAAACAGGAATGCAATCACTGTTCCAATCCCAAATGCTCCTGTAGTAATCAATGCCCCAATCTGGTATACACACATAGAAACGATATATGCCAGAATGGTCTGATATCCAATGGCAAACCAGAACCACTTGATATTGTTCATCTCTCTCTTAATTGCACCCATTGCTGCAAAGCACGGTGCGCAAAGAAGATTGAATACCAGAAAGGAATAAGCTGCTACTGCTGTCATAGTAGTTGCAAGTGTTCCCCAAATTTCCGCTCCGTCTTCTGCAACTTCTGCAAATCCGAATAACACGCCGAAGGTAGCAACTACATTTTCTTTTGCAATCAGTCCGGTCACGGCTGCAACCGCCATCTTCCAGTCGCCCCATCCAAGCGGTGCAAAAATCGGAGCAATCACGCCGCCGATGGACGCCAGAATACTTGAATCTAGCTCCTCTGCCTCTAACATTCCAAAGGAACCGTCTACCCAGCCGAATCCCTGTAAGAACCAGAGTACAATTGTAGATAAGAGGATAATCGTACCAGCCTTCTTGATAAAGGACCAGCCGCGCTCCCACATGCTTCTTAAGACATTTCCGACCGTCGGCAGATGGTACGCCGGAAGCTCCATAACGAACGGCGCCGGGTCTCCCGCAAACATCTTTGTCTTCTTTAAAATAATACCAGAGCAAATGATTGCTGCAATTCCCACAAAATATGCACTCCATGATACCCATCCCGCATTGTCAAAAAATGCGCCTGCAATCAATGCAATAATCGGCAGTTTAGCTCCACATGGAACAAAGGTGGTCGTCATAACCGTCATCTTACGGTCTCTGTCGTTTTCAATCGTCCTAGACGCCATAATTCCCGGAACGCCGCATCCGCTTCCGATCAACATCGGAATAAAGGATTTACCGGACAAACCGAATTTACGGAAAATTCTGTCCATGATAAATGCTACTCTCGCCATGTATCCGCATGCCTCTAAGAATGCAAGGAAGATAAATAATACCAACATCTGAGGTACGAACCCAAGCACTGCTCCAACACCGGCTACAATACCGTCTAAAATCAGGCTGGAAAGCCAATCCGCACAGCCGATTGCCGACAGCCCTGATTCAACCAGCTCAGGAATACTCGGCACATGAACGGATTCGATTCCGAATAAGTTCCATCCGTCCGCAAATACGCCGTCATTCACCCAGTCTGTTGCCCAAGTTCCCACAGTGGTGACTGATATGTAGTATACCAGCAGCATCACCAGAGCAAAAATCGGAAGTGCAAGGAAACGATTTGTTACAATCTTATCAATTTTATCAGAAATCGTCAGCTTCTCTTTTCCGGCCGCCTTTGTGCAGCACCCTTTCACCACAGAAGATATGTATACATAACGCTCGTTGGTAATGATACTTTCCGTATCGTCATCCATTGCTTCTTCTAACTGCTTGATTTCCTCCTCTACATTCGGAGCGTTTTTCAGCATTTCCGAAATCCTATCGTCACGCTCTAAAAGCTTGACTGCAAAGAAACGCTTCTGCTCATCGGCAACGCTGTTTCCAAGCTTTGCTTCTACAGATTCAATAGCGCTTTCTACTTCCGCTGCGAAGCTATGAACTGCCGGCGTTGCCTTCTTATTCGTTGCAAGCGCAACTGCTTTTTCTGCTGCCTTTGTAATACCTGTTCCCTTCAAGGCAGAAATCTCTACGACTTCACAGCCTAATTTCTCGGAAAGCTTCTCAACACGGATGGTATCGCCGTTCTTTTTCACAAGATCCATCATATTCACGGCCATGACAACCGGAATTCCAAGCTCCATCAACTGTGTGGACAGATACAGGTTTCTTTCAATATTCGTTCCGTCTACGATATTGATAATCGCATCCGGACGCTCACCAATCAGATAATTTCTTGCAACCACTTCCTCTAACGTATACGGAGAAAGGGAATAGATTCCCGGAAGATCCATGATAACGACGTCTTTATGTCCCTTCAAACGCCCTTCCTTTTTCTCTACCGTAACACCCGGCCAGTTTCCTACAAACTGGTTTGAACCGGTCAGTGCATTAAATAATGTTGTTTTTCCGCAGTTCGGATTACCTGCCAACGCTATTTTTACAGACATTTTCTTACTCCTTTTTTGTTGTTCTTTACTATCCCTTATTACATGTAGCTACCATTTGTTAGCGCCTTCTAACGCGCAGACAAAAAAAATTACTCTACCACTATCATTTCTGCATCTGCTTTTCGCAGAGACAATTCATAACCCCGAACCGTCACTTCAACCGGATCACCAAGCGGCGCTACTTTTCTCACAAAAACTTCAACCCCCTTTGTGATTCCCATGTCCATAATCCGTCTCTTTACCGGTCCTTCTCCGGTAAGCTTTGTAACTTTTACCGTTTTACCACACGGAATTTCTTTTAATGTTTTCATATCTACTCCTTTCATCCCAAGATTCGTTTACGAATCGTGGGCTTTCCTCTTCATCCCAGGATTCGTTTACGAATCGTGGGCCTTCCTCTTCATCCCAGGATTCATTTATGAATCGTGGGCTTACTTTAACCTATCATAATTTTATTTGCCATATCCTTACCGATAGCAACTCTTGAATCTTTTACATTCACGATCATGTTGCCGCCGATTTCAGATATCACAGTCACTACTCCACCTGCAACAAATCCGAGATTCTCTAAAAATCTTCTGGTTTCTTCCTTGCCGCCTACCTTACGGATGACGTTCGGTTCTCCTGCATTCGCCATTGTCAAGGGCATCATTAATCATCTTCTTTCTTTATCTGGCGCCGAAGCTTTCGCGCAGAATGCTCCAACATGGTTTGCTCTTCTCATAGTTAGTATATTCTAACACTTTTTAGTTGTCAAGAACTATTTTCTTTTTTCTTTCATACGTAGATGAAAATCTCTGCTTCTGTTATAATATTTATCATAAAGGAACTATTCCAAATCCGCACACAAGAAAGGATTTACGATGAGAAAAATAAATTTTCACACAACAGCCGCAGTCATTTTACTGGCACTGTCCATATTTATGGCAGGATGCGCAAAAGAAACGGCAGCAACTTTACCGACAGAGCAGCCTGCCGAGGCAGAGGAAAATATTGCAGACGATACCTCCCCAAAAACGAATACGGAAGCTCCCGAACAGCCGGCAGATGACATGACAAAAACGGCAGACAGTGAATATCTCCCTGACACAGAACGGCAGAACGAAAACCTGCAGTACACGGAACCATCGGACACAGAGGATTCCCCTGCACCGCTGTCTCCGGTTTCGTCAGGAGCGCTCTGCGTAAACGATGCCAGACTCACCGACAGCAGCGGCGCCCCCGTTCAATTAAAAGGCATCAGCACGCATGGACTTGCCTGGTTCCCCGACTATGTGAACCGGGAATGCTTCCGGCAGCTGAAAGAAGAATGGAATGTTAATGTCATCCGCCTCGCCATGTATACCGCAGAATACGGCGGCTATTGCAACGGCGGCGACCAAAACGCATTGAAAGAACTCGTCAAAAGCGGTGTGGAATATGCAACGGAACTGGGTATGTATGTAATCATTGACTGGCATATTCTCTCAGACAGCAATCCCAACACACATAAGGATGAAGCAAAGGCTTTTTTTGCTGAGATGGCAGAATTGTATGCCGGATATGACAATGTACTTTATGAGATCTGCAACGAACCGAACGGCGGCACAAGCTGGAGCAATATCAAATCCTATGCCGGAGAAGTTATTCCGGTTATCCGTTCCTACGACAACGATGGGATTATTATCGTCGGCACACCAAACTGGTCACAATACGTAGATCAGGCAGCGGCTGACCCGATTACCGGCTATGAGAACATTATGTATGCCCTTCACTTTTATGCTGCAACGCACACTGACTCTCTCCGCAGCACAATGATTTCTGCAATCAATGCCGGTCTTCCGATTTTTGTAACGGAATACGGAATCTGCGACGCAAGTGGAAACGGCGCCATAGACGAAAATCAGGCAAATCAGTGGGTCAGTGTCATGAATGAATATGGTATCAGCTATGTCGCATGGAACCTCTCCAACAAAGCCGAAACTTCCGCCATCCTAAACAGCGGCTGCGGCAAGACCGCCGGCTTTACGGCGGACGACCTGAGCGCTTCTGGCAAATGGCTCTATGAAATGCTGACCGGAAAAGCCGCCCAAGACACACCGGCTCCAACCCAAACCGCTCCCATAGAAAAGTCCTCCCAAGACGCTGTAACAGAGGAAAATCTTCCCGCCGGCCAGCCCGAAACAAAACCGGCGGTTTCTCTTGACAACGGTGAAATTACCTTTACAGCCAACTTGATAAACAGCTGGGAGTCTGACGGAAGCTCCTTTTACCAATATGAGCTGACTTTACAGAACAATTCCGGCAAGGACTGTACCTCTTGGAACGTTGACGTGCCTTTTAGCGGAGCAATTACCCTTTCTGACGGATGGAACGGGGATTATTCCGTTTCGGGAAGTACGCTGCACATCACATCCAAGGATTATAACGGCAGTATCCCGTCCGGCGGCTCAATTGGCAATATCGGCTTTATTGTAAGCGGAAGCCAAAATCTGGCAATCGTTAATTAAAATTTCCCGGGAGGTAGAAAATGGACTTTTTCATTGAATTTGTTCTTGAGCTTGTACTTGATTTATTTATAGAAGGCAGTATTGAAGTCAGTTCCAATCATAAATTCAGCAAATGGATCCGTTATCCACTATTGGTTCTGCTTCTGTTATTTTTTGCGGCTGTCATTTTCCTGCTGTTCTTTTTGGGCGTCTACCTGCTGCCGGAAAATCTGGCGGCAGGCATTCTAATGTTTGTGCTCGGATTGTTCTTTCTGATTGGGGGAATTGTTAAATTTATAAAGATGTACCGCAGGAAAATGCGGTGAATTGACGTTAATATTCATTTTTTACTTTAGTTAGCTGTTGACGGACGTCCTGCCCGCCATACATAATACGAACAATTTTTACTGTGTCTGTAGTTCCGTCAAACAGATAAAACACAAGATAATTGTCCACAGAAAAAAATCTTAATCCTTGATTATGCCACAACTCATCATCATACAGACGATGCCGCATCGGCATTTCATCAAGTAAACGAATTTCTTTCATGATTCTCTGTGTTTGTTCTGCTGCTGTCTGCGGCGCAAGAAGAGTATTAGAGATATATCCGTAAATATTATGCAAATCTCTTCTTGCTCCATCTGTGTATACTATTTTATATTTCATATGCCGAACTCCTGTTTCATTTCGGCTTCAACATCATCCGCAGAGTATACTCTGCCTGCGCGTACATCTTCCATGCCCTTATTAATCTCTGTATTAAACTGTTCCTTCGTAAGTGAACGAACGGCAACAGGCTCTTCGAATGACGGAAGTTTCATTTCAAAAGGTATTCCCCGTTGAAATACTATCTGACGTAAAAACATACCCACTGCGTTTGACATAGGTATTCCTAATTGTTCAAGTATTTTCTCTGCCCGCTCCTTGATTTCGGGTTCTACTCGTACAAATACGTTTGACGTTCTTGCCATATTTTTGCTCCTTTACTAACAATGCGCTTTACACACTTGTTTTACAGCGCAAATCATCGCCTCTTATGAAAATTCAGAACCATGATTTTCATAGTTATATTGTACCCTATTTGCTTGCGTTCCGCAATACATTTATGATGTATAGAAGAAATTTATAAGATCCAATTTCAATCTGAAGCGCCCAAATTAACAAATGAAATTTGAATACTTCCATTTAAATTTTATATCTTACCCAAACTGCAATCCTGAGTTATTCCTTAATCTTATGTGTCAAATCATCAATATGAACATAAATTCTCCCCATAGTCTGTACCGCTTTAATCTTACTATCTAACAGTTCTTTTAAAGAATACCGTTCTTCTGTAATCATCACTAAGTCTTCACCATCTACTAACATCGTATTGATTGCCTTTCCAATTACTAAAACTTTCACTGAATCCGGAGAAAAGCCATTTACTGAAATGAAAAATCCTCTGCCATACATTTTTCCATCTGTTTTCTTTGCAAACTGATAGAGACTATTTGATGCACTCTGCGCATCCTGCCATTTTGCTTCCAGTATATAGTGCTCACCCTCGTATTTAAATGCTCCATCTATTTGCTCACCTTTTATTTTAAATGGCTCAGTAACTTCCATTCCTTCTTTAAGAAATAATTCCCTTAAAAAATCTTCAAACAAATAGCCCCTTGTTTGACTATTTATTTCTTTCCCGTTTGAATCTTTTTTCCAAAATAAATTCAAATATTTCTCTCTCAATTCGCTCATGGTAACAGAAGCACTTTCCCGATTTTTCTCCTGTTCTTCCTTTCGCCTTCTGTCCCGTTTAATTTTCTCATCTCTGAGTTCCTGCAGTTGCCTTAAATGTGCAATATTTCTTTTTGCAACATTTTCATCTAATTTTCCTAATTCCTTAAAATAGTATGGATTAAAATAGCTCCACTCTGTTAATGCCTTTAACATGCTTCTAAATTATGAAAAATTTTATCTACAATTGCTGCTCTGGATAATTCTTTTACCTCTCTATCTAATGGCAAATCTCTGGTTGTGCAGCCGCTATTCGAAAAGAAATCCACAATATCTTTTTTTGCCCAGAAAATAGATAAAATACAATCTTTCATACAATCCATGATGTCTTTAGGAAATGTATTTTTCATAACTATCACCCTCCTTAAAACTAACTTGTCCATTCATTAACAACGGCAACAGAAAATCACGAAGTGAAGCTAATTCCTGATTTTCTAATTGGTTTTTTTGTATAATATCAAATAAACCTTGTACCTTTTTATCATACTTTTTTATTACTGATTCATTTGGAATAATAATCTTATAATCATAACAAAGCATGTCAAATAAAAGATTTTTTATACCTGTCGTTTTTCCCTCATATTTGAAAAAAACATTATATTCATATAGTTTACACCAAAAAACATAAAACCAGTACATATACTTTTTATTATTCAGCTCTATCGCTTTACAAAAATTTGACGTAATGATGTCATTCTCAAATCTCTTCAATACATTTTCGTTTATATAACAAATTCTTCCTGTAGATTGAGTTGGGCTTCCACCAGATATTTCTATTATTAGATTTCCATCTTCTAATACCTTATATTTATTTTTTTCATGAATATATCTTTCAGGAGCTTCTAATTTTGTCAACCCACTTATGGCTGGAAAATCCGCTCCACGTAAACAAGTCACTTTTTTTTTATAATTTCCTTGTTCTCTATCCTTTCCCCAATCTCCACCTTTATCATTTTTTATAAAATAATTTAATCTCCCTTCCTTCCAACCTTCTGGAATTTCTTGTCTTAATTCTCCATTCCAAACCATCTTTCCGCCAGATAATTTATATGGCTTTCCATTTTCATCCGGAAAATTGAACTGTAAAAACCAATAATCATAAATCGTCTTTACCATTGCTTCCAATTCAATATTAACTTTACTATTATTCTCAATCATTTTATCAATTGAATTTAAAACAGCAAACACTTCTTTTTGTGTTTCCAATGACGGAAAATCTATTTTTATTTTTGATAAAGTGTTAACAGATAATCCCGGCTGTGCAGACTGACCTTGATATTTGCTTAAATTTAGCAGAGACAATTTATACGCAAAATAACCAGTATCATATTCTGGCTTTGCACAAGCTACAATTGCATGCTCCGTTATATACGCCTTTCCAGAAAAATATCTTACATTCCCGCAATAAGCGCCTTGTCTTCCTATAATTGCACACTCTCCGTCAAAATTATATATACTTGCATATCCTCTTATACCATTTCCACCAAATACCGGATATTTCCCTTTCTGCTTTATCTCGGAAGCCATTATTGCTTTTCCACTGCTAAATCTGCTACAAACTTCTCCGATTGTTGTTTGTTTTCCACTATTCATACCTTAACCCCCCCAATTGCTCCTTAATTTTCTCTTCCAGCGTTTTCCCCTCCGCAAAAAGCTGCTCCAACCTCGTATGATATCCCAACATTCTCTTCTGAAACTCTTCTTCTGACAATTCCACATACTCAATCTTTACTTCAAAATACTGCCCGGCAGACAAAGAATAATTCTTCGCCTCAATTTCCTCATACGAAACGGACACGCTAAAATCATCAACCACCTTCTGATTGATAAATGTGTCTTCAATTTTCTCTACTTCTTCTGCACTAAGCACCGTCTTCTGGTTCTTTCCATCCTTAATTTTTTTGCCGAGCTTTGATGCATCAAGAAGCATAATCTTTCCTTCTTTATTTGACTTGTCAATAAAGAGAACCGATACATTCGTACCTGTATTGGCAAAAATATTAGAAGGCATAGAAATCACACCCTTTAGCCACTTTTTCTCTACAATCGTCCGGCGGATTGTCTTTTCAATACTAGACTGTGCCGTAATAAATCCAGTTGGTACGACAATCGCAGCTTTTCCATTATCTTTTAATGACCACAAAATATGCTGAATAAAGCAAAGATAAATTCCCATAGATTCCTTTTTCTTATTTGGGATTTTAGGAATTCCCGCAAAAAATCTCCTGATTCCATCTCTTTCATCTGCTTCCACCCATTTCTGCTCGATACTATCGCGCGTAGAACTAAAGTCCATCTTAAAAGGAGGATTTGAAGTAATATAATCAAATTGTTTTACGCCGGATGAAGGTTCATGCGATATATTATAATGTGCAGGAGTATCCAGTGTATCACCTTCAATAATATTGTCCAATGAATTTGTCAACCCATTCAGCATCATATTAATTCTTAAAAACCTTGATGACTTTCCCGAAATATCCTGCGTATAAACCTGCGCTTTATCTCCGAAAGAACCTTCTCCCAATTCATTTGCCAAATGCAAGACAAGTGAACCAGAACCCGCAGAAGGATCATATATATCATACAACTTATCCTCTACAGGAGACATATTCACAAGAATCTTTGCAATAATAGAGCTAATCGCCTGTGGTGTAAAATATTCTGCATATACACCACTTGCCACATTGTAGTCTTTTATCAAATATTCAAAAATCGTACTGTAAAAATCAAAATTGTTTTTAAATGCCTCTCCGAAATCAAATCTTTCCTGACTGATTATTCCAAATATATTTTTTGCAAAGTTATTACGCTTTGAAACTTCTACATTTTCCGTTATTCTTGTAAACAAAGGCTTTCTTCCGCCATCCGCAGTATCTATAGAAAACGCCTCATTTTTCGTATCATTAGAAATCTTTTCTAATGCATCATCAAACAACTTATAAAATTCAGGATGAGAAACCCTATTTATAAGATATTCAATCGTTTCATCGTATGTAAACGCCACATCCTGCGGATATGCACAGTAAAATGCTTCCATTTCATCATTGTTATTTTGCAACACATCTTCATATGATATCCCCAACTCATTTGCAAAACTTTTCAAATTTTCCATAAATTTATCATTTAGGAACTTGTACAAAAATACAGAAGTAATCACCACTTCCTCGCTCGCCTGATTCGCCAAACCGTTCGTCTGGCACAATCCCTTTAACTCATCAATGATCTCTTTGATTTTTGCTTCTAACGTAAAAATATCCGGCATATAATAATCTCCTACTTAAACAACTGTATATTTGTATATAACTCATTTAATATCTGGTCATAAAACACCTTAATTTTTGAAAAGATTTTTTCTTTTAAAAGTTGTGCTGTAACCTTGCTCTTAATGGAATCTGCAAAATTTTTCCTTCCTTGAACCACTACAACTTCTGAATCAACCACATCTTTAACAACTTCATAAATAAGAACCAACATCCTTTCAATATCAGATTTATCAGCAGAATAATTTTCTATTGCATTCTGATAAGTCTTTACAAATGCGTAATTTCCGCCATAGAGAGTCGCCAGTCTTTCATTTTCATAGTTAATATCTCTTGCCCGCTTCAGAGCCTCTAGCAATTCATCAGTAATAGATTCCAAATCTGACAAATCTGAAATAGATAGCTTATCAAAAATTTCCTGCAATAATTGGTTCAACTTGACAATCTTGATATCACCTTTATTTTTGTTATTTTTAATTTCCGTCTGAACCTCTCTGACAACCTTTTCAAATCTTTGAAATTTGGGATTATCCGGCGTCAACTGTCCCAAATCCATTATAATAACTTTTGTTTTAATGAACTCATACAAGATTTCTATTACTTCATCGTTAGAAATGACATCCATCATCTCAACCGTATTCGTTGATAAATTAATCATGTCGATTCTGTTCTGCACTAAGCGGAGCAACTGCCTGTTTTTGACAGAATCAACCTGTGCCGCATAGTCCATCGCCCTGGATAAAATAAATTCTGTCTCACACTCTTTTATACCATTCAACAATCTTCTGATTTTTAAAAGAATATCCTTATTATAATAGTTTAATTGTCTGGAAAATCTCTCCAAATTATCAGTAGGGTAAATGTCTTCCAACTCATCCACATATCTATGATATTTTTTATTGATATCCTCTTTATCAATCACCAAACCCGTTAAGGAACCTTCATTTTCTCCATTTTCATTTAAGTCTGCTTCCAGTTCCCTTATATAAGCCTCTATCGTCTTATCATACTCCTGCTCTATATCTACGAAATCCACGATATAGCCATATTTATATACCTTCCCTGTAGGCGATTTATAAGGTCTGTTTACCCTTGAAATCGTCTGTAATAGAGATTGTGCATGTGGTCCGCGAAGAAGATACATTTTCTTCAACCGCTTAACGTCATACCCAGTCGTAAGCATAAAATTGACAATTAGCATATCTGGCACCAATGTATCACGAAAATTATCCTGATTATTCTTATTGATTTTTGACTGTAAAGGATCGCTGGCATCTGTTATAACAAGACCTGTGATAAGAGCCGAATTATGTTTGAACCAGTCATGTACTTTTCTTGCCTGTAAATTGGTTTTGCAGACAATCATCCCACCGATTGTTTTGTCTGCATTTTGCAAACGGAAATTTATAAAATCTTTTTCAATAAACTGCCCCAACGCCTTAACATAAGCATCTGATTCATACACATCCTTATCTTCTAATTTACGGTCTTCTATCTCAAGATTTTTCTTAATTTCTGATTTTGCAACTGTATCAATGTTTTCTTTTTTTATCCGTAAAGTATATCCATCTGCAATTGATTTATCATAAAAATACTTATGTATATAATCACCAAACTTTAAATTTGACCGTTCTTTCTTACTAAGAAGAGGCGTACCTGTCAGCGCAATATAAACTGCATCCAAATCGCAAGTCATAAGATTTTTAAAAAATTCTCCTGTTGAAGAATAACTTCTATGTGCTTCATCCACAAAAAATACCCTTTGAACATTGGCATGATAATCATTCTTCGCTTCCGGCATACTTCCCTCAAACTTTTGGATATTCACAACACAAATTTCACCAATAGATTTAGAATCAATATTGGTGGATAATGGTTTATTCAGTTCTGCTGCAAACTCAGCTTTACTATTACAGTTAACAACATTCAAGCCACGATTTTTAAACTCTACTGATGCCTGTCTGAGGAGGTCTATCCGATCAACAACAAAGAAAAATCGGGTATTTACATTATTCTTCGCATAATAATCTCGTATCACACGATTCGCAAATGCTGCCAAACCCGTTTTTCCAGAACCTTGCGTATGCCAAATAATTCCACCCTTTCCTCCTTTTTCTAATCTCTCAATAATTTTTCTGACAGCAAAAAACTGCGGATAACGCATAATATGCTTTTCCGGCACTTTACCATCTACAAATATCATTCCATATTGCAGGAAAAAAATAAATCTCTCTTTGTCAAACACAGAAGTTACAAAACTATTACATGGTGTATCTACCCTTAAGTTCTGCTCAAATTCCGGCGTATCCGTCTCTGACTGTCTATATCCACAGTCCTTCATAACATATTTAATCGTATCCTTTGAAATTTCCTTGTACGGATAATCCAAATGATATAGTTCCTCATCCTCTCGAAGGAAAGAAAAACTTGTATTTCTTCCATTTGGTGTTGTATAAAAAGAACCGGCCTTCACATCTTCCGCATCATCTTCTTGCGCATACTCCATATTATTGCTGAAAGAAACAAGCTGTATCATATGAAAAAATTTTTTATAATCAGGATTTTTCAGTCTCTGATTCAGCATTCGGTCAAATTCCTTTTGTATACCACCTTCGTTATTCGGCTTTTTGACCTCTAAAAAAGCTAACGGAATCCCATTTATTAATATATTGATATCAGGTCGAAAAGACCCCTCTTCTGTTCCGGCGACAATCGAAAAAGGCAGTTCATCAACCACTGCAAAATCATTGTTCGTAAAGTCCTTGAAGTCAATTAATTTCACTCGCTCCAATGGATTAACCAGCCAATTATAAAATTCTTTTCCTAAATCATTATTCTTAATAACATGATTGATATCTGTTAAAATCTCTTTTATTTCATTATAAGAAAACTGTCTGCCATTCACCCTCTCAAGAGCCGGTTTGAACCGATTTATAAATATTTTAGTATGAAAATCTATATCTGCCTCCCTCATAGACTGATATTCATACCCTAATCTAAGAAACTGTATTGTAGCAGGTATTTTTACTCTCGTATCTTCATTGAATGCAGCCATCTCACATCCTCCTCATATCACTGTTTCAAATTGATTGTATCATATACCCATTATAAATACCACAGAAGCACAACATCCACTTCTAAAATATTTGAAATCAATTATAATTGTGTTATAATGTTAAGTAATTATATGAAATGATGCCGAAGACAAATTACTTGCTGCAGAGCATGGCATACAACGAACTATTAGGGGGATTTTCAATGACTACAAACGAATCCGCAGAAAACTATCTTGAAACCATACTTATCTTAAGCCAAAAACGCCCGGTTGTACGTTCTGTCGATATTGCCAATGAACTCGGGTTCAAAAAATCCAGCGTCAGCGTCGCTATGAAGAACCTGCGTGAGAAGAACCACATTACGGTAACTCCCGAGGGATTTATCTATCTGACCGATGCCGGAAAGGAAATTGCGGAAATGATCTATGAGCGCCACAAGCTGCTGACCGCATGGCTGATACGCCTCGGCGTAGACGAGCATATTGCGGCTGAAGACGCCTGCCGCATGGAGCATGTCATCAGCAAAGAGAGTTTTGAAGCGATTAAAAACCACATTAAATAATATAGCTTATGAGAATCCTGCTTTTGGATTCTCATAAAAGGCGCCGATTTTGCGCCGTCCATCCGATTATGTGAAGCCGATTTTGCTTCGCATAATATGTCAGCAGATCCGCGGCAGACCTTCGCCCTGTAAGATATCCAGCACTCTTCTGCCGCCGATTCTTGTCTTTAAAATCAGCCGTCCCCTCTCTGACTCTGTCTCCGGTTCCATAACTTCTCCGATGATGGCTGCATTTTCCCCATATTCTGCGCTGCGCATGATTTCCAATGCCTTCCTTGCATCCTCTTTTGCCGCAAGGGCAATCAGCTTCCCCTCATTTCCCATATAAAGCGGATCTAACCCCAACAAACCGCAGAAATCCCAAACCTGCAGATTGATCGGCAGGGCGCCTTCTTCAATTTCAAACTGCATTCCGCTGGAAACTGCAAGCTCCTTTAACACGGTTGCAAGACCGCCCCTTGTCACGTCCCTCAGCGTGCGTATTTGTATATTTTCATCCAAAAGCTTTTTTACCATGTCGGTTAACGGCGCATTATCGCTTGTAATTGTATTTTTAATTCCCATCCGGCTGCTCAAAATTGCCGCATGATGATCCCCCAGACTGCCGGATACCAGAATGACGTCTCCCGCCCTTCCGTTTGCAGAGGAAATGTCAATCGCCTCCGGTACGAATCCGACTCCGGTAGTATTGATAAATATTCCCCCGTTCCCCTCAACCACCTTGGTGTCCCCGGCAATAATCTGTACGCCCGCTTCTTTCGCAGTCTTTGCCATAGAGTTTACCAGACGCTTCAGCTGAACAGTATCCGCCCCTTCCTGCAAAATAAAACCACAGGTGATATATTTCGGCACAGCCCCCCGCATCAAAAGGTCATTGACAGTTCCGCAGATACTAAGCCGTCCGATATCTCCTCCCGGAAATTCCAAGGGCGTGACCACAAAACTGTCGGTGGTGACGGCAATCCTTGGAGTTCCCTCCACAACTGCCGCATCCTCCATTGCAGACAATATCTCATTCGAAAATGCCTTTGCAAAAATCTGCTCTATCAACTCTCCCGTCGAACGGCCTCCACTGCCGTGTTCCATCCTGATTTTATTCATGCATTTCCTCCGTCACTTAAATAATTCTGATAACAGCTTCCCTCATAAGAAACCATACATGCGCCCTGCGGGCTGCCTGGTGTGCAGCTTCTGCCAAAAAGCGGGCATTCCTGCGGCATAAGCTTCCCTGTCAATATTTTATCGCAGCGGCATCCATGATTCAGCTTTTTATCCTCTATAAGAGATGCGCTCCCTGCATCATACCTCTTATATGCATCTTTCAGCAAAAGCCCGGATAACGGGATATTTCCCATTCCCCGCCACACAGCGTCGCAGGGCATAAAATACGTTTCCAGCTTTTTTTTCGCTATCAGGTTTCCCTGCGGCGTGACGACGGACGGATAGAAGTTCTTCACCGCCGCTTCTCTTTCTTTTGCCATCCGCACCAGACCGTAAATTGCAAGCAAAAGTTCCCTGTCCCCAAAGCCGGATACCGCAAAAGGAATTTGAAATTCCTTTGCCAACGGAAGAAATGCATCGCTTCCGATTACAGCGCAGACATGACCGGGCGCCAGAAATCCGTCGATTTCCCCACCCTCTTGCATAAGATTCCGAATTGCCTGCGGCATTGTCTTTAACGCCGTCAAAAGCCGGATATTGGTAAATCCTCCACGGATTGCCTCCTCCAAAAGCAGCGTATAGACCGGAGCCGTCGTCTCAAAGCCCACTGCTGCAAACACATATGTGATACCGGGATTTTCCGCCGCCAGCTTTAGAGTGTCCAGCGGAGAATACACCATTTCCACAGACGCCCCTTCTCCTCTTGCCGCACTTAAGCTTCCCCTGCTGCCCGGAACCCGGAGCATATCCCCGAATGTCACCACACAGGTATCCTTCTCCTTTGCGAGCTCCAAAAGCCTGTCAATATAGGCAGACGGCGTCACACAGACCGGACATCCCGGACCGCTGACCAGCCGTATTTTCGGTGAAAGCATTCCGCGGATGCCAAATTTGGAAATCGCCGCCGTATGGCTTCCGCAGACTTCCATCAGCTTTAACGTTCTCCCGTCATACTCCCTTAAATATGATGCTATATCTTCCATTGTTCTCATGAATCTATCTCACCCATCAATTCCAGAATTTCTTCCGCCTCCTGCTGTTTCATGCTCTGAATCACACAGCCCGCATGAACCAGAACATAATCCCCCGGATTTACGTTTACCAGTCCCGTATAGGCGTTTACCTGATTCCCGGAAAAATCCACCAACGCCTTTTTCCCTTCCACTGAAACCACTTTTCCTGGCAATGCTACACACATGCTGCTTTCCTCCTTTTGTTTTGTTACAGTTCGGCCTTCGGCTTTACTGTAACAGAATCCGCCCCATTTCGAGTTTGCCTGCGGCAAAGCGGGGATTCTTGACCACTCTGCATACCGCATAGATATGCCTGTCCCAGACAGATGCCGCCGTCACCTGCCGGAACCTGTTCGTTCATGTATACCTGAAAACCTTCTGCCTCAAGCCTTCTGATTGTCTCCTCCAGCAGAATCCGGTTCTGGAAAGTTCCGCCGCCAAGCGCAGCCTGCTTTTGCACCGAGTCCTCCCAGACTTCTGCTGCCAGACGGGAACATATTTCATGAACAAAATCCGCAACAGCCACGATAAATCCGCGGGCAAGCTCCTCCCTCGGCACGCCAAGACAAACTGCATCTATCATGTTTTGAAATAAATGCTCTGTATTCCCCAGCAAGCCCTCTGTGCATTCTATCTGAAGCGGATATGCTTTCTTTGTTTTTGCAGCCAGATATTCCAGCTCTATAGGGGCTTCTCCTTCATATTCATTATAACCGCAGATGTCAAGCAATGCACTCACTGCATCGAAAAGCCTCCCCATCGAAGAAGAAACTACCGTATTGACACCGCAGGCAATCGCCGAATTTACCAGCCGGTAATGATCTCCATTCAGCCACGGCAGTTTTTCCCACCGCCCCTTTAGCTTTTGCTCAAACTCCGTTCCGAAGGAAGCGAAATACCCATAGAGAATGCTCTTCGTATTCCTTGCGCCCTCGTCTCCTCCTGGCATGTGCACCGGAATCAGGTGTGCCATGCGCTTCATCCCGATTCCGTCCCAGAGCAGAAATTCGCTTCCCCAGATACTTCCGTCAGTTCCGTATCCGGTTCCGTCAAATGCTACGCACAGAACCTTCCCTTGCAGTCCATGCTCCGCGATCACGGAAGCGCCGTGGGCAAAATGATGCTGGAACTGAAAGACCTTTTTCTCCAACTGCCATTTCGCATGCATCCGCTCGGCCAATTTCACAGACATATACGCCGGATGCAGGTCGGATGCGGCATATTTCGGAGAAAATCCAAAAAGCCGCCGGATGCGCTCTGTTTCCCGCTCATACATTCTATAGCTCTCCTCATCCTGCAAATCCCCCAGATGCTGGCTTAAATACGCCCTTCCTCCTTCCGCAAAACAAAAGCATGCTTTCAAATCCCCGCCTGCCGCAAATACCTCACCGGTATCTTTTTGCAGCTTCACAGGCTCCGGCACCATTCCCCTTGCTCTGCGGATGACCTGCCGCCTTTTTGCCGCAATGCGCACAACCGAATCATCCAAAGGCGTCACGATTCTCCTCTCATGTTGTAAAACGCCGAGCGGAACGTCCACAAGCCGGGCTGCCTGCAGCATCCACGAGAGCATTTGCTCATTTTCCGTAATGATCAGCTCACCGGAACAGTTTGCACTGGTCATTACAAGCGGTCCAAGATTCTCCGCAAGCAGAATCTGAAGAGGATTGCAGGGCAGCATTGCGCCGATATCCGGGCTAAGACCGCAGACATTTTCTGCAAACTGCATAAGACCGCCGCAGTCTTTCGCATCTGCTACAGTTGTTTCTGCCGCAGCCCCTCCTTCCGTCTGCCCCTGGCACTCTTTTGCAGCAAGCAATACTATCGGTCTTGGAACCGACAGCAGCTGCTCTTCTTCCTGCAAGTCCACGCTGCAATACTGCCCGACCGATTCTATATCGGGAAACAATACCGCAAACGGCTTTTTCTCCCTCCCTTTCATCTGCCGCAGCGCCTCTACCGCAGAACTGCAATAGGGAGAACAGGCAAGATGAAAGCCCCCGATGTCCTTGACCGCAACGATCCCGCCGGACCGCAGGCACAGGGCTGCTCTTTTCTCCGCTTCTGCTTCCCGCAGCGCTGCCGTTTTCAGTTCTTCTGCCGCATCTTTTTCCTTCCCTTGTCTCTTTCCTGCTCCAATGCAAGTATCCATACCTTCCGTTCCCCGGATTTCCACATAAGAAAGCGCAGGTCCGCAATCCGGACATGCAATCGTCTGGGCATGCCTGCGGACGTCTCCTTTTCTTTGATATTCTCCCTGACATTCCTCACAGAGTGCGAAATCCCGCATGGTAATCGACGGTCTGTCATATGGAATCCTCTCGAGGATACTGTAACGCGGACCACAAGAAGTACAACTGATGAACGGATAACGGTATCTTCGGTTCCGGCTGTCCAAAAGCTCTTTCCTGCAGCTCGGACAAGTCGGCAGATCCGGCGGAAGAAACGGAACTTCCGTCTCTTCTGCCGCCGAAGCGCTCGCCTCAATTACGAACGCCTTTGCACCAGCCCGTGCAGTATCCGATTCCAAAACCGCATCCACCCGCGCGCCCTCCGGCTTTCGCTCCTTAAGCGCCAAAAGGAACTGTTCCACCTGACATTTCTTTCCCTCTGCCATTACGGTAACAATTCCCGCTGTATTTTTTACCCATCCGGTAATCCCATATTCTTCTGCAAGCCCTGCGACAAAGGGGCGGTATCCGATTCCCTGTACCAGCCCCTTTATCACAATTTTTTTTGCCGTTTTCTCCTCTGCCGCTTCCATCACTGCTCACATTCCACACTTGTCAATTCCACCTCGTTTCCCGATTCGGTGGGATTGCCCTCCACGCCGCAGTCCGGACACTTATAATCTAACAGCTTTTTCTCAAATAATTTCCCGCACTGCGGACATTTTAACATGGAACGGGTGACAGTAATCTGAAATTCGGCTCCCTCGCTTGCCGTTCCTGCTGCCGCCTCGTCAAAATAATTCTTTACGACTTCCGGTGAATAACCGGAGCTTTCGCCAAAGGTTACATGCAATGTCTTTACTTTTGCAGCTCCTTTTTCTGCCGCCTCTTTATTTGCCTTTTCCACCCATTCTACCGCTTTATGATATTCGTGCATAATTTCCTCCATGTGCTATTCTGCCTTTGCGTCAGCCTCAGCCTTTACAGGCGCTTTTGCCGCCGCTGCCTGTCCTGCGTTTCCTTCCGCGGCAGGCTTCACCACGCTTGTCGTATGCTTCTTCTCCTCCGGCGCTGTATAACCCGGTACAATGCTCAAACACTTCTTCGGACATTTTTCCACGCAGTACCCGCACTGGATACAGTCAAACCGGTTAATCGTCCATGCTCCCGTCCCACGGTTTACCTGTATCGCTCCGGGCGGACAGCTCCGCATACACAGACCGCAGAAAATGCAGTCCTCAATCTGAATTTCAATATGTCCTCTGGTACGCTCCGGATACTCTCTCGGCACTGCCGGATAGGAGGTAGTCACCGGTTTGGAGAACAGATTCCTTAGTACTGTCTTTGCTAATCCCATAAACTGTGCCATTTCTTTTCCTCCTATCGTTCCGTACAGCTGATGCAGGGGTCAATCGTAAGTATCAAAAGAGGAACGTCTGCAAACTGCGCTCCCTTAAGCGTCTGCAGCATCGCCGGGATATTTGCAAAGGTCGGCGTGCGCACGCGCATCCGATCCAAAAACTTCGTTCCGTTTGCCCTTACATAATAAAACGCTTCCCCGCGCGGCTGCTCTAACCTCACGAAATATTCCCCGTCCGGATTTCCCTTTACCGGAACAGAAATCTCACCCTGCGGGATTTTTGCCGCTGCCTGACGGATAATTCCTATGGACTGGAAAATCTCTCCGATACGTACCTTGCAGCGGGCAAGACTGTCGCATTCTGTACTCGTTATGATTTCAAAATCAATATCTCCATACGCCGCATAACCGGTCTTGCGCATGTCCACTTCAATCCCGCTGGCACGCATCATAGGTCCCACCGCGCCCCTGCGGATGGCGTCGTCTTTTGTAATAATTCCAACGCCTTCCAGCCTGCTTTTTACCGTAAAATCATTTAAAAATACGGTCGTCGTCTCCTTCAGCTCTTTTTCCATGTCATCTAAAATAGAAACAAAACTCTTTAACATGTCAGAAGGCATATCCTTTAACACGCCGCCCACCTTATTTACGGAAAAGATGACGCGCCCTCCGGTAGAAATTTCGAACATATCAAGAATTTTCTCCCTCAGTCTCCAAGACTGCATGAACAGAGCTTCAAACCCAAAAGCGTCTGCTAAAAGTCCCAGCCACAGAAGATGGCTGTGGAGCCTTGACATTTCACACCAGATTGTCCGAAGATAATCTGCACGCCTCGGAACCTCCACCTGCATGATTTTCTCCAATGCATTACAGTACCCCATTCCGTGCATAAAGGAACAGATTCCGCAAATACGCTCCGTGACATAGACCATTTCATTAAAATCCTTTTTTGTCACAAGGCTTTCCAGCCCCCTGTGCACATATCCAATGGACGGAACCGCCTCTATGACAGTCTCATCCTCTAAAACCAAATCCAGATGAATCGGCTCCGGCAAAACCGGATGCTGCGGTCCAAATGGTACAATGCTTCTCTTTGCCATCTACTTTTCCTCCTTTGCCAGGAATGGCGTCTCCTCATTGATTCGGTACAGCTTGCCATGATAGTCCACCTTCATATATTCCACCTTTAGCCCGAACAGCTCGCGCATTTCATTCTCATAGAGAATCGCCGCCTTATAGACACGTGAAATACTCGGTACAATCTCTTCCTTATCAACTACGAGACGATAATTTACCAATTCAAAATCCTTCGCAAAGGAATAGCTGACCTCATAGATTCCTTCCCGAAAGGTACAGCAGATCTGCGCCAGTCTCCAATAATCGTTTTTCTTCTCCATAATAATCGGAAGCAGCTCCACCAGCTCTATTTTAACAATATTTGATCCTAAATCTTCCATCAGCGTTCTCCTTTTTCCTGCTCATGCTTTTTCTGGAACAATGCCACCGCTTTTACCACTCCATCAATGATAGATTCCGGTCTCGCTGCACATCCGGGAACATAGATATCCACCGGAATTACGGTGTCAACACCGCCCTTGATATTGTAACACTCCTTAAAAATTCCTCCGGTACAGGCACAGGTTCCCACTGCAAGCACCACCTTGGGGCTTGGCATCTGTTCGTAGATCTGTCTTACCACGTCCTCATTCTGGCTGTTAATTCCCCCGGTAATCAGGAAAATATCCGCATGCATCGGATTTCCGGTATTCACCACCCCGAAACGCTCCACGTCATACACCGGCGTCGTACATGCCAGCACCTCAATATCGCAGCCATTGCAGCTTGATCCGTCATAGTGGAGAAGCCATGGCGATTTATGTATATTCTTCATCTTAATCCTCCTATCTTCTCTGGATCAATTCCAGTATCAAAAGATTCAAGCCGCCCGTAATCAATGTAACTCCCCATGCCAGCTTAAGCATCAGCTGCCATTTCACGCGGGCAGAGGTGTTGTCGATCAAAATTTCCAGAAAAAATACTACTGCGACCGCAACAAGCGCCGCAAGATAACTGAGCGGGTTGGAATTGATGAAAAACAGAGCCACAACGCCGAGCAGAAATACATTTTCATACCATTCCGCAACCGTCGTAGTCGCATATTCGATACCCACCATCTCGGTAGTCACGCCTTTCACGACCTCCTGATGCGCATGATGCGTCGTGCTCAGGTCAAACGGCGATTTACGGAACTTAATGGTAAGTATGAACACAAACCCAACAAAAAATCCAGGCGCATATAAAATTGCCGGTATATCCGCCTTTACAATATCGAGCACCCGAAAGGTTCCCGTTGCAAGATAAAAGCCTACCGCCGTTAAAAGCTCCATCGGTTCATACGCCATCATCTGCACCATTTCACGGTGGGAACCGATGGTACTAAACGGCGAATGCGTGGAGGTAGACGCCAGAATCAGAAACATCGCAGCCGTAGACAGTGAGAAAAAGCACAGCAGCATATCACAGCCTCCGAAAAACAACGCTCCGGACAGCATCACGAAAAACAGATAAGACATAACCATCAGAAGCTGAAATTTATTGACGGCAAGAAGCTGCTTCTGCGTCAGCTTTGCCACATCATAAAACGGCTGTAAAATTCCCGGTCCCTTCCTTCCCTGCATCCTTGCGGACAATTTCCGGTCTATCCCGTCCAATAACCCGCCAATGAAAGGAGCCGCCACCAGAAATACAAACATCATCACAAAACGATTTAAATATTCTCCAAACATCAGATCGCACCTCCAATAATCACGCACAGGAAAATCACCAGCATCAGCGTGCCAAACGCTACAGAAGGACGGAAAATCTTATCCTCGCCGAACCATTCCCCCATGTACCAATTGGATATCTGCAGCTCCTTTGCTTCTCCCTCAGAATCCACAAAGTTCTTATTATCTCCTGCGTTCGCGCCGCCCATGTAGACAATGACCGGCTGATCCTTCACCTTCCTCGTCAGCAAATAGTTAATCGTAGGCACTACGAAAATCGCACAGACCATAATGACCATAATCGCAATATTACCCTCGGAAAGCACAGGGCTTGACACTCCATACATATCAAGCATCATTGGCTCTATGACATGCTTGGATACGATCGGGAATCCGACGCATAGCAAAATCAGGAAAACTGCATGGAAATACATGGAAATATATTCACTCGGCTGTGTCACATCCTCTCCGCGGCTCTCATGCAGTCCTAATATTTTTGCGAACCACTTCGTCCAGTAAAACATCGTGGTCGAGCTTCCGAATACGATAAATAATACCATGAGGGTACTTGGTGCATTGACAAACGCACGAAGCGCCGCCCACTTGGATATCAACATTCCAAAAGGCGCAAGGAACATACCTGCAATCCCGACCATCAGGACGAACGCAAGCTTCGGATAACGGACTGCAAGCCCCTGCATATCCTCAATGTCCCTGCTTCCAGTCGCATTCTCAATCGCTCCCACACACTGAAAGAGCATGGATTTCGATACCGCATGGAAAATAATCAAAAAGATTGCCGCCCACGATGTCTCCTCATAGCCGACTCCCGCACACGCCACAATCAGCCCCAGATTGGATATCGTAGAATATGCCAGCACCTTCTTGCCGTCACTCTGGGAAATTGCCAGAAGCGATGCTGCAAAGAAAGTAAACCCTCCGATAATATAGACCATTTGTCCCACGCTATTTCCGTTTAAGGCAACGGACAGACGCACCAGAAGATAGACCCCCGCCTTCACCATTGTAGCGCTATGCAGCAATGCGGAAGACGGCGTCGGCGCCACCATTGCCCCAAGCAGCCAGCCCGAAAACGGGAATTGCGCCGATTTTGTCAGGCAGGCAAACGCAAGCATGGCAATCGGAATTAAAAGTCCTGCATTTTTTCCGTTCTCAATGATATCATAAAGATTTACCGTCCCCTCTGCGTAAATGGCATAGACGATAGCAACAGCAATCGCAAGCCCGCCCAGCAAATTCATCCACAAAGCACGGAATGAATTATCTACCGCTTCTTTCGTGCCGGTATAGCCAATCAAAAGAAATGAGCAGACGCTGGTAATCTCCCAGAAGAAATACAGCCAGATAATATTCATAGAAGTCACCAGACCAAACATTGCCCCGTAAAACAGAAAAATCATCGCAAAAAAGAACCTTCTTCTGTCACGGATATCTTTATGGTGCTTATGATATCCGTGCATATATCCCACTGCATAGATGCCGATAGCAACGCCAATCACACCGATAATCAATATCATGATAAAACTCAGCCAATCCAGACGGATATGCGCCGTATGCTCCACCTTCGGTCCAAACAGCTCCACCCAGACGACCAATCCCGTCTGAATGACGGAAAGAAAGCTAATTACCGTCTTATGATGCTTCACAGACAGCCAGATAATAACAAACATAAGGATAAAATCCCCTGCCAGTATGATTTTGTCAAAAATCTCCGACGCCGGCAGATCAAAGATGAGCGTTGTCCCATCCTGAAACCATAGAACCGCCGTAATTACAGACAGCAGTAAAATAACTGCCCCTCCGGCGTAAATCACACATCCTCTGGCTTTTTCATTCGAAACCGCCAGCGGCAACAATGCCAGAAGAAAAGGCAGACATATGAGTACTGCAACCAAATTCTCCATTTTCAAATAACCTCCTACACTCCATTTTTCCCCTATTATGTTATAACACTTTCGTTTTGATTTGTTAACTAAAATTTGACGGAATTCGATTTATTTTTTCTGTTAAGAAATGGAAACTGCATTTTGTATTGACAAACCCTTATTCGTTAGGTAGAATAAACATTAGTTAGTATTATCTAACGAAAGGAGAAATCATGAGCGTAGTAATTATCGGAGGGCATGACCGCATGGTCTGCCAATATAAAAAAATTTGTAAGGAACATAACTGCAAAGCAAAAGTTTTCACACAGATGCCGGCGAAGCTTGATAAGCAGATTGGAAGTCCGGATTTAATCGTGCTGTTTACCAATACAGTTTCCCATAAGATGGTGAAATGTGCCGTGGAAGAAGCCGAAAAGAGAAATGCCGACGTAGTCAGAAGCCATACCAGCAGCGCCAGTGCGCTGTTGGAGATATTGCAGGAGAAGTGCGTATGAAGAAAGGAGATGTCGGGAAGATTTTCGCTCAAACAGCAAAACACCGACATTTATTGTCCGCATTTATCTTACATGCTGCTTCAACTACGCTTCCTATAGAAATGAAGCCCCACAAACAAAACCACCGGAAAAACGATTCCCGCAAGAATGCCGGCTTTCAGATTCTCCCCAAAAGCCGCAGCCACCTGCCCCGTCAAAGTAGGTCCGAATGAACAGCCCACGTCTCCCGCAAGTGCAAAAAAGGCAAACATCGCCGTCCCGCCCTTCATTCCGGCAGAAGCCAAGCTAAAAGTTCCCGGCCAGAAAATTCCTACGGAAAACCCGCAGATTCCGCAGCCAACCAGCCCCAGCAGAGGATAGGGCGATATTGCAATCAACAGATAGCTTGCAATACAAAGGATTGCGCTTGCCTTCATAAAGCCCCGCAGATTTATCTTATCTCCATACTTACCGAAAATCGTCCTTGATATTCCCATCATAACGGCAAAAAACATAGGTCCCATCAGATCCCCCAAGGTCTTGCTGACCTGCAGCCCTTTCTCCGCAAAGGCAGACGCCCATTGGCTGACCGCCTGCTCACTGGCGCCTGCGCATACCATAAGCAGCATCATATTCCAGAAAAATCCACTGCGAAACAATTGACCGACACGCATCCCTTCTTCTCCATCTTCCAAAAGAGGCGCAATCGGAACAAAAAGAAACAGTAGCAGGTTGACTGCCGGGACAAGCGCCCACAGAAGCGCCAGATAACGCCAATGCTCAATTCCCACAAAGTGAAAATACAGCGTTGACAAGAGCACCACCGCCACATGCCCCCAACAGTAAAAGGAATGCAGAAGGCTCATCGCCATCTCTTTGTTGTCTGTCGGGCATGCCTCCACGATGGGACTGATTAAGACCTCAATCAGACCTCCTCCCAGCGCATAGACCATGACCGCAATAAAAATCCCGCCAAACGGATCGTTACACCGATCCGGTAGAACGGTCAGCAGCACAAGACCCAGAACAGAAAACACATGCGCCAGAATCACTGACAGACGGTATCCCATCCGGTCAACGAATCCCGCTGACAAAAGATCTACACATAACTGCAGCCCAAAATTAAACGTAATCAGAAATGTAATCTTTGCCAGCGGAATCCCATAGGAATTCTGAAATGTCAGAAACAAAAGCGGGACAAAATTATTGATAATTGCCTGCACAATATATCCGATAAAGCAGGCATACATGGTATGCTGATAAGTAAATTTGTTTTTTCTTCTGTTTCTGATTTTTTTCATCTTTCCTAATCCTTTATCGCTTCATTTAACGCCTCTTGTGCTTTTAAAATTGTCTTTAATACACGAAGCGCACATTCCTGAAGATGGCGAAGCGTCACAATTCCCGCAACCGCTTCATCCCTGCCATAGTAGGAATTTAAAATTTCCGTCAAATCCTCTTCGCCGCCCGGCATAATCAAATCATTACCGGCATAGATGCACATAGCCGCCGAGGATTTAGCGTATTTCATTGATTTTCCAAACACTTCTCCCATCGAACTTGTAGTCAGCCAATCAGACATTATCACACCTTCAAAGCCCCACTCTTCACGGGCAATGGCAGTCAACAGCTCACGGGCATTTGCCGTATGAATTCCGTTTAACAGATTATAGGATGACATAAGTGAAAGCGGCTGAGACTCTTTTACCGCAATTTCAAACCCTTTCAGGTAAATTTCTCTGAGTGCCCGCTCAGAAACATGTGCATTTCCAAACATCCTGTTATCCTCTTGATTATTTGCTGCAAAATGCTTAATCGTAGTTCCCACTCCCGGATAAGACTGCACCCCCTTCGTATCGGCTGCCGCACATTTACCGGACAGGAGCGGGTCTTCCGAGTAATATTCAAAATTACGTCCGCAGAGCGGATTCCGATGAATATTCATTCCCGGCGCCAGCCAAAGCGTAATGCCGAATTCTTTCATCTCTTTGCCTACCAGCCTGCCCATATCCTCGATTAATTCCATGTCCCACGATTGGGCCAGAGAAGTCGCAATCGGAATTGCCGTACAATACTGATAATAGTCCACTACCTTTTTGTCCTTTGGCCGCTCCTTTAACGTACTGACCATATTTCCCCAGCCGCCTAGATACTCTCCGGCCTCATCCGTAATAAAATGCGGCTCCAGACGTAGTCCTGCCGGTCCGTCCGCCAAAACAATTGTTGGTATCCCACGACTCTCGACCAGTTCGTCTGTTGTCTCTCCGGCTGCGCCCGGAACCGAAAATGAAGCCGCTCCAATGATAGTCTGTCCTCTTTCATCACGGCAAATTCTTCCCACACAAAGAGCTGTCAATTCCTCCGGCGTCAATTGCGCTGTCAATTCTTCAATCGTATGCCGTTTTTCCAAAACATCCTGCAAAGTAATCGTCTCTGTCACATCCGTCTGATACGGTTCCGGTAATATCTCCTTATATATTACCTGCTTTGTAGAAATATCCGCAGCAGAAACCGTAAAGATACGCTCCGAAGGAATTTCCCCCTCGCAAATCGTACCGATACTCTCCGCTGTCAACTCCTCAATCGGTTCCTTCGCCGTCATCTGATTTTTCAACTGCTCTACGATTATTTCCTCTTTTAACCGCAAAATTCCTTCCTCTGCCGTATCACGGGAGCTTGTTCCGACACGAAGAATATAATCTCCTTCTTCTAGCACCCATACCGCCCTTTTCTCATCATAAGATGCAAGGGATGATACCGTAAACGTCACCGTTACCGTCTCTGTATCATTCGGCTTCAGCTTCCCGGTCTTAGCAAATCCGGCAAGCTCTTGATACGGTTTTTCCAGTTCTCCCTCCGGCGCCGATACATAGACCTGCACCACTTCTTTCCCACTGTAGGTATCGCCTGTATTTTCTACTTTCACGTTGACGAAAACGCTCCCGTTCTCCACTTTTACGGAAACAGTCTCTGTATCAAAGGATGTGTAAGACCGACCATATCCAAAGCAATATTCCGGCTCCACATCAAATGTATCAAAATAGCGATATCCCACATAAATGCCTTCCGTATAGTATTCATCATTGACATCACCGTTGTTATGGCTGTAATTCTTAGACGAAGGATAATCCTCATAATCCTTCGCCCATGTATCTGTCAATTTACCGGAAGGCGTCTCCTTGCCAAGAAGCACATCTGCAAGCGCTTCTCCTCCGAGATTGCCGAGCTGTCCCATCAGCAGGATACTGCTGATACCTTCTGTCTCCCGAATCGACTTTATATCAATAATTCCCCCGATATTCAATACCACCACGACATGAGCATAATTCTTTGCCAGAGCAGTTAACGCTGCCTTTTCGGTATCACTCAAGAGGTAATCACCTTTTTCACAAAAACGGTCTCTTCCTTCGCCAGAATCCCTCGACAACACATAAACTGCCGTATCCGCACCCGAATTATCCGCTTCCGCCACTTCAGGAATCGGCGGCTCTTGAAACGCATGCCTGAAACTATGGATTGCTGCCGGAACCCCTGTCTCCTTCTCTAAACGTGCAAGCAGTTCATTATAATCATTCTTTGCCTGTTTCCGCACCTCATCATATCTGTTTAACCAGTCCTCTGTTGTAATCACAAAACCGGCGCTCTTTAGTCCTTCTTCTACACAGACAGTCCTTCGTGCATTGACCTCTCCGGAACCTGTTCCGCCCCTTACGGTTGCCCTTGCTCCGTTTCCATACAATGCTATTTTGCATGGTCTCTCGAACGGAAGTGTTCCGTCATTTTCAAGAAGCACGGTACACTGCACTGCTGCCGCTCTCGCACGCTCCTCATTCCTTTTCTCTCTCTCGCTGATTTCCTCGCTGGTTGATGCTTGATAATCTCTCATCATGTTCCTCCTTGTCTTATATAATTTCTGCTCTTACACAATTCTATTGTATGTATCTCTAATCGGTCCGAAAACTCGTGCACATCACTGATAAAGTGTTTCCGAACAACTTCATTGCACAGCAATTCCTTCATGCATCCATCATACTTTGGTAAAACAAACACTCCACATGCTCCCTTCTGTTACCAAAAAAATGCCTCACTTAGAGCACTTTTCATGTTTCATCACAAGTCAAGAGCAATGCTTTTTCCTATTAGATATTATAACGCATTCTTCCGGTAACACCAATATTATTTTGTAAAATTGAAAGTTATTTCCGTGACTTCTCTACACCTTCTTTCTTAAACCCTTCGGATAATGATTCTTCATAATTCCGCCAGCCAGCTTCCCCCAGCCAATGCTGTAGCCGTCTACCGTCATTAAATACCAGCCCTTTTCTCCGTCTGCCGGAAAAGTTCCGCCGTTTAAGTAGCTTCGGATTTCTGCCGAATCCCCACGCAGATTACAGCTGTATCTGACCTCTCCCGCAGACAATGCCAGAGCCAGAGCATGTGACGGCTCAAAACGGTTCTTTTTCAGAGTTCCAAGATGAAGTCCCGGGCGCAAAACCTTTAAGCCCCTGAGCGACGGCATTCCTGCCGGCATCAGATACAATTGTTCCCCAAATAAAAGCAGTGTCCCTGACAAGCCTTCGGTCAGATTCTCCTTTGCAAACTGCTGATATTCCCTGCACTCCTTCTCTGAAATCCCCTTTTCTTCTCCATAACGGCATTGTACTGCTGATGATGTCCTAAACTCCCCCTCTTTTATAAGAACCGCCGCATAATGTCCCTCTCCCTTCAGCTTGTGAGGCCAGAGGCGAATCGTCTTTCGGATATCTTCATACGAATTTTTCACAGCAATGTCTGCACTGTCCATACCTGCGTTTTCTTCCAAACCCTCTCCCAACGCTGTCTGCGCCCTGGACGCCTGACCGGTCCGATAATCGCACCATGCAGGATTCCCTTGGTCCATTCCGTCGTACAGGGCTGCCTTTCGTATGGCAAATTCCGGGTGGCGCTTTAAGAAACGGCTGATACTTCCTTCGTTCTCATCCGGCGCAAAAGTACAGGTCGAATACACCAACCAACCTCCGGGACCAAGCATCCCTGCCGCACAGTCTAAGATTTCATCCTGCCTTTTTGCACAGAGATGTACATTTTCCACACTCCATTCTGCGGACGCCTCTTCATTTTTCCGAAACATCCCTTCGCCCGAACAGGGGGCATCTACAAGTATCCGGTCAAAATATCCTTCAAAATGCTCCCATAATCTCTGCGGCGTCTCGTTTGTCACAAGCGCATTACGGATTCCCATCCGCTCAATATTTTCAGAAAGTATCTTAGCCCTTGCCGGATGTATCTCATTGCAGACCAAGAGCCCCCTTCCTTTCATAGCCGCACCCAACTGTGTGCTCTTTCCTCCGGGCGCTGCGCACAAGTCCAACACCCTATCTCCCGGCTGAACTTCTAAAAGTTCTGCAGGAAGCATAGCGCTTGGTTCCTGAATATAATAAACACCCGCCTCGTGATAAGGATGCTTTCCCGGTTTATCCGCCGCATCATAATAGAAACCATTCGTTTCCCAAGGCACTGCCTGCAATGCAAATGGAGCCTGCTCCGCAAATACCTTTCGGTCTGCCTTCAACGGATTCACACGAAGCGCCTGATATTTCTCTTTTCGATAGCTTTCCTCAAATGCCGGATATTCCTCTCCCAGCATATCCTTCATTCTATCTGTAAATTCTTGTGGAAGCATAGTCTTTCCTTTCTCCAAAAAGCATTCTGATTTGCTGCATATCACTTTGAAAATAATTTATACCATTCTCCATTAAAATGTCAAGTTCTTTCGAACATATTTTCGTATTTTGTCTCTTGCAGAATCGCCGTCCACGCCGGAATCACCAGAAAATCAATAGACTTTGGACATTTAATTTTGTGAAAAATTGGAAAAAAACATTGAAAATACAAATCCATTTGTTATAATTAAATTGACAAAAAGTATTTTTTCGACGCATGAACGTCAGATTCTATGAAAGGAGGTTTTTTATGAATATTTCATCTGTAAACAGCAGTCGAAGTTTATACCGAAACTATTATCAGGAACAACAGGCACAACGGAATCGTCAGCAATTGGCAAGCGGCAAGAAAGTCAATTCCGCAGCAGATAATGCAGCGGCGCTTAAAATTATCCAGAAGATGATATCCCAGAGCAATGGATATGATATGGGAACCCGCAATGCGGCAACTTCTCAGGATATGATCAATGTAGCGGACGGCTCTCTGTCCACCGTCACGGATTCCCTGCAGCGTATACGTGAATTGAGTATTCAGGCAAGCAACACAGCCGTTTATGGCAGCGATGACTTAGAGTCTATCCAACAGGAAATCGACCAGTTGAAGAATTCTATTTCGGATGCGGCAAACAATACCCAATTCAACAGAATGAATATCCTTGACGGAAGCATGGGTACGTCCCATGTGGCATCCGCTCCGGATGGAAGCGGAATGGATATCAATATGCCGAATGCAGTGCTGCAGTCATTGGGAATAGCTGATTTTGACGTAACCAAAGATTTCGATATTTCTACAATTGACAGCGCCATAGATAAAGTATCATCTGCAAGAAGCAGTTTGGGCGCAACATCCAATCGGTTGGATTATACGATGAACTACAATTCCTACGCATCGTATAACATTACAGCATCACACAGCCGCCTTGAGGATTTGGATTATGCACAAGCCATATCCGATATGAAGAAAAATAATCTGTTGCAGGAATATCGTATCATGATGCAGAAAAAGCAGCAGAACAACTTTGTAAGGATGAGACAGATGCTGAGTTTTCAGACATCAATTTAAAATCAATTGATTGTTCTTATTGATGAATTTGATGGCTGTCGGTTAATACCGATTTTTGCCTCTGATATCTAAAAAAGAAAATGGGACTGTCTGGAAATAGACGGTCCCTTTTTATTACTGTGCGCTCTCCGTTTTGCAATTACTTCACGATTGTTTCAAACGGTAGGTAAGATTCCCTATGCCATAACGCTACTCTTCCTTTCCGGTTATGCGGCGCAGTTCCTCCTTCGCCTCCTCAGACACTCCATCCAGCAGAAAATTTCTGCCTTTGGCTTGTCCTGCCTCATAGTCCGTACGGATGCGTTCTCTTGCCTGCCAAATCTCCGTTTGCAATTCCCTTGCAGAAATCAAGGCACATCCCGCACCTCTGATAATAATCTGCTCCAACCCGTCCGATGTTGCCACCGTCACCCTATATTTTCGTCCGTTTTCATGGGCAAATTTCTCAATGTACTGATCTGCCGTTTCTGCTTCCTTCGTATAGACCACATGGATATTGTGATAATCAAAAATTTCTGTCACATGCCCTACGACCCGGTAAGCGTCAAAAACTACGATAAGCCTGCAGTCTTTAATCCCCTGATAATCGCAGAGAATATCCAAAAGCTTTCCTCTGGCGCCGTCAATGTTTGCCTCTGCCAGCTCTCTCAACTCTTCCCATGCGAATATGATATTATATCCGTCGACCAGAAGGTATTCCTCCGCTTTCGGCTTCGGCTGGTAGTTTTTCATCACCGGTTCGCTCTGGCGGCGGACATTTCCTTCCATCCCGCCCGCTTTCTTCCGTTTTCGCACGCCGTTTTTCATCCGGGCTTTCTCTTTCGTGTTGGCATGAAAAGTCTTTTCTAAAATCGCATCGATTTCCTCGGTTCCGAGCCATTCTTCCTCTTTGGAATCCTTCTCCCGTCTTACCGGCTGTATTGGCGTAAGCTCCTTTTGGGCAGGCGTTAGGCAGCTTTCTACATGCATGTAATCTGTCACCTCATCCCAGCTCACTACAAACCCGGCTCCATGCGCACAGAATACCGAATCCGGCGTATTCGCCACATCCCGCAGCGGGTCATAACCAATCTGCTCTATGACTTCTTCCTGATTATGACAGGGCTGATACCCCGAAAGCTCCATAGAAATCCTTCCCATTCCTTTGGAATATGCCGTCACTTCCTTCGGATAATCCTGCAAAAGAGACACCGGTGCGCTGCCTGTCAGAATTGCGCATCCGTTCTCCAGAACCGGCGCATTTAAACTGCCATGCATTTTCTCAATATCGGTCATGGCCCGTCCTACCATCTGCTCCGGCAGCTCCAATCGGAAATTGTAAAATGGTTCTAACAGGATACTTTCTGCCTGCATCAGACCTTGACGCAGGGCGCGGTAGGTTGCCTGCCGGAAATCTCCGCCCTCTGTATGCTTCGTGTGCGCGCGTCCCCCTGCCAGCGTCACTTTCATGTCTGTAATCGCCGAACCGGTCAGCACGCCTTTATGCTCCTTCTCCGACAGATGCGTCAAAACCAGCCGCTGCCAGTTTTTATCTAAAATGTCTTCACTGCAGTTCGTGTCAAACTGCAGCCCCATCCCTCTCTCTAATGGTTCCAGCAGAAGATGTACCTCCGCATAATGACGTAACGGCTCAAAATGCCCTACGCCTTCCACTGAACTTGCAATGGTTTCCTTATATACGATATTTCCGGTTCCAAACTCCACTTCCATATCAAAGCGTTCCCGTATCAGCCTCTTTAAAATCTCTATCTGGACTTCTCCCATGAGCTGGACTTGTATTTCCTGTATCTCTTCCCGCCAGAGAATATGAAGCTGCGGCTCCTCTTCCTCCAATTGCCTTAACTTCGGCAGCGCCAGAGCCGCATCATACCCTTCCGGCAGACGCACTTGAAAGGTAAGCACCGGCTCTAAGATGGGAAGGTTGGTTCCTTTTTCCACGCCAAGTCCCTCGCCCGGACGAACCTTTGTCAGCCCGGTGACTGCGCAGACCATACCTGCAGCGGCTTCATTTCTTGTCTCGTATTTCTCACCGGAATAAATACGGATCTGATTTACCTTCTCCCCGCCTAAGATGTCCTTTACCTTAAGGCTGCCCCCGGTAATCTTCATATGGGTCAGACGATTTCCGGTATTATCTCTGGTAATCTTATATACTCTTGCACCAAATTCTTCCCGATATTCCGGGATGCGGATATATTCTTCTAAGCCTTTTAGAAATTCCGTAATTCCTTCTAATTTCAGTGCAGAGCCAAAATAGCAGGGAAATACAAAACGCTCCTCAATCAGGCGCAGAATTTCTTCTTCCTCCACCTTTCCGGTTTCCATAAAGCGCTCTAACAGCTCTTCTTCTCCGCACATAGCAATCTCTTCCAAAAAATCCTCTTCCGGATTGCTAAAATCCACACAGCTTCCGCTAAGCTCTGACCGCAGATTCCGAAGAAGCGCTTCCCTTTCAGTTCCCGGCTGATCCATCTTATTTACAAAAACAAACACCGGCACTTGATATTTCTCAAAAAGCTTCCAAAGAGTTCTCGTATGTCCCTGCACGCCGTCTGCACCGCTTACCACCAGCACCGCATAGTCTAACACCTGCAGGGTTCTCTCCATTTCCGCCGAAAAATCTACATGCCCCGGCGTATCCAACATCGTAAACTGCTTTTCTCCCAAGGCAAATTCTGCCTGTTTAGAAAAGATAGTAATTCCGCGCTCCCGCTCAATAGCGTTTGTGTCCAGATAGGCGTCCCGGTTGTCCACCCTGCCCAGATGCCGGATGCTTCCGCTCTGAAAGAGCAGCGCCTCCGATAATGTTGTCTTTCCGGCGTCTACATGAGCTAGCAAGGCAATACATATATGTTTTTTGAGGGTATGTTCCGAATTATCGCTCATGAGAAACGTTCCTTTCTAAAATCTATGAATTTTTTCACTATGTAAATATACTTTCCCTCGTTCCCCTAAATCCTTTTATTAAAGCATATTTAACCGTTTCATCATCTTTAAAAACTTCCATCCATGTTGAAAAAAATCCCGTATTTTGTGCCAAACATATCATCAAATCTAAATATATTTCCTTTTCATCGCATTCTTTCATCCTAACCCAGCCATCTTTACTGATTAACGCATTGTTATAGGCTTCATTTCTTTCCATAAATCTACGGTCCTTTTCTCTTGGAGACGGTATGTTTCCCAAATTGACAAGAGCAAATAGATTTTCTGCGGACTTAGAGTATACTGTATCCTTGCCTGCCAAAAACTCTAAATTTATTTGTGGAATTCCATTACTATAAGTATATGGATGGAACGTATCATCTTCGTCTGGCCACAAACATTGCCCCTTTTCTCCCTTTTTTATTTTAGTACTTTTTCTTGTGTTACAATATTTACACGACAGAAGCAGATTATCCCAATCTGTCAATGAGCCTCCTTCGGCTTTGGCTTCTATATGCTCCACCTCTGGCACATGCTTAATGGGTAATTCGCAAAAAGAACAATAGGTACCTAAACGTTCTTCCAGATATGGTTCTGCCTCCTGATATTTCACAAATTTCTGAGTTGGGGCTTCTCCCTTATTTACTGGACGCATCTTATCTTTTTACCTCTGCTTTCTTTTCTAAATATTTTTGTTTTATCAACGCACAATATGCAGGATTATCACTATATTCAGCCGACAAAAGATCCATCTGTTCTTTCAAAGATATAATTTCTTCATCTGATTTACAATTCTTTACAGCTTTAAAGTATGCTTCTGCCGCTTCATACATTTTCACCTTTTTTTCACTGTATTGCGGAGTTGGAACCTTCATAATATCTTCTGCAATATCCTCAATACTTTGTCCTGAGTACTCTTCATCCATAATATCATCCAGTCCGATAAGTTCTCCCTGTTCCAATGACTGAATAATAAACGGAGAATGTGTAGCACATACAAACTGTATTTTGGGGAATAATTTTTTTAAAATTCGTACAATACGTTTTTGCCATGTTGGATGCAAGCTCAAATCCAATTCATCTATTACAACAACTCCCGGAGTACATTCCAACGTTCTTTTCCCTAAATAGGGATTGAGAATACACATCTTTGTTGCTATATCGGTAACAATTTTAATGACATTTCTATAACCGTCACTCAAGGAGGCGAAACGGATAACCGTACCGTCTGTATTTCGGATTGCAATTTCTCCATATCTCGAAGAATACACTACCTTTTGCCCCTTCTGCAATTCTTCCTCAAGACTGTATCTGACTGCCTCCATTATGACCTCATAAGCCGGATATGGTTTTCCGTCGTTTTCCTCTATTGACATGTTAGCTAAAATTTTTATATACTCAAATGCTGATTGACTGCTTCGCTTCTTATCCAGACAACGCTGATATGCATCTGTTCTAGTCGGTACTTTCTCAAACTCTCTTTCTCTGTTCTCATTCCATAATCTCGCTGAACTTAAATATAATACTAGTGGAAATATCTGCCTTTCATCCGATCCATCAGCTTTTTCAATTTCCTTTTCCCATTTAAGAACATCCGGCTGCATTGGATTTTTACCTGCAAATTTTGTTCTCCCCCCCTCTTTTTCCACGATTCTGGAATACTGTATTTCCTTTTTATCCCATATCAAATGACAGCTTACCGAGCATGGAAATTGTTGTATAGAAGGTGTCAACGCCGCTACTTTCGAATTCTGCTGAACCGTTTTCCGCAATATATCATTATCAGAAATATTATAGACAAATCTGCTTGGAACATATTTTTTATATGCTGCCAAATATGCCCCTAACATGACATTCACCGCTTCTAAGACCGTTGTTTTTCCAGCCGCATTTTTTCCAATCAAAACATTCATATATCTATTTAACTTAAAAGTGCTTTCATCAAACTTTCTATAATTGAAAAGTGTAATGTCATTTAGATAAAAGTTTTCCATTTATCCTGTCTCCTCTAATTCACTTTAAATTTTTTCTTAAACACTTTATAATTCTATATTTCCGTCCCCTCTCACTGCTTCATCTGCTCCATAAACAGTTTTTCAATCTGATACTTTGCGTCCTCTCCCAGCAGATGCATCGACTCCAACGGAATATAGCCTCCTGCCATCGCCTTATGTCCGCCTCCGTTGCCGCAGCCCTTTAAGGCATTCCTCACCAGTGTTCCGGCGTCTATCTCCTTTCTCTCGCTGCGTACCGAGAACTTGATGCCGTCCGGACGTATCGCATAGACTACGGAAACAGCCACCACATCCAATGACAGAATAAAATCTGAAATAATAGCGATTAAAGCATCCGGACAGTCAAAAGGAATCGCCGCAAATCCCACCCCGTCATAAACGTGGATATTGTCGATTGCAGCACCATATGCCTTTAAATCCGTAAATTCCATGACATTTCGGTACATATCCTGAATCAGCTCCACATCCGCCCGCTTGAACAGATAGGCAAACATCTCCACATCCAGATCCGTAACCCCGCGCAGAAAATCCGCCGTATCCATTTTGATTCCGTAAGCAAGCGCAGAAGCTGCCTTCGCATCAATCGGCGTATCCGTCTTCTGATAATATTCTGCGATAATCGTGGAGCAGGAACCTACCTGCCTGACGTCCTTATAGGCATAGCTGCATTCCGTATAGGTTGGATGATGGTCAATACATGCCACCTCGTTTCCGATAAAGTCCGTCAGATTCGCATTGTATTTCTGCGAATCTACCATAACAATATAATCCTTTTCCGTCATATCTCCGATTTCTTCTGCCGAAAAGACCTCAATCCCGAATACGTCAAACATTTTTTTCGTACTCAGCTTTTCCACCTTTCCGTCATAGCAGATTTCAGCGGCAACACCATGCTGCTCTAAAAAATGCTGTAACCCAAATGCACTTGCGATTGCATCCGGGTCCGGAAAATTATGGGTCTGTATATATGTCTTATGCCCTTTTAATACTTCAACCAGTTCCATTGGATTCATACTCTTTCCCTCCGTCTTGTACCTTTCACCTGTACTTCCTATCTTGCCCTGTTATCGTTCTAATTCTTCTAACAGTCTGGTCCGCTTCGTTCCAATCAGAAGCTCTTCTTTATATTTCAAATAGCGCCCGCAGCCATGCTCAGCCAAATACAACACAGCATTCGTATCTAAAGTAAGCTCCGTAACGAATATCACCATTTCCTGTCCGTTCTCAAATGCCTGCTCCATAAAATCAAATGCGTATTCCAAAACCTCTTCCGTTTTATGCTCCGTTTTCTCCAGTCCGGCAGTTTGCGCCGCAAACCCCTTTCTTGCCCATTCAAAACTCTCCTTAGGACTTAAGTCCTCAGCCGGTACATGCTCTGCCAACTGTTTTAACAGATACCGTTCAAATTCCGCCGTTTCCTTTGTATAAAGTCCGCCTGCCAATTCCCGCCGAACCTGCGCTTCCTTTTCTGCCAGTAAAAATTCATAGCACTTCTTCGGACTTTCCTCCGCTTCTACCCTGCTTCTGAAATTCTTAAGGAATGCAAACCAGGCGTCCGCAATATACTTCTCTCCCGCAGTCCTTTTAAAATACCCCGACAGCGCATCCAACAGAAGATTTACCACGCAAAGCCTCTCGTCAAAGCCCGCAGCGTCAAGCCTAGCGTAAATTTCCGGCGCCACTTCGCCGGAAAGGATATCATGAATTCCATAATCATCCTGATATTTCCGGTAAAGTTCAAAATAAGAAGCAGCATCCTCTGCCACATCCTCGTGATGAAGATATTCCCGGATCACCGATTCATCCACAGGAATTTTCCGATGCTCATAGACCTTCATCAGACTGCTCAAGTCCTCCCAGCCTCTCGCCGTCACAAATTTCATACCGTCCACATCCGTTTCTACCCGGTAAAAATTCTTCGGACGCAAGGCAAGATAACTCAAAATGGCTCCATGTACCTGATTCTCTTTGGCATACTCCCGCCATACGGAATAATCCGCTTCAATCTGCATGTAACGCACCCGGTCTAAGGTCACCATATCAAAGTCTCTGACAGATTTGTTATATTCCGGCGGATTCCCCGCAGCTACAATCACCCAGCCTTTTGGTACTGCCTGATTGCCAAAGGTCTTGCACTGTAAAAACTGCAGCATTGTCGGCGCAAGAGTCTCCGATACGCAGTTGATTTCATCAATAAAGAGAATCCCCTCCGTTAATCCGCTCTCTTTCCGCTTCCGGTAAATGCTCGCAATAATCTCACTCATGGTATACTCGGTCACAGAATAAGTTTTTCCGTCATATTCCTCTTCCCTGATAAACGGGAGCCCTACCGCACTCTGCCTTGTATGATGGGTAATCGTATATGCCACCAGCCCTATCCGGCATTCTCTTGCAACCTGCTCCATAATCTGCGTCTTGCCGATTCCCGGCGGTCCCATCAGAAGAATCGGACGCTGTCTGATTGCGGGAATTACATATTCTCCCATGGTATCCTTGCTCAGATATGCTTCTACTGTATGTTTTATTTCTTCTTTTGCCTGTTTAATATTCACTTTCAAATTCCTCCGGTTCCAGCTTCACCCGCATTGCCCAAGGCGGAACGCTCTCTTCTTCATACTCTTTTAAAAACAGAAAAGCCGTCTTATATTCCGGGCGTTTCTTTGGATAGATTCCTTTCCCATCCGTAAAATATAATAAACCTCCCAGATTTTTAATCTGCCCTTGGTCTATCAAATTATTTACATAAGCGAACACCGGGCGGAAATCCGTTCCGCCGCCTCCCGATACCTCAAAATTCTCAAAAAGCTGTGAAAGCTGCTCCTCTGTGGTAATTTCCTCATCCATACGCACTTGATTGTCACATTGTATAATCCTGACTTTTGATCTTCGTGAGAAACGGTTTCGCTGCATTAAAATATCAAAAGTTTCTTTCAGGAAATTCTCCACCAGCTCCCCGCTGGTGGAATAGCTGGTATCCACCGCAACCACAAATTCCTGTATCTGATAGACTTCTCTGCTCTCCACCGGCTCTACTAACGGCATATTGCCGTAGAATCGAAGTCCATACGAATAATAGTTTACATCAAATTCATCCGGGTCACAATGCAATTCCTCTCTTGGTACAGAAAATCGCCTTAGAAAATCCTGATAGCTTCTCCTGCCTCTCCCTGCTTTTATCTGGGCGGCAAAAAGCTCTTCTCCATCCTCCGTCTCTTCTCCCCGCAGCTCCTGCTCCATTTTCGTCTGTCTGGCTATCCTTTTCCATTTCTCCTTCGACTGCCTCGCAATCTGCTGTTTTACGGCGTCATCCTCACGCTTAGGCCAATATCTGTGATCGTCCGTATAAAATTCCTTTTCCAGCTCCGTGATATGAAACCGAAACTCCCGGTGTTTTTCATCTCCTGAATTTTTCTCTTCCGGTTTTTCCGCATCCGGCAGCCATGCACTCAATTGCCGGTAAACAACCGCCGCTGAAATCCCCTGCCGCTCCTCTTCCATCTTCTGATAGATTTCCTGTCTGATCCAGCTCAAAATCCGGCGCGTACACGGCTTGTCCAGCTTATCTATCGTATATTCTGCCACAATATCACAGGAAAGATTCCAAAGGCGCATCTCGCGCTCCCCCGCCAGCCACAGATGTGAAAATACACAATGCAGTATTGTATGCAGATATGCCCGATTCAAAAATCTGCCGTTGCTTTTGAATACACGTATCACCTGTTCCGCAGAATAATGCAGATACATGCCGTCCGTCCCGAAGGTCTGCAGGCTGCCGTCTGCTTTCGGCGCCAGCGCAGATAATGCCGGCTTTAAATAGCGCAAATCCAGATAGATTTCATTTTGCAGAAAAGTCAGTATCTTTTCTGACATTTCTTCTTCCCATTCCGATTGAGTTTGTGGATGCATGGCTGCTCCTTCCTTTCCCTTTCTTAGATTACGGTGAACCGTACCGCCAAACCTTTGTAAGCATTAAGTACAATTTACTATTTTATTAACCATCCTAAAATCACAAATTCCGGCTCACCTACTTTCATTACAGAACTGGAAAGGCTTTTTGAAACATCTTTTTATGTTATTGGAATGTACGATTGCGATACTTCCCCTTCTAATCCTCAATAAAATTAAACACTTCCCGATATCCGGCTTTTTCAGCCAATGCTTTCAACCCTTCCAATATCTCCTCCTGTGAATAGTTATTCTGCTTCAAAAATTCCTCTCCCTTTTCATTTAGATACTGATAAAAATATACCGCCGCCGTAACTTCCTCTTTATTGCTGTAGTCAATATTCTCCAAAAGGATATTTTCCGCCTCATTCACTTTTCCCTGGTCAATCATATCCCTATACTCTTCAAATTTTTTCCCGGAAACGATATATTTATTTTCCTCCGGCAATTCCACCTGTACATATTTCTTCCCTAAGAGGAGCGAAAATAAAATTCTTACCGCTTCCTTAATCATCCGCATAATATAATCTTTTTCGTCATTATACTGCATATCATACCTCTCAATCCTGTTGCAGCTTGTCAAGGATGTATTATCCTTTTTCATCACTTTTTCTTGGCTAGCTTGAGTTATTCTGTATCTTATGCTTTCCTGTCAAAAGCAGGCATATCTCCCAAATAATCCGGCAATTCTGCCAGTTCTGCACTTTTGTTCTTAACAGAACGATATTCTGACCAATAGATTGAATAAAATTCATTATTTTTCGAAAGTTCTGCAGACGTCATTTCATATCCCCACCCGTTTCCGAGATTAGATAACACTTTCGCACCCTGACACTCAATTTCTACACCATAGCCGCCACTCGTCAATATCGGGCAGGACAATGCACCGCCGCCTGCCAATGCAAACCGTTTTTCTGCAAGGCTGCTTCCTCTGCCGTCAGCCATTTCCAAAAAATCCAGTAATGTCAGTTCTCCTATTCCCTTACATTTAGGATTATTGTTTTGGTTTCTCATGGCGTTTTTTGCTTGCTGATAAAGCAATTTTCTGTTCGGCGCAACATCAGACAGATATTCAGCCCTCAACTGGAGAACCTGTCTGGAAATGTATTCTGATTCTGCCTTATTTGTTGACAAAGCTGCTTTCTGTGCCAGTTCTTTTATTTCACTGACAAACTCCGCCTTTGATTTCTGCGGTTTTCCTGCCGTTGGGATATATGACCAGTTCGGTTCTCCTGTTCCAGTTGTTGCGATTGTTATATTACTTTTAACATTACCGACACCGCCAACTGATATACTCATTAAAAACGCCTCCTCTGCCGAAAAAATTTTAATAGTCTGAAATCCGTTTCATTGCTTTATATGTTTTATCGGCACATTTCCATGAGGTTCTAATAGTTAAAATTCATCAAACTCATACCGATTCTTCTGTTCCTTTGCCATCTCGTTCTTGTACTGCATCAAACTTGCAGCTCCCTCCGCCCACTCCATCCGGGTACACGCAAGGATTGCCTCTGTTACCGCTCCCCCGGATAATAGATTCTGACTGCAAAGAAACTGCAACGAATCCAAATCCTTTTCTTTTGCTCTCAGAACTGCAATTTTGCCGTCATGGGAACGGATATAATTTTCATACTGCTCTCTTTTTGCCGCAGAAAGCTCTGCAGGATAACGAAGCCTGTTCTCCGCCATCTGCCCAAGTGTCCGCTCAGACTCGTCCACACACGCCTGAGCGAATATCTTATCATAAGCAGGCAGATCTACCCTGCCCTCCTTGAAACACTGTCTTGCCCGAAACCCTTCCCCTTCAATATTTCTGCCAAAGAGATGCGCCGGCGCAATCTCATCATAACTCTCATAATATTCCGGGAAGAATACCTTTGCCTCTACGCCATTTTCTCCCCAAAATTCCACTTCCATATCGTGGGAAATCTGTGCCAGTATCTGCCTGACCGCACTGCGTGCTCCGATTCCGCAACGCACTGACAAGGAATGAAAATCCTTACAGTTCATAAATGCATCGCTGCCGATAGATTCTAATCCGCTTCCTATCTGAAGTTCCAGAAGTCCGGTACAGTTGTAAAAAACGAGACTCCCGGTCGTCCTAACCGTATCCGGGAAAACAACCTTCTCAAGGTAGCTGCCGCAAAGTATACGCATTCCATGTTCTTCTTTGGACAAATACCGGGTATCCATTGCATCTTGCTGCAAGCCGTCAGAAAAACTCTTTGTAAAACTTTCCTGCCCATTCTCTCTTTTTGTCACGCAGCATTCACCTTCGGGAAGGCGTTCCGTTTCTGCAAAACAATAGGAACCTATTTCCTCCAACGGTAATCCGGCAATCTGTTCCGGCAGCCTTACCTCCGGCGTCTGCCCATATGCCCGCAGCAGTCTTGCACTGTTTTGCCTGGTCTTCTCCCAGATAAATGTATAGGTTTCTTGCGCTACCATTGTTACCTCCAGCATGTCTTGTCTGTATGCAAAATTTCAGAATCTATTATAGCAAAGCGCACTGCCTTTCTGCAAGGTATCCAGCCTATTCTTTCCTCTTTAATGTAACGGTTCAGCCTTTTGCTTCACTGTTACTCTTTAATCAAAACAGCCGTATATCGGCTGCTTTCCTTCGAAAAATAATACAGCCCGGTCTTGCGACCGGACTGTAATGCAAAAGGAAAATAAAAATTTTCGCTGGAAGCGACACATTAATCCAACTGAAACAACGGCTGTACCGTCATATTCAAGGTAGTCCTGTTAAACTCTACCGCCTTATTGTTCTTAATTTCAAATTCTATCCTTCGGAACATCGGATATTCTGTCCCTCCTGAATCCCGCCATTGAGCCAGATATTTCTTCGGATAATCGAAGTAATACTCATGACCATTCTCTAAGCCTTTCAAATAATTGGCATCTCCAACCGTAATTGCGGCGTCAGTATCTGCATTATAAATTGTCGTAACATAATACCTCGAATCTGTATCGTACGGATAATAAATCCGGCAGTCCATCTCCGTACTGACTGCATTCAGTTCCACCGGCGTGAAATAAATCCTTATGGATTCTTCTTCTCCAAAGACTTCTGCCTCTACCTGATTTGCCCCGCCCGGTGTGGCGGCAACAGCGTCCATCTCCTGCATACACGAAATCGAATACGTATTGGTATCCGCATCCACCAGAGCCGCCTCTTCATTATTGATTTCCACAACAGGCGCTTCATAAGAGGTGCGGTATGCCGCAATCATGGTATTGATAAACAGCTTTGCTTCCATATCGCCATTTACAGTAGAATGACCGACGCCGGAATAGAACACATTCTTCTTACTATAGATATAATAATTATTTGCCGCATCATTTGGCGAAACTCCATAAGTAATGGAAGAAAGTCCCGTTCCGTCATACTGCTCCGCCCCTGCGGTCTGATATTGATCTCCTTCCTCCATGTCCAGGCAATACCATACCGTAACCTCCGGGTCTTCCATATTGAGCTGATACCATTGTCCATGCGTCGGCGCTACTGTAAGCGTGTCATCAATCGCAAACGGATAGGTTGTAATCTGTCCCTCATTCAATTTCTTTACCGTAGTCGTTTCATCATTATTGTTATTAAATCCGGTATTTCTCACAAAATCATTGGCGTTCGTTACCGGCTGCCCGTTAAAGTTCTGTATCATATACTGAAACGGCATCCTGAAATTATTATCCTTATTCTGATTATAAAATACTCCGCCCCACCATTCCGTATGTACGGATTCATTTCCGTACAGCCATCCTGTACGCTTCATCATATAATAAGTCATGCCATGCCGTTCTTCCCGTCCATAGGTATCCTCCGGATAATTGGGATTTGTCACGGTATCATATGGCTTTCCCTCCTGATACCGAAGCAGGCTCTCCCTCTGCTCTGCGGTAAGATTACTGCTGACGGAGGCATACCGGTTCATTCCCATTACATCCCGAAGCTGTGTATTCGCCGTATAGCCAAAGGAATGTGTATTCTGCATGGAAGTTACGTCATGCGTGAACAAGATACTCTTTCCCTGAGCAATGTAATACTTGAGATAATCCGGGAATCCATCATCTTCTTTTCCTCCCTCATCACCGCCTGCTCCGTTTAAATCATGAAAACCGTATCCATCGCCAAAACCGACAATAATCATATTATAGCCGCTGAATTTATCCTGTAATGCAGCGGAGAAATTCTTCGGGTTTTCCGAACCGGGCTCAAAGCTGTTTTCCTTAGAATTGTCAAAGGAAAAACGTTTGTCTCCGCAGGCAGTCCGATTTTCTTTGAACCATCCCTGTACTTCATTCAGATAGACTCTTGTAACGGTAATCTGATAATCATCCAGAGAGTTATAATATTTTGTAAATAATTCGTTGTTGGACAAATCCAGTCTTCCCGGATAATCCGTAACGCCCGGCGCATATCCATGATCCTGCGGCATAATCTGCAATACTCTGATTTCCTTTTTCGTACCGGAATTCTTTGCCGCAGAACAGCCAATCTCCGTAAACCGGACAGCCTCATTCTCCTGCCTGTATATCTCTATCTTCCACTGAATCAGCCCGACCAGACTCTTAGAAAGCCTGTTTGTCACACTGAGCTCACTTCCGTCTGAACTGCAGTTCGTCCGCTCATAAATCACCTCATCCGATGAAAATTTGCTGTCGTTATTCTGGTCGATGTAAATCTTATAAGCATATTTTGCGCCGCTTTCATCAATTATACGGAAACGAAACGGAAGCAGCGACTGACCGGAACCATTTTTATTCAGATAATTCGGCGCCTTCAAAGCCGCATCTCCCTCGGAAACCGTCTCGCCGCTGTAGAGAGCGGGAAGCTCTGTAAATTCCACCTTCGGCTTGATGCAATTGCGAAGCGCATTCATAATATCTGCCGCATCCCCTGCATGATAAATTCCCCCGCCTTTTCTCTCTCCGATCAGCTTATAAATATTTGAGGTCTGATCCACCAGCTTCTTCTCCTGATGATATAAATCAGATGCAGCCACAACCGGATAACCGGCATCCATAAAATTCTGTATTTCCGCTGCTTTCAGCTTCGAAATATCATTCCCCGGAAATCTGGATTCCGTACTGTCCACCACTGAATTTGTCTTCGTTGACCATAAAAATTTTACAATTCGGTTATCAAATTCCGGGCTCAGCATCTTATCACCTGTGTGCAGATAAATCATGCCGTCCAGTTCATTGTCGTTCCAGTCCGGCAGCTCGGCATTTCTCCAGCTTCCGTCATTCAGCTGGATTGACATATTTTTCGTGTTATACGCCCCAAAATCCAGACCTAAGAAAATCATGTCATAGGTCTTGTTCAGATCTTCGATCTTTCCGATAAATTCTGCCGTTGTCTGATGCGTAATTTCAATATTTCCGGTATATTTCGGAAGCATGAAACGGATATAATTCTCTGTCAGCGCAAACCCATTCTTCGCATCTACACAAGGCTCTATATCCAATACTTTTAATGTTCCTAATTCATCTCCCGCTGCGCCCTGCTGCATGTTTAAAATATAGTGGACGGCATCCGAAGGATTTGCGGTTCCCTCTTGATTTAATCCTTTGTAATACTCTGCAAAATCAGAAAAACGCTTATCTGTATTTAAAGCTCCCCCCTGATAATCAAAGGTCATAAAATTGTCGCCGGTATAAGTAAATATATGGCCATTGACCCAAGGCTTACAGCCGCTTTCCGTTACTGCGCCATGAATCCCATATGTTTCCCACATTTCATCCGTATTCCAATAGGCAAACCAGTTATTGACCGACGCACCGCCTGTAGAGTCAGAAGGAAGGAATGTATAAAAGCTCCAATATGTACTTGCATCTCCGCCTTGAAGAAGATATCTGCCTGTATCATCAATTTTCGGATTCTCTTCATTCAGATAAATCCGTTTGAAAAGCTCCGTATCCATCGACATTAACATCACAGCCAGTTTATATAAATTATTATTGGAGCCCCAGTCGCTGTAGGTCTGACCCGTCTGATTCAGATTCCAGTCTAAAATATCAATCGTAACGCTTTTCATCGTGCCTTCCAGCGCGCCCGTTCCCTGATCATAAATACTGTCATCCAGAATCAGCCCCGCATAATCCGTATCCGCACTGACTTTGTCGAACATCTTTCTTGCAACTTCCCAGCTAATATCGCTTTGGACAAAAGGATTACTTGCATACTCCGTCCGCTCCGAAGTGCGCCCCAGCCGATTATGCCTTTTCCATACATCCGTAAACCCGCTGATATGACTTTTCGGCGTTATCGTAATCAACTGCGCATAATCAATCCATTCCGGATTCCGGTTCAATTCTTCCGGCGTTATCGTCTTAATCACGACGCAATACCTATCCGCTTCCTCTTTTCTTAGCTGAAGCGTATCCACCAAAAAATTATCCGCACTCTGATAATCATAATATGTATTCGTTATCCATGCCCGGTCTTCTTCTGTGCACAACCGATAAGTCACATAGCGGTCTCCTATCTCCTGCAGTTCTTCCGCTGCCGGCGCTTCCTCCTTTGCCCTTTCGTCATTTTCCGCTTCAAATGAATTCAATGTATGCCAGATGATATCTCCATCCGCTTTTTTTACCAATTCCCCCTCATCATTAAATGAAAAACTTCCGAGCCCCGGCTCTACCTTTTCATAATAGCCGAGAAAACGCTGACCCAGCATCTCATCGCCGCAGGCTCTCAGTTCCGAGTTCCCATCACCGGCAGTATCATACATATCCGGATTTCCTTCCGGTTCATCCCCGAAAAAATAAGCCGTATACTGTTTGACCGTACCAAACCGCATTGCATTCAGAGACATCAAATCTCCCCGACCATACATATGCTCTACGTCAATCGGCTCACATCCGCTGATATGGTATCCAAATTCTGCGTATTCTTCATATGGAACAAGCTCCAGAATTAAAAACGGATTCTCCTCAGTTCCCAAAACGCCCCCATTTCTTTTCCCTTCCGGAAGCTGATCCAGTGTATCGACAACGCCTCTGGTCACAATCTGATTGGCAGCGGCGGCATAAGACTGCCCCTGTAAAAATACCGCTCCAATACCTATGCCAAGTATCCCGATTAACAGTGTCAAAAAAATCCCGCAGCGGAAACGCTTTCCCTTTAATTGATTTCCCCTTCTGTGATTTATCAAAGCAATGCCTCCCCTCTCTAAACAATCTGATTCCTTACCACAATTTCATTTTCCACTTCATACTTCTGGCTTCCCTGTTCCAGCTGTAGTTTCAGATTTACTTTAGCCGGATTTGCAGCGTCTATCGCCGGTATAAATCCGGTTACATAAAGGCCGATACAATTTTCTTCCTTTGCATCGTCTGCGGTTACAGATAATGTATCCGCATCCGGGTCTGCAATGTTCGTAAATATCTTCATGTACAGCTTCCCGTCTGCAATCCAAATCACACGTTTTGACGCCTGCTCATCATAAATTACTCCTGACGGTAATGGAGTAGCAGTCTTTCGCGGAATATCGTAAATCGTAAGCCCGGAAGCATCCGCCGTAATGCGGTTTCCCTCCATAATCCACGTTCCGAGCTGCTCCATGAGAATCTGCGCTTCCATCTGCAGATTTACTGATTCGGAAGCATTCTGATAACTCTTCTGCGCATTGCCGATAAACATAGTGGCAGCCGTCACTATAATAAAAGACATTGTAATTGCTATCATCAGTTCGATCAATGTCATACCCCGGTTATTCAATTCTATCTGCCTGCCCGTTTTCTCCATTCATCTTCTCCCTCTGCCGCTATTCCACAAAATGTTTCCCTGTCTCTTTGACTAACTTTATCCGAAAGTCCACATTGCCCTGAATCTGAATGGAAGTGATATCCGTGGCAAAAAGCGCAGACTTTGTATATGCGACCTTTGCATAATCCATTCCCGACACCGCTATTGTTTCTGTGGGCGTTGTAATAGATATAACCGTATCCTGATTGCAGAGCTTTGCCGCATCATCTGTCAATTTCGCACTGTCAAATGCCGTCAGATCCTCCTGCAATACTTTCATATAATAGCCGTCGTCCAACTGATAAATATACAGATAGGGGATTCCCGTCTTGCTAATCGTCTGAACCTGCAGTTTATCCAGAGCCGAATCTATCTTTTCAGCCGCCTTTTTTGTATTGGCATAGCGGATGTGTCCGATAAATACGATGGAAGAACCCGCCAGAATCCCGACTATTCCAAGTACAATTACAATCTCTATCAAAGTCATGCCTTTTTGATTCAATCTATGTCTCATGGCTTCCCCCTAATTCTTCTGCCAGTTCTCAAAGGTAAGATAATCCCCTGTCCTGATTCCTCCGATCCTATGATTCGAGAACGTATCATAGTCATTAAAATAAACGGCAAATTCCGGCAGCTCCTTTTGTAAATCCTCCGAAAACAGCTTTGCTACCTTCCGCTCATTTGCTTTCACTGACGCATTCGCAGCAAAGGAAATCGTACCGCCGCTTAAAATCATTCCCTCAAATGTCCTCGGAACCATCACGTCGCCTGTCGCAACAATGATTCCTTCCTCATAGCCCGCAGGAACCGAATATACGGTGTCTGGGTTGTTCACCAAAACAACTGCCCGGTAATGACCGGTCATCCCTGAAACCTCTTCCTTCACCGCTTCTTTTATGTTCATGCTGCCAGCTCCTGCCGGAAGCTCATCCACAAATTTCTGTTTATTGACCAATCGTTCAAATAACGGGTCTGCTGTTTTATCCACCTCACCCGCCGCATTGGTTATCCTTACATTATCGGCAGTCACTTCACTTAACTGTTCCTCCAGTTCTAATTGAAGGGATTTATAGGTGACGGCAAGCCTGCTGACATAATCCCAGAATACGCCTCCCTCGTCCCAGTCTTCTTCTCCGCCAATTGCAATTTTTTCCTGAAGCTGCTCACCTCCCGCGCTCCGGTACATAAGGTTTCCCTGAAATGTATAGAGGCGGTTATCGTCGAGTATAATCGCATCCTGATCAATATAACCGTTCGCATAGCCCTCCAATTTATCACGATTGCTGTCAAAATACGCTTTGAAATACTCATTCGCCTTCTGCTCGGACGCAAAATTCAAATAATAACAGACAATCGGCAGATGCGTCGCATTGTCAATATAATGATACGGCGTCACCGGCCGGCTTCCATCCAGATAAGACATAACATCGTTTACTGTAATACTGTTCTGGTATGCCGCCAATCCCGCAGCGGTAAATACATCCCGTATCCCGTCTCCGTCCGTATCCTCCAAATACTCCTCCTGTACAAAATAAGCAATCTGATTTGTGCGGACCGACAGCGACTCCCCCAGCATGATATCCGAATTCTGGGTATTTCCGCCGCTCCCTCTGGAAATATAAGAACGTCCGGAAAGCATCAGATAATTCAGATTGCTCATGTTCAATTTACATTCTTTTGCATTTACCATAATTGCACTGCTGAAAGCAGAATTGTCCGCAGACGATACCGCCCCATAATTTTCCTGATAATTGTAACCATAGTAACTGCCGGAAAGCTCCACCTGGCTGCCTTTCCCATTGAGCGTCAGATCATCCGCAATATAGCAGTTTCCATTCAAAACCAGTCCTGACGGGCTTCCCTTCCCCGTCGTCTCCACATTTTCCGCCCATATTTCAGAAGAAGCGCTCCCGATCTTCAAGTTGGAGCCGCTCTCCGCCGTAATATCACCGCGGGTAACAATCCAGCCGCCTGTCATTACGGCAGAGCCGCCGTTCATACCGAGAATGCCGTCCGCTCCCGCATACACACTTCCGTCAACACTGATATTCGGCACATTTACCTGAAGCTGTCTGTCTGCAATCAGCGCATATTTCATAAATCCCCGCGCCGCATCTGTGCCGCCGAAATCCATTGCCGGCGTGCGAAAAGCCAAATCCGTTGTTATCGTAGTCTCATAATCCTGCGCATCTTTATAGGTCACTTTTACATTTTTGAGCGTAAAAATCCCCTCCAGATAATCCATTGTATATTCCGCTTCTGCCGGAGCCGTTACCACACAGTTCTTCCATCCGGCAGTTGAAAGACAATCCTTGAGAGCGTCTACTTTATATCGGGAAATTTCATATGCCGGAACCGTTGAGCCGACAGCCTCATAGCTGACCTGTTTTCCTGCGGAGCTGTCAGCAAGATTCATTTTCAGGCGGTCCATGTAATTTCTCCCAAATTCCTGCTGAATATCCTTACCTGCCGCAGCATAGGAAAGATAATTTTCCAGAGAATCCGCATATGCCTGCTCCATAGCAAGGGCTGCGGCAGCGTTGAGTCCTGCCGTCAGCTCATTCAGTACCGATTCTGCCTGATAAAAATTCTTTTTTCCGCCGCGCTCCGCTTCTTTCATCTCAATATTTGCTATCGTAGCATTTGTGATAATAACGGCAATCACGCCCACGAAAATGAGAGCACATAATACCGCAATCAACGATGCACCTTTATTTTGCCCTTTTAATGACCATCTGCTTCCCACAGCCGCTCTCACTCTCCTTTCATGCTGTTGACCGTAATATAAGGCTCAAAGCCTGATACTTCCGCTTCTCCTTTTTTATAGATATCTGCCTGCAATTTCGCAATTCGAACCGGCGCCGCAGTCCCGGCTAAAGACTTGACGTCCGTAATCAGATAACCCATATCATCCCATACATGCCCCGCTTCTACGTTGGTATGGATATCACCGAGATAAGTGCGCCCTGCAATCCTTACCCCATATGGCGGTGCGCCCGGATTCTGGCAGATCAGATACAGATCCGGTGCAGCCATGACCCCTGTACCCCTGTTGATACTCACGCTGTCTGTCTGCTGCACCCGGTTGTATAAGAGATAAATACGGTTCAGTTCATCTACATTTCTCTCATCCGCACCAGCGCAGTCATAGGTAACCGCCTCTCCGGCGCTCCCCTTAAGCCCCGTACAGGTATAGGCATATTTCACACTGACCCGATATCCGCTGCCGTCCGTCTGCAGCTCAATGACAATATCACGGGAAAGGTTATTTTGAATCTCATCCGCCGTCAGTCTTACTTCTCCTGCATTCGCCGAACAAAATGCACGGTTCACCGCCGTAAAATATGCAAGCGCTTCTTGAAGCTGGCCTTGTTCTAAAACAAGCGTATCTTTTGCAGGATCAATCCCATAGAAAGCAGATTCTGTATCCGCCGCCCCATCCGTCTCTACGGTAACTACTACGTCATACTTCCCGCCAATATCATCTGCCAGCCCCAGAAACTGCACCGTCCCAATTCCCGATGCATCTATGCTGTTGGATTTCTCCGTATACATGCGGTCGGTAAGATAAGGGATGGAATAAGCGCCGGAAGGCAATTTTTGAACCAGCGGATTTTCAGCATTTAATTGTTCTAAAATCTCCTGTGAAAGCATGGTCGCCTGCTGTTTTTCTGCCATTCTGCTATTGTATTTCATTGATTCTGTGAAATAACTCAGCAGCGGAATTGATATGATTGCAAGGATTGCTATTGAAATAATTACCTCTATCAGGGAAAATCCCATATTTCTGCTTTGTTCTTCGCTTCTCATTCCCTACCCCTTTGCGTTTGCCTACTCTTCACTGCCGTTGTCTTCTGTCTGTTTTTTGGGCAGACTTGAACCAAAAAGATTGTTTACTCCTTTATTTACCCCATCCACCTGCGGCGCATCATATGCTTTCTCGGTGCCGGTCAGATAATACATATTTACCGTGACCGTTCCGCTTAACAATCCTGTCTCGCTGTCATACGCAGACGCCGCCGCTGTTATCGTCGTCCTGTCCTCAAACGTCTTTATGTAGGCGACCATCTTCTTAAAATCGTCATAAGACGCTTCATAACTCATTGTCAAAGCCGCATAATATCCGGCAATATCATCCTTCACCAATGCCGTTCCTTCTGCCGGCGCGGCAGTATCGGTGATATCCGTCCCATCAGTGCTCTCTGCCGCTGCAGTATCGGCGTTATCCATGTTTTCCGACGGAGCGTCAGCGGAGACACCTTCATCTGCCGCAGCGCCCTCAGACAGATTCATCACAAGATTATCCATAAGGAAACTTGCCTGCGTAATTTTGATGCCTGTTGACTCCTCCATGTCCTTTACAATCGCAATTGCCTTTTCTGTCGTCACATTTGCAGGATACTTCGCAATAATTTCTTCTATGCGCTGATTGAGCTCGTCTGTTTCCTGCCGCACCGCGGCTTCTCTTGCCGCCATGTTCTCTAACTTCTGCACTTCTTCGCGGTCCGCGGCATTCGTTTCTTCCATTGCCTCCGCTTTTGCAGTGTAATTTTGAAATACAAGGAAATAAGAGCATGCGATCAAGATGAGCGCAAACAGAATAAAAAGCAGTCTCTTATCGGAATCTGATACCTCTATTTTTTTCTTCATTGCGCATCAACCTCACTTTCCTCCGGGACATACTGATAATTCGCCATAACGGTAAACTGCCACACATTATTGCCCGCCTCATCCACGTTCTCTGCAACGGACGGAATCGTCACATCCGTAAGCATCGGTATCTCATTAAAATTCATTAGCAATGACGCAGCAGTAATCATCTTGTCGCAGGATATATTCAGAGTAACCGTATCTCCCGTAATAGACATTGACTGTACTGTCGCAGTCTTCGGAAGCTGTTCCTCTAACGCCGGAATCAAATCGATAAGCTGCTCATTTTTCGTAACCGTCAGAGCATCAAAGCCCGCAAATTGCTGCTCTTTCTGTCTTGCCGCTGCATTTTCATCAAAAATTTCCTGTATATAGGCAAGACTTTCCATGCGGTCTGATAAATCCCGCTGCTCTGTTCTCGCCGCCAGATACCGCAGGCTTGCAGTCAGAACCAGAACAACCGAAGCCAGTGCAGAAACCGCCAATATGATATATGCGGACTGAAGACCGCTCTTTTTGCTCTCTTTCTCTTTTAGCTCCTTCGGCTTGATATCCAGCGGGTGAATGGCTGCTCCGGTAACGGATACCATACCGATTGCATAAAATTGCTCTGATCCATCATCACTCTTTTCTTTCAGGCCAAGCATCTCGCCATAATCTGCATCTACAAATTCTACCGGAATCTCACCGGCAAACAGACGCTTAATATTCGAAAATCTGGCGCCGTCCCCAAGCAGATAAAGACGTCCCCCAAATTCCTCCTGAATCTGGTTTTGATAATATTCCAACGCCGTATATACGATTCGGATGTAATAACTTAACGCCTCCTTCATATCTGCAAACGCCTCATTTAAAAGCGCCTGCTTCTCCTTTGTATCCTCCAAATCCCCGCCTTTAAAATCCTGCACATTTGGGAGATTATAGAGAACATCGTGCTTTGTAAGAAAATCAAACGCCTCGTACTCATCCTTTACTTCTAATACCGGATGCTCCAGCACTGTAGAAAGCGACGTATCGTAGCCATATGGCGTAATCCTCTGGAATACCAGCTTCTTACTCCTTACAATTGAGATAACGGTCGCCTGTTCCTCCAACTGAACAATAATGGCATTTGACGTCATCCGGCTGCTCATATACTGAACCGCACTGTTTCCGATGTAGTCAAAGGATTCAATTGCAAGTCCCGCAGAGCCAGCAAAAGAATAATAATTATTCAAAAGGTTATCCGGCACCGCAACCAACAGCAGTTTTATCTTCTTTACGCCTTCCTCCTGAAAGGACTCCATCTTATGATAAGTAACCGTATAGTTCGACACATCCATCGGGAAAAATTCCCTCGACTGCATCTCAATAATACCGGCAATCTTATTGTCTTTGACCTCCGGTATACTGACCTCTCTGGTAACTACCTTGGAGGAGGATAAGGTAAATACCACTTCCTTCTCCCGGATATTCCGTTTCATAAGCTCCCGTTTCAGACATTCCGAAAGCTGTTCTTTATCCCGGATGTAGCCGTCCTCAACTGCATGTTCCGGTGTACGGAAAGTGAATGCCTTATGAATCTGCGGCGTTTTCTTATGGTAATCCACCAGACACACCTTCGTCCACCAGATTCCCAGCTCAATGCTGACTACTCTCTTCGTCATTTCCCGATCTCCTCCATAATTCTGCACGCTCCCCTATTTCCAAAAGCTAAGCCTTTCTCTTTTCCAATAAGCAAACTTACAGTATTTTATTTTATATACCCAGACACCCAAAATACCAGTAACAGTTCAGCCTTCGGCTTCACTGTTACTGAATCCGCCCCATTCCGAGTTTGCCAAGGGCAAAGGGGCGGATTCTGCGGCTATTTCATTTTATTGGCTGCTAACTGCGCAGCAAGTGCGCAGTTGCAGGCTGAACTGTTACAAATACCACTCTATCATCCGATCGCCCCAAAGAGCAGCAATCAGTATTCCCGCAGATAAGTACGGACCCATCGCCAGCATACGCTCTGCCTTGCTGAATTTCATACGCAGCACATGTATAAAAGCCCCCAGAATACACCCCGTAAAAAAGGCGAGAATAATCAGTTTCCATCCAAGAATGAGCCCCCCTGCCCCCATCAGCTTGACGTCGCCTCCTCCAATGGCGCGTCCTCCTGAAATCACATACAAAAGATACAACGCCAGACTTACGCTCACCATTCCGATCAAATGCTCCGTAAGATGCGCTCTGTCAATGATACAGGAAATGATTCCAAGCCCAAACAGAAATAGATTTAATACGACAGGAATCTCAAATGTCCTTTCATCAATAACACTAATTACAAGCAGGGCAGATGCCATCAGGCAATATAAGACGCTCTCCATACTGATACCGTTTGCCATGAAAACGATGAGATAACTTATGCCATTGAACGCCTCAATCAACGGATACTGCAAAGAGATTCTTGCCTTACAGTTCCGGCATCTGCCCCGCAATAAAATGTAGGAAAACACAGGGAACATGTCATACCAGTGCAGCTTGCAGCCGCAGTTCATGCAATGGGAGTGCGGCAGTAAGCTCTCTTTTTTCGGAATCCGGTAGATACAGACATTTAAAAAGCTGCCGATTACAGTTCCGTAGAGAAATATAATGATGTAAAGTAAAATAAGTATGTACACTGGCATTGTGACAGTTCTCCCTTATGGTTTCTAAATTACATATCGGCGATTACCTTGTCTAAATCAGTTCCGACAGCCTCCGTGGTAAGCTGCTTTTTATTAGCGTCATAAGTCACCTTAATACCTGTAATGCTATCCTTCGCAGTAGAAGTCATTTTTTGTGTCAAATCCGTCAATTGATCGTATCCCGTCAGCTTTTTAATTTCTGCCTGCACAAGCGCTTCAAAGCTGTCTGCTGTTGCAGTACCATAAACATCTACCGTAAAATCACCGCTTGGCATCTTCTCCGCATATGTAGAGCATGCCGTCATAGCCGCCGTAGAATAGCTGTTAATTAACTGCAGATCTTTTGATTCCTTCGAGCGGTTCAGATACGGAACCACCTGCGTCCCCACAATACCTACCAGAATAGCCATAATCGCAATTACGATAATCAACTCTACGAGGGAAAATCCTTTGTTATTTGCCCTTCTCTCTTTTAGCTTGTTCATAAGTTTCATTTCTCCTCCTCCTTATATGGAAAAAATATATTTTATTTATTATCACGCGGTTCATGGCACCGCATAACAAACAGAATGATACGCACCGCCCACTGTGCGTCCAGCGCTAAATTGCATTGTAAAGGCTGAACATCGGCATCATGACCGCAAGGATAATCGGCACGACAATCAATGCCATGACAACGATAATAAGAGGCTCTAACGCCGCCACAAGCGACTGGGTCGCCATCTCCACCTCTTCATCGTAATAGTCCGCAATCTTATCCAGCATCTCCTCCATATTACCAGTCTCTTCCCCGATTCCGATCATATGGTAGACCATCGGCGGAAATACCCCGCTCTCCTCTAACGGCTTTGACAGCGGAATACCGTGGGTAACATCTTTCTGAGCCTGCACTAATACCCGCTTTACCGCCTCATTTGTCATAATCTGGCCTACGATATGGATTGCATCCACCATCTTAATGCCGGAATTCATCAGGGTACTTAATGTCCTTGTCAGCCTTGCAGCGGCAGTCTTAATGGACAGCGCTCCGAACAAAGGCATTTTCAATCCCAATTTCCCGAAAAATAACGCCCCGTTTTCGGTCTTCTTTATCTCCCGCAGCAAAAACGCCACAAGAATTGCCACAATTAAAATGATATATCCTTTGGTCACCAGAAAATCGCTGACTCCCATCACCGCCAGCGTAATCCCCGGCAGTTCAGCGTCCAGATCCTCAAAAGTCTCCGTAAAGGTCGGCACGATTTTAATCATCATAATTGCCACGACGGCAATGATTACGACAATTAGTACAATCGGATAAATCATGGACTTAGCAACCAACGCCTTCAGATGCGCATCCTTTTCAAAGTGCTGTGCCAGACGGTCAAAGGTCTGTTCCAGACTTCCCGACGCCTCGCCGGCCGCTATCATATGTATCATAATTTCCGGAAATATCTTCGGGTACTCTCCAACGGCGTCTGCCAGCGTCTCGCCTTTTTGAACGGAATCTCTGACCTGCATGATTGTCTTTTGAAAAGTCTTGTTTTCCGTCTGCTCCGCAAGCATTTCCAATGCAGCAATTACCGTAACCCCTGCATGCAGTACGCTCTGGAATTGCCTGCAGAAAATGCTTAATTCTCTTGGCTTTACTGCCTTACCGATATGGATTTCCACATCCTTGTTTAATGCACCTGTCAACGCAACCGATACAATTACGTTTCCGCCCTCTTTTAACTCGGCAGTCGCCGCTTCCAGATTCGGCGCCTCTAAAGTGCCGTTCTTGGATTTCCCATTTGACTGAATTATTTCATATTTATAAACTGCCAATTCCGCCCAATCCTTTCCCCTGTAAATATCAGAATAACTTTTCCTGCATTGCCGATGTATCCTGCGCAAATTCAATTGCTTTTTCGCTGCTGATCTTATGTTTCAAAAACAAATCAAACAATGCATCATCCATTGTCTGCATCCCAAGCTTTCTGCTTGTCTGTATCACCGAAGCAATCTGATGCGTCTTCCCCTCCCGAATCAAGTTCTTAATTGCCGCCGTCCCATGCATGACCTCAAAAGCCGCCACGCGTCCTTTGCCATCGGCTGTCGGCAGCAGCTGCTGCGAAATGACAGATTCCAGAATAGAGCCCAGCTGGACTCGTATCTGCGTCTGCTGATGCGGCGGAAACGCATCAATAATACGGTCAATCGTCGGCGCTGCGCCAATCGTATGCAGGGTGGAAAAGACGAGATGTCCGGTCTCCGCCGCCGTTATTGCAGTCGCTATGGTGTCTAAATCCCTCATCTCTCCGACCAGCACGATATCCGGATCTTCCCGAAGCGCCGCACGCAGAGCATTGGCATAGGAAAAAGTATCCAATCCGATTTCCCGTTGATTGACAATTGCTTTTTTGTGGTTGTGAAGATACTCTATCGGATCCTCCAGCGTTATGATATGCGCATTATAATGGTTGTTAATAATGTCTAAAAGCGCCGCGAGCGTGGTGGATTTTCCGCTTCCAGTCGGTCCCGTCACCAGTACCAGCCCGCGCTTCTTCTTCGTCAGCTCAATGACCGAGCCGGGAACCCCAAGGCTCTCAGCCGACGGAATTGTTGTTGATACCAGCCTCAGCACTGCCGCATAGGATCCCCGCTGCTTAAACACATTCACACGAAACCTTCCCAGACTCTTGATGGAATAGGCAAAATCGACCTCACCTTTCTCATACAAAATGTTCCGCTGGTGCTCCAGAAGAATATGTTCCAGCATATTTTTTGTCATTTCAGGAGTTAACTGCTCAAACTCCTGTATTTCACTTAACTCTCCGCGAATACGGCACTTAGGCCGGACGCCAACCGTAATATGTAAATCGGACGCATTCCTCTCCTTAGCCACGGTAAGCAGTTTTTCTATCGTTGTCTCCAAAAAAATCCCCCTATCCTGCGTCTGTGCGCTAATTATCATAAGTAACGCGCTTCACTTCTTCCACCGTAGTCAAGCCCTGCAATGCATAATCAATTGCGCCCATCCGCAGTGTTTTCATTCCTTCCTCCAAAGAAATCTCCTCGATCGCGTCCGCACCTTCTCCCCTGCTGATTGCGGTCTTAAGCTTCGGCGTAACCGGCATAATCTCGTAAACTCCGATCCGCCCAAAATATCCCGTACCTCCGCAGCGCACGCATTCTCTATGAGAAGCCTCTTTTATCATAATCTTTTTCGATTCGTTTGCTTTTCCAAGAATTTCCTTTTCAAATTCATCCGCCTCTTTCTCAATCCCGCAGACCGGGCAGACGCGCCGCAGCAGACGCTGGGCGATAACTCCTACGGTAGAGTCTGCAATCAGATATTTCTCTACTCCCATATCTGCAAGCCGGGTTATGGTTCCCGCAGCGCTGTTCGTATGGAGCGTGCTCACCACCAGATGTCCGGTAATCGATGCCTTTACTGCGATTTCCGCCGTCTCTCTGTCGCGAATCTCTCCAATCATAATGATATCCGGGTCTTGTCTGAGAATGGAGCGCAGCGCACTGCGGAACGTAAGTCCCGCCTTCTCGTTTACCTGTACCTGATTGATACCGTTCAGATTGGCCTCAACCGGGTCTTCCACTGTGATAATATTTACACCCTCTACATTTAACTCGCTTAAAGCCGTATATAATGTAGTGGATTTCCCGCTTCCGGTCGGTCCTGTTACTAAAATCAGCCCGTTGGGGTGCTCCAGCAGCTTATCAAACTTTTCCAATTCTTCATCCGGAAACCCCAGATTCCTCTTATCCCTCGTCAGTCCTTTCTTCTGCGTCAGCCTCAGTACCGCTTTCTCGCCGTATACGGTAGGCAGTATGGATACGCGGATATCGTATTCCTGCCGGTCTACAATACTGGTCGCACGCCCGTCCTGTGGTTTTCTCTTCTCTGAAATATCCAGACCGCTGACAATCTTTAATCGTGCAATCAACGCCGAATGAATGTTAATATCATGCCGCATCGCCTCATGCAGCACCCCGTCTACACGAAAACGGATCCTCACCTGTTCCTCCATCGGTTCAATATGAATATCGCTCGTTCTTTTATGTACTGCCTGTTCAATAATCTGCTTGACCAACTTGACAATCGGAGCCTGCGTCAGGGATTCTTCGTTCGCTTCCTCTGCCGCCGCCTTTGCCCTATACTGCTCCTCTCTCTCCCTCGTAAACTGTTCTGCTACGCGGAGCGCTTCCACATTGCCGTAGTAACGGTCAATCGCTGCTGCAATGTCGCTAACGCTTGTCACATACCGCTCCACCTGAAATCCTGTAATAATTGAGAGGTCGTCAATTGCCCGGATATCCAAAGGATCCGCCATTGCCACCTTTAAGATATTCGGGTTCCTTTCACTGAATCCAAACGGAATCAAATTATATTTACGAAGAAGCTGCTCGTCCGTTAGCTTCGTTATCTCTTCCGAAATACGTATCCCGGAAAGCTCTATACTGTCTATCTTAAGCTGCGCCTTAAGCGCTTCAATAATCTGCCCTTCAGTCACGATACCAAGATCTATCAATACGGAACCAAGCTTCTTCCCGCTTTTACTCGACTTTTGTTCTTCTAACGCCGCCTTGAGCTGCTCCTGGCTAATTACGCCGGCCTCAATCAGCAAATCCCCCAGCCGCTTTTTACGGCTATACCCCAATCCGTTCATAACTTCTCCTCTTCTTCTCTGGTTCTTAACATTATAACGCAAATGTTATGTATTTTCAATAGTATTTTTGATAGCTTATTTTACCTAATCTGAATTAAAAATCTAACTTATACTAATAATATTCATGTCAGATTAAAAATATTCCTATTAAACCAATAATTTAAAAAAATTTAAGAAAGAGGTGTTGGGATTGAATCAGCCATTAAATAAAACGCTCCTGCGCATTGAAGAATTATGCGGTCATTATCAATGGAATCACTACCGTCTTGCCAAAAGTTCCGGTATTCCGCTGGCATCCGTCAACGCCATGTTCCATCGGAATACGTCGCCGACCATTCCCACCTTAGAGAAAATCTGCGATGGTTTTCAAATTTCCATGAAGGAATTTTTTGATTATGAAATTCTTCCGAATATTCCTGAACTTTCTTCGGACGCCAGAATATTAGTAGAACGCTATGAGCGTTTATCCGGTCCGGATAAAAAATTGCTGATTGCCTATCTGGATGGACTGCAGAAAATAAATTATGCAAATAAAAAAGAACAGGAGTAAGCGCATTTCACGTTTCTCCTGTTCTTCCTTTCAGAGTTTCAGCTTTGCCCAAATGCGTACATCTGGGTCATTCCGCCTAACAATATTCCCTTATTTGCTTCATAGATCTCTGCAAACTGCGACATCGGAAGCGGATTTACTCCCCTCCCCACTTCGATTGTGTACCCTGGCCGGTTATAATCCTGGATAAACCAGTCCTTATAACCTGCATAGCCGGATTGCGACGGCGTCTCTTCAACGGCATATCCACTGACTGCTCCGAAATATCTGGCAATAGCATAAGAATTTTCCGGTTCGTAGTCCAGATACTTCCAGTAAATGACTTCCCCCTGCGTATGATATGCCAGAATCAGCCCAAAGTCATGGCGGCGGGTAAACTCATATACCGCAAGGCTTTCCGGAGCTGTAAGCGGAGCCTCTCCCACATAGTCTCGCGGAGCCGGAGAATCATAACCCTGCTCAAATTTAATCCTTCTCGCATTTTCCCATCCCGCCGGAAACTGTAAATTCAAGTCTATGCCTTCGATATTCGCTTTCCACCCCGCCGGAAACGGAATCTCCGTATAATTTTCACCGATCTGCCTTGCCCTCTCATAGAACTCGCCCTCTGTCAGCATCCCGTTTGCCAGATCCACCCCGTCAGGATTTACCATCGGCACCATGTACAACTGAAAAGTGTGGTACAGCCAGCTTACATCCACTCCATATAGATTTCTTCCAGTAGCCGACGCCTCTGCAAACTCCTCGGCAAATTTCAAGAGCAGAGGGGTGGTTATATTTTCATTTGCATGAAAAGAAGCATTGTAAAATACCGCTCTTGGACCGGTTCCGATTCTTAGGTACGGAATCTCTTTTCCCATCACGCTCTTTCCAATGCTCCCTTTTAACAGAAACGGATACCGCTCCTGCAATGCGTCTATGACGCTGTTGTTTAATTCCGAAGAATACAGCTGATCCGTTGGAACCAATGTATTTTCCACCTGCTGATATCTGAAATTCATGGTCTGCCCCTGCAATTTAATCTATTTCATACTATGCAAAGGCGGGTTGTCTGATTCCTTTTCGTTATTCACCCATTTCACTCCTGATAACGAATCCGTTCTACCAACGATTCTTTTTTCACATTCCGGCTCAAAGCAAAGGACAAAACCGCCTGCAAAAGCACCAATGCCAAAATCAGCAGCAGAATTTCTATCCACGGAAAATGATAGCGGTACATTCCAATCCATCCATTCGCAGCTCCATAGCAAAACACTCCGTATCCCAACGGGATTCCCACGACAGCTGATACCAGTACAGTTCCCACCGTAAAGAAAATCCCTTCCAATTGCAAGCTGTAATTCAACTGACGGTTCGTCATTCCGATTGCCTGCAAAATCCCAAATTCCTGCTTTCTGGTCACAATACTGGTAATCAATGTATTCGCCATATTCAAAAAGCTGATTGCTGCGACCAATGCGCCGAACAGATAGCCTCCAAGCATCATAATTCTTGCCGCAGAAAACGACCTTTCATATGCCTTCTCATAAGAACCCAGCTCCACATTCGACACTCCGCTTAGCAGTTCCCTTAACGCCTCTTCTACCTGCGCCCTGTCAGCCTCTTTGCAATCCACCCAGATATCATAAGTGTTATCTCCCTCTAAGCCCAGCTTTTGGCAGGTTTCCTCCGTCATCGCAAAATCCCCGCCGGCGCTTCCGAATGCTCCCATTATAGTTCCGTTCCAGCCTGCGCGTTTGGTTCCGTCATACAATTCCAGATTTGTCTGCCCGCCGACTTCGAACCCATACTCATCCATCCAGTAACTATATCCGTAAATAATCCCGTCCTGCTCTGATACTTCCTCATAGGTAAATTCTCCGAGCACGCCTCCGTGCTCTAACTCCATGTCAAAATCTTCCTTGCCCATTACCACCACAGAGACCGGCTCCGCTTTCGTTTCCGGTAAACTAGCATAACATATTTTTCTGGTCCTTACCTCTGTCACTCCCGGAATTTCTTCTATCTTTTGCAGCATTTCCCTGCCTAGGGGATTCTCCTCCAAAATCGAATCCAGATTCCGCTCCGGATAAACTTTATCGTTCATAGTATAAGATAATTCCAACTGAAACTGTCCATGAGGGACGCTTCTTCTCGCATCATATTCCACATCAATATTGCCCACAAAATTCGCAATTACCACAAACAGAACGCAGGAAAGCCCCATTGATACAATCGTGGAAATCATCCTCCTACGGTTTCCCGTCAGATTCGCCATCGTCATTCCTTTGACGCTTAGAGTTTTCTTTCCCCGCCGGACGCTCTGCTTTCCTATGGTATTTTCCTGATAGCGCACCGCCTCTACCGGTGATATAGAAGCTACGATTCTGCATGGCCTGCGAAGTGCAAGGCGCATCGTGAAATAAGACAACAGCGCCATAAACAACGGAACCCAGACAGAAAGCAAAGAGACTCTTTCCATCCCCTCTACAGGCATTTCTCTATACAAAAAATCAAACCCAAGCTCTGCTGCAAGATATCCGGCCAGGATTCCCGGCGGAATGGACAAAGCGGCAAGTATCTGTCCTTCTTTTTTAATCAGATGCCTCATCTGTTTTTTCGTTGCGCCAAGAGCTTTGATTTTTCCGTACTCCTGAATTTTCTGCGTGATTCCCACCTGAAAGATATTATAGATGACCACCGCTGAAAATAAAATTACTAAAAGCCCAATCATTACACAGCCTGCTATCGTTTCCCATCCCGGATTCATCGTCCACATCAGATAGGCATAATTATCTGAAACATACCGCTCATCTATTCCGCATTTTTTGGCAAGCTCTTTGAAATAATCCTCTGCTTCGTCCTCTGTAAAGGAAATCGTTTCATCCAGCCTGAAATAAATGGTATAAGCTCTGTCTTCGGCAGGAACCTTTTCGTTATAACACGCTTCCGACACATACCCTGCCGCTCCGTTTACCTCTTCCTCATTTACCATTTCTTCCAGAAGCCCGCTGATGATAAAATCTTGCGCCTCATACGGCGTGTCTAATCCCCTCCGGTAGGAAATCGTAACCGCATCCCCGACCTTCGGATTTTTCAGACCTAATTTCCGGAAAAATACCGGCTGTGCGGCAATTTCATTTTTCCCCTCAGGAAAACTCCCCTCTTTCAGCTTCTGCTCCAGATTTGTCATAGACCTCGTCTTGTCATCTGCACATAGCAGCGAAAAATTACCGTCCCCCTCTACTTCCCCAAGAGCTGCCATTCTTCCGATATCCGTAAATTCACTCCGTTTCTCCATTTCACGGATATTCTCTTCCTTTGCACCGCCAAAGGTTCCATAATAACTTCCGTATAATATCCCTGCATTGGTCTTTTCATGCCTGATCAGTCCATTGCCCAATGTTCCAATTGCCGTCAGCAGTAAAGTCGTCATAAATATGGAAATCATGATCAAGATACTGCGGGTTCTGTTTTTCTTTACATTGCTAACTGCAAGACTTGTTATCATCTTCAAACTACTGCACCACCTTTCCGTCCTCTATGACAATGACTCTGTCGGCAAGCTGCGCAATATCCTCATCATGGGTTATCATTACCAGCGTCTGTCCGTATTTTGCGGCAGACATCTTAAGAAGTCCGATTACTTCGTCACTTGTCTTGGAATCAAGATTTCCGGTCGGTTCGTCCGCCAATATGATATCCGGCTTCGCCGCAATCGCTCTCGCAATGGCAACCCTCTGCTGCTGCCCGCCGGATAATGTATTTGGCAGATTGTGTATCTTCTTCTCAAGCCCTAAAGTTTTTACGATATCCATAACAAATTCTTCCTCCGGGTTCTGCCCGTCCAGACCGGAGGGAAGCACAATATTTTCCCAGACATTGATAGCAGAAATCAGATTAAACGACTGAAAGATAAATCCGATCTTTCTTCTTCTGAATACTGCAAGCTCATCTTCCTTCAAAGAGAAAATATCCTTATCGCGAATATAGACTTTGCCGTCAGTCGGCGTATCCAGTCCCCCCAGCATATGCAAAAGGGTACTCTTGCCGGAACCGGATTTCCCGATAATCGCTGCAAATTCTCCCTGAACAATTTCGATATTGGCATCTATGACTGCCCGTACCTGATTCTCGCCTTTTCCATAATATTTGTATAAATTTTCGGTTTTTAGTATTGTATTCATCGCTATTCCCGCTCCTTTTTCTTTTCAGACTGTACACAGCCCGCTTTCTTTTTCTAATCCGTATTTTAGAAAAGATTTCTTTCATTTCTCTTTCATGACGGAAAAAGAAGCCTTACAGTTTTGTAAGACTCCTTACTGATAGGGAAGCTGGAACACAAACCGGCAGCCGTTTTGTGTCTGCTTTCCTGCGAAAGATTTTTTAGATGAGACCGTAAGCGTTCCCCGATGGCTCTCCAATATCTGTCTTGCCAGATATAATCCCACGCCGGAACCGGGCTGTGACTGCACAAGGTCACTGCTTCCCCGATAGAACCGCCGGAAAATCAGATTCCACTCCTCCTTAGGAATTCCCGGTCCCTCATCCTCAATTTCTATCCGTAAAAACAGGTTCATCTTCTGCATCCGGATTATAACCGCCGTATGGCTCGGACTATATTTCACCGCATTTTCCAGAACATTGATGATTGCTTCGGACAGCCATTTCTTATCGTGCGGCAGTGTCAGCTTCTGCAGCTCCTCCTCCGCCTCAGAGACAATTTCAATCTGCTTTTCCAGCGCCTTCGGATAAATCCGGCTCACAGCCAACAGCAAAGTTTCAAAAACCACATCCTCTTGCCTGAAAATCTGAATCATTCCGGTTTCCATGCGGGAAATATTCACCAGCGCCCCCATCAATTCTTCCAACCGAAGCATCTGCTCCTTGCAGCGTCCCTCAAATTCCCGGCGTTCTGTATCTGTCAGTTTTCGCGAATCCAGTATTTCCAAGCTCGCCTTCAACGCCGCTACCGGCGTTTTCAACTGATGGGAGATATCTGTTACCAGTGCTTTCGTCTCCTCCTTCTCTGCCGCTGCCTGATTTCGCATCACCATAAGGCAATCCGACAGCGATTCCAGTTCATTTCCCAATGCACCCGCCCCTTCTGATACAAAATGGCCATCCCGTAGTCTGCGCAGCTGCCCGCGCAGACTCTCTTCTTTTTTCTTTTCCTGATTTTTCATTTTCCTCTCAAGATACAGATATCCCAAAATTCCCAGAGCATAGAGCGCAAGCAGAAGAATCGTTATTTTCAGACAATTCCTGTAGAACTTTTGACGATAGACATTTCTTCCATTATCCATATAACCGTACTTCTCCAAAAGTTCCTTCCCCTTTGCCTGCGCCTGCCGATTATTTGTCCCTTTCAATATTTCCGCCGCCTGAGATAAAGTTCTCTCGTTCTCTCCTGCTCCCACAGTCTGATATAATATGTGCATTTCATCCCGATAGTTTCCGTTCTCCATCCAGATCAGCGCCGCCTCTGCCGCCAGAACACATAGAAAACCGACGATCAGCAGCCGGATTTTACTTTCTTTTCCCATTTATTTTCTCACAATCTCCTTCCCCCAGATATAACCCAGTCCACGGATATTTTTGATGTATTCCGGCTTTGCCGTGTCCGGTTCGACTTTCTCCCGCAGCCGCCTGATATTCACCGCAACCGTGTTCTCATCCACGAACTCTCCATCCACGTCAAACAATTGTTCCAATATCTGATTCTTAGACAATATCTGTCCCGGATGCTGCATTAAGAAGGACAGAAGTTTCCACTCATTTCTCGTCAGAAAGATTTCCTTTCCCTCCCGAAAAACCCGCATCTCCTCTATGTTCATTCTAAGATTCCCGGAACGCAGCTCTTTCCCGGATTTCCCTGCCTTTTCTTTTCTCTGGAAGTATGCCTGTATTTTCATGGACAAAACAGCGAGCGAAAAAGGCTTTGCCACATAATCATCTGCACCCGCACCATATCCCATTACAAAATCACTTTCCGTATCATTCGCCGTCAGGCAGAGCATATAGGTATCTCCTGACTCCCTTACACGCTTCATAAAGTCCAGTCCGTTTCCATCCGGCAGGTTGATATCGCAAATCAGCATGTCTGGTTCATGCTCCGCAAACAGCGCTTCCGCTTCGCGCAGTGTCTTGCAGGCATAGACCTGATATCCTTCTTTCTCCAACGTAAATGCAATGCCCCGGTTTACGCTCTCGTCATCTTCAATCAGCAAAATCGTTCCCATGACATCCCCCTATCTTTTTCTTCATATAAAACTATACTTATTCTTTGTGGATTGTCAACACTCTTTCGGATAGTAACGGCAGCGCCTCCATATTAAGCGGGAAATATTCACGACAAACGCATGAGTAAACAAATTGTTACAAAACCCTTTTTCTGGTAAAATAAAAGAAAAGGGGGTACTGTTTATGGAAGAATTATTGCAATGGATGGAATATATTGAGGATGTGCGTCAGGAAAGAAAAGTCAGACATCTGTTAAAAGATATCCTTGTCATCGTTTTGTTTGCCACACTTGCAAATGCAGATGACTGGGTGGAGATTGCGTTGTTTGGGCAGATATACCAAAATTATCTCAGGAAATATATAGAATTGAAGAACGGGCCGCCATCACATGATACCATACGGCGGGTAATGGGAATGATATCGCCGGATATTCTCCAGCAGCTGTATGGGAAAT
>CAJTSH010000014.1 GCA_910578885.1 uncultured Lachnospiraceae bacterium
GGTGGTGTGAGAGGTCGGCTAATCAACTAATGGTTAGCCTCCTACTCGATTTTTATTTGTAAGATATTTACGAGACGCATAGATAAATAAGGAGATCGTTGGTATAATTTAATTATATATTTTGGTAATCAAGTGTTTACTCTTTATTTTGGACATAGTATAATTGTAGAAAATTTAGTTCTTAATAATATGTTGAATTCTGACTGGATGTTGATGCGGAAAGGAATGCAGTATGATAATAAAAAAAATTGAGATAGAAAATTTTAAAGGGATAGAAAAAGTTGAATTCAAATTTGCCGAAAAATTTAATCTTATAGCTGGTAATAATGGTACAGGTAAGACATCTGCTTTGGAAGCAATAATCGTGGCTCTGGGTGCATTTCTTTCCGGGATTGACGGAGTAAAATCAATACATTTCACAAAGGATGAAATAAGAAGAGAAAAAGAATTGTTAGGAGATGGATCGACCAATATTCGTTATAAGACTCCGGTTACAGTCAAATGCGAATTAGTATTAGATGGGACTGACTTTGAATTTACACGACGCAAAGTTAGTGTGAAAAGTTCCAGGTCAACGATTGAACCTAGAGATATTTGTAGAAAGGCCAATGAGTTGATTTCAAATTCGGAATCAATACTTCCGGTTGTTAGCTATCAAAGTTTTTCGAGAATTGCAAATCAAAAAAGAGATAAATGGAGTAATCCATTTGGTGATGACTTTTCCCGAAGTGTTGGGTATACGGATTGTTTGGAAGATGCATCAAATACAAAAATGTTACAAAATTGGTGTAAAAAGATGGAAGAGGTTTCATGGCAATTGGATAAGAAAATTGCAGAATATGAAGCAGTAAAAAAAGCAGTATCGAAATTTATGTCTATTATGTTAGAGGATGACAATATACGTGTCTATTATGATAAGAGAATGGATGAACTAGTGTATTCAAATAGTAAAGAAGATTTACCTATTCGAATATTAAGTTCTGGTTTTAGGACGTTAATTGGTATGGTATATGATATATCGTATAGAATGGCTATATTAAATCCGAATTTACGGAAGAATATAGTTGATGAGACACCGGGAATCGTTTTAATTGATGAAATTGATATGCATTTACATCCAAAATGGCAGTGGAAGATTAGTGAAGCATTAAAAGAAACTTTTCCAAAAGTACAGTTTATTACTACAACACATTCTCCAATTGTTTTGTCATCTTGTAAAAATGATAGAATTATTATATTAGATAACGATGAAAATAATAATTTAGAAATTGAATACGAGGAATCAAAAAAAGGTTGGCAGATAAATGATGTTTTAGAAAAAGTGATGGAAACGTCAAATAGAGATCCGGAAACTGAGAAGCAATTAGATAGATTGTCTGTTTTAGCGAAGAAAAAAATGAGCAGGACAATGGAAGAAAAAGAGTTAGAAGAGTATAATGGACTTATTTCTGAAATTAAATCTCTTTTACCGGAGGGGGATATTGCAATAGAGAAAGCAGCATTATTATCTATTAAAGAATTAATTGGAGAATAGCTATGAGGAATGTTACAAGAACTTCAACTCCTAAGAGTTTGGCAAGTAATTCCGTTGAGTGGACGAATGAATTGATAAATGAAATTGGAAAAAAAGGTTCTTTTGATAAAGTTGATGATTCCTACAAAAATAAATATCGTCAAGAAGATATAAAAGAAGCATTGGCTAGAATGTATAATAATCATTGTTGTTATTGTGAGTCAATTATAGGTAAAGATTATGCAACATATGGTCGAATTGAGCACTTAAAGCCAAGGTCTATTTTTCCTCAAAATTGTTATGAGTGGAATAATTTGCATTGGGCATGTGAAGTATGTAATACATCATATAAAAGGACACAATGGGATGCGATAAATCCAATATTAGATCCATGCAAAGATATGATTTCCGCACATCTTGTTTTTGATAAAAGTACTGGAAGGTATGATGAGGATAAATCGAGTTCTCGAGGAAAGACAACGATTAAGCATGCTGGATTGAATAGAGACGGATTAGCAGCAGCTCGTCAAAGCAAGTTATTAGAATTAGCAATGCATTATAAAGAATATAAACGTAATGGCAATGAAAAGAGATTTATTGATTACTACAATGTAGTTAAAGAAGATTTTGACTACCCAAGTGTATTCGAAGCATTTTTAGAAGAAATACATATTGATTAAATACAAACTTGCATTCTATCATACTGATGGTAAAAAACATCTATCCCCTGCGTCTGGTTAGAGCCTAAATAAGAGTCGAGCAGGAAAATTTTCACTGTACTTTTCATAATAATTCTGCTAGAATTTAGTGAGCTAAAGCGTTTATTATCTATGAGATGGGGTTCATTACGTTTTGCAGCACATATAAATTGGAAAAGGTAGAAGGTAGGGGCAATGAGACAAACTGGTATCAATATGGAGATGGTAAAAAAGCAAAATCGTTCTTCCATATTAAATCTGATCAATCAAACGGGACCGATATCGAGGAAAGATATTGCGTGCACATTGGGATTGACACCGGCGGCAGTCACGCATATATGCGGAGAATTTATGGCAGCCGGACTTTTGATTGAGACGGGGACGCTTATGGAAACAAACCGCGCTGGCCGTAAAAAAGTGCTGGTAGATATCAATTATGACCATAGATATGTGTTTGGCGTTAATATAGAACCAGAAAAGACAGTGATTGCATTGACAAATCTTCGGGGAGATGCAAAGAAGCTGAGGGAAATCTTTACGGGACGGGAACAGGAGCCGGAGGAGTTCCTTCAAACGGTGGCAGATAATTGCCGGGAAATGCAGATGGAAACAGGGATATCGAAGGAACTCGTTATTGGAGCCGGAGTTGGGATTACCGGTGTGGTAGACAGGGAAAACGGAAAAAGCATTCATGCTTATGGTCTTTGGAAAGAAGAGGTTCCGGTAGAGAAACTGCTATCTATATTTTTAGAGCTTCCGGTGGTGGTGGATAATAATGTAACAGCATTTGCGCTGGCAGAAACACTCTATGGTTTTGGCAAGGAAAAGGACAACCTTATGTTTGTGAAATGGGGGCCAGGCGTAGGAAGCGCCATTGTCACAGATAAGAAAATTTATTGCGGCAGAAAAGGAAAGGCGGCGGATTTAGGGCATTTTATTGTAGAAAAGTACGGGAAAAAATGTAGCTGCGGAAGAACAGGATGCTTGGAGACAAAGATTTCCTATGCAGCCATCGCAGAATTGTTAGAGAATGCATTCAATTATGAAGAAACACCCAAATTATATGGACTTTTGAGAGGAGATTTCCGCAATTTTTCCAGAGAACGGTTTTACGAAATGCTGGATGATATGGACGATGCGGTAGAAGCGCTGTTAGAGGAAGTCTTAGATTTATTTGCAAAAGCAATTGTAAACTGTATGACGATTCTTGCGCCTAATCGTGTTGTTTTATGCGGGATGATGTTTCGGAATGAGCTTTTGTGCCAGAGCTTAATTGCGTGCTGCTCCTTCTATGATGAGCGATATGATGAATCCAAAATTGTTCATACAATGCTGGCAGACAAAGAAGATTATATCGGACCAATCGCCTTATTTGTAGGAGAATATATGTATGGTATTTCATAGTGTGAAATGAACTTATTGTTACCATAACTGCAAGTTATGATGAAGAAAAAATCTATTACTTTAAAGTATTTTAAGGTTGACAAAAGCAATTCATGTGCTAGAATAAACTTAATGTGAGTGTAGAAAAGGATGGTTTATACATGAAGAAACAGGTATTTTCTATTTTGGTGGAGAACACCTCCGGTGTTTTAAGCCATGTGTCCGGGCTGTTTAGCCGAAGAGGATATAACATAGACAGCTTTACTGCCGGAGTAACGGCTGACCCGCGTTTTACACGGATGACGATTGTGGCAAGCGGGGACGAGCTGATTTTAGAACAGATTGAGAAGCAGTTAGCGAAGCTGGAGGATGTGCGGGATATCAAGAAGTTAGAGACCGGGGCATCCGTTACCAGAGAATTGATTCTGGTAAAAATCAAAGCAAAGGATACTCAGCGTCAGGCGATTCTGAGCGTGACCAAGATTTTTCATGGAAAGGTCGTGGATGTGACCAATGATTCTATGGTGATTGAGTTGACTGGTCATCAGGGAAAGCTTGAGGCTTTTATGGAATTATTGCAGGGCTATGAGATATTAGAGCTTGCAAGAACAGGTATCACCGGTTTGACCCGTGGGTCGGCGGATGTAACATATTTAGATTAATTTATATAGGAGGCTGGAAAAATGGCAGCAAAAATTTATTATCAGGAAGATTGTAACCTTTCTTTATTAGAGGGCAAGACAATCGCAGTTATTGGTTACGGTAGTCAGGGACATGCACATGCATTGAATGCAAAAGAGTCTGGATGCAACGTGATTATTGGTCTTTACGAGGGAAGTAAATCCTGGGCAAAAGCAGAAGCACAGGGATTTGAGGTGTATACAACGGCAGAGGCAGCAAAAAAAGCAGATATCATAATGATTTTGATTAATGATGAGAAGCAGGCAGATATGTATAAGAGTGATATCGAGCCGAACTTAGAGGCAGGCAATATGCTGATGTTCGCACATGGCTTCAATATTCATTTTGGATGTATCACTGCTCCGAAGGATGTAGACGTAACTATGATCGCGCCGAAGGGACCGGGACATACGGTAAGAAGCGAGTATCAGGCTGGCAAGGGCGTGCCTTGTCTGGTAGCAGTACATCAGGATGCAACAGGCAAAGCGCTTGATACAGCTTTAGCTTATGCGCTGGCAATCGGCGGAGCAAGAGCAGGTGTTCTTGAGACAACCTTCCGTACAGAGACCGAGACAGACCTCTTTGGTGAGCAGGCTGTTCTCTGCGGCGGCGTCTGCGCATTGATGCAGGCGGGCTTTGAGACATTATGCGAGGCAGGTTATGATCCGAGAAATGCTTACTTTGAGTGTATCCATGAGATGAAGCTGATCGTAGACTTAATCTATCAGTCAGGCTTTGAAGGCATGAGATATTCCATTTCCAATACGGCTGAATACGGTGATTACATCACAGGACCTAAGATTATTACGGAAGATACGAAGAAAGCAATGAAGAAGATTCTTTCCGATATTCAGGACGGAACATTTGCAAAAGACTTCTTGTTAGACATGTCTCCGGCAGGACGTCAGGTTCACTTTAAGGCGATGAGAAAGCTTGCTGCTGAGCATTCTTCAGAGGAAGTCGGTAAGGAGATTCGTAAATTATATAGCTGGAACAATGAGGAAGACAAGTTAATCAATAACTAATCCTTGAAAGATTCGGCATAGTCATTGATTTGGCTATGCCGTTTTACTTGTTGCTTCCTGCACCGTATTTTGAGAAATATAAAATTTTGATATGCAGAAGAAAGAAAAGGCAGTTATTGTTAAGGGCAGCAGAAATGATGATAAAACTCAATAAATAACTCCAACGATTTAGAGGGCTTCAACGTCTTTTTATAGGCGAATCCAACTTCACGCTTGTGCATAGGGAAGCCGAGAGGTATTTCGGCTAAGGTATTATCAGAAAGCTCTTTTTTGACAAATTCCCGAATCACGCAGGCAACGCCCAGATTGGTTTTTGCAAAATCAATGAGCAAATCCATAGAGGAGATCTCAATTAAATCTTGAATGGCAATCTGATTTTCCTGTAAATAGTCGTCTATATATTGGCGGGTCATATTTTTTTTGTCCAGCAGCATTAAAGTGGAATTCGAAAGAATCGCATCGTTCTCTACGCCGCGCTGCTTTAAATGATTTAAATAGGCATGGCTTGCCACAAAAATATCTTCGATTTCCGTCAGATAGAAGAAATCGATTGCTTTCATATTTTCAGGCTTTCCAATCAGTCCGATATCAATTTTATTTTCCTCTAGCAGCTGTAGTGTCTCGTTAGAAGAACGGCAGATGATGGAAATATTGATGTGAGGAAATCGATTTGTAAATTCCTTTAGATAGGGAAGCAGGATATACTTACAGAGGGTAGAACTCACGCCGATTTTTAAGTGTCCCACCCCAAGTTCTAAAGAGCTTTTTAATTTATCTTCGCCAAGGGCAAGTGTTTCAAATGCAGAACTCACGTGGGTATATAGAAGTTCGCCTTCCTCTGTTAACTGCACGCCACGGGAGCTTCTTCGGAAAAGTTCACAGCCCAGACTGTCTTCTAATTTCTGGATGGATTTACTGATTGCGGGCTGGCTGATATAGAGTTCTTTTGCCGCTTTGGAAATGTTACCGGTTTTGGCTACAGTATAGAAGATACGATAGCTGGAAAGGCTTTGAATCATAACAGGTCTCCTTTCTATAACTCGAAATTATGATAAACATATTTATTATGTATTTCCATTATACTACGAACTGTGTTAGAATGGCAACAAAAGAGTTACTAGAGTGTCTCTCAGAGCCTTGCATAGTAACACAAAGGAAACACTCACATAAAAATAAGATTCAGGAGGACATTGAAATGGGAATGACAATGACGCAGAAGATTCTTGCTGCACATGCAGGCTTAGAATCTGTGACTGCAGGTCAGTTAATAGAAGCTGACTTAGATTTAGTGTTGGGAAATGATATTACATCCCCGGTAGCCATTCATGAAATGGACAAGATGAAGGTAAACGGCGTTTTTCACAAGGATAAGATTGCGTTGGTATTAGACCATTTTGTACCAAATAAGGACATTAAGTCTGCACAGCATTGTAAATGTGTGCGTGAATTCGCCTGTAAGCATGATATCACGAACTACTTTGATGTAGGGGAAATGGGAATTGAACATGCGCTGCTGCCGGAGAAAGGTCTCACTGTCGCAGGAGACGTGATTATCGGAGCGGATTCCCACACTTGTACTTATGGCGCATTGGGCGCATTTTCTACCGGCGTGGGTTCTACCGATATGGCTGCCGGAATGGCAACCGGCAAGGCATGGTTTAAAGTGCCGTCTGCCATTAAATTCAATCTGACCGGCAAGCCGGCGAAATGGATTAGCGGCAAGGATATCATTTTACACATTATCGGCATGATTGGCGTAGACGGTGCGCTTTATAAATCAATGGAGTTTGTGGGTGATGGGATTCAGTATTTAAGCATGGATGACCGTTTCACGATTGCGAATATGGCGATTGAAGCAGGCGGAAAGAACGGTATTTTCCCGGTAGATGAGAAAGCGGAAGAATACATGAAGGAGCATTCCAAGCGTCCGTATACGGTATATGAGGCGGATGAGGATGCAGTATATGACGAAGAGTATACGATTGACTTAAGCGCATTAAAACCGACGGTTGCATTCCCTCATTTGCCGGAGAACACAAAGACGATTGATGAGGTCGGCGAGATTGCTGTTGATCAGGTAGTAATCGGCTCCTGTACCAACGGAAGATTAGAGGATTTGAAGATTGCAGCCTCTGTCTTAGAAGGAAAGAAAGTAAAGAAGGGACTGCGTGTCATCGTGATTCCGGCAACGCAGCAGATTTATTTAGATGCGATGGAAGCAGGCTATCTTCGAACCTTTGTTGAAGCAGGTGCGATTGTCAGCACTCCGACCTGCGGTCCATGTCTTGGCGGATACATGGGTATCCTTGCAGAAAATGAGCGCTGTGTCTCCACAACAAACCGTAACTTTGTCGGACGTATGGGACATATAGATTCTGAAATTTATCTTGCAAGCCCGGCAGTTGCCGCTGCAAGTGCAATTACCGGTAAGATTTCAAGCCCGGATGAATTATAAGGAGGAATGGAAATGAAAGCAGCATGTGGAGTAGTATTTAAATACGGTGACAATGTGGATACAGATGTTATCATTCCCGCAAGATACTTAAATTCCTCCGATCCGAAAGAGCTTGCCGCTCATTGTATGGAGGATATTGATCAGGATTTTGTGAAAAATGTAAAAGACGGCGATATTATCGTGGCAGATAAGAACTTTGGCTGCGGCTCATCCAGAGAGCATGCACCGATTGCGATTAAAGCGGCAGGTGTAAGCTGTGTGATAGCAGAGACTTTCGCAAGAATCTTTTACCGGAATGCAATCAATATCGGTCTTCCGATTATCGAGTGTCCGGAGGCTTCAGGAGGGATTGAAGCAGGAGACGAGGTAGAGGTAAACTTTGATACCGGAGTGATTACCAATAAGACCAAAGGGACGTCGTTCCAGGGTCAGGCATTCCCGCCGTTTATGCAGAAGATTATCGACTGCGAGGGATTGGTGAATTATATTAACCAGAAATAGGATGGAATTATGGGAACGGAATCGGAGGACGAATCTTTTCAATTTTAGTTTCAGCCACGGAATGACTCTTCATTGCGTGGCTGTGTACATAAGAAATGATAATAAGTATCACTGCGTGACGCAATTGATGCAGCAAAGCGTCTATACTTTCAAGACCGCAATTTTAAATATTCCAGATATTTGCCGGAAATCTTAATACTTGTATAAATATCAGCATATTCCCTTGCACTGTATTCCACCACATAATTCTGTATAAAATTTTTAGCAATGCCATATTCATGGGCAAAATCAACGGCTTTGTTATAGGCAACGGCAGCTTTTGCTTCCGTGGAATAGGTTCCAATATTATAATTGCCATTGATATGAATTGCAGTCCGGTAACGTATGTCTCCGTTTTGGGTTACAGCCGTAACGCCGCTGTATTTGCTGAGAACGATAATGTTGGAATAACGGTAGTCGGTGGAATCTCCGTTTGCAAAGGTATAGTCCCTGCCACAGATTCCGTAGCTTTTAATCCCGTAGCGGGAAAGCAGGGAAACTTGCATTCCATAATCATTGACATAGAGATGTCCGCGCCTTCTTAGAATCCGATGACTGGAATAAAAAAACAGATCGTCAATATCAAATTTAAATTCCTCTGTCGGTGACAAATGATAAGTAAAATAGTTAGAATGTAAATAAATGGGATTTTTAATGTAAATATGGTTATCCCTGAAATTCATCAGGCTTATAATCTTGTCAAAGGACAGAACAAAAGTATTTATGCTGTAATCTCCGGGAGTAATATCTGCATTAAGAATCTGACCTGCTTCTTCATAGGCCTGATGGGCGAGCTGTTCTGTGGGAAAGCTCCCCAGACTGATATGCTTATTCTGGAAAGTGATGTTGGAACGGTAGTAAACTGTTCCGTCTTTTTTCTTCGCAAGATAAACTCCGGCTAACATAGTGATTCCTTTCTTACAAATGTCATTTGCTCCCGCTTTAGGCTTATAAGTAATATGTCTCCATAATTATATCATAAGAAGTGGAAAGAGGAAAACATAGATTGACAGGGTTTTTATATAAAATCCGATGCAGCCATTGACAGCAGAAACCAATTTCTTATATACTGTAAGATAACGGACAAAGGAAGTTCGCAAAACATAGATAAAAGAGGTTTGAAAATGGATTTATTATACGCAAGCACAAGAAATGCGCAGGAAAAAGTAACAGCATCACAGGCAATATTAAAGGGACTTGCAGGAGAGGGCGGTTTATTTGTACCGACACAGATTCCGGCTTTAGATGTCAGCATAGACGAACTGGCAAAGATGTCCTATCAGGAAACTGCTTATGAAGTAATGAAGCTGTTTTTGACAGACTTTACAGAAGAGGAGTTAAAGAACTGCATTAACAGCGCCTATGACAGCAAGTTTGATATAGAGGAGATAGCTCCCTTGGTAAAGGCAGACGGCGCTTATTATTTGGAATTGTTTCACGGATCTACGATTGCATTTAAGGATATGGCGCTGTCCATTCTGCCGTATCTATTGACTACATCAGCAAAAAAGAATCAGGTGAAGAACGAGATCGTAATCTTGACCGCTACGTCCGGCGATACAGGTAAGGCGGCTTTAGCGGGCTTTGCAGATGTAGAGGGCACGAAGATCATCGTATTTTATCCAAAGAACGGTGTCAGTCCGATTCAGGAGAAGCAGATGGTGACACAGAAGGGTGAGAATACTTTGGTTGTAGGAATTAACGGCAATTTTGATCAGGCACAGTCCGGCGTGAAGAAGATGTTTTCGGATGCTGCGCTGGCAGAGGTCATGAATCAGGCTGATTTCCAGTTTTCTTCCGCAAATTCTATCAATATCGGACGTCTGGTTCCGCAGATTGTCTATTATGTATATGCCTATGCAAAGATGTATGCCAACGGAGAAATCGGAAAGGATGAGAAGATAAATGTTGTCGTTCCGACCGGTAATTTCGGAAATATCTTAGCGGCGTTTTATGCAAAGAATATGGGTGTGCCTATTGCAAAGTTAATCTGTGCTTCCAATGAGAATAAGGTATTGTACGATTTCTTCTCGACCGGAACCTATGACAAGAACCGTGAGTTCATATTGACAAGTTCTCCATCTATGGATATTTTGATTTCCAGTAACTTGGAGCGTCTGATTTACCGTATTGCAGGAAACAGTGCAGAGAAGAATGCAGAATTCATGAATGCGCTGACAACGGACGGTAAATATGAGATTACGGCCGAAATGAAAGAGCAGTTGTCTGATTTTTATGGAAACTTTAGCAGCGAAGCAGAGACGGCGGAAATAATTAAGAAGATTTATGAAAATACGGGCTATGTCATTGATACCCATACGGCAGTTGCAGCCGGAGTTTACCGGAAATATCAGGCAGATACAAAGGATACGGAGACAAAGACCGTGATCGCATCTACCGCAAGTCCGTTTAAGTTTACAAGAAGCGTCATGGAAGCCATTGACAGTAAGTATGCCGCCATGACAGATTTTGATCTGGTAGATGAACTGAGCAAGCTTGCAAATGTTGCCGTTCCGCAGGCAATTGAAGAGATTCGCAGTGCGCCAGTTCTCCATGATACGGTATGCGAAGTGGATGAGATGGAAAGCGTTGTAAGGAAATTTTTGAATATTCAGTAAGTTTCAGCAATCAGCTTACGCAAATAAAAGCCCTGACGGAAATGAATGTAATCCGGTCGGGGCTTTCATATATCGTAGAAAAGACTTTTGTATGTATGTTGAAAAAATGTTGTTCGTCAAAATGCAATGATAAAATGAATCATTCCAAATGGAAAAATAATTGGAAATGTATAAGTCGGAGTGCTAAAATCCAAAATATCGCCGCTATGAACCTCTGGAGGGCAGAGAATGAGTTCAGTGGAATAATTATTGGACATATTAACATTAAACAATCCATTGTGCAGGTTCAGAAAATCTTCCACAGAAGCCTTCGCATATTCATCAAATGAAGGAAATTTTTCTCCTACATAACGTGAGGCAAATGCAACAGCGGCAGAATCATCCATGTCAATTGCAGTCTGAACGGAAACTTTTCCGGCAATATGCTGTGCAACGCAATAATTTGTAGGATAGCCTTCATTACAGGGAACAGGTTCTAACGGTGTGAAATCGTTCCCGATAAACCGAACCAGATTATTGAACAGAAGGGTCAGATAATCGACTGCGATACGGGAGAAGGCTTCATCCTCAAATTCACATAAATTATTTAATAATTTGTCCACGAGAAATTTCTGTTCCTCATAGGAATCTAAATCATATATTTCATTTAAAGACTGATAGTCAGAAATAAGATTCTCGAAATCAGCATTCGTAAGTTTACCGTTTTCAATCAAAATCTGTCCTAATAAAAGATAATCCGGTTTCTGGGAAGATAAGAGCTTATCTACTTCTTCCTGAGTCAGATATCCTTCTTCAACAGCAATTTCGCCGAATTTTTTATCTTTATGTGTCTGCTTGATTACGATATTATCAACTTCTTGAGCGGTCAATAAGCCCTCATGTATGGCTAGTGTTCCGAGCTTCAGATGTACGCTTGCCTGCTTTTCCATGATATGTACAAGCTCTTCCGCAGTAAGGATGCCTCTGTTTAATAAAAAATTTCCAAAAAACTGTGTATACATAGTTTACCTCCCATCGAAATGCTTCGAAAGCAGTCGTTGTAACTGTACTCTATCCAATGGCTTCTGAATGAAGTCATCAGCGCCTGCTTCGATTGCCATTTTCAATTGAGATTGTGTTCCGACAGATGACACAATAATAATATGTGCGTTGGAATCAGACTGAATAATTTCATTAACGGCTGCGATTCCGTCCTTGATGGGCATCACGATATCAAGGAAAACGATATCTGGTTTTTCGGATTTGTATAAGTCGATAGCCTCCTGACCATTAGCTGCTTCAATAAAACTTACTGCGCCAAAAGAGCTGATGATATCCTTTAGCTGTTTTCTGGCAAGAATAGAATCATCACCAATTAATATTTTCGCATTGTCCAGTTTCATATAGAAATACCCTCCAAAACTTTTATATAGTGATATTGTACAATAATTGACCGGAAGTTTCAATGACAAAATCCTTGAAGTTTCGGCATTTTTAAATTGAACGGAGAAAAGAACTTGTGCAGTTTGTATGGGAAGGGCTAATTTAAACGGAAAACGCATTGCAGGAAGCAAAAGAATGAGGTATGATAATAAAAAACAAAGGAGAGAATAGGTGATGGGAAATTTTGACTGGCAGTATGTAATTGATGGAGCGGCGGCATTGTATGGGCTGTACGTTTTAATGTCGGCGCTTAAAATGAAAGCGACCGGGGAAATAAGTTCTTTCGTAGCATCGCCGGAAGAGATGAACAAATGTAAACGAAAAAAAGAATTTGCCAAGATGGTTTCCGCAAAGATGATAGTCTTTGGATTAGTAACTTTTTTGTTTGGCATCAGTAATATCATCAATGAGATTTTCTGGAAAAATATCATGTATAATATTGCATCCTTGGGCGTATTTCTTCTGGTATGCGGACTCTTTATCATGTTTCTGCGGAAATCCAGAGCAGAATATCTTGGCGTTTAAGATGGAATGAAAATCAAAAAATGCATCGGAAAATTTGACTTTTCGATGCATTTTTCATACAGAATATTCTATCGTTCCTGAATCGGGATATAATTTTTTTGTTCGCCCACATTTTTATAGGCAGGACGCATAATTTTACCGTTATGCGCGACTTCTTCCATGCGGTGCGCACTCCAGCCGGAAATACGTGCGATGGCAAAAATCGGCGTGTACAATTCTAACGGCAGATCCAGCATATGGTAAACAAATCCGCTGAAAAAATCAACGTTTGGACTGACGCCTTTATAGATTTTACGTTCATCTGCGATAATCTGCGGTGCAAGACGTTCTACCATGCTATAGAGTGCAAACTCTTTATCGTAACCCTTTTCCTTGGACAGCCTCTCTACAAAAGAGCGGAAGATAACCGCACGAGGGTCGGACAGAGAATAGACCGCATGACCCATGCCGTAAATCAGTCCCGCACGGTCAAATGCCTCCTTGTGCAGCAATGCACGCAGATAACTGCTGACCTCGTCTTCATCGGTCCAGTCATGAATGACCGCTTTCATATCTTCGAACATCTGGACAACCTTGATATTGGCGCCGCCGTGCTTAGGACCTTTTAAAGAACCAATAGCGGCAGCGATTGCAGAGTAGGTATCTGTTCCGGATGAGGAAACCAGATGCGTGGTAAAAGTTGAGTTGTTACCGCCGCCATGCTCCATGTGCAGAATCAATGCAATATCCAGTAATTTTGCCTCCAATGGAGAATATTTGCTGTCTGGTCTTAAAATATGCAGGATTGTCTCCGCAGTAGAAAGCTCAGGCTTCGGTGTATGAATAAAAAGACTTGCGCCATCATGATAATGGCGGTATGCCTGATAACCATATACAGATAAAAGCGGGAACAGACTGATAAGCTGAAGACATTGTCTTAATACATTCGGCAGGGAAATATCGTCTGCAAGATCATCATAAGAATATAGGGTAAGGACACTTCTTGCAAGCGTATTCATCATATCTTTGCTAGGAGCTTTCAAAATAATGTCTCTTACGAAACTGGTGGGCAGTGTCCGGTACTCAGAAAGAATCTTACAGAAATTTTGTAACTCCTCTTGCGTCGGTAACTTGCCAAACAGCAGAAGGTATGTACATTCCTCAAATCCGAAGTGGCTTTCAGGTTCAATTCCACGTACAAGATCCTGCACATTATAGCCGCGGTAGAAGAGTTTTCCCTCTGCGGGAACCACCTCGCCATTGATAGTCTCTGTCGAACACACATCTGAAATCTCTGTCAATCCAACCAGGACACCCTTGCCATTGATATCGCGTAACCCACGTTTTACATCATATTTAGAATACAATTCAGGGGGTATATAGGAAGCTTGTTTGCTAAGCTCGGAGAGTGCAAGGATCTCAGATGTGATTTCGCAAAACTTATTTGTTGCCATAGAATTCCTCCTTCAAGTCATTTTTATTGCAAGCAATACATCACAACATATCTATGTTAACATAAGTATAAAAACAAATACAAGAAAAATTCGATAAATTTAAAAGAAAATTTAAAATTGGTTTATGAAATTTTCATATTTGTAGAAATTTAAGCATGGAAAATAGCAGAAAAATAAGATAAAATGAATTTAGTTGAAAGATAAAATCCAAATGGAAACTGAATCAATTATGGAGGAAATATCATGAAGAATTCCAAATTATATGCTTATGTGGATCATACCGCATTAAAAGCGTTTACTACATGGGAAGAGATATCAATGCTCTGCGAAGAGGCGGTGCAGTACCGGACGGCATCGGTGTGCATTCCGAGCTGCTATGTGGAGAAGGTGAGAACGGCTTATCCCAAGCTTCGGATTTGTACGGTGGTCGGATTTCCTCTGGGATATGCGAACACTGCGTCAAAGCTTGCAGAGACTGCACAGGCGCTTGCCGATGGAGCGGATGAGATTGATATGGTAATCAATATCTGCGATGTGAAAAACGGAAGATATAAAGAGGTGGAGACCGAAATCCGGCGTCTGAAGGAAGAGACGGGAGAAAAGATTTTGAAAGTGATTATCGAAACCTGTTACCTGACGAAGGAAGAAAAGATCGCCATGTGTCATGCCGTCACCGATGCGGGGGCGGATTATATCAAAACCTCGACCGGTTTTGGGACTGCGGGTGCGGCAATGGAAGATATCCTTCTCATGAAAGAACATATTGGAGCAAAGGTCAAAATAAAAGCAGCCGGTGGCATCCGCACCAGAGAAGATATGGAAGCATATATCCATGCGGGATGTTCTAGATTAGGAACAAGTTCGGCAGTTGAGATTTTGGAAGAACGGTAAGTCTGGGATAGGAGGGACAGATGGTAGAGGCACAGATTGAAAGATTGATTGCGGAAGCATATGCAGCAAAGGAAAAGGCATATATCCCATATTCCGGCTTTGCAGTGGGAGCTGCACTTCTTGGCAAAAGCGGAAAGATATACAGAGGATGCAACATTGAGAATGCAGCCTATAGTCCTACAAATTGTGCGGAGCGTACGGCGGTATTCAAGGCGGTATCGGAAGGAGAACTGGAGTTTGTGGGAATCGCAATTGCCGGGGATGGAGACGACTATCTTTCGCCGTGTGGAGTGTGCAGACAGGTTTTGCGGGAATTTGCGGAACCTGAAAGCTTTGAGGTGATTATGGCCGGGAAAAATTGTGATTACCGGAAGATGACGCTTGCACAGCTACTACCGGTATCCTTTTCAAAGTCGGATCTAGAAATGGATTAGAACCGGATCGCAAAAAATATTCAAAATTTTACAGAAAAAAGATTGACAAAAAAATAACATAGTGTATAGTTGTAAGTGGTGTAATTTTTCTATATACAAGGCAAAAAATATTTCATATAAAAGTTAAGGAGGAAATACAACATGGCAACAAAAGCGTACTATCCAATTGATGAGATTGGTGCAGGAAAAGTTGGTTTTTCCAAGACACGTTCTATCATCGAAGGAGCTTTCTACGGAAACAACGTAGTGAAGGTAAACACATTAAGAGAGGCTTATGAATTAGCAAAAAATTCACCGGGTACTATCGTAACGGATATGCCGGTATACAGAGGAGAGGAATTTGGTCTTGATAAAGATGCAAAGGTTCTTTTATTCAACGACGGCGCAGTTACCGGACGTTATGCAGCGGCACGCCGCATCAAGGGTGAGCCGGGCGTAGACGCAGCGAAACTGGACAAGGTAGCAATGGATGCTGTTTATGAGTCTCGTTGGAAAACAATGTACCATGCAGAGGTTTTTGTTGGACTTGACCCGGAATTCATGGTAAAAGCTCATCTTCTGATTCCGGAAGGAGAGGAAAATATCATGTATAACTGGATGCTGAATTTCCAGTACATGTCAGATGAATATGTGAAAATGTACAAGAATTCCAAACCGGTCGGAGACGGAAAAGAGCCGGATATTTATATCTTCTCAGATCCGCAGTGGTTCCCGCAGGAGAGACCGGATGTGGATTATAGCTGCTTAAGCGATCCTCTTACTTTATGCTATTTCGATACAGACCAGAACTGTGCCTGCATCTTAGGTATGAGATACTTCGGTGAGCACAAGAAAGGTACTCTGACAATGGCATGGGCGATTGCGAACAGAAACGGTTATGCTTCCTGCCACGGCGGACAGAAAGAATATACATTAGCCGACGGTTCTAAGTATGTTGCATCTGTATTCGGTTTATCAGGATCTGGTAAATCTACATTGACACATGCAAAACATGATGGAAAATACCCGATTACTGTATTGCATGATGATGCATTTATCATTAATTCAGACACCTGCTCATCTGTAGCATTAGAGCCTACTTATTTCGATAAGACGGCAGATTACCCGACAGGCTGTGCAGATAACAAATACTTATTGTCGGCTCAGAACTGCTCTGCTACCTTAGACAGCGAGGGCAAGATTCAGTTGGTAACAGAAGATATCAGAAACGGCAACGGACGTGCGATCAAGTCAAAATTATGGTCACCGAACCGCGTGGATAAGATTGATGCGCCTGTAAACGCAATCTTCTGGATTATGAAAGACCCTACGATTCCGCCGGTATTAAAATTAAAAGGAGCTGCTCTGGCATCAGTTATGGGTGCAACGCTTGCAACTAAGACATCTACCGCAGAGCGTGTGGCAGCTGGTACAGACTTGAACGCACTTCGTATCGTACCATATGCAAACCCGTTCAGAACCTATCCGTTGGTAAACGACTATGACAAGTTCAAGAAACTGGTAGACGAGAAGAATGTAGACTGCTATATCGTAAACACAGGCGATTTCATGGGCGCAAAGGTAAAACCTGCAGATACACTTGGGATCCTTGAGACAATTGTAGAAGGAAAGGCAAGCTTTGAGGCTTGGGGTCCGTTTGAGGATATTGAGATTATGTACGACTGGTCAGGAAAGACCGGTGACTTTAAGCCGGATTTATCTGATAAGGAATACGTTGCAGCATTAAAGAATGCAATGGAGAACCGTGTGAATGCTGTAGAAGGCTTTGCTACAAAGAAAGACGGATACGACAAACTGCCGGATGAAGCATTAGAAGCGCTTAAGAAAATCGTTGCAGAGGCTGCTTCTCTGTAAGAGTCAAGAAGGATTTTTTTAGAGAACTTTTAAATTTTTATCTTGCATAAACAGGAGGCGAATGCTAAACTGAACGTAATTCAGTAAGCATTCGCTTTCTTTATTCTATACGTACAGCCGTATCTGTTTTTCAGAAAATCGTTTCTTGTCAGGCACTAGAAGTATCGCGGGAGAGTCTCGGAAAAAAGCTTCAAAAAAACCTTATAAAAAATTTTCATTTTACAAAATTTGACACGAATTTTACATTGAAATGTGTGAGATAATAGAGTATAATGAATCTAGTAAATAACCTGGGATGTTCGATACCCTGCTATTTTGAACCTACATTTATTTTTATGGGATTCCTATATTGCTGTCAGGATGTCAGGCCGTCATTTCGCAGCGGAAGGCAGAATGTCAGTTGCGGTTACCCACCTAGCTTTGCTAGGAGTCAAAATTGCAGGAAACGGCATTTTGGGATTTACAAAAGAATTCTGCAAAAGAGAAAATTAGAAGGTACAAAAGAAACATAAAGTACGAAAGACAAGCATAGGATGTACCAAAGACAAATTGGTAAGATACGAATGATTTTTACCAATGATAAAAAATATACCAAAGATATGTTTTTTTACCAAAGATAACATACCGAAGATAACATACAAAAGATGAGAGAAGCTGCTTTGAGAGAAGCGGCTTCTTTTATGTGTACATAGGCATCAAAAGGAAGATTATCCGCAAGAGCTGTCGGAGCTTTTAGCGCACGGACAGGGATAAGATAATCCACATGCTTGTTTATATCATGAGGTATTTGGGCTTTCCAGAGGAGGTGGCAGTATGCCAAGACAACGAATCTACCATAGGAAGAAAATAAAAAGAGGTATCAGTCTGCCGGCTCTTCTTTTAATATTGGTGATGATATCAGTTGGAATCGCCGTCTGGTTTCTGAAAAGCAGTCAGGAAAAAGAAGAGTTTTCCATGAACTATATCAGTACAAAAGAAATTCCGGGATTTTTACAATTTACATATTATGATGAGGAAGAATGGAGCAGACGTCTTGGAATGGAATTTACAGGAGCGCTCACTTATCAGAAGCTCCATAGTTTATTGGAATTGTTGAATATTGAAGAATATGTTGTCTATGAAGAAAAAAGGGCAGGGAAGAAGGTAGACAGGGAGACTTGGAATCAGGTTTATGAGCAGATTTTAGATATACTTGATACCAGCGGGAAGGTTTCAAAAGAAAAATTGCTGCTTCTTAAGGAACCGGGCGAGGATTCGCTTGAAACACAAATGGGGATATATCAGTATAGAGGTTCCATTCCTCGGCAGTATCAAGCATATGAGGTATACGTAATGGAGGATAAGCTGCTTGGAATCTTAAGTGAGTTAGAGGACGAGCTGGCAATTGAAAATGTGTATGTTACAGAAATGACGGATGAGCTGAAATTTTTATACAAAAACAGCGTTTATCGGATTCCGATCGAGGCAGAAGGACAGATCTCAGATACCGTCTGTGATATCTATATGAAAATGGGAGAAATCACAAGGATTCAGAAAAAGGAAGATACCATTGAAGGAAAGCTTCTGACAATGGAAGAAGATAAAATAGAGATTGAAGGATATGGCAGAATTGAAAGGGCAAAGGAACTTCCGGTTTACCAGATATATGGTGAGAGGATCGAAAGGAATCTTTCGGATATTGTAATCGGTAATATGAATATTTCTTATATCGTAGCAGAAAAACGCGTATGCGCAATTTTGTTAAAAGAACCAGCGGAAATCAAAAATGTACGTGTGCTGCTATTGAATGAGAGTCAGGGAATTGGAAGAGAAGAGGTGTATGTTACATCGTCAACGAATAGTCATCTCAGCCTGGGGGAGGAAGAGCTGGAATGCGAAGCAGATACTGTAATTAAGGCGTCCGATTATCTGGCGGAGCATCCGGAAGAAAGTCTTAAGATTGAAGGAGAGGAAGAAAGTCTGCTGTATTTCTGCGATGAAAGCGGAAGCAAGACCTCCTATGGCTATACCGGAAGTTTTGAAATCCGCAAATATGAAGAGGGATATGTGGTGGTAAATGCGCTTCCGTTGGAAGAATATCTTTGCGGAGTCGTGCCAAGTGAGATGCCGGCGGGTTATCCTATAGAGGCATTGAAAGCGCAGGCGGTCTGTGCAAGAAGCTATGCGAGTATCCAACTGTTAAAAGGCGCATATGCGAAATATGGCGCACATATGGATGATAGTGTGAATTATCAGGTATATAATAAACAGGAGCGAAGTGAGAGCACGACGCAGGCGGTCAACGACACCTACGGAAAGGTGCTGTCCCGCAATGGTGAAATTTTGGAGGCATATTATTATTCGACTTCCTATGGACATTCCGGTAGTTATGAGTCATGGAATCTGGACAATGACGGCTCCTTGGATTATTTGAAGGGAACATGGCTTAAGGATACGGAACCAGAACTTGATTTGTCGGATGAGGCGGCATTTTCGGAGTATATACAGAGTCAGGATGAGGAATGCTATGACAGTTTTGCAAAGTATTTTCGTTGGAATGCCGTTTTAGATCTGGAGGAAAAGAGCGGGGATATCAAAGAGAAAATAAATGCCAGAAAAGCGGCAAAGCCGGACAGTATTCAGATTTATCCGAATAAGGTAAAGGAAAAAGATAAGGGAAAAGAAGTCACATCCGCTTCCGCGCTTGGAAATGTATTATCTTTTGTTACAGATGGAAGAAATGTCTGCGGCGGTGTGGAAAAGCTGACTGTTAACTTTGAAAATGGAAAGGTTGACATTTTGGATGAATATAGTATTCGGATTGTTTTGGGCTGCGCAATTGAAAGCGTGACATGGAAGGATGGAAGCTCAGATGTAATCTCAGTTCTTCCAAGCTCCTATTTTGCGGTCACTGCTTCGGAAAATGAGAAGTATACTCTGTGTGGAGGCGGTTACGGACACGGAATCGGCTTGAGCCAGAATGGAGCAAAAGGAATGGCAGAGAAGGATTATACGTATGAACAGATTCTAGAAAAGTTCTATAATCAGACAGAACTTACCGATCTTGCGGAATTGAAAGGAGAAACTTCATGATCTGGAAAATAATCGGAAATATTAAACTTTTGGTGGAAAAATGTAAACGGGACAATATCAATGCGTTTGCAGCTCAGACAGCATTTTTTATTATTTTGTCCGCTATTCCGTTTCTGATGTTTTTCAGTTCCTTGTTAAGATATACACCGGTGACGAAAGGCGTCTTAATGGCAATTGTTAACCGCGCCATGCCGGATTATATAGCGCCTTTTTGTGTTTCTATTATTAATGAAGTGTACAATAAATCTTTTGGAATCATTTCTGTTGCGGCAGTCCTTGCTATTTGGTCTGCGGCAAAGGGAGTGCAGTATATGGCGGGCGGGCTGAATGCCATCAATGGTATCGAGGAGACAAGGAATTGGTTTGTGATGCGTTTTTGGGCAATTGTTTATACGATTGTTTTTGTGCTGGCTATTGTCATTACATTGGTGCTTTTGGTTTTTGGAACCTCCCTGCAGGAGTTAATTGTGAAATATGTTCCGATTATGGTTCATGTGGCAAATATCATTATCCGGCTGAGAAGTCTGATTATGCTGGGAATCCTGATTTTGTTTTTTACAGTCTTGTTTAAAATGCTGCCGAACCGAAAAGCGACGCTGCGCTCCCAAGTACCAGGCGCTGTTATCTGTGCACTTGCATGGTATGTATTTTCCTTTGGATTGTCCATTTATGTACAGTATTTCAATGGGTTTTCCATGTATGGCAGTCTGACAACGATTGTACTGGTTATGCTGTGGCTGTATTTCTGCATGTATATTATGATGGCATGTGCGGAATTTAATGTGATTTTTGAAGATATCTTCCGAAAACATACCCAAAATAGAAAAGAAAAGGGTTGATGTTTGAAAAATGCTGTGGTATGATTGTTTCTAGTGAAAATGCTAAGAAGGTGTTCAGTAGATTTTTATACATTCGACAGAGAGGAAGAGCAGGCGGCTGAGAGCTTTTCCGGAATTAGGTAAGAATCGAATTTCCCACTGGAGCAGCATGGGTGAAAGCAGTAGTCCATGACGGTTCATACACGTTACGTATATTGAGAGTCTGGAAGAATTTTCAGGAATCAGGGTGGTATCGCGGAGATTGGCTTCGTCCCTTTTGGGGGACGGAGTTTTTTTATATCATAGGAAAGACCTTGTTACTGTGAAATACTAAAGTCTATGACTTTCCTATGATATAGAAATATTATGCGCACTCGTGCGAAAGGTATTATGTCGCTAGGGCTGGTAGTCCTAAGGAATCCCCCAGTCAAGTCTGGTACCCCTTAGGACAAATCCGCACTCGGCGCAGACGAGTAGGGGATAAACCTTCTCTACTCGATTCTATTTTGAAAAAAGGAGAATCAGTAATGAAAGAAAAATTGCAGAAATTGAAAGATGACGCAATCCGTCAGATTGAAAGTTCCGAAGAGCTTTCTAAATTAAATGACGTCCGGGTTGCATTTTTAGGAAAAAAGGGTGAATTGACCGCTATTTTAAAGAGTATGAAGGATGTTCTTCCAGAGGAGCGTCCGGCAGTCGGACAACTGGTGAACGATACCAGAGAGGCAATCGAACAGAAGGTTGAAGAGACAAAACAGAAGTTAGAAGCTGCAGAGATGGAAGTGAAGCTGAAAAGAGAAGTAATTGATGTTACGCTTCCTGCAAAGAAAAACAAAGTCGGACACCGCCATCCGAATACCCTCGCTTTAGAGGAGGTAGAGCGAATCTTTACCGGAATGGGCTATGAGGTAGTAGAGGGACCGGAAGTAGAATATGACTATTATAACTTTGAGGCATTAAATATCCCGGACAACCATCCGGCAAAGGACGAACAGGATACTTTCTATATCAATGATAAGATTTTGCTCCGCACCCAGACCTCGCCGGTACAGGTGCGTGTCATGGAGCAGGGCAAGCTGCCGATTCGGATGATTGCACCCGGAAGAGTATTCCGTTCAGATGAAGTAGATGCCACACATTCCCCTTCCTTCCATCAGATAGAAGGAATGGTAATTGATAAGAACATTACATTTGCGGATTTAAAAGGGACCTTACAGGAATTTGCCGCAAGATTATTCGGAGCGGACACCAAAGTGAAGTTCCGCCCTCATCACTTTCCGTTCACAGAGCCGAGCGCCGAAGTAGATGTATCCTGCTTCAAATGCGGCGGAAAAGGCTGCCGCTTCTGTAAAGGCGAGGGCTGGATTGAAATCTTAGGCTGCGGCATGATACATCCTAACGTCCTTAGAATGAGCGGCATCGACCCCGAGGAATATTCCGGCTTCGCATTCGGCGTAGGCTTAGAGCGAATCACGCTCCTCAAATACGAAATTGACGACATGCGCCTTCTCTACGAAAACGACGACAGATTCTTGGGGCAATTTTAGCGAGCAACAAGCAGGGCAGACTCCGCAGATTCAGGCAGCTTGCGCAAGCTAGCTTGCAGCAAGTTGTATGAATCTGTGGAAAGTTGTCCGGCGCCTGCCGGACAACCCGTGAATCCCCGATTCACGGGTCTGCCCGTCCGGTTAAGGAACCCATTCGGTTACGAAAGGAACCCAATTACAAAACTGTGTCTCCGTTCCCAAAACCGAACCTCTCCCCAAAGGACAACAGGGAATCAAAGATTCCCGCCTTGTCCCCCCACTCATCCGCATTATTTTAGAGAAGAAAAACAGAAAGGAAACCAACATGAAAACATCATTAAAATGGATCAAATCCCTTGTTCCAGAATTAGACATAACCCCAAAGGAATATGCCGACGCCATGATCTTATCCGGCTCCAAGGTAGAATGCTATACACAAATGGATGCCGATTTAGACAAAATCGTCATCGGACAAATACAAAAAATTGAACGCCATCCGGACGCAGACAAGCTTATCATCTGCCAAGTAGACATCGGAAACGGAGAAACCACCCAGATTGTCACAGGCGCGCCGAATGTAAAAGAAGGAGATAAAGTCCCGGTTGTCCTAGACGGCGGACGCGTGGCAGGAGATCATGACGGCAAGCTGACAGCAGGCGGAGTGAAAATCAAAAAAGGAAAATTAAGAGGAATCGAATCAAACGGTATGATGTGCTCTATTGAGGAATTAGGCTCAAACCGCGATATGTTCCCCGAAGCCCCGGAGCTTGGTATTTATATCTTTGGCGAGGATGCCAAAGTTGGCGGGAGCGCAGTGGAAGCATTAGGATTGGATGATACGGTTGTAGAATATGAGATAACGAACAACCGCGTGGATTGCTTTTCTATCCTTGGAATTGCAAGAGAAGCTGCGGCTACCTTCCGAAAGGACTTTGTGCCTCCGGCTGTAACTGAGACAGGAAATGATGAAAATGTCAATGATTACATTAAGGTGACCATAAAGGATACAGAGCTTTGCCCGCGCTATACGGCAAGGGTCGTGAAGAATATTAAAATTGCTCCATCACCGGAGTGGATGCAGAGAAGACTGCGCGCACAGGGAATCCGTCCCATCAATAATATTGTAGATATCACAAACTACGTTATGGAAGAATACGGACAGCCGATGCACGCCTATGACTGGGATACGATTGCAGGACATGAAATCATCGTTCGCAGAGCCGTTGACGGAGAAAAGTTCGTAACCTTGGACGGGCAGGAGCGTACCTTGGATGACAGTGTATTGATAATCTGTGATGGAGAGAGGGCAGTAGGTATGGCAGGAATCATGGGAGGTGAGAACTCCATGATAACTGATAATGTTACGACCATGCTGTTTGAGGCGGCGTGCTTCGACGGAACGAATATCCGTATTTCCAGCAAGAAGGTAGGTCTTCGGACGGATGCTTCCGCAAAGTTTGAAAAGGGACTTGACCCGAATCTGGCAATCGAAGCGATGAATCGTGCCTGTCAGTTGGTTGAAGAGCTGGGAGCAGGGGAAGTAGTCGGCGGTGTGGTAGATGTATATGGCAAGGTGAAGGAGGGAAGAAAAATTCCGTTTGAGCCGGAGAAATACAATCGGCTGCTCGGAACAGACATCGCGGCAGAAGAGATGCTTGCTTATTTTGAAAGGCTGGAGCTTAAATATGATGAGGGAAACAAGGAGATTTTAGTTCCGTCCTGGAGACAGGATTTGCTCTGTGGCGCTGATCTGGCGGAGGAAGTTGCACGTTTTTATGGTTATGATAAAATTGGAACCACACTGCCGAGCGGAGAAGCGACCACCGGTATGCTGAGCTTTAAACTCCGTATCGAGCAGGCGGCGAGAGATATTGCGGAATTCTGTGGTTTTTCGCAGGCAATGACTTATTCTTTTGAGAGCCCGAAGGTATTTGACAAGTTGCTTTTACCGGCTGATTCCCCGTTGCGCAATACAGTGGTCATTTCCAACCCGTTGGGCGAGGATTTCAGCATCATGCGCACCACTTCTTTAAATGGTATGTTGACAAGTCTCGCAACTAATTATAATAGAAGAAATAAGGATGTACGCCTTTATGAGATGGGAAATATCTATTTACCAAAGCAAGTGCCTGTAACGGAGCTTCCGGAGGAACGGATGCAGTTTACCCTCGGTATGTACGGAGAAGGAGACTTCTTTACCATGAAGGGGGTGGTAGAAGAGTTCTTTTATAAAATCGGTATGTGTGGAAAGATTACCTACAATCCAAAGTCAGGGCTTTCCTTCCTGCACCCAGGACGTCAGGCAAACATTATCTATAATAAGAAGATAGTAGGTTATCTGGGAGAGGTTCACCCGATTGTTGCAAATAATTATAGTATCAAGGATCGTGTATATGTGGCTGTGCTGGATATGCCTTATATCGTGAATTGGGCGACCTTTGACAGAAAATATGAGGGGATTGCCAGATTCCCGGCGGCTGTCCGAGATATCAGCATGGTAGTTCCGAAGGAAATCCTTGCCGGTGATATTGAGTGTGTATTCGATTCCAAGGGGGGCAAGCTTTTGGAGAGCTATGAGCTGTTTGATATCTATGAAGGCGCTCAGATCAAAGCCGGGTATAAGTCAATGGCATATTCCTTGACTTTCCGTGCGAAAGACCGAAATTTAGAAGAAGCGGATTTGACCTCGGCGATGAATAAGATATTGAAAGCCTTAGATGGCATGGGAATTGAGCTGAGGGCTTAAAAAAGCATATTTATGAATTGAACAAAAAAGCAGATGGAAAATGTGAAAAAATTGTGAGGTTTTCCACTGCTTTTTTTATTGCGTACCTGTACGAGAAAGAGTATAATTTTTAGTATACATAATTTATGCCACAAGATATTGTGTCAAGGAAAAAATGCAGAAGGGAGATATTTTTGATGAAACGTATTCAAACAAGCAAAAGAATGATGCAATTAGTTGTTGCTCTGTTTCTGACGCTGGGATGTGTGTTTGCATTCCGAGTACAAGCAGATGCAGCAATCACGGCAGCGCCTACCGGGCTGAAACAGACGGGTGTAAATGCCACGCAGATGAAGTTGGAGTGGTCAGAGGTATATGGCACAGGCGGAGAGGTTCCGTCGTATTATGTAATGTGGGCGGAAAATGTCAATTTTACAAATTATAAACTTGCATATACGAAAGACTGTGAATATGTGATTGATGGTGCGGCAGGCAAGGCATACTACGTGAGGGTAGGTGTATCTGCAACGGCGCAGACTTCCGGTGGCGCTCCGGCAGATACGAAGTGGTCGGCAGCATATAAGGCTGTTACTCCTCCAAGTGTTTCTATCGGTTCTTTGTCGATGAAGAAAGCAACTTCCACATCGGTTACTGTAAGTTGGCAAAATGTTGCGGGAGTAGATGCATACAAAGTTATGTGGTTTAAAACCGTTGCGGAGGGGAAGGAACCGCAAGTCAGCCAGATTAAACAGCAGACAGTGACGACGAACAGTATTACATTGTCAAAGTTAAGCAAAAATTCACTTGTGGATGTATATGTTTATCCGGTAGCCAAGACATCAGACGGTTTGGAGGCAGTTGGCACCAAATATGCTTGGAATTGTTTTGGTACGCAGCCAACAAAGAAAGTCAGCGGTTTGAAATGTACATACTTTGATCCTTCTGTTAGCAGGACAGATGTAGATTTTAGATGGAATCATATTACATTTGCGGGTTACATACAACCAGATGGATATCAGTATGAGATTTATAAATATAGCGGCGGCAAGAAGCTGGCGTCAGGAACAACAACAAAGAACTATGTAACAGTAAATAATAAGAAATTGAAAAAACGTCAGTTTTATAAAATCCGCGTCAGGCCATATGTACAGTTAGCCAATAAGCAGAAAAAGACTGGAGCTTGGTCTAGCTGGACGTACTTTGCGCGCAGTGCCGGCAGTGATGTGACGAAAAAGCTGGTCAACCCAAATGATGTAAATGATACCAGAGTAAAGCTGACATGGAAGAAAGTTACCGGTGCACAGAGCTATTCAGTATATTATTCTACGTCGCTGAACGGAAAATATACAAAGCTTGCTACCGTTAAGGGTACAAACTATACAATTGACAAAAATCTTACTTACTTTACGACATATTACGTTCGGATTGTTCCGAACAGGAAAGTCGGAAAGAAGAACATTTCCGGCGTGATTAACAGTAATAAACCTTATTCAACAGCTTTTAGATTGACATATACGTATTATTAAATTATTAAACGTGAGGCGAAGAAGCTGCTGCACAATGGTGTGGCAGCTTCTTTTTTTGTATAGCTGCCTAACAAAAATGTCATTATGCAATTGCATCGTTACTATTCACGGCTCAGGAATGCGCATTTTCTGCGTATTCCGTATGAACATGATTCAAGTTCGGGGCGATTTTTGCAGGGCAAAACTTCTAATATCGCTCCGGACCGTTGCTATGAGCGGCTCCTGAGCCGTGAATAGTAACATTGCACCTTGTTTCTGGAGAATTTTCTGAAATATTTTTCTTGCAATATTGCAGATGGAAGTGTATTGTATTAGTAGTATGCAGATTTTGGGCATGCAGGAACTATATAGTTACTAGAATGAAGGAGATTGCTATGAGGGAAAAAAAATTTATGTTACAAAAGGTGCTGCTTTCTTTTGCAGCCGCATTTTTACTGTTGCTTTCTATGAGCCTGACAGTAAAAGCAGCGGCTCCAGGTAAGGTTACTGGATTAAAGCAGACCGGAGCTAGGGATTCGAGTATTTCCGTTAGTTGGAATGCGGTGCTTGGAGCAGATAATTACGCTCTTTGGATGAGTGAAGACGGTAAAAATTGGGGTGATAAGCCGATTGAAGCTAATACATATGGTCCAAGCGAAACTGTATCTGGTTTAACTCCGGGACACACTTATTATGTTAAGGTGTGTGCTTATACCGGATATGGATGGAACTATCCGGGTTCAACGGAAAACGGAGAATTTTCCGATGTTCTTGAGGTTACAACAGCAACAACAAATATTGAAAATTTAAAAGTGACAGAGGCAACCGTAAATTCTATTTCTGTGTCATGGTCAAAGGTAGAAGGTGCGTCTTACTATGAAGTAAGTTATAGAGAATCAGGATCTGATACATATTCATCAGCTAAAACAACAACAAATACAGTTTATAAAGTATCTAATTTAAAAGCAGACACGGATTACAGCATCAAGGTTATGCCTGTTCGCAAGAGTTCTGTCGGATATGCTGCTGCGTATAATTATGCATCCTTAGCGTCCTATCAGTGCAATACTATGATTGCAGGCAGCGCTCATAAAAATCTTTCGCTAGATACATGGGTGGGGAACAGCAAAGAAGTTACGTTAAAATGGACAACAAATAAAAGTACTTTTCCTTCTGGATATCAGATTCAGGTTTGCAATGCGAAAAAGAAAGTTTTAAAGACTTATACGACAAAATCATCTTTAACAAATATTAAAATTTCAAACAGCAAGATTAAGAACAAGGCATTTCAGTTCCGGGTACGTTCGTATCAGGTGATTGACAATAAGAATTCCTATGGAACATGGTCTTCCTATAAGGTAGTAGTACCGACATGTAAAGTAACTGCTGCAAAGAAGAGCAATAGTTCAGTGAAATTATCATGGAATAAGGTATCGGGGGCAGCAAGTTATACGATTTATTATTCTTCTTCCTATAAGGGCAAGCTGAAAAAGCTGGCGACAGTAAAAGGGAACAGATATACATGGAAGAAATTGAAGAAAGGAAAAGATTATTATGTCTATGTAAAGGCGAATAATGTTAAAGTCGGAAATAAAAAGTATTCGTCAACAACAGCAGAAAATCAAAAGATTTACGAATTTTGGATTGGATATTCAAAAGCGTACAATAATGTATACACAAGATACAATTAGAAAACAGGAAGTGATTCTGTCAGAGGGAATGCATCAATCGGTGCATTCCTTTTGTTGACAGTTCTGCCATTTTATGCAAAAATAGAATAGGATTTGATGTATAGAAAGGCATAACAATGAACGTAAAGGATTTTGACTATAAACTGCCGGAAGAGCTGATTGCGCAGGATCCCTTGGCGGATCGCTCCGCTTCCAGACTGATGGTATTGGATAAGAAGACAGGCGAGATAGAGCATCATAATTTTAAAGAGATTACAAGATACTTAAGTCCCGGTGATTGTCTGGTGCTCAACAATACAAAGGTAATCCCGGCAAGGCTATTTGGCGTCAAAGAAGGGACAGAAGCAAAAATTGAAATCCTTCTTCTAAAGCGCAGGGAAAATGATATCTGGGAGACACTGGTGAAACCGGGGAAAAAGGCGAAGCCGGGAACAAAAATCAATTTTGGCGACGGTCTTTTGAAGGGGGTAGTGATTGATGTGGTGGACGAGGGCAATCGTCTGATTCAATTTCAGTATAAGGGGATTTTTGAGGAAATCTTAGACAAGCTGGGACAGATGCCGCTGCCGCCATATATTACACATCAGTTGAAGGATAAGAACCGTTATCAGACGGTCTACGCAAAGCACGATGGTTCGGCAGCTGCGCCTACGGCGGGGCTTCATTTTACGCCTGAGCTGTTGAAAGAGATAGAACAGAAGGGCGTTTCGGTTGCAGAAGTTACGCTGCATGTGGGACTTGGAACCTTTCGGCCTGTAAAAGTAGAAAATGTTCTGGAGCATCATATGCATTCAGAATTTTATCAGATAACTCAGGAGGCGGCAGATAAGATCAATGCAGCGAAAACAGCGGGGAAGAAGGTTGTTTCTGTAGGCACAACAAGTACAAGAACGCTGGAGTCTGCAGCCGATGAGAAGGGAATTTTAACTGCGAAAAGCGGCTGGACGGACATCTTTATCTATCCGGGATACCGTTTTAAGGTGATTGACGCATTGATTACGAATTTTCACCTGCCTCAGTCAACCTTGGTAATGCTAGTCTCTGCACTGGCGGGAAGGGAGCATATATTAGACGCTTACCGGATAGCGGTAGAGGAGAGATATCGGTTTTTCAGTTTTGGGGATGCGATGTTCATAACGGATAGGTATTGAGAAATCTGTCTATGAAAATAGAACGAATACCAAAAGAAAAGGAGCTATATAATGGAAGAGAAAAGAAAACACAAAAGGCTGGAACTGGATGTAAGAATTGAATTGGAAAGACTGGATGAGGACGGAGTGACTACCCTTAAGTATGTGCAGGTAGATGTGACCGATATTTCACGTTCAGGCTTGGGGTTTAAGGCGGGAAAAATGTTGGATGTGGGGACTTATTATGATACTAAGATTCAGATATGGACCAAAGAAATCGTAGACGCCGTGGTTCAAATTGTCCGCAGGGATGAGTCGCCGGACGGAAGGTTTAGGTATGGAGGAAGCTTTATCGGTATGACGGATACGGATGCATTAAAGATTGATATTTATCAGATATTTAATGATATCTGACAGTAAAAACTGTGATTGGCCCATTGATGGTAAATCACAGTTTTTTCATTGCAAAAAGAAATTGCTTTATGTCTATGGTGTTAATCCGTCAGTTTTTTGATATCAGCATAAAAATCAGGATAAGAGATATTCACGCATTCGCCGTCTTTTATGTCCGTTTCTCCCTCGGCATTCAGAGCGGCTATGGCAAAGGACATGGCAATCCGGTGATCCAGATAAGAATCAATAGAGGCTCCATGAAGGGGTCTTCCGCCGTTTATAATCATTCCATCCTCGGTTGCTTGGGCGTCGCAGCCCATAGCGCGAAGATTTGTGACCACAGTAGTAATCCGGTCGGATTCTTTGACCTTTAGTTCCGCAGCATCCTGAATGATTGTGGTTCCATCTGCAAAGGCGGCTAAAACGGCAATCACCGGAATTTCGTCAATCAAGGTGGGGATAATGCTGCCTCCGACCGTGATGCCGTGAAGACTGCTGGAGCGAACGAACAGGTCACAGACCGGCTCACCGGAAACAGTGTGCTCATTTTGCTTTTGGATATTGCCGCCCATTGCAAGGGCGACCTTCAAAATGCCGTCTCTGGTTGGATTGATACCCACATTACGGATGAGGATTTCCGAATCTGGTACGATTAGCCCAGCTGCAATGAAGTACGCTGCGGAAGAGATGTCTCCCGGAACAGCTACCTTTTGTCCATTTAAAATGGGATTGGGGCAAATCGTTGCCGTTGTTCCTTCCGAACGGATATCGGCGCCAAAGGCAGACAGCATCAGCTCGGTATGATTCCGTGAAAGTGTCGGTTCCGTAATGCTGGTTTCATTATCTGCATACATACCTGCTAAGAGCACGCAGGATTTCACTTGGGCGGAAGCAACCGGTGAATCGTAGTGGATGCCGGTCAAAGTTCTTCCGCAGATGGTCAAAGGCGCGCAGTCATTGCCGAGGTCGCTGGTGATATCGGCATGCATCATCTGAAGAGGCGTGATGATGCGTTTCATCGGACGCTTTTGGATGGATGCGTCTCCATTGAGATAGGAGGTGAACTGCTGGCCGGCGAGAATACCGGAGATCAGTCTGGTCGTAGTTCCGCTGTTTCCTACATCTAATACATCTGTCGGGGCAGCCAGACCATGAAGCCCCTTGCCGTGTACTGTCACGGTATTTCCGTTGCGTTCAATCTCTATCCCCATCTTCTGAAAGCAGGAAATCGTAGATAGACAGTCTGCGCCTTCCAGAAAATTAGTAACTTCGGTAATTCCGTCTGCAATGGAACCGAACATAATTGCCCGGTGGGAGATGGATTTGTCTCCCGGTATCGTAACTTCGCCGCGAAGATGTTTTGTTTTTGCGATATTCATATAGATATAATCCTTTCCGTCGCTTAATGTGTATATACAGTATAATGATGTTTCTTTAGGAGTGCAATGCTTTCCTCTAAGGACTTCTTGTCATACATTTCGATGTGAAGCACGCCTTGTTCAAATTCCCGATTATGGACAATTCCTATATTTTTGATACTCAGGTGATTGCTGGCGAGTATGGTTGCAATGGTCGCGATTCCGCCGGCTCCATCAATCAGATCGCAGTAGAATTCATGGATCTTTTTGAGGGAGCCGGATTTCGTAATATGGATAGAATCACGGTAGTCCTTTGCAGTTTCAAAAAAACGGTAGATATTATCTGCGTCTTTGGTCTGAATCAGTGCTTTTGCCTGTTGCAGCCGTTCTGTGAAGGCGTCAATCAGTTCTATAAGCTGTGACGCATTGCTAAGACAAATATTTTGCCACATTACAGGAGAAGAGGAAGCAATTCTTGTGATATCTTTAAATCCACCGGCAGCTATTGTCTTCATGGTTTCATCCTCGTTGTCAATTTCTGCAATCAGATTTACCAGACTAGAGGCAATGACATGCGGAAGATGGCTGATGGATGCGGTTGCATGGTCATGCTCTTTGTAGTCTAAAATCATAGTAAGCGCGCCAAGTGAAGAGATATATTTCTCAAACTCCTTCATGGTATCTTCGGATGTACGGGCAGATGGAGTCAGGATATAATAGGCATTTTCCAGAAGATAGGGAGTAGCGTTTTTATATCCGGTTTTTTCGGAACCAGTCATAGGATGTCCGCCGATAAAATTTTTTTCTAAACCGAGGCGGATGACCTCTTCATGAATATCGGATTTAACGCTTCCCACATCCGTAAGAATACAGCGCTCCTTTATCACGGGTTTTAATGCTTGTAAATATTCTATATTTTTTCCTACCGGACAGCAGAGGAAAATCAAGTCACAGTCAGAAAATGCAGAGATGTCGAGCAAATCCTTATTCTGGATTGTGTGATCCTCATAGGCTTCCAATACGGTGGAAGCGTGACCGGCGGTTGCAATCATGGTAGAAGCCGGGTAGATGCGTTTGATTGTTTTTGCAATTGAACCTCCAATCAGACCCAGCCCAATAAAGCCTATCGTATCAAAGTTCATTCTAAACTCCTTCCATTCGGTAATCTATCTTTTGTACAAGGCAGAAATGGTATTAACCTTGTCTATAGTATCATAACATATTTTAAAGGAGATTTCACAACAATCATCATATTTTAAACCGTTGTTGTGGATAAAAACAAAAATGTTTAAAATTTCCAGTGATTTATACACAAAACAGTGCAGAATGTTAATGACATGTTCATAACTTATTCATATGAATTGTATAATATAGATAATATAGTTGAAGTGAACCGGAAAAAATAGTAAAATATATACAGAAACATTTACTGATAAAATCATTACTAGTATAGGAGGTAACTTCATGAACGTTTACACAACAGACAGAATTCGCAACGTAGTTCTTTTGGGACATGGCGGCTCCGGCAAGACCAGTCTTGTAGAAGCAATGGCATATTTATCCGGTGCCGCAACGCGTATGGGAAAGATTACAGACGGTAATACTATCAGTGACTTTGATAAAGAAGAAGCAAAGCGTCAGTTTTCTATTCAGACATCGGTCGTGCCGATTCTTTGGGAAGATACGAAGATCAATGTTCTCGATACACCTGGATTTTTTGATTTCGTGGGCGAAGTAGAAGAGGCAGTCAGTGTTGCAGACGCCGCCATTATCGTTGTATCCGGTAAGAACGGAATAGAGGTCGGGACGAAAAAGGCCTGGGATATCTGTGAGAAATACAAATTGCCAAGAATGGTCTTTGTAACGGATATGGATATTGACAATGCCAGCTTCCGTCAGGTCGTGGAAGATTTACAGCAATTATATGGTAAGAAAATCGCACCCTTCCATTTTCCGATACGTGAGAATGAGAAATTCGTCGGGTACGTCAATGTAGTAGCGCAGAGTGCAAACCGCTGGAACGATAAGGGTGAAGTAAATGAATGCGAGATACCTGACTATTCGGTCGATAACCTTAATATTTACCGTGAAGTATTAATGGAAACGGTTGCAGAGACAAGTGAAGAATTTATGGAGCGTTATTTTAACGGGGAAGAATTTTCCGAAAATGAAGTCCGTCAGGCATTAAGGGTCAATGTATCCGACGGCAGTATGGTTCCGGTTTCTATGGGGTCTAACGTGTTAGCGCAGGGAATCTATACATTGTTGGATGATATTATCAAGTATTTCCCTAGCCCGGATAAGCGTACCTGTACCGGTATCAATGCCAAGAGCAATGAAGTATACAGTGCGGATTATGATTTTGCAAAACCGAAGTCTGCATATATCTTTAAGACGATCGTAGACCCATTTATCGGAAAATATTCTTTGATTAAAGTGAATTCCGGTGTATTAAAGACTGATGATCTGCTTTTTAACCACCATCGGGATATTGAAGAGAAAATTGGTAAGTTGTACATCTTAAAGGGCAATAAGGCGGAAGAAGTTCCAGAACTTCATGCAGGAGATATCGGAGCATTGGCAAAGCTGACCAGTGCTGCTACGACAGACTCTCTTTCCACAAAAGCAAATCCGATTTTGTTTATCAGAACCGGCTTTTCCGTTCCGTATACGTATATGCGCTATAAGGCGAAGAAAAAGGGCGATGAGGATAAGATTTCACAGTCCTTACAGAAGCTGATGCAGGAAGATATGACGTTGAAGGCGGTAAACGACAGCGAGAACGGACAGACGCTTCTTTACGGAATGGGAGATATGCATCTGGATGTGGCGGTAAATAAATTATTGAACCGTTATAAGATTGAGATTGAGCTATCCAAACCGAAGGTTGCGTTCAGAGAAACGCTTCGGAAGAAATCCGATGTGGAATACAAGTATAAAAAGCAGTCCGGCGGACATGGACAGTATGGTCATGTAAAGATGACCTTCGAGCCTTCGGGCGACATGGAAACGCCTTATGTATTTGAAGAAACCGTAGTGGGTGGAGCGGTTCCCAAGAACTTCTTCCCGGCAGTAGAAAAGGGTCTGCAGGAAGCGGTGAAGAAAGGACCGATGGCTGCATATCCGGTAGTTGGGGTGAAAGCGGTACTCTATGATGGTTCTTATCATCCCGTAGATTCTTCGGAAATGGCATTCAAGGTTGCGGCACAGCAGGCGTTCAAGAAAGGATTTTTAGATGCTTCACCAGTACTGTTAGAGCCGATTGCAAGTATGAAGGTGGTTGTAGAAGACACATACACCGGTGATATCATGGGTGATTTAAATAAACGCCGGGCAAGAGTTATGGGTATGAACCCTACTGAGAATAAAAAGACTGAGATTTTAGCAGAGATTCCTTACATAGAGCTGTTTGGCTATAATAATATACTTCGTTCAATGACCGGAGGAGGCGGAGAGTTCTCCTATGAGTTTGCAAGATATGAGCAGGCTCCTCCGGAACTTCAGAAGAGTGAAGTGGAAAGACGCGCCAGCAAGCTTACGAATGAAGAAATCTGATAGGTAAGGAGATGGTAGTATGAAGAAGAGACAGACATGGTTTGTTGCAATTTTGGTGATTGCTCTGCTGATTGACAATCAGAGGATTGTCAGGGCAGAAATATTTACAAGTACGTTCTCTTCTTCTGACTACCTGCTCTTTTTTGAACCCGGTTTACAGCTCAGTGAAGAGAAGAAAGACGAATACAATATTACTTATTACTTGAACGGCGGCAATGAAAATTTGTGGACGTTTCACTCTTATACCGAGGAAGATCTTCCCATTAAGCTGCCGATTCCAGAGAAACCGGGATATAACTTTGCAGGCTGGTATACAGAGAGCAGCTACCGGAATAAGATTTCTGTCATAGAGGACAGTAAATATGGCGATTTGATTCTGTATGCAAAGTGGACCAGATGTATTGATTCTTCATATAATGTGCAGATGTATTCTTATCAAACTGCTTCAATGGTCAGCGGCACAGATAAAGAATTGAAGAATTGCAGTTATGGCTTTGTAAATAATATTGAAATACCGGGAATGCCTTCTACCAGAGAGAAGGATTATATGGAGAATCTGATTTCCACATATGGGCAATGTCCACAAGGTATTTGCCTGACAGAGGATTATTATCTGATTACGGCATATAGCACAGAGGATGAGGACACTCCGGGATGTATGTATGTGTTTGAACGAGATACCGGAGAGTATCTGGTAACGTTTGGAATGAAGAGCCGAAGTCATTTGGGCGGACTTACCTATGATGGTACGAACGTCTGGATCTGTCATTCGGATTCAAAAGCATTGGAGCGGATTTCTTATCGTTACATTAAGAAGGTTGCAGAATGCAAGCCGAAGGCATTTGTGGATGCGACTGGATTGTTTAAGGAATTCCGGGTGACAAACATGCCGTCCTGCGTGGCATCTTATGACGGTAAGATTTGGGTAGCTACACATAATCCTTATTTTAATTCTATTATGATCGCTTATGAATACCGGGATGAAAAGCTATTTGCAATAGACTATTACAGAATACCTGAGAAGGTTCAAGGGATTGCTTTTGACGCCAATGGAAATATTTATTTAAGTACCTCTTATGGAAGGGAGAAATCTTCTTATCTTAAAGTGTACGATGATGTAGACGCATTAAGTCACGCTCCGAATAAGCCTATGATAAAGGTAGAAATGCCGCCCTGTTCAGAAGAGATTTGTATGTCGGACAATAAAGTGTATGTTCTGTTTGAGTCCGCAAGCAGAAAATATTTTGAAGGGACGGACGGCAGGGGAAGGAGCATTGCTCCGATTGATAAGATTCTGACAGTGGATGTAGAGTCCATTCTATAAGGGAAGCCGGGATAGAAATATCCCGGTATTTCTTTGTATCATAGGAAAGATGTTGTTAATATAAAACATTAACTTGAAAAATGGACGAAATGCTGATAGGCTGATAAATAAAAAAACAGGCAGGTTATGGGATGGATACAATCGCAATTGTAGATGATGATGTTTATATTGGAGATATGTTAGAAAAGGTTTTAGTGAAGGATGGATATCAGGTACTTCGGGCATATTCCGGATCGGAGGCGCTGCTGCTTTTTGAGCATACGAAGCCGGATCTGGTATTGCTCGATTTGATGCTGCCGGGAGTATCTGGCGAGGAAGTGTTAACGAAAATTAAGGATATGCAGGTGATTGTTCTGAGCGCTAAGGTAGATGTTCAGGATAAAGTTCAGGTTCTGTTAGGCGGCGCCGCCGATTATCTGACTAAGCCCTTTGATGTGAAGGAATTGCTGGCAAGAATTATTGTGCAACTGCGCAGGAGAAACCAAAGAGGTTCAGAGGAAACATTAAATGTGGGTAAGTTAACGTTAAATATGCTTCTGCCGGAAGTAACTTTAAACCAGACCAGCGTGCGGCTCACAAAGACAGAGTATGCCATTCTAAAGCTTTTGATGTCAAATCCCAGACAGGTCATTCCGAAATCCGTTTTATTGGAAAGAATCAGCGAGGATACACCGGACTGCATGGAGAGCTCCCTGAAGGTGCATGTCAGCAATCTAAGGAAAAAGCTGCGGGAAATCGATGGGAAAGATTATATTGAAGCGGTCTGGGGGATTGGGTTTAAGTTAAGGGAAGATGAAGCTGTTGAGCCATAGCTAAAATCTTTACCAATTCTTTACGGTTTTCTTTACCGTGCGCTTAACGATGAAGAAGTATGATAAAAAAAGAAAACGTAAGGAGGTAACAAGATGGAATATGTTTTACAGGCAAATGAACTATCCAAGCAATATGGACATTTTAAAGCATTAGATCACTTTTCCATGAAGGTGCCGAAAGGTGCAATTTATGGATTTGTAGGGAAAAACGGAGCGGGAAAAACAACATTGATTCGTTTGATCTGCGGACTGCAGGAACCGTCGTCCGGCACGTATACCCTATATGGAAGAGCGAATCATGAACGGACACTGGCAGAGTCCAGACGAAGAATGGGGGCGGTGGTAGAAACTCCGTCCATCTATCTGGATATGACCGCAGAAGAGAATTTGAGACAGCAGTATATGATTTTGGGCTGTCCGACTTATGATGGAATTAAGGAGCTCTTAGAGTTGGTGGGACTTTCTGATGCCGGAAAAAAGAAGGTGAAAAATTTTTCACTGGGCATGCGTCAGAGGCTTGGAATTGCGGTTGCTCTGGCTGGAAGTCCGGACTTTCTGGTATTAGACGAGCCGGTAAACGGACTGGATCCGCAAGGAATTATAGAGATACGGGAGCTGATTTTAAAGCTGAACAGGGAGCGTGCGATCACAGTGCTGATTTCCAGCCATATTTTAGATGAGTTATCGAGGCTTGCCACGCATTATGGATTCATTGACCACGGACATATGGTTCGGGAAATCAGTGCGGCAGAGTTAGAAGCTGCATGTCAGAAATGTATTCGTCTCACTGTATCGGATACAAAGAAATTGACGCATGTACTGGATGAATTGAAGTTAAAGTATACGATTATATCAGATACGGAGGCGGATGTGTATGGAAAAATCGGCGTGACGAAGCTTGTGTCAAGGCTTGCCGAGGAAGGCTGTGAGGTGGAAGCCATGCAGGAGCGGGATGAAAGCCTGGAGAGCTACTATATCCGTCTGGTAGGAGGTGATGATAATGCGTAGGTTATTTGGGGCAAATTTGGAACGTCTGAAGAAGAATAAGGTATTCTATGCGTGTCTGATTGTATCGGTTTTCTATTGTGTTCTGGTATGTGTAAGTATATGGCGGGATACGATAAGATTTGATGTGACAATGAGTGTAGATGATGCTCTTTTTAACTTCATGGTAAGCATCGGGCTGATTATTTCCCTGTTTTGCAGCTTGTTCGTAGGCACGGAATATAGTGACGGTACGATTCGGAATAAGATTGTGGTTGGGCATGTGAGATATCAAATTTATCTGTCGTATTTCCTTATCTGTACTTTGATGGGAGCTGTTTTATATGTATTTTGCCTTTTGGCAGGGTTTGTGCTTGGAATTCCGCTGCTTGGAGGCGTGGAAACAGAGCTGCCTTATCTCTTATGCCTGCTGCTAGATGCCTTGCTTGTATGCATTGTCTATGGGGCGATTTTTAACCTGATAGCCGTTTTAAGCTCTAACAAGGCGCATACAGCGGTACTCTGTATTCTTGCAGCATTGGTGTTGATGGTTATAGGGATTTATCTCTATCAGACATTACAGCAGCCGGAAACGATTTCCCAGTTAGTGGGAACGGGCGAAGATATGGAGATTAGCATTGAAGGAGCCGACGGTATGGACTTTGCGCTGGAAACAGTGAAAAATCCCCATTATGTCAGCGGGCTCCGCAGAGAAATCTATCAGTTCTTTTTAGATTTCCTTCCGAGCGGACAGGTGATGCAGATTGGAAGCAGAACGGCTCTGCATCCGTACCTGATGGGCGTATATTCGATGATAATCATTGTTGTTTCAAATTTGGCGGGAATGTTTTTCTTTGAGAAAAAAGATATCAAATAGGAGTGTTTGCATGAATGCTATTCTTTGTTTGTTGTGTATTATATCAATTGCAGCGTCTGTCTGGGCATGGGGAAAAGTATTTCTCTTGCGCCGGGCATTGGAAGAGTTGTGCATTCAGTTTGCGGACAGATTAAAGGAAGATACCAACGTGGGAATTTCCGTTTCGATGTCAGATAAAAAGTTTCGGCGTTTTGCTGCTTTACTTGACCGTCAGTTAAAGGTCTTGCGGAAGGAGCAGATTCGCTATCGGCAGGGAGATAAGGAATTGAAAGCGGCGGTTACGAATATTTCCCATGATTTACGGACGCCTCTGACTGCGATTTGCGGATATCTGGATTTAATGAAGGAAGAGGAAGTTTCGCAGACAGTAAGAGAATATCTTTTTATCGTGGAGAACCGGGCGTTGGCGCTGAAGGATCTAACGGAAGAACTGTTCCGCTATTCTGTGATTCTGTCTTCTGAACGCTATGAGGAAAGAGAGACATTATCGTTAAATCTGGCTTTAGAGGAGTGTATTGCCGGATATTACGGAGCATTGAAGGAGGCTGGCATAGATCCGGTAGTGAAAATATCTGAAACAGCGGTAAAGCGGAATCTGAACCGTCAGGCTGTTTCAAGGATTCTGTCAAATCTTATCAGCAATGCCATTAAGTACAGTGACGGGGATTTATTTGTAGAATTAAAGAAAGATGGAAGTATCTTATTTCGAAATCGTGCGAAAAAACTGGATGAGGTTCAGGTGGGACATTTGTTTGACCGTTTTTATACCGTGGAGAGCGGCAGAGACGCTGCCGGACTTGGACTTTCTATTGCAAAGACTTTGGCGGAGGAGATGGGAGGTGCGCTGGAAGCTGTGTATAAAAACGGGAGCCTGTATCTAAAGTTGTATTTTTCGGTTGACAAAAGCTCTGTTTGTGATTAAGATAAGTAAGAAGAAATGTTAAAAACGTTGAGAAGGAATAGTAAGAATCGGAAGTTTTTCAGAGAGCTGCCGGAGGGTGCAAGACAGCAGACGAAGGATTCCCAACTCGCCTTTTAGTTCCGTCTGTGAAGCCGCCATGGTGGGTAGCAGATGGCGGGTAATCCCGTTACAGATGTTTAAGAGCCGGAGAATCCGGAAACTGAGTGGTACCGCGGAATGACAGAACTGCCTTTCGTCTCGGAATATGAGACGGAAGGCTTTTATCATATAGGAAAATGGTCCTATATGATAAAAGCCCTCCGGGCAGGATTGCACTGCGGCGGAGAGGAATTTTGCTGCAAAAGCAGCCCGCCGTAGGCGGAGAATCTGGCAGAGCCGGATTCTTTCTTAATTTATATTAAAGGAGTCAGAATATGAGCAATACTTACAATCCAAAAGCAATTGAGAAAAAATGGCAGAAGGTATGGGAGGATGAGAAGGCTTTTGCTGTCGGAACAGACTATTCAAAGCCGAAGTTTTACGCCTTAGTGGAGTTCCCTTATCCTTCCGGCCAAGGTCTTCATGTAGGACATCCAAGGCCGTATACCGCATTGGATATTGTTTCCAGAAAGAGAAGAATGCAGGGCTATAACGTGCTCTATCCAATGGGATGGGATGCATTCGGGCTTCCGACAGAGAATTATGCAATTAAGAATAAGATTCATCCAAAGATTGTCACGAACAATAATGTGGCAAGATTTAAGGAGCAGTTACAGTCCCTCGGATATTCCTTTGACTGGGACAGAGAAATCAACACAACAGACCCGAATTATTATAAATGGACCCAGTGGATTTTCTTGAAGCTGTTCAAGGCAGGACTTGCGTATAAGAAGGAAATGCCGATTAACTGGTGTACTTCCTGCATGGTTGGACTTGCAAATGAGGAAGTAGTGAACGGCGTCTGCGAGCGATGCGGCTCTCCCGTTGTCCGTAAGGTGAAAAGCGAGTGGATGTTAAAGATTACAGAATATGCAGATAAGCTGATCGAGGGCTTGAATGATGTGGACTATATTGAGCGCGTTAAGGTCTCCCAGAAGAACTGGATCGGTAAGTCTACAGGTGCGGAAGTAGATTTTTCCATTGCCGGCAAGGAGGATAAGCTGCGTATCTATACGACAAGATGCGATACCTTGTTCGGTGCGACCTACATGGTATTGTCTCCGGAACATCCTTTGATTGACAAATATAAGGATGAATTAAAGAACTGGGATGCCATTGCGGCGTACAGGGAAGAAGCTGCAAAAAAATCAGACTTTGAGCGTGCGGAGCTGGCTAAGGATAAGACCGGCGTCATGTTAGACGGTTTAAAAGCGGTCAATCCGGTCAACGGCAAAGAGATTCCAATCTGGATTTCCGATTATGTACTGATGTCCTATGGCACGGGTGCGATTATGGCGGTTCCTGCACATGACGAAAGAGACTGGGAGTTTGCTAAAAAATTTGATTTGCCGATGGTTCAGGTCGTTGCGAAGAACGGAGAAGAGGTTGACATTAACGAAGCGGCGTTTACGGATGTGGCAACCGGAGTGCTGGTCAACTCTGAATTTTTGAACGGTCTGGAAGTAAAAGACGCCAAGGAAAAGATGATTGAATTCTTGGAGAAAAAGGGCATTGGAACGGCAAAAACGAATTATAAATTGAGGGACTGGGTATTCTCCCGCCAGCGTTACTGGGGTGAGCCGATTCCAATTGTACATTGTGAGAAATGCGGTTTCGTGCCGGTAGATGAGTGCGAGCTTCCGCTGATGCTGCCGGAAGTTGACAGCTACATGCCGACCGATAACGGAGAATCGCCGCTTGCCGCTATGACAGACTGGGTAAATACTACTTGTCCTTGCTGCGGCGGTCCGGCAAAGCGCGAGACGGATACCATGCCTCAGTGGGCAGGTTCTTCCTGGTATTTCTTAAGATACTGCGACCCGATGAATGAAGAGGCTCTGGCTAGTCCTGAGGCTTTGAAATACTGGATGCCGGTTGATTGGTACAATGGCGGAATGGAGCATACGACACTGCACCTCTTATATTCCAGATTCTGGCATAAGTTTCTTTTTGACGAAGGAGTAGTGCCTTGCAAGGAGCCGTACCAGAAGAGAACCTCTCATGGAATGATTCTCGGTGAGAATGGCGAGAAAATGTCTAAGTCCAGAGGAAATGTCGTAAACCCTGACGATATTGTGCGGGATTACGGTGCGGATACGTTAAGGACTTATGAGATGTTCATTGGCGCTTTTGACTTAAGTGCATCATGGTCCGAGGATGGAGTAAAGGGCTGCCGCCGTTTCTTGGAGCGTGTTTGGAAATTACAGGATATGATGACGGATGAGGAAGCGTATTCCAAAGAACTGGAGACAAAGATGCATCAGACCATCAAGAAGGTGAGCGGTGACTTTGAGGCGATGAAGTTCAATACGGCTATTGCCCAGATGATGACGATGGTAAATGAATTTTACCGGGTAGGAAAAGTGACAAGAAAGGAGCTTTCCACCCTGCTCATTCTGTTAAATCCGGTCGCTCCGCATATGACGGAAGAGATGTGGGAAATCATCGGCGGAAACGGACATATCTATCAGAATAACTGGCCGGAATATGAAGAGGCTAAGACGATTGAGAATGAAGTGGAAGTAGCGGTTCAGATTAACGGTAAGGTAAAGACTACCATTAAGGTATCGAAGGACATCGCAAAGGAAGATGCGATTGCACTTGGAAAAGAAGCTTTAGGCGATAAATTGACAGGAAATATTGTAAAAGAAATTTATGTGCCGGGAAGAATTATAAATATTGTTGCGAAATAGTTACTGCATGGCTTGGCTAGTGATCTAAAAATAGAGAATTTTTCAATGAGCCGGATATGATTGCTCCATATCCGGTTTTTGTTAGAAAGTGTTGATTTGTAAAAGAAGCAGTTGTGGCAGAAATTGATGCGCTGAATATATTGGTTTTGTCAGAAGTAACAAGAATATAATGTATGAAATAAAACACTCATAAAAAGTTTGAGCTGTAAGCAGATGATATAAGTAATTTTTACAAAGGAAGGCTGTGGTTGTGAAATGTTATTTAAGTGCAAAATGTGTGGAGGAGATTTAGAAATTCTGGAGGGAAAGACTATAGTAGTTTGCCAGAGTTGTGGATCAAGGCAAACCTTGCCAAAGTTGACAGATGATAAAAAACAAAATATGTACGACAGGGCGAATCATTTCAGAAGAAATAATGAGTATGATAAAGCCATGTCTATTTATGAGAATATTTTAAACGAAGATACGACGGATGCGGAATCCTACTGGTCCCTTGTATTATGCAAATATGGAATTGAGTATGTGGAAGACCCAAAGACAAACCAGAGGATACCGACCTGCAACCGGACACAGTATACGTCTGTTTTTGCGGATGAAAATTATAAGGCAGCGATAGAATATGCAGACAGTGCACAGAGGGAAATTTATGAAGTAGAGGCGGGCATGATTGATTCTATCCAAAAGGGCATTCTGGAAATTTCGAGGAAAGAAGAGCCGTTTGATATTTTTATCTGCTATAAGGAGACAGACGCCAGCGGAAGAAGAACGCCGGACAGTGTTGTTGCTCAGGAAATGTATTACGAGCTGACGCAGGAGGGATATAAGGTTTTCTTTTCCAGAATTACACTTGAAAATAAGCTGGGTACGGCATATGAGCCATATATTTTTGCTGCACTGAATTCGGCAAAGGTCATGGTTGTGGTTTCGACAAGGAAGGAATATGTGAATGCCGTATGGGTGCAGAATGAGTGGTCACGTTTTCTGAACCTGATCGAGAAGGGTGAGGATAAGACACTGATTCCTGCATATCGGGATATGGATCCTTATGATTTGCCAGAGGAATTTTCGCATTTGCAGGCATTGGATATGTCGAAGCTTGGGTTTATGCAAGATTTGATTCATGGCATTAAAAAAATGATACCTCAGAATGGGGGGAGTGGGTCTGCACAGGGGGATGCGCCTGCGAGTAGCATGACGAATACCGCATCACTTTTGGAACGCGCATTTCTGTTTTTGGAGGACGGGAACTGGGAAAGCGCTGATACATATTGCGAAAAGGTGTTGGACATTGAACCTAAGAATGCAAGGGCATATCTTGGAAAGCTCCTGACGGAGTTGCATGTATCCAAAGAAGAAGATTTAGCTTATTACAAGGCAGCTTTTGATAACAGCAATCAATATCAAAAGGTCATCCGGTTTGCGGATGAGGAATTGAGAAAAACAGTGGAGGAATATGCTTCTATTGTAAATAACCGTATTGAGCAGGAGCGTATTGTAAATAACCGTATTGAGCAGGAGCGGCTGGAAAGCATTTATCAGGAGGCCGTTGCTGTCATGGATTCAGCATTTGATGAAAAACAGTTCAGAAAGGCTTGGAATCTTTTTCGTTCCATCTCGGGATTTCAGGATGCGGATAAGCTTGAGAAACAGAGTTTTGAGAAAGCGGAAGAGTGTAGAAAAGAAAAAATTTTTTATAAAGTTGTAATGATGGAACACTTAACTATAGACTCTTTAGAGCAGGCAATAAAAGAATTGCAAATGATATCAGGTTGGAAGAATGTTGATGAAAAAATTGAGGAATATAAGTATGAAATAGATTGTATAAAAAATGCGCATGAACGCCGTGAACGGGTAAAAAAGGTGCAAACAGCAATTGTAATTAGTGTTGTGTGCATCATTGCTATGTGGATGATTTTAGGTAGAATATAATTTTTATAAATTGAGTATAATTGTTTAGGTGTGCAAATCATCCTTACGCATGTTATAATTTATAATATGAATAAGGATGATTTTTTCGAATTGTACATGGGTAGGCAGTTATTTTATCTGTATTCAAAACATTGTCCTTTCAGTGTCAGAATAAACAATAATGTATGAAAATTGATTTCTGTGTTGTTATTACCTCGTGGATTGATTGTTTTTGTTATATCAGATATAATGTGGCTTAGGGATTTTATTCATATAGGACAAGTTAGAAATTGTGAAAACAAAGGAGAAGAGCTTATGGCAGAATTAGCACAAGTGATTAAGTACGAAGGAGACAACAGCACATTTGTCTGGAAGCATCCAATGGAAGATTTCAATACCTCTACGCAATTGATTGTTCATGAATCGCAGGAAGCAATTTTTTTCATGAATGGTCAGGCGTTGGATTTGTTTGGTCCGGGACGGCATACGCTGGAAACACAGAATATTCCGTTGCTCAAAAGATTGATTAATATATCAACCGGTTCTCAGACGCCATTTCACTGCGAGGTATATTTTGTAAATAAAACAGAGCAGATGGCGGTAAAATGGGGAACCGACAGTAAGGTACAGTTTATGGAGCCCAAGCTTCATTTTCCGCTGCAGATAGGCGCCAGCGGTGAAATGACGTTAATGGCAGAAGATGCCCGTAAACTGTTGGTGAAAATAGTCGGGACAGAAAAAAATCTCGGACAGCAGGCGTTGGTGCAGAAATTCCGTGCCGTATTGATGACGAAAGTAAAATCCTATCTGGCAAAAACAATCAGGGAAAATGAAATAAGCATTTTTGAAATTGACGAGCATTTGGATCAGATATCCCAAGATCTGCATCAATGGCTGATTCCTGATTTTCTGGAATATGGGGTTTCTTTGGAACGATTTTTTGTCACAACGGTTGTCCGTCCTGAGGGTGACAGGGATTATGAAAAATATAAAGAGTTGTATTTCAAACAGTATGGTGACATCAAAGAAGCTCAGATCAGACAGCAGGTGGAGATTATCAACCAGCAGACCAAAGCGCAGCAAATGATCATTGAATCGCAGGCTTTGGCAACAAAACGTTCTCAAGAGGGCTATTCCTATCAGCAGGAGCGTGGATTTGATGTTGCTGAAAAGGTGGCGGCGAATGAAGCCGTTGGACAATTTACCAATATGGGGGTTGGACTGGGAACGATGGCAGGAGTCGGCGGTGCGATCGGCGGTATTGTTGGCAGCGCCATGAACAATGCGATAGACGGTGCGAATATGACGAATAGCAGTCCTGCATCCCCCGCAGGATTCTGTGAAAACTGTGGTTCTCCGATTACGCCGGACATGGAGTTCTGTGAACAGTGCGGACATAAATTAAAAAACAATGACAAATGTTCCAATTGTGGCTTTGTGTTCAAAAATCCGGGAAAATTCTGCCCGAAATGCGGAAGTAAAAGGGAGGTAGCAGAATGAAAAAGAAAATGACATATATGCTGGCGATTTCAGCGTTAGTGATAGTAATCTATAACCTTATAACATTTGTGGTTCCGTTTGAAAGAACAACGGGATTCTGGGCGGAATATGCGTTCTCTATGATAGCAATTCTTTTGTTTTTTGGTTTTACAACCGTTTTTTGTACGAAAGATGTACCAATAAAAAGCAAGTTTTTGGATTTGCCGGTGTTTCAGGTTCTCTATGTCCTGCTTGCCGTACAGATTTGTTTTGGATTTGTGGTAATGGCTCTGCCCGCCATTCCATTTCAGATTGCATTGATTGTCAGTGCAGTGATTTTAGCCATCGGTCTTTTCCTGATGTTCAGTATTAAACTTGCGGAGGATGAGATTCAAAGAGTGGACAGGAAGGTTGCCGCTAAAGTGAATTTTATCCGGGAAATATCTGCAAAGATAGAGGTCAGTGCTCAAAGAGTAGAAGATAAGATGCTTTTGACTGATTTGAAAAAATTGTCAGAGGCAGTTCGGTTCAGTGATCCGATGTCGAGTGATGAATTGTATGAAAAAGAACAGGAGATAGCGAATAAAATTGATGAGCTGAATCAAATGATTTCATCAGCAGACTATGAGGCTGCAAGAAGAATGATTCATGAAATTCAGGCGCTTTTGAAAGAGCGGAATTTAGAATGCAAGCTGATGAAGCAGTAATTTTTACAAAGGAAGGTTGGTTGTGAAATGTTATTTAAATGTAAGATGTGCGGGGGAGATCTGGAGATTATAGAAGGGGAAACGATAGCGGTCTGCCAGTGCTGCGGTTCAAGGCAGACCTTACCCAAATTAACGGATGATAAAAAAAGAAACATGTATGACAGGGCAAATCATTTCAGAAGAAATAATGAGTATGATAAAGCTATGTCTATTTATGAAACCATTTTAAACGAAGATACGACGGATGCGGAATCCTACTGGTCCCTTGTATTATGCAAGTATGGGATCGAGTATGTCGAAGACCCTAAAACGAATCAGAGGATACCGACCTGCAACCGGACATTGTATACATCTGTTTTTGCAGATGAAAATTATAAGGCGGCCATAGAATACGCAGACAGTGCGCAGCGAGAAATTTATGAAGCAGAGGCGGGCATGATTGATTCCATCCAAAAGGGCATTTTGGAAATTTCCAGAAAAGAAGAGCCGTTTGATATTTTTATCTGTTATAAGGAGACAGACGCCAGCGGAAGGAGAACGCCGGACAGTGTTGTCGCTCAGGAAATGTATTATGAGCTGACGCAGGAGGGATATAAGGTTTTCTTTTCCAGAATTACGCTTGAAAATAAGCTTGGCACGGCTTATGAGCCATATATTTTTGCCGCACTGAATTCGGCGAAGGTCATGGTTGTGGTTTCGACAAAGAAGGAGCATGTGAATGCTGTATGGGTGCAGAATGAGTGGTCGCGTTTTCTGAATCTGATTGAAAAAGGAGCGGATAAGACACTGATCCCTGCATATCGCGATATGGATCCTTATGATTTGCCGGAGGAATTTTCTCATTTGCAGGCGTTGGATATGTCGAAGCTTGGGTTTATGCAGGATCTGATTCACGGCATTAAAAAGATGATACCCCAGAACGGGAGAAGCGAGTCCGTACACGAGGAATCGCCTGTAAGCAGCGTGACGAATACAGCGCCGCTTCTGGAGCGCGCATTTCTGTTTTTGGAGGACGAGAACTGGGAGAGCGCTGATACATATTGCGAAAAGGTATTAGACATTGAGCCCAAAAATGCGAGGGCATATCTTGGGAAACTTCTGGCGGAACTGCACGTATCCAAAGAAGAAGATTTAGCCTATTACGAGGTGGCTTTTGATAACAGCAATCAGTATCAAAAGGTAATCCGGTTTGCGGATGAAGAATTGAGAAAGACGGTGGAAGAGTATGCTTCTATTGTAAATAACCGTATTGAGCAAGAGCGGCTGGAGGGAATTTATCAGGAAGCCGTTGCTATCATGGATTTGGCGTCCGATGAAAAGCAGTTCAGAAAGGCTTCGAATCTTTTCCGTTCCATTCCGGGCTTTCGGGATGCAGATGAGCTTGGAAAACAGTGTTTTGACAAGGCGGAGGAACATCGCAAGGACGAAATTCTGCGCCGTGCGGTATTGCTGGCAGATCATGGGGACATAAAGTCCTTGACACAGGCAGCCAGAGAACTGCAGTCCATATCCGGTTGGAGAGAGGCTGACGAAAAGGTTCAGAATTATATGTCAAAAGTTGAGGAAATCAAGGCAGAGCAGGAACGCAAGAGGTTAGAGGAGGAACGGCAGGAAGAGTTAGCCCGTATCGCTGCAATTAAACGGGAAAGAAGGAAAAAAATTTTTTCGGCGCTAGCTACCATAGTTATTATTGCCGGCATTGCTTTTGCATATCAATGGACAAATGTAATATATCCGACACAGCAATATGACAAAGCAATGGATTTAATTGCCGAAAAAAATTACGAAGAGGCATATGCAATTTTAGATGAATTGGGAGATTTTAAGGATGCGGCAGAGCAGATTCCGTTGAGCGAGTATAATCGAGGATTAGAATTGGCCGCTGAGGGGAATTATGAAGAGGCATATTTTTTATTTCAAAAATTGGGAGACTATAAGGATTGTACTTCGCTAATGGAAGAATTAGCCGAAAAAGAGCCCAGAGTACTTTTCAAAACAACAGAAGTGGGAGATGTGCTGGAGTTCGGCTCATATGAACAGGATAATGATACTTCTAACGGTCAGGAGCCGATAGAATGGATTGTATTTCAGAAGGAAGAGGATAAAGTATTATTGCTCAGCAAGAAGTGTCTTGATTGCAGACCTTATAATAAAGAGCTAAAAAAAGTGACATGGAAAGGTTGTACTCTCCGAAAGTGGCTGAACCGTAAATTTTTGAATACGGCTTTTTCCGAAAACGAGAAAGAATATATTATTCCCTCAGAAGTGGTGTATGGCAGCAGTAAGAGAGATGCTACAGTCAAGGATCAAATCTTTCTTTTGAATAAAAGGCAAGTAGGGTTATACAAGAATGAAAATCAGGCAAAGGCCACAGCATATGCTGTGGCAAAAGGGGCATATGTATCTGAGACAACAGGATATAGTATTTGGTGGGTGTGTTCGCCCAGTGGATATTATACGAATTCTTATGGTAGTATGAGTTCATCCAGTAGACCGCTTAATGATGAAACGATTGGTGTCCGCCCGGCAATGTGGGTAAGCTTAGAAGATGTAGTTCAAGAAACAGAAGAAGCTGAGTGATAGAAAGAAGCCCGCCGCAGGCGAAGAATCCGGCTTTGCCGGATTCTTTCTCGTGCAGCAGAGTTTAATCTGCAAACAACTGCACCCAGTAAGGTGTACCGGAAGCGTTTGTGAGATATCCAACGCCGATTCTTCCGAAGTTCGGATTCAGGATATTGGCACGATGGCCGTCGCTGTTCATCCATGCGTTGACAACCGCTTCCGGCGTCCGCTGCCCCCAGGCGATATTTTCACCGGAACGGCGGTAAATGACGCCCGCTTCCTTAATCGCAGTAGCGAAGCTGCTTCCGTTTGGGCGGGTGTGAGAGAAGCTGGTCTGAATTTCTTTCGTGCGCACAAGTGCGGCGCTCTCAAGTCCGGTATCAATGGTAAGAGGGGAAACGCCTGCTTTTGCACGTTCCTTATTTACGAGATCCACTACCTGTTTTGCAAAAGACAGATTGGCGTTATCTTCCGGTTTACTCTCAGTACTGCCGGAACCATTGTCATCCGGCTTACTCTCAGTATTCCCAGAATCATCATTTTCTGGAGGAGTATTCTCCGGCTTGTCTGGCTTTGCAGTGCCGTCAGACGGAATCTGAATGCAATTGCCATTCACAATGACAGCGCCATATTTGATTTCGCAGTTGTTCAAAGTATCACGTAACTGCGAGAAAAGCTCGTCGCAGAGTTTTCCGTCAATGGCAGATGAATAGATGTATGTCGGACAGCTCTTTGTTGCTGCATGGGCAGTAACCGGGGCAGTCAATGAAGCTGTAAGAGCAAGTGCGGTTGCTCCAAATATAAATGATTTTTTCATGTGAAAATCCTCCTTTTCATGTTCACGCGCTGTATCATTCACATAAAACAGCGCAATAGAAGTTTTTTATCCGCAACATTTATTACAAAAATGTTACATGATTATTACAAAACAACTTTAACATGAATAAGGAGGATTTGCTAGCGGTAGTATCTGGAAGCAGAAACAGTTACTTCCTGCGCATGTTTTTCATCAGTGCCATGATCTGGTCAGCCTTTTTCTGCTCTGTTGGGGACATATTCTGTTTCAGCAGTTCCACCAACAGGTCGGTTTCGCTGGGGGTAAACTCCATGCCGCTTTTTTTTGCACTGTTGGCAGCGTTCATAAGGACATTTGCCATATCTTTTGTGTTGTTTGGGGGATTCTCAGAGGCAAGGCCCATCAGAAAATTCAGCTTCTGCGGATCAATGCTGCTTAATTGCGGGTTATTCTGCAAAAAATCAAGATTCATAGTGTGGCTCCTTCAATTTACTTAATTTATGATATGACAATACTTGAAAAGGGATAGCGGCATTTTTGTTACTGGTCACGCCCTTCAGCCGTCCCGGTAACGAATTTTTCAATAGTAAAGAGTTGCTTTCCAACTTATGAAACCCGAATCCTTATGAGAATAAAATTTCATAGGTTGAGAACATTTGAAACATATTTAACAGATTGTCAATGTTTTCTTTTTCTTTTTCTGTACAGATTTCGCTTAGATCATTTAACATCTGTAATGCTTTTTCTCTGCTGTCGGTAATTTCACACATCTGGATGGAGGGTGTGTCAGCAGAAAATAGCTGCGCAGTTTTTTGCAGTTCCATATATTTAATCATTACAGCAAGTGATTTCTGCTGTCTCCACTCCATATATGGAAGGATTGTTTTTAACATCTGCAGCTCGTGGCTTTGTACCTGAGTATCAAAAACGGTTGGTTTATATTCGTTGTCCATAAAAAATTCCTTTTTCTTTCACTTTATGAAGCAGCAGAAAAAAGTATTACATTTATTGAAAACTGTTTGTGTTTCGTGGTCATGCAAAAGGGAATAGAATATAGAAGAAAACTGTTTGAAAAAGGAGAGAAGGATGAGACAGAAAGGCAGACTGATTATAGATGGAAACCAGGTATATGAAATTGATGAAGAGTGCATGAAAAAAAAGGATTGTGAAGAAAGGGAACGGTTGGAGCGGGAGAGAGCGGCAGAGGGAGCAAGGCGAAAGCAGGGTGGAAAAAGGCGGCGCTGATTCTCCGATAAGCTGCAAGACATCAAAGATAAGCGCCCTTGAGTGTAACTTGAGGACGCTTATCTCATGATAGAAATACAAATATGAAAGAGACTGCCTAAGCTGTTTTAAGAAGCCGCTGATACAAGATAAGACCCATCAGGGCGGTCAGACCTTCTGTAATTGGATATGAGAGCCATACACCGGTCATTCCGGCGAAAAATGACAGTAAAAATGCCATCGGAAGGATAAGCAGAAACCCTCTGGTGAGAGAAACTGCCTGCGCCGGAACAGCCTTTTCCGTCGATGTAAAGTACATAGAAAGGATGATATTAAATCCAACAAAGGGAATTGCCGTAAAGTACAGCTTCAGACCAATTACGGCAAGCTACTGCAGCCGTATATTCCGCTCACTGTTGAACAGTTCGGCAATCGGATTGGCGCATATCCAGAATGTGAGGTAAAGACAGCTTGAAAGAAACAGCATAGTAATGATGGCATATTGAAAAATTTTCTTTGCGCTGTTGTTGTCTCCACATCCGTAGGAACCGCTTATGACTGGCTGAATTCCCTGTGCGATCCCGGTATAGATTGATGTAATTACGAGGGAGAGGTTTGCAACTACTCCATAAGCGGCAACGCCGATATTTCCCCGCAGCCGAAGGATGATAATGTTAAAAACTATCATCACGATTCCGGAAGCGACTTCTGCAATCAGTGAAGGGATTCCCAGAGAAAGGATACTTGCTGTCATCTTGGGAGAAATTTCGGATTTCATCAAATGAAAATGATTTCGTCCCAAAATCCGATGCTTGGCGAGAACTCCCATACTGATGAGAGGGGCAAATCCGGTTGCCAATACAGCGCCTAAAATTCCGAGCTGCAGCGGAAAGATGAAAATATAATCTAAAATAATATTAGATAGACTTCCGATTAACATAGCTGTCATGGCAAGCCTTGGAGCTCCGTCGTTTCTAACAAAGCAGAGAAACACGTCATTCATCATAAATGCAGGAGCAAATAGCAGAATAAACTGTATATAAGTACTTGTCATATCAAAAACGTCACGGTTGGCGCCTAAGAAGCCTGTGAGGCTTCCGGGAAAGAAAATTCCCAGAAACAAAAAAATGATTGCCGATACAGCGGTAAGATATATTGTGTTTGTAAATACCCTATTGGCGCTTGAATCATCTTTTTGTCCTCTCAAAATGGAATATTTTGTAGCGCCGCCCATTCCTAACATCAGCCCGCTTCCATGAACAAAGCTATAAATAGGTATAGCAAGATTAAGCGCAGTTAAGCCGTCTGCACCTAAGCCTCTTGAAACAAAAAGTGTGTCGGCAAATATATAGCAGGATAAACCAATCATACCGCACACATTTGGAATTGTATATCGGAAGAATTCACCTAGCAGTGTCTTAGAATTCATTTTCATGCACCTCCTTATAAAGCGGACTCAAGTAAAAACGCCAGAACCTTCTATCTTCTAAGACCTAACGATAGAAAGTCTGACGTTAAACCTCTTTACCCGGTGGCAAAAGAGTTACGCTGCAAGTTATGATTTTTTATTGTACATGAAAACGAATCGGAAGGCAAGATTTTTGTGCGAATTTAGAAACAAAAAGGTAACAGTTATGCCAAAGGCTGAACTGTTACACAAAAAGAAGCTCCGGCAAATGCCGGAGCCTCCTTTGGGATTTGATTAGCATCCACAGCCGCAGCCGCCGCCGAAGCCAAAGCCATCATTTCCGTTGCCGCAGAAGAGCAGTAAAAGGATGATCCACAGGCAGTTGTTGTCACCACAACCACAGCCGTTTCCACCAAACAATCCGTTGCCGTTTCCACAGCAGCTTAACAGGATGAGGATCCAGATAATGGAACCACAACATCCGTTACTAACCTCGTTACATCCACAATTTGTAGCTGCTAAATCACTCATTTTTAATTCCTCCAGAATTCTTCTTACACTTCATATTATGTGGGAGGCTTGTAAGTGTTACCGGGTTTTTAAAAAAACTTCTCTGCTTGACAAATACAAGGAATATTCATACAATTATTCAGTGTAAGAGAAGCTGGAAAAATGAACCGAATTTTGTGAAACCGAATTTCGGAGGAAAAATAACTTACGAACCAGAAGAGCGTACAGATCACAAGGAGGACATGACATGGACAAGATTAAAATGAGTACCCCATTGGTAGAAATGGATGGAGATGAGATGACAAGGATTCTCTGGCAGCTGATAAAGGATGAGTTACTGTTTCCTTTTATTGAGCTGAATACGGAATATTATGACTTAGGCTTAGAGCACAGAAATGAGACAAATGATCAGGTAACAGTGGATTCCGCAGAGGCAACGAAGAAATACGGAGTAGCAGTAAAGTGTGCAACTATCACGCCAAATGCAGCGAGAATGACGGAATACAATTTGAAAGAAATGTGGAAAAGTCCAAACGGAACCATCCGCGCCATGTTAGACGGAACGGTCTTCCGTGCTCCGATTGTGGTAAAAGGGATTGAGCCATGCGTCAGAAATTGGAAAAAGCCGATTACGATTGCCAGACATGCCTATGGAGACGTATATAAAAACGTAGAAATGAAGATTCCGGCTGCCGGCAAATGCGAGCTTGTCTATACCGCAGAAGACGGAACAGAGACAAGGGAAGTGATTCATAACTTCACGGGTTCCGGTGTAATTCAGGGACAGCATAACATTGATGCTTCTATCGAAAGCTTTGCGAGAAGCTGCTTTACCTATGCGCTTGATACGAATCAGGATTTGTGGTTTGCAACCAAGGACACTATTTCCAAAAAGTATGACCACAACTTTAAAGATATTTTCCAAGAAATTTTCGAAAAAGAATTTGAAGGGAAGTTCAAAGAAGCGGGTATCACTTATTTCTATACATTGATTGATGATGCGGTAGCGCGTGTAATGAAGGCAGAAGGCGGATTCATCTGGGCATGTAAGAATTACGATGGAGACGTCATGAGCGATATGGTAAGCTCTGCATTTGGTTCTCTTGCAATGATGACCTCGGTTCTGGTTTCGCCTCAAGGCTATTATGAGTATGAAGCAGCGCATGGAACCGTACAGCGTCATTATTACAAGCACTTAAAGGGCGAGGAGACCTCGACAAACTCCGTAGCGACAATCTTTGCATGGACCGGAGCTTTGAGGAAGCGCGGAGAACTGGATAACAATCAGAAGCTTTCCGATTTTGCAGATAAATTGGAAAAGGCATGCGTACAGACGATTGAAGAGGGCAAGATGACGAAAGACCTTGCATTGATTACAACACTGGAAAATCCTACGGTATTGAACAGTGAAGGATTTATTAAAGCAATTCGTGAGACTTTGGAGAAAATGTTATGATATTAGCCTGTCAGAATATCAGTAAGTCTTTTGGAACAGACGAAATTATTAAGCATGTATCCTTTCATGTAGAGGAACATGAGAAAGTGGCGGTTGTCGGCATCAATGGTGCCGGCAAATCCACGTTATTGAAAATTATAATTGGCGAGCTTGGCGCTGACGAAGGCGAGGTAACCGTTGCAAAGAATAAAAGCATCGGTTACCTTGCGCAATATCAGGATATTACAGGTGAGCAGACCATTTATGAGGAAGCTCTTGGCGCATGCTTTGAGCTGCTTGCGATGGAAGAGAAGCTTCGGGAGATGGAAGCTGAAATGGCGCATCAGGCAGCCGAAGGAATGGAAACATTTTTGGAGCGGTATAACAGACTGCACCATGAATTTGAATTAAAGGGCGGTTATACTTTCCGCAGTGAAATCACAGGCGTACTAAAGGGGCTTGGATTTGCGGAGGAGGATTTTCAAAAACATATGGAGGAGCTTTCCGGCGGTCAGAAGACCAGAGTAGCGCTTGGAAAACTTCTGGTAACGAAACCGGATATTATATTATTGGACGAGCCGACGAACCATCTGGACATGGAATCAATTGCATGGCTGGAAACTTATCTGAAAAGCTATAAAGGTGCGGTTATTATAGTTGCCCATGACAGGTATTTTCTGGATCGGGTAGTAACAAAGGTCGTAGAAATCTCCAGACATACCGGAACTGTGTATGATGGCAATTATACCGATTATGCGAAGAAGAAAGAACAGCTCCGGGAGGCGCAGTTGAAGCAGTATTACAATCAACAGCGCGAAATTAAGCATCAGGAGGAGGTTATCGCCAAATTAAAATCCTTCAACCGGGAAAAATCCATCAAGCGAGCAGAAAGCCGGGAAAAGATGTTGGACAAGGTGGAGCGCATCGAAAAGCCAGTGGACGAAAATACGGATATTCATATTTCCTTAGAGCCGGATATTACCAGCGGTAATGACGTTCTGGAAATAAAAGATTTAAAGAAATCCTATGAAGAATTGCTGTTTGAACAGATTGGCTTTGAAATCAAGCGCGGGGAACGCGTGGCGTTAATCGGAAATAACGGAACAGGTAAGACCACGATTTTAAAGATTATCAACGGGCTGGTAGACGCAGATGACGGAACGGTAAAGCTGGGTGCGAATGTACATATCGGATACTATGATCAGGAGCATCAGAATCTCCATCCCCAAAAGACGCTGTTTGAAGAAATCGCAGACGCTTATCCGAATCTGACCCAGACGAGAATACGGAATATCCTTGCCGCTTTTTTATTTACGGATGATGATGTGTTCAAAAGAATTGGAGATATCAGCGGAGGAGAGCGGGGGCGGGTTTCACTTGCTAAACTGATGCTGTCTAATGCGAATTTTCTGATTTTGGATGAGCCGACAAACCATCTTGATATTACATCCAAGGAAATATTAGAATCAGCGTTGAACCGCTATACGGGAACGGTGCTGTATGTGTCCCACGACCGGTATTTTATCAATCGGACGGCAACAAGAATTTTGGAGCTGACCGGGAGAACGGTGATAAATTATATCGGTAATTATGATTACTATTTAGAGAAACGGGAGGTTATGAACGAGGTTTATGTGGAGAGCCGCGGAAAAAAAGCGGATGTGGCTGTGAAAGCGGCTTCACATGCTCAAGAAGGGAATGATGTTATGAAAGCGGCTTCTTCGGATGAGAAATTAAATTGGGAAGAAATGAAGCGCAGGCAGGCGTTTGCCCGCAAAATCGAAAATGCGATTAAGAGAGTGGAGGACGCCATTGCCGCTGAGGAGGAAAAGAAAAGCCTCTTAGAAGAGGAATGCCAAAAGCCAGAAAATGCGGTAAATTCCGCTAAATTGAATGAGCTTCATACAGAGCTGATGGAAACAGAAGAAAAGTTGACGGCGTTGTATGGAGAATGGGAGGACTTATCCTTGCAGCAGGACGAGCGGTAAATATTCACGTTATCTAAACAGCCTGTACACTGCATGTTAAATTTTTGACACATTGACATATTATAAGTAAGTTACTATAATTATTTTAGGTTAGATACGCCGAGGCAGAAAGCTGTGGGAAGCGTTAAGGAAAATGACTCTTAGGAGGATATGTATTGTGAACAAGGAAATATCACAGGCTGTAATTCGGAGAATGCCGAGATATTACCGTTATCTGGGCGAATTGATCGATGAAGGAGTGGAACGGATTTCCTCCAATGAATTAAGCTCCAGAATGAAGGTGACTGCATCCCAGATCAGACAGGATTTGAATAATTTCGGCGGCTTTGGGCAGCAGGGATATGGTTATAATGTGCAGTATCTCTATGAAGAAATCGGAAAAATCATGGGACTGAACGAACAGCACAATATTATTGTAATTGGAGCAGGTAATCTCGGTCAGGCGATTGCCAATTATATGAAGTTTGAAAAACTAGGGTTTGTAATTATAGGGCTTTTCGATGTAGACACAAAACTTTCAGGTAAGAAAATCAGAGGCATTCCGATTCTGATGTTAGACGAGATAGAAGATTTTCTGGCGACGCATAAGGTGGATATTGCGGCGCTTACAATGCCGAAAAAGAATGCGGATGAAGTGGCGAACCAATTGGTGCAGCTTGGGGTTCATGCGATTTGGAATTTTGCGCATGTAGATTTGGAGCTGCTGGACGAAAGCGTAGTAGTAGAGAACGTCCATCTGTCGGACAGTTTAATGCAATTATCTTATAATATTGTAAAGAGCAAAAAAGAACTGTAACCGTTCGTCCATTTGCCAAGGGAAAGAACTGCATGGAATTACAGAGGTGGTCATATGAAGGAAGAAAAAAATTTCAAAGAAGCGCTCCGGGAGAAAAAGATTCCAATATTAGTGTTGGATCAGAAATGGCATCAGTTGTTTTCATTAGGCGGTAAGCCGGAAAATATAACACATATGGAAGAAGATTTGACAAAGCTGCTGGAACGGCAAGGTCAATTGAACAATGATTTAAAAGACATGAAAAAGCTCAAAAAGAAGCTGATGGGCGATATTGTTGCTAATATGGAAGGAACGCATGCAGAAAAATTTGGTGCTAAAGAGTCCAAAAAGCTGGAAGAAAACAGACGGCTGATTGATGAGCTGAATGAAAAGATGGAGCAGGCGGAGGATGAGCTGTTGGAGCTTCCGACTCTCATAAGGGAGAGAAACGGGGAACTGATGTTAGAAACCGTGCAGTATTCTTATGATAAGCTGCACAAGAACATGCAGGAAGCAGCGGAGATTGCCGAATGGATCGCAAGGGTACGCAAGGAGCTGAAAATCAATATTATCAAAAAGCAGAACAGGGAAATAAACGGCAGACAGATTTATGCGTATATGCACGATATCTTTGGTATGGAGATTCTGAATTTATTCGATTTGAATTACGAAGAGGTAGAAGAGCATCTGGATAAAAAAAAGAAAGACAATGCGTCGAATCCGTCCGGGGAATCTGCCGGAGAAAAAAAGACGCAGAATACATAGAACAGCCCATTCGGGCAGAATAAACGCTTTGCCGAATGTGGTAAGGCGTTTTTGTTATATCATAGGAGAGGTGTTTATGAAATGGATTGTAAATGCAAAAGAAATGAAAAACTGCGATGCCAATACGATAGAATACTATGGAATCCCATCGCTTGTATTGATGGAACGGGCGGCGTTAAAGACAGTGGAGTTTTTAGAAGAACGGCGCTGTAATCTGAAAAAAGTATTGGTCGTCTGCGGGACAGGAAATAATGGCGGCGACGGGCTTGCGGCGGCAAGAATGCTCTATTTAAAGGGAATATGTGTAGAAGCGCTTATCCTGGGTGATAAGAAGAAGTTTACAAAAGAAACCCAAAGCCAGTATCATACTTGTCTGCAATATCACGTTCCTATTATTGAGCGTTTAGAGAGGGAGGATTATACGGTTGTTTTGGACGCACTCTTTGGAATCGGGCTGACCCGCAATCTGGAGGGGGAATATGCCGGACTGATTGAGCAGTTAAATAGGTTATCCTGTGAGAAAATTGCAATTGACATTCCATCAGGAATTTCAGCGGATAACGGAAGTGTGATGGGAATTGCTTTTCGGGCAGATGCTACCGTCACTTTTGCCTACCGGAAATTGGGACATGTATTTTATCCGGGCAATTCCTATACAGGAGAACTTACTGTGGCTGATATCGGGATTGACCGACATAGCTGGTTAGAAAAAAAGCCGGGAATCTGTGCACTGGAGAAGGAAGATTTGTCAAGGCTATTGATAAGAAAGCCGGATGGAAATAAGGGAACCTTTGGCAAAGTCTTGATTGTGGCTGGCTCGGCTGGAATGGCGGGCGCTGCTTATTTTTCGGCAAAAGCGGCATACAAGAGCGGATGCGGGCTGGTCCGCATCTATACGGCTGAGGAAAACTGTATCATTCTACAGACGAAGCTCCCGGAAGCAATCATTACTGCCTACAGTGGGAAACGTCTGGATATATCTCGGCTGATAGAGGCTTTAGCCTGGGCAGATGTGATCGTGGCGGGACCTGGTCTTGGAAGTGACGATACCGCAGAGGTCATTTTAAAGAATATATTAAAAAATGCTGCGGTTCCGGTGGTATTAGATGCAGATGCGTTAAATCTGATCGCAAGAGATACCACCGTACTGTTAAAGCCCCATACGGATATGGTCGTGACTCCTCATCCGGGGGAAATGTCAAGATTAAGTAATGTCAGTATTTCCTACCTGAAGGAGAATCTTATAACAGCTGCACAGGAGTTTGCAAGAGAATATAATGTAATCTGCGTATTAAAGGATGCAAAGACGGTAACGGCGGTTCCTTATGGCAAAACATATCTGAATCTTTCAGGAAATGACGGGATGGCAACCGGAGGAAGCGGGGATGTATTATCCGGCGTGATCGGAGGGCTGATTGCGCAGGGTCTTAGAGCCGAAGAGGCGGCGCCGGCAGGTGCATACTGGCATGGTCTGGCGGGAGAAGCCGCATCAGAGGTGTGCGGATGTCATGGGACACTCGCATCGGATATAATCGGAGGGCTGGATGAGGCTCTTACTATGAAAAGTGTTGTAAATCATACAGGATGGAGGCAGAAATGAAACAGTACAGCAGAGTGTATGCGTCGGTTGATCTGGATGCTGCACTGCACAACATGGAAGCTATGTATAAGCTGTTGAAGAAAGATACCAGTATATACGCTGTCATCAAGACAGACGGATATGGACATGGCGCAGTTGCGATTGCGCATAAAATCGAGGGACTTCCGTATCTTCTCGGATTCTGTGTCGCGACGGTGGAGGAAGGGCTGATATTAAGAAGGCATGGCGTGAAAAAACCAATTTTAGTATTGGGATATACATTTCCGGAACAGAGTGAAGATATGATAGTAAATGATATCCGCCCAACTGTATTTACCCTTGAAATGGCAGAAAAATTATCTGAAGTTGCTGTAAAAGTGAACCGGAAATGCTTCATTCATGTGAAAGTTGATACGGGAATGAGCCGAATCGGATATCAGGTATCAGCAGAGGCGGCAAAAGAGGTGGCACAGATAAAAGCATTGCCGAATATAGTAATGGAGGGGATTTTTACCCATTTTGCCAGAGCGGATGAACGGGATAAGACGTCGGCGCATATGCAGTATGAGCGTTTTTGTGAGATGATAGAGCTGTGCAAAAAGGAAGGCGTGGAATTTTCTTACTGTCATTGCGCAAACAGTGCGGGAATTGTGGATTTGCCGGAATGTAATATGGACGTTGTGAGGGCGGGAATTACGCTGTATGGTCTGTGGCCGTCAGAGGAAGTAATTAAGGAGAGGATTGATTTATGGCCGCTGATGGAAATTAAGAGCCGGATATCCTTTGTGAAAGAGCTTCCGGCAGACAGGGAAATCAGCTATGGAGGGACCTTTGTGACAAAAGGCTTGATGCGGATTGCTACAATTCCGGTCGGATATGGGGACGGGTATCCCCGAAGCTTATCCAACAAGGGTTATGTACTGATACACGGAAAGAAAGCGCCGATTCTCGGAAGGGTGTGTATGGATCAGTTCATGGTGGATGTCACAGAAATACCGGAAGCAAAGGCAGGAACAACGGTTACGCTTCTGGGTCAGGATATGGATGCACGGCTTACAATGGAGGAGCTTGGCGATATTTCCGGCAGATTCAATTATGAATTTGCCTGTGATGTGGGAAAGCGCGTTCCCAGAGTTTTTTTAGAGGGAGGAAAAATCGTTTCAACAAAGGATTATTTTGGAGAGTAATTCGTATACCGCTCGATAAAACTGGCAATACTTTGTAATGATAAGAATATAAAGTAAAGTTTATGGAGTGAAGGATTATGATTATCAGACGCGGAGATGTATACTATGCTGATTTGAGACCGGTGGTCGGCTCCGAGCAGGGAGGGGTCCGTCCGGTACTTATTGTACAGAATGATGTGGGGAACCGTCACAGTCCGACTGTGATCTGTGCGGCGATTACTTCCAGGATGAATAAAGCCAAACTTCCGACTCATGTGGAATTGGACAGCGGAAAATACGATATGGTGAAGGATTCCGTGATTTTGCTGGAGCAGTTAAGAACAATTGATAAGACGAGACTGAAGGATAAAGTATGCCATTTAGACGGGGAAATCCTTGGAAAGGTGGATAAGGCTCTTGAAATTAGTCTGGAATTATATACATAGCTTGACTAATTTCCCTTAAAATGGTATATTTATGCGCAAATAAAGAAAGAAGGAGAGTTATAAGAAGCATATGGATGATGGTGGGAGTCCGAATATAGAAACAGTAGGAAAGAAGAATATTTTTCAAAAGTTATTTGGGAAACTTCCCTTTGTAAGCACAGAGGATGTGACCGAGGAAGAAATCATTTCTATGGTAAATGAAGGTCATGAACAAGGCGTATTACTGGAAAGCGAAGCGGAGATGATACATAATATCTTTGAATTTGGCGATAAGGAAGCTCAGGATATTATGACGCATCGTAAGAATATCATAGCGCTGGACGGAGACTTGGCCTTTGGTGAAGCAATTCAGTTTATGATAGAGAATAAGAATTCAAGATTTCCGGTATATTTGGATAACATCGATAATATTATCGGTGTGCTACATATCAAGGAGGCTTTGGCGGACAGTCAGAAGCCGGAACTTATGGGCGTTTGTATCAAGGATATTCCGGGACTGGTAAGAGATGTAGAATTTATCCCGGAAACCAGAAATATCAATACATTGTTCAAGGATATGCAGTCTGCAAAGAGCCACATGGTCATTGTGGTAGATGAATATGGACAGACCGCAGGTCTTGTTGCAATGGAGGATATCTTAGAAGAAATCGTGGGGAATATTTTTGACGAGCATGACGAAGAGCATATCCTGATTGAGAAGCAGCCGAACGGCAGTTACATTTTAAACGGAATGGCCCCGCTGGATGAAGTTGCTGAAACACTTCAGATAGAAATTGATACCGAAGATTACGACACCTTGAATGGTTTTTTGATTTCGTTGATTGATAAGATACCGAGAGATGACGAGATGTTCGAGGTGGACTATGGCAATTACCGGTTCTATGTGACAAAGGTTGAAGAGAGGATGATTCAGTCTGTCCGGGCCGAGAGGCTGATTGTGGAAGAAGAAAACGATACTCCTTGTCAGCAGGAAGAAAAAATGATAGAATGAAAATAAGAAATATGGGTTATTGTTCACACGGTGTCGTGCACCATGCTGCACGGCATCCGGCTAATAAAGTATCGGCAGCAAAGCATCCGGCTCCCTGCCAAAGGCAGCTTTAAATGAGCCGGATGCCGTTGCTGGAACGACCAAAGGGAGTGAACAGCAACAAATACAGATAGAAAAGAGGAAACAGATATGTCAGGACATTCCAAGTTTGCCAATATCAAGCATAAGAAGGAGAAAAATGATGCGGCAAAAGGAAAAATATTTACAATGATCGGAAGAGAGATCGCAGTCGCAGTCAAGGAAGGCGGTCCGGATCCTGCCAATAACAGCAGATTAAGAGATGTAATTGCAAAAGCGAAGTCAAATAATATGCCGAATGATACCATTGACCGCGGTATCAAGAAAGCAGCCGGCGACGCCGGTTCCGTGAATTATGAAACAGCCGTTTATGAGGGATATGGTCCCTGCGGCACTGCGATTATTGTCAAGACTTTGACGGATAACCGGAACCGTACCGCAGCAAACGTGCGCAACGCATTTACGAAGGGACAAGGCAGCATTGGAACTCAGGGCTGCGTATCATACATGTTTGATGAAAAGGGACAGATTATCGTAGCGAAGGAAGACTGCGATAGGGAAGCTGACGATTTGATGATGCTGGCTTTGGATGCGGGAGCAGAAGATTTTTCGGAGGAAGAGGACAGTTTTGAGATTATTACAGAGCCCGCTGCCTTTGGTGTTGTTAGGGAAGCATTAGAACAGGAAGGCATTACAATGGCGAGTGCGGAAGTTACCATGATTCCTCAGAACTATGTAGAATTATCAAATGAGGCGGATATTACCAATATTCAGAGAATCTTAGATTTTCTGGATGATGACGACGACGTTCAGGAAGTATATCATAACTGGGATGAGTAATTATTTCCTGCATTTACGATAAGATGTAAATGCAGGGTTTTTCATATCATATACCAAAAGGAGAACCGAGTCTGGAAGTAAACCTTCCGGATTTGCCCGGGTGACGTAAAACACGTCAGGAGGAGGACAACATGAATAACAACTATCGGATTGAGACAAAATGTATTCAGTCAGGATGGAATCCGAAAAAGGGGGAGCCGAGAGTGCTTCCGATTTATCAGAGTACTACATTTAAGTATGATACAAGCGACCAGATGGGGCGGCTGTTCGATTTAGAGGACAGCGGATATTTCTATACAAGACTTCAGAATCCGACCAACGATATCGTGGCGTCTAAGATTGCGGAGTTAGAAGGCGGCGTGGCAGCCATGCTGACGTCTTCCGGACAGGCGGCAAATTACTATGCCGTGTTTAACATCTGTGAGGCGGGAGATCATATAGTTGCTTCCAGTTCTTTATATGGGGGTACATACAATCTTTACGGCACGACGATGAAGAAGCAGGGAATCGACTGTACGTTTGTAGATCCGGACGCTTCCGACGAGGAAATCAGCGCAGCATTCCGTCCGAATACCAAAGCATTAGTTGCCGAGACAGTATCCAATCCGTCTCTTGTGGTATTAGATATTGAAAGGATAGCGCGAATTGCCCATGACCACGGCGTACCGCTGATTGTGGATAATACCTTCCCAACGCCGATCAACTGCCGTCCGTTTGAATGGGGCGCAGATATTGTGACACATTCTACCACGAAATATATGGATGGTCATGCGATGAGCGTAGGCGGCTGTATCGTTGACAGCGGAAATTTCGATTGGGAAATGCATGCAGATAAATTTCCGGGGCTTACCACACCCGATGAGTCCTATCATGGGATTGTATACACGAAGAAATTTGGCAAGCTGGCATATATTACAAAAGCAACCGCCCAGCTTATGCGTGATCTTGGCTCTATCCAGTCTCCGCAGAACGCATTTCTGTTAAATGTGGGGCTTGAGACGTTGCATTTAAGAGTGCCCAGGCATTGTGAGAACGCATTAAAGGTTGCACAGTATCTGTCTGAACATGAGAAAGTTGCATGGGTGAATTATCCGGGACTTGACGGGAATAAATATCATGCGCTTGCGGAAAAATACATGCCAGATGGAAGCTGCGGAGTGATTGCTTTTGGATTAAAAGGCGGAAGAGCCGTGTCCGTCGGATTTATGGATAAGCTGCAGCTGGCTGCGATTGTCACGCACGTGGCAGACGCCAGAACCTGTGTCCTGCATCCGGCAAGCCATACACATCGCCAGATGACTGATGAACAATTAGAGGAGGCAGGAATTGCACCGGATTTGATCCGGTTTTCTGTAGGGATAGAGAACGTAGAAGATATCATTGCCGATTTAGATCAGGCTTTGCAGACCGTGTAAGTAATTGTTCGTCAGAACAAGAGGAGTATAAATATTACATATGGAGGGAATTTGTGATGAAAAAGATTCTTTTTGCAGCATCAGAGTGTGTACCATTTATTAAGACCGGCGGGCTTGCCGACGTGTGCGGGGCATTGCCGAAAGAATTTGACAGGAAATATTGGGATGTGCGTGTGGTACTTCCGAATTATACCTGTATACCGGAGCATTTTAGAAATCAGTTCGAGTATGTAACCCATTTCTATATGAACGTAGGAGATTATATACAGAACAAATATGTAGGAGTTCTGAAGTATGAGATGGACGGCGTCACCTACTACTTTATTGATAATAGGGAGTATTTTGACTGCTTCCTTCCATATGGCGATTTACGCTACGATATTGAGAAATTTATTTTCTTTGATAAAGCAGTATTGTCCATGCTTCCGCTTATAGATTTTCAGCCTAATTTAATTCACTGCCATGACTGGCAGGCAGGTTTTATTCCCGTATATCTGAAGAATGAATTTCAGGGAGACCCGTTCTTCTGGGGGATGAAATCAATCATGACCATTCACAATCTGAAATTCCAAGGTGTGTGGGATGTGAAAACTATAAAGGGACTTTCCGGTCTGCCGGGTTCTTTATTTACGCCGGACAAACTGGAATTTAAAAAGGATGCCAATATGTTAAAAGGCGGCCTGGTATATGCGGATTATATCACTACGGTCAGTGATACCTATGCAAATGAGATTCAGACAGCTTATTATGGGGAAGGGCTGAATGGATTGCTTGCAGCCAGACATTATGATATGCAGGGCATTGTAAATGGAATTGATTACAATGTTTACAATCCGCAGACAGATAACAAAATCTATGTAAATTATGATGCAGAAAGTTTCCGCAAAAAGAAATGGCAGAATAAAGTGAAATTGCAGGAAGAATTAGGTCTTGCAGTAGATAAGAAGAAATATATGATCGGTCTGATATCCAGGCTGACGGACCAGAAAGGCTTGGACTTGATCAATTATGTGATTGACCGTTTGGTAGATGAGTATACACAGCTTGTAGTCATTGGAACAGGTCAGCCGGAATATGAGAATATGTTCCGTCATTATGCATGGAAGTATGGAGATCGGATTTCCGCAAATATCTGCTATTCCGATGATCTGGCGCACAAATTGTATGCGGCTGCAGACGCATTCCTGATGCCGTCACAGTTTGAACCGTGCGGATTGACGCAGTTGATTTCCTTCCGCTACGGAACCATTCCGATTGTCCGTGAAACCGGCGGACTAAAGGATACTGTACAGCCTTTTAATGAGTATGACAATACAGGCGATGGTTTCTCCTTTACCAATTATAATGGGGAAGAGATGTTAAATACCATCAATTATTCCAAGCATATTTTCTTTGACAAGAAAAAACAGTGGAATCAGATGATTGACAGAGGGATGGCAAAAGATTTCTCATGGAATGCTTCTAAGTTCCGGTATGAAGGGCTTTACAATTACTTGATTGGTGAATAGAATAAACGGAATCACACATAATAAAACAGGCAGCGAAAGTTGCCTGTTTTTATCATATAGGAAAATATATCCTATATGATAAAAGCCCTCCGGGCAGGATTGCAATACCTTAATACATCGAGAGAAAAGAGGCAGAATAAATGAGAAGAAAGATAGATGAAATCCAGATGGCGAGAAATAGTGTGATGGAGGCAGTGCCGGAAATGTTACAGAATAAGAAATCCGAACAGGGCAAAACAAGCAGTGCAAAGGAAGAAAAGAAGATACAGACAGAGGATGCAAATCAGAAAACGGATGAAAATATTAAAGAGAGCGGACAGATTTCCTTACAGGAAAGCCGTTATGACCATAAGATACACCTACTGTCCGTGATTGGGGAGGTTGAAGGGCATGAGTGCCTTTCTGCAAATACTAAGACGACGAAATACGAACACGTGCTGCCTAAATTAGCGGAAATTGAAGACTCAAAAGAAGTTGACGGCGTTATTGTCCTGCTTAACACGGTTGGCGGAGATGTGGAATCCGGTCTTGCAATTGCGGAGATGATTGCATCCTTAAGCAAGCCGACGGTTTCGCTTGTTTTAGGCGGAAGTCATTCCATTGGTGTACCGCTTGCTGTTTCAACGGACTACTCCTTTATTGTCCCCACCGGAACAATGGTGATTCATCCAGTACGGATGAGCGGGACGGTGATTGGTGCGCCTGCTACTTATGATTATTTTAAACAGATGCAGGATCGGATTTTAAGTTTTGTAGAAAATCATTGCCATGCGAAAATGGATCGGTTGGAAGAAATGATGATGAATACCGGAATGCTGACAAAGGATCTGGGCACAATTCTTGTCGGTCCTGAGGCAGTAGAAGAGGGATTGATAGATAAAGTGGGCGGCATCAATGAAGCGTTGCAGAAACTGCATGAATTCATAGAACAGCGGAAGAATTAAAGAAATCTTAATAAACAAAGTCTGGTATATCCCAAACCTAATAATGACAAAAACCTCAAAATATGGTACAATGTTCCACGAACATTGTACTGCCCGAATGGGCATCGGCTGCCATGTGCAGCACCGTGTGCGAGGCAGGAGCACATGGTACAATGTTCCACGAACATTGTACCACTACGTCCGAAAAAGCATGGAGATACGAAGGAGGCAATTATGTCGCTATTACAATCGATTATCATGGGACTAATACAAGGGCTTACAGAATTTCTTCCGGTAAGCAGTTCTGGGCATTTGGCATTATTAAAAGAATTGTTTCAGATAGAAGAGCCGGGAATGTTTTTTGATGTACTGCTCCATATAGGGACATTGCTTGCAGTATTTGTCGTATACTACAAAGATATCTGGAAAATGATTGTGGAATTTTTTCTGATTTTGAGGGATATTGGACGAAATACAGCGTTATTTTTTGGAAATCTGAACAAAAGGGAAAAGGAGCCTTATATACGGGTCATTAACAATAGCTACCGCAAATTTGTCATGCTGGTGCTTGTATCTACAATTCCAACCGGAATCATCGGCTATACGGCAAAGGATTTGGTGGAAATGGCGGGACAGCTTCTGATTGTGCCGGGCATCTGTCTGATACTGACAGCCATTTTGCTGCTGATAGCAGACCATGTACCGGATAAAGGCAAGCAGCCGAAGAATATTACTTATACGAACGCATTTATTGTAGGTATCTGTCAGGGAATTGCAACACTTCCTGGCTTGTCTCGTTCAGGAACTACAATTACGGCATGTCTGTTAAATGGTTACAGCCGCAAGTTTGCTGTCAAATATTCTTTTATCATGTCTATTCCTGCGATTTTAGGAGCGATGATATTAGAGTTAAAAGATTTGGATGTTTCTCTGATTGCTGGAAGTGATGTGCTGAATTATGTGATTGGAACGTTGGTTGCGGCAGTTGTCGGTTATGTCTGCATCAAGACGATGCTGGTAGTGGTAAGAAAAAAGAAATTTACGATATTTTCAATTTATTGTCTGCTGGTCGGAGCTGCAAGCATAGGAATGTATTTTTATGCGGTTTAGCAGAATATGACAAGCAGCAGGAGGTAGTCATGGCAACGGGTAATACTAGAAAAAGGACTTCATCCGGGAAGAAGCGCACAACGAAAAAGCAGGCTCAAAAAAAAGCTTCTTTCCGAAATGAAGTAATTCTGTGGGTGGTGCTTGCAGTCTGCATCATTCTGTTTCTTGCAAATTTTGGTCTGGGAGGAATCGTAGGAAATAAATTAAGCTCTTTTTTCTTTGGAGTGTTTGGATTTATTGCATATATATTTCCGGTTTGTTTTTTTGTGGCAACAGCATTTGCTTTGTCAAATCGGGAGAATAAGGTCGCAACAGTGAAGCTGATCGCTTCTGTTTTATTTGTGGCGTTTCTTTGTCTCTTTGGTCAGATGGCAACAGACTCAGGCGAAACGAAGGATATTATGGAGGCATTCCGGCACAGCACAGAGACGAAAAGCGGCGGTGGAATGGTAGGAGGCGCGCTTGAGGTTCTGCTTTACCCGAATTTTGGTGCAGTTGGTACATATGTCATTGATATTATTATTTTAATCATTTCGTTGGTTCTCATCACAGAACGCTCTGCCATTCATGGTTTAAAAAAGGGCGGAAAGGTAATCTATGATTCTGCTAAAGACGATATGTCCCGCCGAAGGGAAATTCATGAACAAAAGAAAGAAGAGCGTGCGCAGTTACAGGAACAGAAACGGATTGATAAACATGTCAGCGGCGTAGCGTTGGATACGAAGCTAAAGCCGCCTAAGAAAGTGTCTGATGTTTCGGAGGTGTCCGACGAAATCAGTGAAATTAAAATAGATGATACCTTAAAAATGCCGGAGATCAGAAGAGAAGAACATATTCGTTTGACCAGCAGTAAGGAGAATGATATAAAAGAACCTGATATGACAGAAACCTTTGGCGATTTTCATTCTTTGTTTGCAGAGCCGGAAAATACAACAGTATATGAAGGCACAAAAGAGGAAGTCGTAATAGAACCTGTAAAGGATATTGCCGAGACAGAGACACCGGTGCAGGCAGAACCCGTTAAGACAAGAAAGCGTGTGGAAAAACAGGCCTCAGAGGAAATTCACGATGATGTTATGGAGACGATTCAGGCTGCTAGTGAACTGGAAAGCGGTATTTCGGCAACGAAACAGTATCAGTTTCCGCCTGTCAGTCTGCTGAAATCCGGGAATAAAAATGCGATGGGTGATTCCAAACAATATTTGCAGGAAACTGCTATGAAATTACAGCAGACATTAAAGAATTTTGGGGTTAATGTAACAATTACGAATGTGAGCTGCGGTCCATCAGTTACACGATACGAGATACAGCCGGAAATGGGTGTGAAGGTCAGCAAGATTGTAGGACTTGCGGATGATATCAAGCTGAATCTCGCCGCCGCAGATATCCGAATGGAAGCGCCGATTCCGGGAAAAGCCGCCATCGGCATAGAGGTTCCAAACAAAGAGAGTACGCCTGTGATGTTTCGGGAATTAGTGGAATCAGAGGAATTCAAAAAGCATACTTCGCCGATTGCATTTGCAGCGGGAAAAGATATCGGCGGTCAGGTGATTGTGACGGATATTGCGAAGATGCCGCACCTATTGATTGCGGGTGCTACCGGTTCCGGTAAATCTGTCTGTATCAATACGATTATCATGAGTATTTTATACCGGGCGCATCCGGATGACGTTAAGCTTATAATGATTGACCCGAAGGTGGTGGAGCTGAGTGTTTATAATGGAATTCCACATCTGTTCATTCCGGTCGTTACAGACCCAAAGAAGGCGGCGGGAGCTTTGCACTGGGCGGTTGCGGAGATGACAGACCGTTACCAGAAATTTGCGGATTATGGCGTCCGGGATTTAAAGGGATATAATCAGAAGGTGGAGAATATCAAGGATATTGAAGACCCGGAGAAGCCGAAGAAGATGCCCCAGATTGTCATTATTGTGGATGAGCTTGCCGACCTCATGATGGTGGCGCCGGGAGATGTGGAGGACGCCATCTGCCGTCTGGCACAGCTTGCGAGAGCTGCCGGAATTCATCTGATTATTGCAACGCAGCGTCCGTCCGTAAATGTCATTACCGGATTGATCAAAGCAAATATGCCCTCAAGAATTGCATTTTCCGTAACCTCCGGTGTAGATTCCAGAACGATTCTGGATATGAATGGGGCGGAAAAACTTTTAGGAAAAGGCGATATGCTGTTTTATCCGCAGGGACTTCAAAAGCCGATGCGCGCGCAGGGGGCTTTTGTGTCGGACAAGGAAGTTGCGGATGTAGTAGACTTTATAAAAAATCAGAATGAGGAGGCAGCTTATAGTGAAGAGATTGAAGCGAAGATGAACAGTATAAGCGCTTCGTCTGGTGGGGATTCCCAAGGGGTGCCGGGGAACGACAGAGACGATCATTTTGTGGATGCGGCAAAGCTGCTGATTGATAAGGACAAAGGCTCAATCGGTATGCTCCAGAGGTATTTCAAGGTAGGCTTTAACCGGGCGGCGCGCATCATGGATCAGTTAGAAGAGGCGGGCATTGTCGGTCCGGATGAAGGGACGAAGCCGAGGCAGGTATTAATGTCTCCGGAACAGTTAGAGGTATATATTGAAGAAAATCTTTAGCAGCCATGAAACAGCCGAATAGAAGGAGGAAAAAATGAAGAGTGATATTGAAATTGCACAGGAAGCGCAGATGATTCATATTAAGGAAGTTGCTTCACAACTTGGCATTACGGAAGACGAACTGGAAATGTACGGAAAGTACAAAGCAAAACTCTCGGATGAACTCTGGGAGCGAATAAAGGATCGTCCGGATGGGAAACTGGTATTAGTAACAGCCATTAACCCGACTCCTGCGGGAGAAGGCAAGACGACAACAAGCATCGGTTTAGGAGAAGCAATGGGAAAAATCGGAAAAAAAGCGGCGCTTGCGCTGCGTGAACCTTCTTTGGGCCCTTGCTTTGGAATCAAGGGCGGTGCAGCCGGCGGCGGTTATGCACAGGTAGTTCCTATGGAGGATTTAAATCTTCATTTTACCGGTGATTTTCATGCAATTACATCTGCAAATAATTTACTGGCAGCCCTTTTAGATAATCATATCCAGCAGGGAAATGATCTTGGAATCGATCCGAGACAGGTGGTATGGAAGCGTTGTCTGGATATGAACGACCGCAGCCTCCGCAATATTGTAATCGGACTTGGAAATAAAATGGACGGTATGGTGAGAGAGGATCACTTTATCATAACGGTAGCATCTGAGATTATGGCGGTATTATGCCTTGCCGACAATATGGAAGACTTAAAGAAACGTCTTGGCAGGATCATTGTTGCCTATACCTTTGACGGCAGACCGGTGACGGCAGATGATTTACATGCCACAGGTTCTATGGCTGCCTTATTGAAGGACGCTGTCAAGCCAAACTTGATTCAGACCTTAGAACACAATCCGGCAATCGTACATGGCGGGCCATTTGCAAATATCGCACATGGCTGTAATAGCGTGCGCGCTACAAAGACAGCGTTAAAGCTTGCCGACATCGTAATTACAGAAGCCGGATTTGGCGCAGATCTCGGCGCGGAGAAATTTTTTGATATTAAGTGCCGGATGGCGGGCTTAAAGCCGGATGCCGTAGTATTAGTCGCAACCATTCGCGCCCTCAAATATAACGGCGGCGTTCCGAAAGCGGAGCTGTCAGAAGAAAATCTGGAGGCGTTGAAAGCGGGTGTTGTCAATCTGGAGAAGCATATCGAAAATCTTCAGAAATATGGCGTCCCAGTCGTGGTAACATTGAATTCTTTCCTTACGGATACGGAACAGGAGATTGCATTTGTAGAGCAGTTCTGCAAGGATCGTGACTGTGAATTTGCCGTATCAAAGGTGTGGGAATTTGGCGGTTCAGGCGGTCTTAAGCTTGCCGAGAAGGTTTTAAATACCCTTGACGCAAAGCAATCTGAATTTGCGCCATTATACAAAGACGACCTTCCTTTGACAGAAAAAATCGAGACAGTGGCAAAGGAAATTTATGGCGCAGCAGAGGTCACTTATTCACCGGCGGCATTAAAAGAACTTGGACGGATTACTGATATGGGAATGGGAAATTTCCCGGTATGTATGGCGAAAACACAGTATTCCTTATCCGATGATCCAAAGAAGTTAGGACGTCCGGACGGCTTTACGTTAAATGTCAGAGAGGTCTATGTATCCGCAGGCGCAGGCTTTGTGGTTGCAATTACAGGAACGATTATGACTATGCCGGGATTACCGAAGGTTCCGGCTGCCAATAGTATTGATGTAAATAATGAAGGCGTAATTACAGGATTATTTTAATTGGAGGACGTATGGCAAAATTAATTGACGGAAAACATATTTCAGCAGAAATTAAAGAAGAATTAAAGCAGAAAGTAGCAGAGCTTAAGGCAGAAGGCATTACCGGCGCGCTTGCCGTGATTCAGGTGGGGGATGATCCGGCGTCCAGCGTGTATGTACGAAACAAGAAGAAGGCTTGCGAGTTTATTGGGATTGATTCCCTTTCCTATGAGCTTTCTGAGGAAACGACGCAGGAAGAACTTTTGGAATTGATTGAAAAACTAAATCAGGATGAAAAAGTAAATGGCATTCTGGTTCAGCTTCCCGTTCCAAAGCATATTGATGAGAATACGATTATCAAGGCAATTTCACCTTCTAAAGATGTGGACGGTTTTCATCCGCAGAGCGTAGGCGCGCTGACGATTGGACAGAAGGGCTTTGTTTCCTGTACCCCTGCGGGAATTATCCAGCTTTTGAAACGTTCTGATGTAGAGATAGAAGGAAAGCACTGTGTAATCATCGGAAGAAGTAATATTGTAGGAAAACCAATGGCGCTTTTGATGTTACGGGAAAATGCGACAGTTACAATCACTCATTCTAGGACAAAGAATTTAAAAGAAATCTGTAAGGCCGCAGATATCTTAATTGTAGCAATTGGCAAAAAGGAATTTGTGGATGCTTCTTATTTGAAGGAAGGCGCCGTAGTAATTGATGTAGGAATTCATAGAGATGAGAATAATAAGCTTTCCGGGGATGTGAAGTTTGATGAGGTAGAGCCGCTTTGTTCAGCAATCACGCCGGTTCCGGGCGGAGTCGGACCGATGACAATTGCAATGCTGATGAATAACTGTGTAGAAGCAATGACAAAGTAGGGAGAATGTCAGATGAAATGTGCTAATTGTGGTGCAGAGTTGAAGGTTGGCTGTATCTATTGTTCCGCCTGTGGTCATGAGGCTCAGATTGTGTCGGATTACAATGTTTTAGAAGATGATTACCTGAAAGCTCTTTTAGAAGAGGAAAACGAGGAGAAGAAACCGCAGAAGAAGCCGCAGACAGGGGCAGGTTCAAAGAAAAAGAAACCTGCCAAAAAGCAAAAAAAGAAAATATATTGGTTTCCGATTGTGCTGGCAATTATCGTTGTTTGCGTGATAGTTGCGCTTGTCATTGTGATGACTATTCGGAAACAGCGTGAAAATTCTTTTGACTATCAGTATTCGCAAGGAATTTTGGCGGAGAAGAATAGAGACTATACAAAGGCTGTCACATATTTGCGGAGAGCATTGGAATTAGACGAAGGTAATACCGACGTTATGATGATGCTTGCCGAAATTTATGAGATAACAGATGACGACAGCTTAGAAGAAAACATGCTGCTGCAGATTCTGAAGCTGGAATCTCAAAATGAAGCTGCATATGAAATGTTGATTGCGCTTTATGATTCACAGAAGAAGTATACAAAAATTTTAGAGTTAAATGAAAAATTGAAGGACACCGACCTAACGAAATTGTTTGATAACTATGTAATCACTTCGCCGGAATTCAGTGAAAAAGAGGGTACGTATCATGAAGAAATGACGGTAGCGCTTACGGCTGATTCCGGATGTACGATTTACTATACGCTTGGGGATATGGATCCGACTGCTAATGGCAGAGTGTATGACGGGCCGATTTCTCTAAAGGAAGGAGAAACGGAAATCCGGGCAGTTGCCAAAGACGAGCGTGGATTTTACAGTGAGATGGCAACAGCCAAATACAAGATAGATTTTGTGGCGCCAAATCCACCGACTGTATCACCGAACAGTGGTTCTTACACAACGCCTCAGATGATTACGGTGTCGATTCCGGAAGACAGTGTGGTGTATTATACTTGGGATGGAACCTCGCCGACGGAGAGCAGCGCCAGATATGAAGGTCCGCTGGAGATGCCGGAGGGTAACAATGTATTGGCATTGCTGGCGGTAAACAGTCATGGACTTTCCAGCAGAGTTGTAAAATTTAATTATATTTATCTATCGGAATAAAATATAAAGACACGAAAAAATACCATGCAGGAAATTTGAAAATATTGACCGCATGGTATTTTTAGTGTTAAATTTTATGTAGAATCCGTTTCTTGCTAGATTTCATTTTCTTCCGGTATAAATTCCACTTGGTTTTCCGCAAGTTTTGAAATGCGTGCAAGGGCGTAGACAGAAATTCCCTGTTCTTTTAATTTTTCCCGTCCGGGCTGAAAAGATTTTTCAATCAGAACGCCGAGCCCTGCAATCGTCGCATGAGCTTTTCGTAACAAGCGTACCGCTCCGGTAGCGGTTTCTCCGTTTGCAAGAAAGTCGTCAACAATCAGCACATGGTCATTCTCTGAAATATGCTCCTTAGACATTGTCAGCTCATAACTGGAGCCTTTCGTATAGGAGGTCACTACGGTCTGGTATAAGTTCTGGTTCAGCGCTTTAGAAGGCTCCTTTTTCAAGATTACAACGGGAACATTCAAAATGCATGCAGTCATAAGAGCCGGAGCAATACCGGAGCTTTCGATTGTAATGACTTTGGTAATTCCCTGGTCTGCAAAATGAGAAGCAAGCTCCCTGCCGAGCTCTGACATAAATGCAGGATCAATCTGATGGTTGATAAAACTGTCAACCTTTAATATGTTCTCATTTACTGCCTTGCCTTCTGCAAGTATTTTTTCTTCTAATAATTTCATGATAATCACCTCGTATATGTTCTGTAAAATATCTATAATTAGGAAATGACTTAAAACAATTTCCCATAAAATTCTTCCAGCAACTGATCCGCAAAGCCTTCATTTAAATCCGGAAATTGGTTTTTCAATGCTTCAGCCATAATTTCGCAGCGGGCAAAATAAAGAGCTTCTTCGCCTTCTGAAAGCTGTTCGATCTGGTTGTCGATTCCTTCTGCTGTAAAATTCTCAAAAAACCAGTCAGAAATCGTAGCAGCCAGATTTTCCTCTTTATGGATTTCTGTTTTTAAGGAAGCCAGACGCTTCTGATAGACGATTCCGACAATCAGGAACATAGCAAAAAGCGCTCCCATTACAACCAGCATCAATATTTTGGTGTATGTTTCCATAGAAAGAGGGATGATATCAAATCCAACCAGAATCAGAGCAATGATGCCGACTGCACCAATGATGAGAAAGGTAGATGCCGTTGATTTGGCGTCCTCGTAAGCAGCTTCTTTTTTAATATATGTTTTGGACATGGATGTTCTCCTTTGCTTTATGTGTTTAGCTTTATTATATCGGAATACAGTTTGGAGCACAAGGGAGAAGGAAGAAATAATTGCGTCTCTGCCAAAATAACAGTATAATGGATTAAGTACATGAGGTGGCGTCAAATGCTCGTGCAAGCACGGCGCTTGGCTCGTTGCCCGCAGGAATAAAGGAACAGTAAAAGAATGAAAATTACAGTATTGACCGTCGGAAAAATCAAAGAAAAATTTTATGTTCAGGCAATAGAAGAATATGCCAAACGTTTAAGCCGTTATTGTAAACTTGAAATTTTGGAAGTGACAGATGAGAAGACCCCAGATCATGCCAGCGAGGGAACAGAGCAAAAGATTAAGCAGAAGGAAGGGGAGCGGCTCTTAAAGTATCTGGATAATGAGACCGGTTATATTATTGCGCTTGCAATTGATGGAAAGATGCTGGATTCTGTGGAATTATCTGAAAAAATTGAACGTCTGGGAATTGAGGGAAAGAGCCATATCATTTTTGTGATCGGCGGTTCACTGGGACTGGATGAGCGGATATTAAAGCGCGCTGACTTTAAACTCAGTTTTTCGAAACTGACATTTCCGCATCAGCTTATGCGGGTGGTGCTGTTGGAGCAGATTTACCGGAGTTACCGGATTATGAATCATGAGCCATATCATAAGTAAAGGAGAAAGGGAACAGAAGTTCCTGAAAATAAAAGAGAATAAGAGTTATATTTTAACCCCATGGGAGGCAAACGGCTTCCATGGGGTTTTACTATTGGTTGTGCAGTTTGTCTGGTGGGATATATTCTATCAGGTCGTGCAAATCACATTCCAGGGCATAACATAATCTTGACAGCACAGCAATGTCCAGCCGCTGAACTTCATTTTTACAATATTTTTTCAGTTTTGTTCTTTGCATTTCAGCCCGAAAGGATAGTTTATTAATAGAGATATTGCTCTTTTTCATAACTTCTTCCAGATGAATTTTTGGCGGTGGTGATGTTATAAACTTTATGGTCATTTAGTGCAATTTATAGTCACTTGGTGCAATCCGGGTTGGAAAATGGGCTCCATCTGCCGATAGATTTGATAAAGGTAATGGGGTTTGGATGATGCCAACGTGCAGGGGGAGATCATTTCGGTGGAACCGCATAAAGGGAATGCGGATTGAAAAAAGTAATGCCCGGTGAATAAATATTGCAGTAATTTCAGCGAAGGGAGGTGATGGTCATGGCATTTGACAGGGGAAGTTAGGCGTTATATCTGCATGGAGGTAATGAACCGCTCGGACTTATTACGAGGGAGCGGATGCGGCTCTGAGCGACTGAGGGGCCGCAATAATAAAATAATGGAGGATATTTGGAGATGAGTGTAAATGGAATAGGGGCGGGTTATCCCGCATGGCGTGATATAGGAAAGGCACAGAGGAATGGTTCGGGAACGGGCTTTGCAGACAGGATGGCAGATGCAGATACAAGTGAGGTGGTTGGTAAAAATTTCATTTATTCAAAAGCAGGAGAAAGGTTTTCTGCATATGATTTATATTCTATAATGGGCAATATGGGTTCAAGATTTCATACAAATAATCTTAAGGCAGAAACAAATCAGCCAGTTGAAAAAGTAGGGAGTGAGCGGTATTTAATTGAACCTTCAGATGAGATATCTGGATATTGGCGTATATATGATAAGAAACTTAATAAATCATTTGAGTTTGACCCCAATAATACATCGGTACAAACAGATAGCAATTCGGGTAAAAATTACATTGTGGCGACTGACCCAAGGGGAGGGTTGATGAATGTCATGCCTGCTGGCAGTGAGCTTATGGAGACATTGGCACAGTTTTTAAATGTCGAGAATGCAGACAGTATTCCTACATCATCCTTAAATGAAAAATACACGATAGAGGTGAATGCGTTTACAGGAATAGAGTGCCTGAAAATCAAAGGGAACGAAGGCGGCGGTTCATGGCTCATGGTCAGCGATGAGCAGCAGACGGGGAAACTGCGGGAACTGGCGGATATGTATAAGGAAAAGTACCCTAACCTTATAAAATCAGAAAACGTGGCAATGGGATTTGCACAGGCCGAAGTAGCAGGTCAGGCTGTCAGGACAGAAGATGGAATCATGATGATTACCTGTAATGGGATGAACTATATGGATGATGCCAATCCATCTAAGAGCTGGGCTGTCATGTATCCGATAGGGGCGACGCATATGTATATGGAAATTATGAATG
>CAJTSH010000015.1 GCA_910578885.1 uncultured Lachnospiraceae bacterium
ATTTGTTGTCAAGGTTCAGTTCTTGGCTACGAGTTTTATTTTCGTAGCAAGGTGCGAATCCCATTTTAGGTATGGGAAGTCTTAGTACTTTAATATTAAATTATTTCTCCGATTATATTAACTGCATAACCTCGGCTTTAATCTCTTTCAGTTCCTCCATTGATAAAGTAGGTAAATAACGCGCAATTTGTTCAAGTGATATTTCCCCATCCTTAATCATTCTCTCTGCTGTTTCCCTTGCTTCATCATGTCTTTCACTTTTAATAAATGATTTCATTATCTGTTCTTCATCAAACAAACTCATCATGATCGTCACAACCTCCTTCTCTCTATCTGCCAAATATTCCCTTAAAACATTCCTGTCCTTGCATATGCGGATTGTTTCCGTAACCGCCTTTTGAGTCATTCCATGTTGCTTTGTTTGCTCATTAAATACTTTACAAAAAACAATGTACTGATTGATAATATCATCCTTATCACTTTCATAAATAACTTTGGCATTTACTTCAATGTCAGTATCGGCACTTTCAAAAAATTCCTTTGACAATGATATCTTATCAGGTTTTTTGCCCTTATTACCTGTATAGATTACATACAATTCGGGTTTTGGCATTTTTACTTTCCTGCTCTTGTAATAGTCTTGGCTAGTACGTTGGAAATATTCGTGATAACTTTGCGCCAGATATAGCAAAACCCTTACCAATATATTCATTGTCCACGTAGATTGAGCCTCTATCAGTATCATCAATTTATTATTGACAATAAAACCTAAATCATTGTACAAATTGTCGGTCAACACATTTTCTATTGTCACATCAGTCAGCGAATCCTCTGTTGCCGTGGTGTCCTCTGGATGGAGCGTTTTATACAGTTTTAACAGATAACTTTTATTTTGAAAAAGGTCAAGAAATACGCTATTTTTTGCTGTGCGCTTTGCTATGACCTCCTGTATTTGCTTTGTATCATCCTGCACCTTATCACCTCAATTTCTTAAATTCTGTGACAGAAGATATGATATAAATTACTCCATTACATCTCAATTATACAAAAAAACGCCTATGTTTACAATAAAATATAATTGAAATTCCCAATTATTTTATTACTTTTCATTCATGCTCCAACCAGAAAAAAATTTTTTTATGTGATATTTTTCCTCTCCCATGCTTTATTATTATGAAAGGCCTTTCAAAAAACGAAAGAATGGTGGATGGATATGGTGGATTTGGAAAGCAGACTAACAGACTACGCAGATATCAGCTACCGGGTTGCAATATCCTACTGCAAGAACCGATATGATGCAGGCAATTATCCGAATCAACGTGGAAGAAAAACCGGTAGATCTAGTCCGCACACAGGATGTAAACGGCAATAATATGTATACAGCTACTATTGATATGGAAGACAGCGAAAACGATATGACAATTGAAATGGAGAATGGATTTGAACCTGTTTCCGAAACGCAGCTTCCCGAAATCAAGACTAGCCTGGCAAAGGAAGGCGGCAAAGTCTATTTCCTTGCCAATGATTTAAAGATTGATATTACAGAAGATTTCACAGACGGAACCTGCAGCGGAACTTTCGCATTAGACGGTATGGAATATTCCTATGACATTACCGGAAATGCAGATGAATACAATATTTCGGTTTCTACCATAGAATAGCATTTTCCATGAACAAAAATACAGGTATGGCAAGCCATACCTGTATTTTTATATGAAAAGACTTTTAAATACTCACTCCATCATCTATTAGCAGCAATCCCAGTTATACAAAACCTTACTGAAATCCCTTCTTTTTAAATCCTCTCCATTGATAAAGAAATTACCGACGCCGCAGTCTCCCCAGAGCACATAATCCTCGTTCTCGATATAATCAGAATCCATCTGGAACAGAAGCGTATCATAAATACGGTATTTCTCTTCATACTCTCTCGGATCCGACTGGGTAAAGTACGGATAACCTAAAAGCCAGTGACCACTGTTGGAAATTTCCTCTGCCAGCTTATCAAATGCCTCCTCATCCAGAACCGAATACACCGTCTGGTTTCCGATGTCTGTCCCAAACTTCTCTTTGACAATCTCTGCAAACATTTTATCGAACTGATATGATTCAATTCCCATATAAACTGTCTTCTTCGCAATGTCCACAACCGCCTCTTTAAACACCGGCGTATATTCTTCGTTTTCCTCATCGGTGCAAACCGGCGGATGCAAAGCGAGGATATCCTCCCTCGTGATACCATAATTGACTTGTTCATGATAAACAACGCGAAAAGTATTCTGCTCATCCGGCTTATCAAAATCCAGCCCAAAAACATCGTCACCACCAATAAAAAACTGTAGCATTCCTTGTTCGGGCAGAGGCGCCTCCACCTCGGCACGATCCAGATTCAACTGTGCTAAAAGCATCAGCTTATTGCCCTCCGAATCCGTCGGATAATCCCGCTTCATATCCCAATAAGGAACTCCGCCGAACTTGCTTGAAAAAATATCCGGCTTTTTTTCGGCAGCAATGATGAGGGAATATGCCGGCGTTGCCGTTCTTTTTTTAATCTCTTCTACAACCTCTTTTACCTGATTCCACTCCATGTCAGCTTCCCCCAATCTCTAAAACTGGAATACTGCCACGCCATATGCAGGCAAGGGGTATGCGAAGGAAAAGTCTTTCCCGTCACACTCAAATTTTACTGCATTATACTGGAGCGGTCTTGCCTCGCCGCTGCCGCCGAATTTGACGTCGTCACTATTTAAAATCAACTTAAATTTTCTCTTCTTCGGTACGCCTACACGATAATCCTCTCTTGCCACCGGAGTAAAATTACATACAAACAGCAGATTATTCTTGCCGTTTTTGGACTTGCGGACAAAGCTAAAAATACTCCGGTCTCCATCATTTGCATTAATCCACTCAAAACCGTCCCAACTATGGTCTAATTCATAGAGACATGGATACTTCTTATAGAGATGCAGCAGTTCTTTCATAAAGTCCTGCATCTGTCTATGCTCCGGCTGCGCCAAAAGATACCAGTCCAGCTCTCTTTCCTCGCTCCATTCACGCTCCTGCGCAAAGTCCTGTCCCATGAACAAAAGCTTTTTACCGGGGTGTCCCATCATAAAGGCATAGCCCACCATCAGATTGCGGAATTTATCTATTCCAAGTCCCGGCATTTTGTTAATCATAGAGCATTTCAGATGAACAACCTCATCATGCGACAATACCAGAATATAACGCTCGCTCGCATTATAACTCATTGCGAACGTCATCTTATGATGATTATTCTTACGGAAATACGGATCCAGTTTCATATAATCCAAGAAATCGTGCATCCAGCCCATGTTCCATTTATAGCTGAAATTCAATCCGCCGTCCTTTGCCTCACCGGTTACCATCGGCCATGCCGTAGATTCTTCGGCAATCATGACCGTACCGTGATTTCTTCCGGTAATCACCGTATTGATATGGCGGAAGAATTCAATCGCCTCCAAATTCTTGTTATCGCCATATTTATTCGCAACCCATTCTCCATCCTTTTTACCGTAATCCAGATAGAGCATTGACGCCACAGCATCTACACGAAGCCCGTCAATGTGGTAGTGTTCAATCCAAAGAAGCGCGCTGCCAATCAGGAAATTCTTGATTTCAGAACGTCCATAATCAAATATCTTGGTTCCCCAATCCGGATGCTCGCCCTTTCTGGGATCTGCATACTCATACAATGCCTGTCCGTCAAAGTCTGCAAGACCATGCGCATCTCTCGGAAAATGCGCCGGTACCCAATCCAGAATCACGCCAATATTATTCTTGTGAAGATAATCTACAAAATAGGCAAAATCCTCCGGCGTTCCATACCGTGAGGTCGGTGCATAATAACCGGTTACCTGATATCCCCAAGACCCATCAAACGGATACTCAGAGATTCCCATCAATTCTACATGGGTATATCCCATTTCCTTTACATACTTCGTCAATGCTTCTGCCGCCTGACGGTACGTATAAAATCCTTCATCCTCTCTGCATGGATGGCGCATCCATGAGCCAATATGCACTTCATAAATAGACATTGGCTGTGCGTAAGGGTCTTCCATCTCCTCCCGCTTCTTCATCCATACCTTATCCGTCCATTTGAATTTTGTAATATCAAAGACTCTGGAAGCCGTTCCGGGACGAAGCTCCGCATAATTCGCATACGGATCCGCCTTATAAAGCCGCTCTCCCTCTTCCGTCTCAATGAGATACTTATACATATCTCCCTCTTCCACGTCCGGGATAAACAGCTCATAAATTCCCATTTCCAAAGGTTCCAAACGCTCCATCTCATGTACCGTTTCGTCCCAGTCATTGAACGTTCCAATTACCCAGACCTTTGCGGCATGCGGCGCCCAGACGTCAAACAAAACGCCCTTTTTCTTCTTCATCTCCGTCGGATGCGCACCCAGTTTCTTATAAATATCATAGTGCGTTCCTTGTCCAAAGAGATACATGTCTAATTCGGTAAAGTTCCCCATATGATCCACCTCGCTTATTCTTCAAAATCCTTTTCATGCAGGATTTCATAATCACTATCTTTACTTTTTCGGGAAGCAAGTAATCCAAACGCCTTCTTCATACTAAACTTCTCTGCATTTGCAATCGCTTCATCTACGATTTCTTTTACCTCTGTCAATGTTGTCGCCTGATCTGCTTTCTGAATATTGCTGATTCTATTGTACAAGGCAAGCATCGCCATATCATCAATTTCAAACATCAATTCCTTCGCATAAGCTCTGGCAAAGGACACCAGTTCGTCGCTGGTAAATATTGGCAGGTTAATCTTCTCAGTAAACTTTCTGGCAAGAGATTCATCCCTTCCCATTGCTTTATTGATACCGGTTCTGGTATCTTCAATAATTACCAGAATACCGCTGCTGTCCGCTTCCAGCGCAAGCGACAGCTTTACAGCCGTCTCTCTGGAAATATCTCCAACTTTCTCGATTATTAAACAGCCGCCTTGTATTTTCTTTAAAAGCTGCGGAATATCCTTCTGGTTCAAGGATATTGCATCTATCTTTCCGACCTTGGAGCTGGGACGTCCGATTTCTTCCTGTAACGCCTTTATAATGCTGGTTGCCAGAACAGTCTTTCCGCTGCCGCGCACACCCTGAATAATAATATTTCCCGCCTTACAGCTCTTCGCATCTTTTAGATGTTTTTTGGCTCCGGTCAATACCTGACAAAGCTGCTGCTCCATCCCCGTTACCGGCGTGAAGTAAGTAAATATTTCCCGCTGTCTCTCCGAAAGTCTTGTAATCGGCATATCCTCTTCGGGTTCATCCTCAAACTCCAGCTCAGAAATCTTGGGCAGCTCTTTGGTGTCTCCACCGGGCGCTTCCATTGCTTCCGGTTCCAATTGTATTTTGGGAAGAGGAAATTCCTCCGCTTCCATATCGGATTCTTCCGCTTCATGTGACCATTCATCTTCATCTGTCATTGCTGCAACTTCTGCCTCTAATGCCGCTGTCATCTCCGGAAGAAAGTCCTCTTCCGGTAATTTCTCCTGCAATTCTTCTGTAAAAGCTCCTTCAAAGTTTTCCTGCGCCCACTGCTCAACCGGGATACCTTCTCCAAAATCCTCCGGCATTGGTATCTCATCTGTATAGTCTGCTCCTATGTCTTCCGGCGTCGGTATCTCATCTGTATAATTTTCTCCTATGTCTTCCGGTGCCGCAACCTCGTCTTCAAAGCCTTCCGAAACCTCCGCATCATTGGTAAAACCTTCCGCCAGATTCTCCGGCAGGATACCTTCCGACAAAAACTCGTCAATCCCTTCGTTCACACGGGACAATTCGTCAATCTGCTGCTGCAGAATGCTGTTGACGTCTGCCATTAACTGTCCTGCTTCTTCCTTCGGGCGATGCTTCGTCATCATTCCGGCTATCTCGGCGCTGTCCATTGCCGCCGCCTTCCCAAGATACTCCTGCTCTAACAAATCCTTAGGGGTCATCCCTGCATCCAACTGTGGGATTACCGTTGCGAGGCGATCCATGATATCTTCCGCCTGTGCAAGCGCCTTTGCTTTTGCAGATTCTAACTTCCTCTGCTCCGCCTCCTGAAGCGCCGCTTCCGCCGCGCGTCTGGTACGCTCCCACTCTTCCAGAACATCCTGTATGTTCATCTGGCCGGTAATCTGCTTCTCCAATAAAGCACGCTCCGGCATTACCAGACTTAGCTGTCCGTCATATTCCTCGCCCAAAAGCTCCTGAAAATTCGTCCGCAGAGAACCGTCTATCTCTTCATCCGTTTCAATATGTCCGTATTTCTCCTCCAATTGCTCCTCCGCCCCTTCCTCTTGAGGAATCTGCAAATACGGAATTTCCTCCACAATCTTCTTGATATTATCCATTGTATCGCTCACGGTTTCCTTCTCCGTGGCTTCCATAATCTGCTGCATGCTTTTTGCCAGCTCCTGCTGCAGATTCACCGTATTAAATTTACTGGCGTTGGTGGTTACCTGCGGAATCTGTACCGTCTCCCGTATAATCTCACCGGACTCCAGCGTATCCGTAGGGCGAACTTCCACAATCCCGTCTCTATGCTGTTTAAACTTCCGATACTTGTCCTCCTGCGCCTTATTCAACGGCTGATATAACATCTTTAGCTCCAGTGCCTTCTCCACATAAGGTCCATCGCCAAACCACAAAATCAATTCGTCACATGCATCAATACACTGCTCGCTTCTACCTGCTTTGTGGTACAGAAATGCCAGCTCAAACGCCCACCGCTCCGTATATTCCTGATCCTTTAGTTCCTCTAATATGCCAATCAATACGTCGATTCCGGCATCCTTCGCCCGATTGATTTCATAACGCAGAACATATTTTAGATTGTCATGAGGTGCAATTTCTACAAATTCATCGTAATATTCCTGTGCCTCTTCAAAATTCTTCTGCTTAATGGCAACCTCTGCAAGACGATAAATAATCATCCGCCCAATCGGAGAACGGTCGTATGCCATTAGCAGAATCTCTTTCGCTTCTTCATACCGCCCAACCTGCGCATATATTTCACCAGCCTTTACCAGCGAGTTTACATTCCGTACCTTCCGCCAATTGATGGAATCCACGATTACAGCCGCTTCTTCGTACCTTTTTTCACTCGCAAGGCTTTTGATTTCATCCATTTTTAATTTATATTCATATTTATCCAAAAAGTGTCACCTCAAAAACATTGTATGGCAAAATCATCCCAATTATTGCTTTAAGTTTACCATAGACGACTATTTCTGTCAAAAAAAACAGCATGGTGCAACAACAATATTTACTGTCAGATTTTGTCACACCACACTATATTTTGTATCTACGAAAATTTTATCAAAAATTAAGTATTCCTTTCGTTTCTTTCATCTTCTGTTTCTTTTTCCTCATATACCAGCCGGTTTGTCTTTAAATCCACACTTGTTGCAGCAATATAAACGCCTGTATCGTCCGGCAGTTTCCTCTTGCGTAGGATATAGCTTATCACATTGCTTATGATATAGTAAACAACCGCAAATGCCGGCACGCCCAGCACCATGCCTGTAAAACCAAATAGTCCTCCGCCCACCAGAATTGCAAAGACAACCCAGAAAGGAGATAAGCCGGTGGAATCCCCTAAAATTTTAGGTCCGATTATATTTCCGTCTAACTGCTGCAGAACAATGACGAAGATTACGAAATATAATCCCTGAATCGGGCTTGCCAATGCGATGATGATCGCACTGGGTATTCCACCGATAAACGGTCCGAAAAACGGAATTACATTCGTCACTCCCACAATGACCGATACCAGCAATGTATACGGCATCTGCATGATACTAAGCACAATATAACAAAGCACCCCTATGATTGCGGAATCCAGTATTTTTCCCGAAATAAAGCCTCCGAATATTTCATTGCTCTTGCGGACAGTATGGACAATGACATTCGCCTGACGTACCGGAAGAATGGCATAGACAATCTTCTTGCTCTGACCAATGAACTTCTCTTTGCTAAAGAGAAGATATGCGGCAATAATCAGTCCCACCAATACGTTTAAAAGCACCTTGACCACGTTAATCAGTCCTCCGGTAACCGCTGTCACATAGGTCTGGATATCCGGCAGTACCGAGGTCTGGAACCAATCGGATAAATAGTCGGATACCTTTCGGATGCCTTCTTCTATCATCTGTGCATTTTTGCTGTCTCCACTCATGAAATCATCTACCCACTTAATCAGATTTTCTACCTGATCCGGCAGGGTCGTCACCATTCCGCTGATACTTCTGATCAATTGCGGCATAACCATTTCAATGAGCAGTATAATAATCAGTACAAAGAATACTAACGCTCCGGCGGTTCCGACTGCCCTTGTGAGCTTTTTCCGCTTTTTTTCATTGCTCATCCGTTTTTCCAGCGCCTTGTCCAAATTGCGTTCGATTAATTTCATGATTGGATTGATTAGATAGGCAATCACAAAACCAATAATAATCGGCTGCAGTACTCCCATGACTTTATTCCAGGCACTGCGTACCGAATCAAATCGATACAAAGCAAAAAACACCACCATGCACAGGCAGACAATAATAAATGCCAGCAGCGCCATGGCCAGATATGGCTTAATATTCCAATTCGCCTTTTCGTTGTTCTGTTCTGTTCCCACTGGTTCATACGAGCCATGCTTCTTTTCCTTCATTCGTATCCCCCAGATCTATTTTCTATTATAATTGATCAAACAGCCCTTTAATATAATTTCACGCTCTTCATCTGTAAGTTCTCCAAGCGTCATTGTAAATTCTTTTAATGCGCCGTCCTTAACTGCATACGCCGAAATAATCTCCGCCTTCTCTTCTACCGCCTTGCGGATTCCGGGTATGAACAAGTAGTCGCCGTTTGCAAACGGAAGCTCGCCTTTCTCAATGATAAACGGAAGCATACCCCAGTTAATCAGATTCGAGCGATAACGCTTTGTCGCATATTCGTTGGCAATATTTGCCCAGCCGCCAAGCACCTTCTGACAAGACGCCGCCTGCTCGCGCGCAGAACCGTCGCCCGGTTTAACCGCAAATATCGTGCTTCCGATTCCGATATTATCGTGGTTTACCTCCGGGAATTTCGTTTTTATAACATCCATAGCGTCCTTTATTTCAGGAAGCGCTCCGCATGGATGCCCGCCTTCCAGCCTTGCATGCTCCGCCTTCTGCACCTCTTTTGCCCTTCCCACATAGGCAGGATCTTTTCTGGATAAAGTAAATTCTGCCAGTCCAAGCGGATTAGAGCGATAAGAAGAGGTCTCGCCGGACGGAATCAGCTCGTCCGTCGTCGTTACCGGGTCATGGATTTCCGCCACTACCTTCAATACCAGATTTTCCGTTAATGCGCTCATCTTCGGCCAATCCTTGATATTCGGTCCAAAATGAATCTCTACAGATGGATCCGCAACTCCTTTGCTGTCGAAAACACGGTTATCATAAATCGTCTTATCAAAGAAATACTTCGGTTTCGTATAATCCACATCTATGTCGGTTGCTGCTGTCAGGAAACCTTTGTTTGCCGCAGTTGCCGCAATAGACCGGGCGTCCATCAGTGCAACGGAGGAAATCTGCCCGCTCTGTATCTTGGAACCCTCACGGTTCGGGAAGTTTCTGGTGGAATGACGGATAGAGAACGCATTATTTGCCGGCGTATCTCCCGCACCGAAACATGGTCCGCAGAATGCCGTCTTTACGATTGCACCGGTCTGCATCAGTTTCGCTACCGCTCCGTTCTTTACCAACTCCATATATACTGGCGTACTTGCCGGATATACGCTCAAAGTAAATTCATCCGGTCCAATGCTTGCTCCATTTAAGATATCCGCCGCATCACAGATGTTCTCGAAACCGCCGCCTGCACAACCTGCAATGATACCCTGATCTACATAGAATCTTCCGTCTCTTACTTTTGCCTTTAAGTTTAAATCTACTTTACCGTCAAAACTTACCTGCGCTTTTTTCTCACAATCGTCTAAGATATCCATTAAGTTGGCATTAAGCTCTTCAATCGTATAAGTATTGCTTGGATGGAACGGCATAGCAATCATCGGCTTAATTTCGCTTAAATCAATCTCTATCATGCCGTCATAGTAGGTTACCTTACCCGGCTCTAATTCCTTGTATTCTTCTACCCTGCCATGAATATCATAAAACTCGCGTACCTTATCGTCCGTCTGCCAGATGGATGAAAGACAGGTTGTCTCTGTTGTCATTACATCCACACCGATACGGTAATCTACACTCAGGTTCGACACGCCAGGTCCTACAAACTCCATTACTTTATTCTTTACATAACCGTTCGCAAAGACTTCACCGATAATTGCCAGTGCGATATCCTGCGGTCCCACGCCCTTTGCAGGAGTTCCTGTCAGGTAAATCCCCACAACGCCCGGCATATTGATGTCGTAAGTCTGTTCCAAAAGCTGCTTAACCAGCTCTGGTCCGCCTTCGCCCATTGCCATCGTTCCAAGAGCTCCGTAACGCGTATGGGAATCAGAGCCAAGAATCATCTTGCCGCCGCCTGCGAGCATTTCTCTTGCGAACTGATGAATGACTGCCTGATGAGGCGGTACGTAAACTCCGCCATACTTTTTGGCACAGGTCAGACCAAACATATGGTCATCCTCGTTGATGGTTCCGCCTACTGCACACAAGCTATTGTGACAGTTGGTCAATACATAAGGGATCGGAAATTTCTCCAGCCCTGATGCTCTTGCCGTCTGGATAATTCCGACAAATGTAATATCATGAGAAGTCAGCTTGTCAAATTTGATTTTTAATTTCTCCATGTTACCGGATGTATTATGATCTTTCAAAATTCCATATGCAATGGTATTTTTAGACGCTTCTTCTTTTGTAACGGCATCCCCGGTCATGCCCTCAACCGCACTTGCCGCATCAATGCCATCTTCAACAATCTGAGCGCCATTTACCAGATATGCGCCGCCTTCGTAAAGTTTCATATAATGCCCTCCTGATTTATTTCTCTCAAAATGCTTTTAAAAAATGGCGGTGAAGCTATCCGCCGCCATTGGTTATCTAATTTGTTATTATATAGGTACTAATATAAAAAATCAAGGGTAAGCGTCTTGGATTTTCATAACAGTTCAGCCTTGGACTTCACTGTTACCTACTCCGCCGCATCCTCCTTTGCCAGCGGGAATACAATTGTCGCTGTAAACAAATCTCCATCCAGCTCTATCCTAAAAGTTCCGCCCATCAAAGTCGTGAGGTTTTCGGCAATAGACAGCCCCAGACCGCTGCCCTCTGTCGTTCTGGCTTCATCTCCCCTGATAAAACGCTCGGTCAGCTCAGAAGATTCGACCGCAAGCTCCTGTTCGGAAATATTTTTAATGGAAAAACTTACCTCGTGTTCTGTCTTCTCCATCGTAACATACACTCTGGTATGTGCCATTGCATATTTCGCTACGTTATTGTACAGGTTTTCTACCACGCGCCAGATTCGCCTGCCATCCGCAAGTATAATCGCCGACTCCTTCGGCAGCTTGGTAATCGTCGTCAAATCCTTTGCTTCAAACTTCTCGTTGAATTCCCCGCCAGTCTGATAAATCAGCTCCACAAAGTTAATTCTGGTCATCTGCAGCGTGATATTCCCCGAGCTAATACGTGACGCCTCTACCAAGTCCTCTGTCAATTGTTTTAAACGCTGGGACTTTTCGTCCAAAATATTGATATAATCCCTCGTCCGCTCATTTTCAATCGGCTCAATTTTTAACAAATTCACATAGTTGATGATAGATGTCAACGGTGTTTTGATATCATGGGAAACATTGGTAATCAAATCCGCTTTCATCCGCTCGTTTTTTGTACTCTCATCCACCGCATGACGAATTCCGTCTCCGATACTGTTTACCGCATATGCTAAATCCCTGTTATCGCCATGAAGATTATCCATCGGCAGCTTGTAGGATAAATCTCCGCCCGTTATTTTTTCGATGCCCCGCATAATCTCCTGCTGGCCTACCACATCGCGAAGATAAAGAATCGCATCCGCTCCTATCACAATCAGCAAAAATGTTATCGCAAGAATGCTTCTATGGGCAAAACTGCCATAAGCAAGGGTCAAAAGCAGTAAAATATGGACGCCGTAGAGAATAATAATCCGAATCGAATTCTTCCATGTGTGCATAACGCGCCGCATATTTTTTGTAACCCATTGCAGGAGAGAATATTCCCAGAGTACCCCTGCCTTTACCCTTCGCACCATACTTAGGTAAAATGAAATGAAAAGTCCATCATAAATAAAAGCCGCCACACCAGCCATTACCAACATTCCCGGAATTCCCCAGTTCTCTTCTGAGACAGAAAGAGTCATAGCAATCAATGCCACTGTCAGTATCACAAACGTTCCAAAGAACAACTCTGTCTTTATTTTATCAAAAATGTTAAGATATATCTTCCCTTCTTCTTCCCCATGACCTGCCGCCATTGTCAAATAAACCAATGCAATGACCCAGCCGAACAAGCTTACCACCAAGGAAATGATACCGACCAACACCCACGGGTGCAGACTATTATATTCGTTTTCTGCTTCTGCAAATGCATCCATTTGCACAAAATTCGTATCTACTGCCACCATCAGAGAGGCGCGCCTTCCGAGTCTCGAAATCCTGCCATCCAGAGTGTTATAAAAATAATCTTCTATCCCGCTCATATTTGTTCGGAATTTCAGCTCCATGCTGTCATAATAAAAATAACTTCCCTGCAATCTTGCGTAAGCAAGCCAATCAACAGGCTCCTCCTCCGTCATGCTGTCCATCACTTCTTCTTCGGAATTACCTATCCCGATATTCGTATCGCTTATATCTATATTTTCCTTATATATGATATTTGAATAAATAAGTTCTCCGCTCTCTGAATAACTATAGGTCAGATTTGTTTCTGCCGTCTGGAATTCATTCAACCCCTTTTTATACAGCTTCGCCTCTTCTCCAATTGTTGAAAGCGTCGTCTCCAATGCATCATACAAGTTCCTTGCCTGTACATCCGTAATCCTTTTTTGTGCCAATGCCTGTGCAATTCCCATGCCGTCTATCGGGAGATAAGTCTCTTCTATCTTACCGTTCAGCTTCGTATAACCTTCCTTTGCCCAGTTCACCAGATCGCCCAGACTATAACTGGAAAGCAGTATTTGTATTTTCTCCTGATTGTTTTCGCTTTCAATTAAATCTCCATTATCATACGACTCACTGTACGTATAATTCCCTTCTTCATCCTGCTCCAGAATCACGACCCGGCTCTCTTCTACATCCGCAAGTATCGTCCCGTCTTTCGCATAACGCAAGGTATTGACGATTTTTTCCGGATTATACTCTCCGTCCGTTTCAAATTTCCCCCTGAGCCGCAAAAAGCTAATCAATACATCTAACTTTTCACGAAACAGTTCTTTATAATAGCCGGATTCTATAAAATCCGTATGAAACACATCGTTGGTATTCAAAACATTTTTGCTTGCCAATGCGCCCAGAAGGTAGACTGACATGACAAAAATAATGGTCAGGATAATCTGTACTGCAATGCCTATATTCTTCCATAACTGGGAATATTGCCTTTTATTCATGGTTAACCACCTTTCCGCCGGCTATCCGTTCTTCTCTACCTTGTATCCCACGCCCCAGACCACTTTTAAATATCTGGGTTCTTTCGGATTTATTTCAATCTTTTCACGAATATGGCGGATATGCACCGCCACGGTATTATCTGCGCCTATCGCGTCCTCATTCCAGATATTCTCATAAATCTGGTCAATCGAAAATACCTTCCCTTGATTCTTTACCAAAAGCAGTAAGATATTATATTCAATCGGCGTCAGCTTCACTACCTCACCATCCACACTGACTTCCTTCAAATCATCGTTGATCATTAGTCCCCCTACGGTATAGACCGCTTGGGAACTTTCTGCCGCATTGCCCAGCTTGGTGTACCTGCGAAGCTGGGATTTCACCCTTGCCACCAGCTCCAACGGATTAAATGGTTTTGAAATATAATCATCTGCTCCCACATTCAGACCCAGTATCTTATCGGAATCCTCTGATTTGGCAGACAAAATAATAATTGGTATACTGCTTTCCTCCCGAATCTTAAGCGTCGCCCGAATCCCGTCCAGCTTGGGCATCATCACATCTATGATGAGCAGATGCACTTCATTTTCTTTGAGAACCGCCAGTGCCTGCTCCCCGTCATATGCCTTTAAAATCTGATATCCTTCCTGCTGCAGATAAATTTCGATTGCCTCTACGATTTCTTTATCATCATCACATACTAATATGTTCATGGATTTCTTCCTTTCTCCGCAATATACTATTGTTTTTATCAATATAACAGATTTTCTTTAACTTCCCAATACCTGTTTCTTAAAATTTCTTTAATTTCCCTACATTCATCAGACTGCTATTACACAGAATAAATTGTGTTACCTGAACGGCCGAATGAAATGAGCAGTAACTAAATCGTCCGGTTGACATTATTCCCATCTAACCATACAATAGAATAAAAGGAAAGGATGGTTTATGATATATGAAAAAACATTATGCCTTTATCCCACTGAAAGATAAGGACTTGTCATCTTTTCGGAAATCACTTTTAGCAAGTCTCTCCCCTCGTCCTGTATTTGCAGTCCTTATGCTTGCAGCATTAGGGTTTATCGGTTTTTTTAGACAGGAAGTATTGATTTCTGACGGTATAAGCCTTTTGATTTTCTCTCTGGCTGCTGCATTTATTCTATATCTGTTTTTTTTGGAAATCCAAAAAATGCTGATTATTTCCAAAATCCACAAATCGAGTCTGCTTCCCTTCATACATGTGCGGGGACTGGATTCCTCTTTTTACGTGGAAGAAGTAACAAACGGTTTTATTGTACAAATTGCACCCGTTAATCTCACAGACGTGTCCAATTCAGAGGATATTTTGTCGGAAATCACCGCCAAGTTCACAGAAAGCTCTAAACTTGCCGATTATCTGTATTCCTGCATGAACAGCCAAGACGACCATCTTATAAATAAGGCAGTTGTTTACATCGAAATTATTCGTGACCAATTAGAAAAAGGTAACAAGGAAATCCTTGCTACCTATGATAAACTTATAAATTTCAGAGAGGATCTGTGTTAACCCTGTCTCTTTTTACCCTCCCTTTTCCATCTAAAATATTCGGCGTCCAGGTCCACCGTTACCCGTGGGCCTTTTTCTTTAACGCCCTCTTCCGTCTTGGCTTTCTGATCAAATTCCATCGGCGCTTTTGCCTTCTCTCCCTCCGCAGCTAAAGGTTCGCCAATTTTCTCAAAATACTCCGGGTTGACCCTGATTCCTGTCTTGCGGCTCTCATAACGGGATTTTTCCCGCTGCTTCTCTTTCATAAAGGCGTCTTTGCCCTCTTCTTTCGCCCGCTTCTCTTTTTCCAGCTCTTTGTTGCGCTCCGCAATGAGCTTTAGATATTTCTCTGTATCTACCATATCTTGAAGCTGGCCTTTTAGCTCAGACTGATTCTCCTTTAGTATCGCACGCCGCTGCCTCATTTCTTCTTCCGTCTTATCCAAAAGCTCTTTCACAGACTCCTCTGCAGCCTTCATAATTCCCTGTGCGCGTACCAGAGCCTCATCTGTATATAATACAGCCGCTGCATATACATCCTCCGCACTGCGGCTTGCATTCCACAAAATCTTCTCTCCTCTCTTCCTTGCCTCACGCTCCGCTTTATCACGGCTTTGCTGCGTAGCTTCATACTCATCCATCATTTCATAAATGCAGGCATTCAGACGGTTCAACTGCTCCATCATCAGCTTCTTTTCAACAATGATTTTTTCTCCTGTCTTATCATACAGATCACTTCTGGACATCAATATATGGATATCCCGCAACACTCTCTCCAAATTATCTTGTGTGCTCATGAATTCGGCTCCTTCTTTCCTGCGCTTCTGCAGCGTTGCCCTCACTGGCGGATACAATTGCATTTCGTATCCTTTGACTTTTACATAATGTATCGAATCGTATAAGAATCCCGTTCTACCAATCCCAACGGATGTGGATTTTCCCCTGCCTTCTCCAATATCTCCATCATAATGTCCGCATCACTCTCAGCCACCAGAAGGAGCATTCCAAATCCCATGTTAAATGTCTGACGCATCTGCTCCTCACTGATATTTCCGTCCTTGTGAAGCATCCAATAGAGCGGCGGCATATGATCCATCCGCTGCTTGATGACTGCGCCTGCACGGTTCTTAAGCAGTAATCGCACCGCCGCATCCAATCCTCCGTGTCCTACCTGTATGCAGGATTTGATCTCTATTCCGGAATGGTATGCCGCTTCCATTGCCCTACGGTACAGCTTTGTCGGCTGCATCAACAGTTCTCCCAAAGTCGTCCCTAATGTCTCATAATAGACTTCCATAGACGCCTTACTTAAATACAGCTTTTTTCTCGCCAGCATATACCCATTATTATGTAAACCGTTTGAGGGAAGCCCGATAATGACATCCCCATCTTTAAACGAAGAAAAATTCTCCCCTGTCTCCTTGTCTATTACACCGGCTGTAAATCCGACCATATCATACTGTTCATAAGAAATTATATCCGGCAGCTCTTTAATCTCGCTTCCTACATAGCGGACATTCCCGGCAAGGCAGCACCTCTCTGCTCCCGCCTCTATCTCCTTTAAACGTTCAACCTTTGGTCTTGCACAGGAAATGCTGTCATAAAACAGCAATGGCTTTGCCCGCTCTACCAATAAATCATTGATTGTAACTGCTACCGCATCCATTCCAATTGTATGAAAGCTTTGAATCTCTGCCGCAAGATACAATTTTCCGCTAATACTATGTGCCCTCGTAATAAGCACCGGCTCTTTCATTTTCTGTATCATGGAAAGCGGAATTTCATTTTCAAGTTTTTTTAATCCTAATTTTTCTCGCAATTTTCCTACTTCTTTCTCAAATTCCGTTACTGTCCGCCCATTTGGCAGCTCACAGCAACTAAACTCATCTTCCTCTGTTCCAAATACAGCTTGAAAGACTTGTTAAAAATATAGCATACCGGCTGCTGTTTGTCTAGCATTCCATCCGCATAATCGCCCTACAGAAAATGACAAATTATTCGTTTTTTCGAATGAAAAACGTAACTATTCAGCCTCCGCCAAACAGTTACGCAAAAATTACTCTTAAATTTCTATAAGTTCATACTCTCTTGTCCCAAGTCCAATCTTCTCTGCGTGCTCCAGACAAGTTCTCCAGTTCGTATCCGGATGTGTGATATGGAAATGGTCATGATGTTCGTCGTGGTCATGCTCTTTATTTTCCGCAAGAACGCTTCCCTCAATCACCGGCTGCCTGTTGCAGGCATCCACGCATGCCATATCTAGCGCCACAGGGTCGAAAGACGCCAACATTCCCACGTCAGGGATAATCGGAATATCATTCTCACTGTGGCAGTCACAATTCGGCGACACATCACAGATCAAGGATATATGGAAGCAAGGGCGGTCTTTACAGACCGCATATGCATATTCCGCCATGCGGTAATTCAGTAAATCGTTCGCATGCCAATCTGTCGGTGAAATTGCATCCTTTGGACAGACGCCGATACATCTGCCGCATCCCACACATTTATCCTGATTGATTGCAGCCTTTCTATCCGTTACAATTGCCGCCTCATGCGCACAGATTCTGGTACAGGCTCCACAGCCCACACAGAGCGCTTCGTCTACCTCCGGTTTGCCGGAACAGTGCATCTCCATTTTCCCTGCACGGCTGCCGGCTCCCATTCCGATATTCTTAACGGCTCCGCCGAATCCGGCTGCCTCGTGACCTTTGAAATGCGTCAATGAAATGAATACGTCCGCATCCATAACCGCGCGCCCGATTTTCGCTTCTTTGACATATTCCCCGTCAATCGGCACCAGTGTCTCGTCCGTTCCTTTCAAGCCATCCGCAATGATTACGTGACATCCGGTGGAAAACGGAGTAAATCCATTCTCGTATGCGGTATCCATATGATCCAAAGCATTCTTCCTGCTGCCCACATATAAGGTATTGCAGTCTGTCAGAAACGCCTTGCCGCCGCATTCCTTTACCAGATCTACTACTACTTTGGCATAATTTGGACGTAAGAAAGCCAAGTTTCCCAGTTCCCCAAAATGGATTTTAATTGCCGCATATTTGTCTTCAAAATTGATTTCCTTCATTCCTGCGGTTACACATAATCTATGCAGCTTCTGAAGCAGGTTTTCAGAACCGCTGGTCTTAAATGTAGTGAAATATACTTTTGATTTCTCCATCTATGTACCCTCCTGATTGAAAAAACTGTGTCACAGCCACGCTCTTTCTTACGGATTTTGCAGTAAGTGCAAAGTCCTGAGCCAAACTGTTAATTGGCGATACGCAGCTTTTATCTTTTCCTTCATCATACTATATTTTTGCTGTTTTTTAAAGCTCAAAATAAAATTCCGGTTATCCCTAACGATAAAATATTTGTTGACAGAAATAAAAATTGTATAGAAACTGTACATATATTTATTATGAAAATCATTAAATTTTGAAGTTCAAATGCCCAAAGTGATTCCAAGCGGTAATGGGAATTGTAAAACTGCCGCTTGGAACTTTCAATTATTATATCAATTGTCTCAACTTCTGCACTTTCTATCCGAAGTATTTTTATATACCACATCCCCGTCAATGATTGTATAACAGATCTGAATATCCGTCACAAAGGGGCTTCCGTCCACAATCACGATATCTGCATCCTTTCCCACCTCAATAGATCCAACCCGGTCTGACACTCCGATATGCTCCGCCGCATGAATCGTAATTGCCTGCAATGCCTGATGCTCCGTCATTCCCGCCTGAATTGCCATAGCTGCCGACAGTGTTAAATATTGTTCCTGCACCACTGGGGAATCCGTGATAATTGCTACTTTGCATCCTGCATTCGCGAGAATTGCCGGCGTCTCGAAGGTCTTCTGCTCCAACTCTTTCTTGGAGGCATGACCAAAAGAGGGGCCTACGGCTAGGGAGTAACCCTCTTTCGCAAGCTCCTCCGCAATGAGATGTCCCTCCGTACAATGGTCTAATGCTAATTTCACATCAAATTCCTTCGCTATGCGGATTGCCGTAAAGATATCGTCTGCCCGGTGTACATGAGCCTTTAGCGGGATTTCTTTTCGGATTACCGGAAGCAGGGCTTCCAGTTTTGCATCAAACGGCCCGCGTTCCTTTTCATATACTTTTGCCTTCTGCAGCATTTCGCGCAGCTTTGCAGCAATCGTCATCCGGCAGGATATTGACTGATCCTGATAGGAGGCTTTTGGATTTTCCCCGAAAGCACACTTCATTGCCGCCTTTTCTTTCAACAGCATATCATCCACCCGTCTTCCAACGGTCTTTAAGACACAAAAAGTTCCGCCCAGTACATTTGAACTGCCCGGTCCGGTGCATACACAGGTAATTCCCGCCTCTCTTGCCATTTGAAATGTAATGTCCATCGGATTGATACCGTCTACCGCGGAAAGCTGCGGGGTCACACAATCATTCAGCTCATTGAAATCCTCCTCTGCCAATCCTCCGGTATAACCGTCCAACCCCAAATGGCAGTGTGCCTCCACGAACCCCGGATACACATTCAGACCTGTCGCATCTACAATCTGGGCGTCATTTACAATTCTTCCCTCAATAATCTCCGCCAGCTTCTCGATTTTACCGTCCTTAACCAGAATATCTCCGACCCATGGCTGCTCATCTATTCCGTTGTATATCTGCCCTTGTTTGATTAGTATATGTCCGTCCATACATTTCTCCGTTTCTGCAAGTTTAGTTACCGTTCACTCCCTTCAGTTGTTCCGGTAACCAATTCTACTCTCTTTGAATAATATGTACATGAGGGCGGATTTTATACTCAAGAGCATACTCATATGCCAAATGATTTGCTATTCTTCTTAAAATAACGAGAACCTGTTGGCAAATCATTTAGCACGTGGGAATATGATATTCATTCTCAGCTTCCTCACTGCATTTTTGAATTTTTAATACTTTATCCTTAAACATCAGAACCGACGCTTCTGACATTCCAACTTCGTCTGTCAAATACTTCTCATCCGAAATCAAATGATAAATTTTTTCTGGTAATTCCACTTCCTTCATCTCCTATGTATTACGATAAATCTACCCTTTCAAAAAACTCATATCCGTTCTTCCAAAATATCTTTTCAATAATTTCTGAGCCAAATCCTGCACGCTCCATTTTCTCCATAAGAATCGGTATGGATTCCACCCCCGTCATACCTTCTGCAAACCGGTTGCCGCATCCGTCAAAATCACTTCCCAGTACAAGCGCATCCTCGCCGCCCTGATTTAAGATATGATCCATATGGCGAAACAACTCCGTCATCTCGACCGGCTCACCCTCTTTTATAAAAGGAGCATAAAAATTCATTCCTATTATCCCTCTCCGCTTTATAATTTCCCAAATATGGGAAATTGTCAGATTTCTGGGATTTGGACAGATATCGCGCACATTAGAATGAGAAGCAATGACCGGCGCTTCTGTCATGGAAAAAATATCGTCCGCTCCCGCATCCGACAAATGGGAAATGTCTAAAATTATTTTTTGGTCAAGCAGATTTTTCACTGTCTCTTTTCCCTTTTCCGTCAACCCCTGCTGCTGACTGTATGCAGCTCCCGCTCCATACTCGTTTTCGTAATTCCAGGTCAACATCGCAATAGAAACTCCAAGCTCCTTCGCCCGGTCAATACAACTCCCCATGATGGAAACATCCTCAACTGCTAAAAAAGCTGCCATCTTTCTCTCCGAAAGCGCCTGTTTCATATCACTTCCATTCCGGCAGAAAGCAATATGCTCCGACTCTTCCGACAAAAGAAATCTGGCTCTGTCATACAGTTTCATAAATTCCTTTTCGGGATGGCGCTTTGCCATCCGGGTGCGGTCTTTCCAGAGGGCAAACACTTGTATATAATGCTCCGCAAATTCTCCCACACGCTCCAAATCCAGATTTCCGCTGTTGCGGCGCAGGCTCTCCTCACTTGGAATCTCTGTTAATGTATCCACATGACAGTCAAAATAATCAATTCTATGCTTCATGAAACAAATCCGTCTCCTTTGCCAATCTTTGTGCAAACCTACCAATGCATATAATAAGTCTATGGATCATGTTTTATTTTATGATTCGAAACCGCTCAGAGACTTGTGTAGTATCTTTGGTTCTTGCTCTTTGGTTTATCTGGAATTGTCATCTGCAGTTTCCCATCCTCCAGCAGGGGCTTAATGTATTTCGACACCACATAGAATTGTGTCCGTATGCCGACAAATTCCGCAATCTCCTCCCTGCTTCTCGGCTCCCTGCAAAATGCCAGCAGACGCATTGTCATATCTGCAGCATACGGCAAAGTCCGCATTCCCACATAAGTGTTAGTTTCCTGCACCATTCCCCAGCTCGGACTGCCTTCTCCATCCGCAAAATACTTTAATCTCGAATCATGCGTCTCTCCGCTATGATTCATACTATTATAAAGAATAACCACAAATTCATTCCGGCGGTTCTCAAAAACCGGGGCAGGCAGACCATAAGCTTTCATCTCCCGCCGTATTGTAGGAATCCCGGAATAGCGGTTCTCTGCTTCCGTCAGGCTTTCCGTTATAATTGCCAGCAGAGGATTACGAATATCCGGTCTGGCAATTCCCAATTCCTCCACTGTCATTCTCCCGTAGAGATTTCCCGGACTGTGAATCTCAAGACGGTCTTTGAAAAAATTAACCTGTATCGGCGTCCCTTCCGTATGGACACTATAATCTCGATGGATAACCGCATTCAACACAGCCTCCCTGATGGCATTCACCGGATATTCCGTCTTATCCCTGCGTTTCCCCGTATCCGGGTCGATAATCGTCCTCGTCTTCATATTCCGCCTGCAAAAAGTAATCGTTTCCTCCACTAGTTCCGGTATTGTGCCGTTGATGCGCTTGTTGTCAATAAAACGCGCGTCATCCTCTGCCACATCCCCAATCTCATATCCCTGAACAACAATCGCCGTCACACAGAGCTGCGGAAAAACACTCTGCGGGTAGATGGAGAAATTCATCCAGGAAGCCAATGTCGGACTGCCATCCTTCGTGATATTCAGCAGCTCATAAATTTGCCCCTTCTCAAGCAGCGCAAACTGGGGACGTTCTTTTTTCTTCTCCCGAATATATTCCTCAATCTTCTGGGAATCCATAAACTTCATCCCCACCCGCTCCACGCTGCGTTCATCATCATGAAGATGCCTGCGGTATGCTTCGTAACTATAAATCTCATAATCAGTCATGGGAAGATCAGCATCTCCTACTCGGACATACGACCCCTTTACCCTTCCTGCGCCCTTATAGTAGCAGGGCCTGTAAAAAAGTTCCACTGCCGGGACCTCCGCCGCTAAAATCCACACACCCTGATACTCTGCAAAAGTAAACACTGCCCGCACCGGCGGTTCCATTTGATTGCATTGCTCCGTTACATGTTTCTGCAAATCCTGCAAGTCATAGACACCAACTGCCTGAAACCCAAACGATTCCTCCAGACCGAACACAAGCGTTCCTCCTGAATCCTGATTGGAAAATGAAGAGAGTGTATCGTAGAGACGCTTTGGACAGCCTTGGTGTGCCGTTTTCACTTCCGTAACCTGCGCTTCGGCTCTACAGCTCTGTATAACTTTTACCAATTCTACTAATTCTTCTGTCAACATAGACATCACCTCTGAATATAAATACTTTGGGATACCGATAAAACGCTGCACTTGTTTTACAAATTTGATAATTCTAATTTTAACAAAAACGCTTTAATAAATCAATAAAATGTATAGAGAAATTTGCAAAATGATGTTTTTTTGCAAAGAGAAGGTTTTATTTTAGCAAAATATATTTTGTTTTTTGAGAAATTCCAAACTTTCAGCCTATTTCTTGTAACAGTGAAGCCCCAAACTGATCTGTTACTATTTTTCTCTTGCACAGAAAAAGGATTCGGAATACAATAAAGACAGAAAATGAAACTACAACACAAAAGAAGGTGAAAAACAATGGCGAAAAAAGGATTTATCAATGAATTCAAAGAATTTATCAGCCGCGGCAATGTTATGGATATGGCTGTCGGCGTTATTATTGGAGGCGCATTTTCCAGCATTGTCACCTCGTTGACCACCGATATCATATCACCGATTATCGGTATTGTAGGGGGCACTAATTTTGATACGCTGTGCGTGAACCTATTCGGAGAGGTTACTTTATATTACGGCAAATTTTTGACAGCAGTTGTAAATTTTCTGCTTATCTCCCTGATTATTTTCTTAATGATCAAAGCGATGAACACCTTGCAGGAGAAGGCGGCAAAACTGACTCACCAGAAAAAGGAAGAATCGGCAGTGCCGGTGGACAAGACATGTCCTTATTGCCAGATGACGATTCCGATTGCGGCAAAAAGGTGTGGGCATTGTACGTCTGTGTTGGAAGAGGAAACGACAGCGGAAGTTTTATCGTAAAAAACGGCGTATGACAGAACAACCGTTCTGCCATGCGCCATTTCTGTATTTCCTCACTCCTTTATGGATAATCTTTCTGTCAAATTCAAACCGTTAACTCTCTGTTTTTCTTTTCTTAAACCAGCTTTTCTTCCCACACCTAGGACACTTTAAATAGCTCACTCTAAAAATATGTGCTGTGCGCATATAAGCCATGGCAGAAGGAACAAACTCCTTATCACAATTACGGCAGTAAAAGCAACCGATCGTTCTCCCCCCCTGCATCGCTGTCCAAAAGCCAATTAAAAAAATCACTAAGTCAAGTGTTATAAGCGCTGCTATTGCCGGGACACTTAAACTTTCTTTGTATTTATGCATAATTATAATAATTGAAATAAATAATACGATTGAAATAACACTTATGACAGCTGTGCACATAATCTTTCGCTTATTTGATACGTCAACATATGTCTTTCCCATTAAATTTGACCTCCCATTTACCCTATAACTAAAGTGCAATAATTTTTTTATTGTCAAATGTATAGACCTTTTCTTTTCCTTTTAATAGAGACTTGTCGTGTGTGGCCATAATAAGCAGCTTGCCTTTCGATACTTCCTGCAATAAATTATAAATCTGAACTGCATTGTCTTTATCCAACGAAGCAGTAGGTTCATCTGCAAATATAATAGTTGGATTGTTTACCAATGCTCTGGCAATTGCTACCCTCTGTTTCTGCCCGCCTGAAAGCTGATATATCTTTTTATCCAGCAATTTTGACATGCCAACCCTTTCAAGGAGTCTCATGGCATCTTCCTTCTTTGTATTTGACCTCAGACACACATTTTCAATCACAGACAAATAAGAAATCAAATAATGCTGCTGAAAAACGAACCCAAAATCATTATATCTTATATCTTCCTTGCTTCTTTTGCTTTTTACAACCTCATTGTTATACTTAATAATTCCATCAGACGCTTCTCTCAGTAAAGAAAGCGCGTACAGCAAAGAACTCTTTCCGCATCCTGACGGACCTGATAAAATCGCTGTCTCACCTTTTGAAAAGGATATATCTACATTGTCTAAAATAACATTATCCCGACTTCCATCCTTAAATTTTAAAGTTAATTTTTCTGCTGATAATATATTCATCGTCTACCTTCTTTCAATCAACATCAGAAGATCCGTTTTCTTCAATTTGTGAATTACCGGAACTCCGGAAAATAGTATAACCAATAAAGGAATTATCAATGTAAAACACATATTTTGCGCTGATATTATATTCATCGTCTGACCTATTGGCTTATAAATTTGTGATTCCACAATCTCCATAATTAAAATTGATATACCGTTCCCAACTACATAAGCAAAGACTGAAATATAAACAGTCTCTTCCAAAATAAGCTGGATGATATTGCGAATTCCATAACCAAGCGCATAATAAATCGCAAATTCTTCGCTTCGATTCGCATAACTTGTATATACAAAAGCAGAAACTGCTATTGCTAAACATATAGATACCATTATCACTATAATATCCATAATAAGATTCATTGTTTCAAATTCAGCATTCAGATTCTTTAGCTGAGTCTCTCTAGTAATTAATTCAGCATCTTCGTCAAGTTCATCACATAACTCATTCACTCTGTCCATATTACTTTTCTCTACTGGAACAACCAACATACTCAAAGAATACGAACCATATAAACTTGAAAAATCACTCAGACAGCAAAAACTGACTTGCATATCACCATCAAAAATGCCAGAAACAGTAAAACTACCAATTTGATCTCCAATTTTTAGTTTCTTGTTACTTGCGACACCATTATTTACGAGAACCTCACAACTTCCTTCAGATGGCCTTTCCCCCTCTATAACATTAATATCTAGTTCATTCATCAAGCCATCCATATCAGACACAGCAATAATATAAGAACTTGTTGTGCCAAGAACTGTTGTAATGGAAGTAGTAGTTATACTGGAATCAAAACAAACAATAGTCTCTTCATTTTCTGATACCCACTTGCCAGCCTGCTCCCTAGACTCTTGTACAATGCTAAAATAATTAAAAACATCTACATTTGCCTTCTTACAAGTATCATAAACAGAAGATACCAACGTCATAATAGAAGAAATGCAAAATACCGCTATGCTTATAATAGTCAATAATAGTATCATTCTTTTTTTATTATTAAAATAATATCTTAATGGATTTATTCTCTTCATTTAAATACCCTTTCGTTAAGTCAACTATTAGATATAAGGTACGGTGTTTCACATTTCAGATATGAGACTAAATGCTTTTCTTTCCTGCGCATATATTTTTTGTGAAATGTTGGCAATCTTTCTCATTCCACTAAAAGATACCTTATCTTTGTGCTTTGCCAGCATCCCTAATTGCCAAATAAGCTTTTTCCAGTAACTAGCCGATTTTTCAAATAAAACAGCTGCCTCTTTACATTCTGATATATTATATTTTTCTGCCATCATATACAGACCTTTTGCAAACTCCTCTCTATAACAGGTCAATGAACCATATTGAATATTATTCCTTAAGATCAACAACTCTAATTGATAAAAGGATCTTAACTTCTTATTTTTCAATAAACGCAATGACCTTGTCTTATAATCACCAGTGAATCTCTTCATTGCCGGCAATCCAACACACATATCCGTTATATCTATTGCTTTGGAATATATACCATCCGTCTCTTTACCTTTCAGCATAATAGATGAAACATTTTTTAAAGAACCCTTTAGCAAACTTTCAATATCTGCATCGTTGATATTAACAGGTTTTGGCAAATAATAGCAATCTCCAGTCGCTTTATATGGAAAACATTCCTTTATCCTCGAAGCCTGAAAATCCTCATATTTCAAAGTGACATACATATCAGTCTGAGCTGACGGAGTCAATACGATAGCTATTTCCCTTGTAGCTTCATCATAACCAACCGCTAAAACATATGAAATATAATGCAAATCCATACAATGCTCTTTTCTTCTTTTCATAAAAACCGATCCATCCAGTTCCACTAAAACAGGAATCTGGGCATCTAATAATGCCTTTATCATCTCCCAACCGGCATCATCACTGCCTATTTTTTCACATTTATAATCTATTCTTAATTTTTCAAATAGGTACTTATGTATATTCATGTTTGTGGAAGTCACATAGGGGACACCATTTATATTATGCTCCTTATAATTTATATATCCATATCTAAGCGTCATTGCTTCACACAGTACCAACAACTCAAAACTACTTATGTTACACCCCGAAAAACGCATAAGTTCTTTTAATGATTTTATCCTACAATCTAGAATTTCTCTTTTTTCAACCTTTTCAAATCCCGATATTATTTTCATTTTTTCTCCTGATTATAAATATCTTTTTAAACAAGATAATAATTAGTCTTACTGTAAAAAATAAAACAAGATATAACATTACCCTTGTCTGTAAAAAAACTATAACGTCGCCAAAACTAATATCTACTTCTGATAAAAGACCAATATTATTAATATCTTCAATAATCTGTCTTAATGCACTAGAAAACAGCATAACTACCAGTCTTATAAAATAAATAAAATAGCATATAATCAAAATAGCATAAATAAGAAAAGCACACTTGACAACCGTCTTCATGTCATCAAACTCTGTTTTCCTTTTTTTCTTCACAAACAAGTTTTTTATGCCACCCCAAATTAAATGATATGGGTTTGACACTCCCAAAAAATCACATATCATCCAATAGCCATCCATCTTAATAAATGGATTAAAGTTCCCAATGATCTGCAATGCCGATATGATTATTGCACATTTGATGAAGGAATCATTATCAATCGAAATAGTAAGCAAATATACAAAACATATGCTGAGTGCCTGAAAATAAATACCACCAATATCAACACAAACCCTCTGTAAACGCTTTAACTTCCATGCATTAGTTACGTTGCTGTAGAAAACAGGCATATACAAATATACTCCCATACCTATCGCCCCAGCTTCCTGCCCATAACTCATAAGAGCCGTAGAATGCCCAAACTCATGCACTAATCCGAACAGCATAATTGCTACAATACATATACTCAACTCTTTCATATTAAGATTCCATAAATCAGTAATTATCGTCTTACTATTATAAGTAACAAAAAAATATGAAAAGAATACTATTTCTAGCAATACAACGACCACCATTACTCTCTTATCAAAAAATATCCCCAACCATTTAAACTTATTAACAGTTTTTGATGGGATGAGCGTTATCTTTCCCCAAAGATTTTTACTAGCTCTTTTTATTTTTTCACCATCATCTGTACCCACAAACAACCCGTTATTTTTAAAGAATCCAACAACTTCATTAAATTTTTCAACGGAAATATTCGTCTTACTCTTATCATTTATCAATCTGTATGCCTCGTCTACACTTTTTGTCTCCATTAGTACTTCATACACGTGAACCACAAAGGAAGACACTCTCCAATGCCTCCCTTTGTATGATAAGAGATATGAATTTGAATTACTGTTATTATCAAAAAGCGCCACTTCCACGCCTTCCTTAAATACTAAACACTCCATAATCCATAACTCCTGAAATCCAGTTACAATGTATGAAGACCTAATAAGCAGACATTTATACCTATGCAGGCAGCAACACATGCATTTCCCAAACAAGGTGTAATATTTGCACCACACACTGCAAGAGCGCAAGCCATCTCATCTCTTTGCTCTAATTCTTCAAAACATGTATCAAGCTCCTCATACTCATATGATCTATTCAATGATTTCATATTGACCTCCTTAATGAACGGCTAACTATATAAATGATGCATCAGCACCACATGCATAACCAGTACATAATAATTCATCTCTTTCTTCCAGTTCAGAAAGCACCTTATCAAGCTCCGCTTCATTTTCCAGTTCCTCATAGATGCTCTTATTTAATTTAATATCCATCTTATTCTCCCTCTAAACGCTATAGATTCCACATGCATGAGCTGCACAAGCATCACCTGTACAGATAAATTCTTCCCTTTCCAACATCTCCGAAATAATTACATCCATATCATCTTTAGATTCTAATTCAATATTCAAGTTCAAAGCTTCCATATTTCCTCCTAATCAATGTAGCTACCAACCAACTATAAAGAAATATCATGAGCTCCACAGGCATCAGCTCCACATACATTGCCAGTACAATGTAACTCCTGACGTTCGCTCATCTCTTCAATAATCGTCTCAATATCTTCGTCTTCAATAATACTTTCATTTAAGTTCAACATACCTTTTTCTCCTTCCTTACAGAGGCATTCTGGTTACCAAAATCAGAATGCCTTGTAACTTGCAACTACATACTTACATCTTTTGCTCCACAAGCATTTGCTCCACAAGAAACATTACCTGTACAAACAAACTCTTCTCTTTCAAGAAGTTCTTCTACCATTTCATCCATATTTTCTTGAGCAATCTGGATTTCCTGATTTAATTCCTTCATTGTTATATCCCCTTTCATAATTTATTTACAAATACAATTGATTATATTTGTCCCATCTCAAAGCAAATAAATAATCTATTTTCCAGTTTACTCTGTCTACAGATTCAAATCACTCAAATATCCAACATCATCTATGCTACACCCATTAGCCGGACATCCTACATAACCCGTACAATGAAACTCCTCTCTTTCACTTATCTCTTCTAAAATAGTTTTTACTTCTTCGTCGCTTACAAATTCTTTATTTAAATTGATCATGCTTACATCTCCCTTCGCTAAAAGTAATGCCTTTATGCATGTTGAGCCATATATTTCGAACACACATCAACAGCCACCTGCTTAAATATATCCACAAAATCATCACAGTAAGCTCTATTAATATCATTATACAGAACTTTAGACTGTGCTGTACACCCCCCACCACAAAACATCATATATTTACACTTCTTACATTCTTCAAGTTTATCTACAGTTCTACCTTTCCATTTTTCAAGATTATCGTTGAATTCAAACTCACAGGTCTCAACATTAACTCGTCCAATTGCATGTTCCTTCTCCGACAACACATCCCAACATGGATAAATATCACCATATGGATCAATCGTATACATTCCCATATTCGCTCCACAGTATCCCGATCTAAATGGTGCAAATGTATTATGTTCTAACATATCCAAAAGTCTTGTGGATAATCCTTGATAAATACTATTAAATTGAAATTTACTAATATCTTCTCCATAATGCGCCGCCATCTTTGTCATCAATTCCACTTCTGAAAGCGACTCACCAATTTGATCATAACATTTCATTGTAGTCTTAAAATAATAAGAAAAGTTAGGCTTCTTTGTCCATCCGTTGTTCTTATAGAAAGAAATGAGATCTGAAATAGCTTCCAAATTCTTTGTATTAACATTTGTTCTAAGAACAATATTAATCCCTTTCTCAAGGCCAAGCTGTACATTCTTCATAATTCTGTTATATGTACCCTGCCCACCTGTCAGATACCTTCTCTTATCATGCTCCTCACCAATTCCATCAATCGTAATCTGAACATATCGAAAATTAAACTCTTTTATAAGATCAACATATTTATCAAGATCATAACCGTTACTGATGCAGCAAATCGGCATGCCTATCTCACGCGCTTTGTCACAAATGCGTTTTACAATATCATAGTTTGTTCTTAATAATGGCTCACCGCCGAATAAGTAGATACTCTCTAATTTATATCCCCCTTCTTTTGCGGATTTAAGCTTTGTAAAAATAGCATCTATCATCTCAAAACTCATCTTGCCATTCAGCCAATCCTCTCCATTACACTGAAGATTGCGTTCAAAACAGTACTCACATCTAAAATTACAATTATAGGTTGGAAGCAATGTAATGCTAAGACGCTTTCTACCTCTGTCATTCATGCCCTTGCACAGTTTTGTTATAAACTTAAACTCATCTTCCTCAGTCAAAGAAGTCAGATATCCTCTCTTAATCAATCCTTCTCGGATATCATCTGGCAATTCATCTGCTTTCGAAATATCACTTCTACAAGCCTCCAAAACATCTGCATATTTCTTCTCTAAAATATCAAATGAACCATGAACACCCTGAATCATCAAACACTGATCCGCATTCTCCTTTAACTCTAAACTAATATTGTAATCACTCGTTCTTAACATTTTTTCATATCCTCTTATTATTAATAGTATCTTGTAAGGATTTGCAAGACACTACTGTCCGCATAAATCCAACTTTTTATTTGTAAAAACAATTCTTGAATCAAAATTTAAATGATACCCAACTTGTTAATATCATCACAAAATCCAATCCCAAATCTTTTTCCAAACATTAGCAACAGCATAAACTCCATAAAAAAAATCCATTCCCGTTCCCTCCTCTTTTTCAAGATAACAGAACAAAAAATGGATTTCAACCATAACTCCTTAAACGGTCACTTAACTCCTTAAACGGTAATTTCCGCATTCCTTAATACCACTTTTACGCAAAAGCAGAATCTCTCCTTTTTAACTTCCAAACTTCCCCCATGATCTTTAACTACCCTCTCTACATTTTTTAACCCAAGCCCATGATTCCTTTTATCTTTCTTGCTAGTACGAAAAGTCTCTTCTTCCTGACTACCATCAGATACACTGTTCCTTATTTCCGTCTGAAAATACGTTTTCCCCTGCGAAATCTGTATTGCAAAAAATCTCTCGCTGCCTTTCCTCTGCCGGCCTATCTCTTCCACTGCATTCTGCACAAGATTTGCATATATGGTACACAATTCCATCTCATCAAGTGATAATGCTGTATGTAGTTTACCTTCCACACTTACAGTCACATCTTCAGCTAATAATGAAATATAATAATTAAGAATCATATCCAGTATCTTATTTCCTGTAACATACCCTCTCTTCTGAATCAGATCCATCTGTCCTTTCATTTCCATAAGATACTCCTTTAACATAGGAATATCTCCATCATCCACAAGTGCGTTCAGACACAACAAATGATTATCCATATCATGACGGTATTTTCTAGTATCCTCTTCCTTTTCTAAAAGAGCCTCATAGTAACGCTTCTGCAAATCCTGCAGCTCTAATTCCCTGCGCACCATCTCCTCCATCTTCTGATTCACATTTCCAATATAAATTGCAAATATTCCAAGCATGCCAATCCCTAACAGCGAAATTGTACTTACCCAGTTTACAATCATGTGAAATTTTTCATTCTCAATATGATCCTTTGCATAGCCTAACCCAGAAATCGTAAACAGCATGGATACCGCCATGACTGCCACCATAGGCTGCATCCCTTTTCTGGCTAAAGAGAGGAGTTTCTTATTATGATCCTCACGCAATCTACTCTTGATAAATGAAACAAGTAAGATAACGCCTCCCGTCATCAGGCTGGATGCCAGATATTGAAAATCTTCCAGATAAATTTTCATCCTCTGCCCCGGCTCATAAAAAATCAAAAAATTTCCAAAGAGCCCATCCATACACGTCAGAACAAAGCATAAGGTAAAAAGCTGAATGATGCGCACAGACAATTTCGACTGCATAGCCAAAAACATTCCAACAACCACACAAAAATACATCAAAACATAAATTCCGTCCTCCCCTGGACTTCCAAGAAATGCCGCAGTAAAAAACGGAATTCCTCCAATAAGCATAATCCACTTTTTAGATAACTTTCCGGAAAATAGCAAGAAATATCCAATCCGATACTTCAAACATTCTACCAGATAAATGACTGCCAATATAATGCCTCTCACTCTTTTCTCACCTATACCTTAAATCAAACTCTATATACTTTTGCTCAAAGTCCTTCCTTCTTCTTCTTGAAACTTCAAATTCTTTTCCACCAATTCGGATAGCTCCTTCCGAATAGACCTGAATCCACTGCATATTTACCATACACTTGCGATTAATCCGGAAAAAAATCCGTTCATCCAACATACATTCTACTTCATTCAAAGATGTCTCTTTCCGAAACACCTTATCATCCACAACAAACTCTGTATAACCATTATAAGCAATAATATATGATATATCACGCTGACAAACCTTATACAAATTTCTCATATAATATAATTCCATTATCTCTTCCCCAAAATTCCGCAAAGCCACACCCTGCAATGCCTCTTCTATCTCCGCCTTATCAAATGGCTTTGTGACAAAACGCTCCGCATGAATCCGAAATGCATCTTTAAACCGATCCACTCTTCCAGTTGCCATAATAATCTTGCATTTCGGATTTATCTGCTTTATCTTTCTTCCAAGCTCTATTCCATCCATTCCGGGCATTTCTATATCAAGAAAAACTACATTTATTTTATCTATCTGCCCTAATAAACTTTCTCCGTCTAAAAACAAATACAATTCATAACTGCCATTCTGCGCACTTAAATACGCTTCCAACATTTTTTTTAGCTCAATTACAATCTCTTTTTGATCGTCACAAATACCTATTATCAATTTCTCCATAACCCTAATTGATTCCTCGCTTCCCAGATATTCATCTAATTGCCGGAATTTATCCCTCGTTGATTGTTTTCTATATCTCTTTGTATAAATTTTCCTTTATAATGTTTCCTATACAATTTTTTAAAGGCTCTGTCGATTTCTCCGACAGAGCCACTTTTTACTCTATTTCTTCACTTCCATCCGCACCAGCGCTTTTCGCAGCGCAAGCTCCGCACGCGCAAGATCTATGTCCTTCGTCTTCACTGCCAGACGTTCCTTTGCACGCTCCAAAGCGGCTTCGGCGCGTTTTGCATCAATTTCATCCGGCCACTCGGCAATCTCTGCCAAAAGCGTTACCTTCTCCGGCAAAATCTCTGCAAATCCCGCATGAACAGCCGCCGTTTTCTTACCCTCGTCCATCGTAATCGTAACTACGCCGGGGGCAAGCACCGTGGTCAGCGGAATATGGTTCTTGTAGACACCAATCTCGCCGACCGTTGTATTAAATTCAATCATAGTTGCCTTCCCTGTAAAAAAAACACGGTCGGGCGTTATGATTTCCACATCGAAAATCCTGTTCTCCTCTGCCATAGCGTCACCCCTTACTGCATACGGGCACGTACTTCATCAATGCTTCCTGCATTTAAGAAATAGCTTTCCGGAACATCATCGTGCTTTCCTTCTAAGATTTCGCGGAATCCACGGATTGTCTCTGCAATCGGAACATATTTACCGTCTAATCCGGTAAACTGTGTCGCCACAAAGAACGGCTGAGATAAGAAACGCTGCACCTTTCTCGCACGGCTTACTACCAGCTTATCTTCCTCCGACAATTCGTCCATACCAAGAATCGCAATAATATCCTGAAGCTCTTTGTACTTCTGTAAAATCTCCTGCACGCCGCGGGCAACCTCAAAATGCTCCTGTCCAACGACACGCGGGTCAAGAATACGCGAGGTAGAACCAAGCGGATCTACTGCCGGATAGATACCAAGCTCAACGATGGAACGATCCAGAACTGTGGTCGCATCCAGATGCGCAAATGTTGTTGCCGGAGCCGGGTCAGTCAAGTCGTCTGCCGGAACGTAAACTGCCTGAACGGAAGTAATGGAACCGTTCTTCGTGGAAGTAATACGCTCCTGAAGCGCACCCATCTCTGTCTGCAGCGTCGGCTGATAACCTACCGCAGAAGGCATACGTCCTAACAACGCAGACACCTCAGAACCTGCCTGAGTAAACCGGAAAATATTATCAATGAACAGCAGCACATCCTTACCGCCCTTATCACGGAAATATTCTGCCATTGTAAGTCCTGTCAGACCTACGCGCATACGCGCTCCCGGCGGCTCGTTCATCTGTCCGAATACCATTGTCGTCTTATCAATAACGCCGGATTCCTTCATTTCGTAGTACAGATCGTTTCCTTCACGGGTACGCTCTCCTACGCCTGTAAATACGGAATATCCGCCGTGCTCTGTTGCAATATTGTGAATCAGCTCCTGAATCAGTACGGTCTTGCCTACGCCGGCGCCGCCGAACAATCCAATCTTACCGCCCTTCTGGTATGGGCAGAGAAGATCGACAACCTTGATTCCCGTCTCCAACATCTCTGTAGAGGTTGCCTGCTCCTCAAAAGCCGGAGCCTTTCTGTGAATTGGCATATATTCAACGTCTTTCGGCGCTTCCACCTCGTCAATCGGGTCACCCAATACGTTAAACATACGTCCCAACGTATTCTCACCTACCGGTACACTGATCGGCGCTCCGGTTGCAACTGCATCCATTCCGCGAACCAGTCCATCGGTAGAACCCATGGCAATACAGCGCACCGTATCATCACCCAGATGCTGCGATACCTCGACCACCAAACGTTTCCCATCCTTCAACGGGATATTGATTGCCTCATATATTTCCGGAAGCTTGCCCTCCGTAAATTTGATATCAAGTACCGCACCAATAATCTGAGTGATTTTGCCAATATTCGTTTCTGCCATTTTCTTATCACTCCTTTTTATTTTTTCGTAACGCACAAAAGCCGTCATTTCCTAAGCTATCAGGAAATGGCATTTGCACCTGCAATAATCTCGGTCAGCTCCTGCGTAATTGAGCCCTGACGGGCTCTGTTATATTTCAACGTCAAATCACTTATCATGTCTTCCGCATTGCTGGTAGCAGAATCCATCGCCTGCATTCTTGCGCCGTTCTCACTCGCTACCGCTTCTACCAGCGCACCGTAAAACAAGCTGGTAACATACTTCGGAATAATCAAATCCAGAGCTTCTTCCTCCGTCGGCTCATAATTCATCAGGACATTGGAAGCTTCCTCCTCCTTGGATTCTCCCATTTCTACCGGAAGCAGCTTCATGAGTTTCGGCTCATGCACTACCGTATTTTTAAAATGCGTATATGCAAGATAGATTTCTCCAATCTCACCGACTGCGTACTGCTCTAACATCTGACGGCAGATTGCAGACGCATCTGCATAAGTCGGAGCTTCTATCACCTCTGAAGCATCCATCTTAATCTCATAACCACGGTGCTCTAAGCCCTCTAAGCCCTTTCGCCCGATTGCATAAATTGCCACATCTTCCTTTTCAAAATCGCTGCCTGTAATCAGCTTGACAATATTGGAATTATAGCCTCCTGCAAGTCCGCGGTTGGAAGTAATGACCACGATTGCTTTCTTGCCGGACTGCCCTCCCGTAAGATACGGATGGTTGATATTACCGGAACGGGAAAGCATAGAGCTTACAGTCCGGTACATATAGTTAAAATATGGATTTGTCTCCTCTGCTCTTGCCCTAGCCTTCTGCAGCTTTACGGTAGAAACAAGCTTCATGGCTTTTGTGATCTGCTGTGTACTTTGTATACTGCCTTTGCGCCGTTTGATGTCTCTCATGGACGCCATAGTTCTCACCGCCTTTTCTAAAGCATTCGTCTTGTGCACATTTATCGGAATCTCTGCTTCCGAAAACACTGTGGTCCCATACTAACGGAACTGCGCCTTGCACTCCTCGATTGCTTTGATTAATTTCTGCTCTATCTCTTCCTCTAACTGCTTCGACTCACGAATGGACTCGAAAATCTCCGGATATTTTGTATCAATGTAATCAAACAGCTCACCCTCAAAACGCAGGATATGATCCACCTCAATATCCAACAGATATTTCTTGGTAGCTGCGTAGATAATCACTACCTGCTTCTCAACTGCCATCGGCTGATACTGCGGCTGTTTTAATATTTCCTTAATTCGCTCGCCCTGTGCAAGCTTCTCGGTCGTGTCTGCATCCAGCTCAGACCCGAACTGTGAAAACGCAGCGAGCTCCCTATATTGCGCCAGCTCTACTCGAATCGGCGCAGCAATCTTTTTCATCGCCTTAATCTGTGCGGCTCCTCCTACACGGGATACGGACAGACCTGCATTGATTGCCGGACGGAAACCTGCATTAAACATATCTGTCTCCAGATAGATCTGACCGTCTGTAATGGAAATTACATTCGTCGGAATATACGCCGATACATCTCCTGCCTGCGTCTCAATAATCGGAAGCGCCGTCAGAGAACCTCCGCCTAATTTGTCGGATAGCTTTGCCGCACGCTCTAACAATCTGGAATGTAAATAGAATACATCACCCGGATACGCCTCACGTCCTGGCGGACGTTTCAGCAGCAAGGAAAGGGTACGGTATGCAGCTGCATGTTTACTCAGGTCATCATAGATAATCAGCACATCCTCGCCGTTCTCCATCCACTCTTCACCCATCGCACATCCTGAATACGGTGCAATGTACTGTAATGGTGCGAGCTCGCTCGCCGTAGATACTACGATGGTCGTATATGCCATAGCGCCATACTCTTCTAAAGTCTTTACCAGAGTCGCAACTGTTGACGCCTTCTGACCGATGGCAACATAAATACATTTCACTCCCTGCCCCTTCTGGTTGATAATCGTATCCATTGCAATTGCCGTCTTACCGGTCTGCTTATCTCCGATAATCAGCTCTCTTTGTCCGCGTCCAATCGGAACCATCGAATCAATTGCCTTGATTCCGGTCTGCAGCGGAGTGTCTACGGACTTTCTGGAAATAACACCGCTTGCCACTCTTTCAATCTGGCGGTGCTTGTCTGTCTGAATAGGACCCTTACCATCTATCGGCTGTCCTAACGCATTGACAACGCGTCCTAACAAGGCATCTCCTACGGGAACCTCCACCACGCGTCCGGTCGTTTTTACGGTATCTCCCTCATTGATATTCCTCTGTTCGCCGAGCAATACGGCGCCTACGTTATCCTCTTCTAAGTTCAATACCATTCCATATACTTCACCAGGGAACTCTAAAAGCTCTCCCTGCATCGCATTCTCAAGTCCGTGGATACGGGCAATACCATCTGCCACCTGAATTACGGTGCCGACATCTGCCACCTCCAGCTGCGCTGCATATCTCTTCATCTGCTCTTTGATGACGGAACTTATTTCTTCTGGTCTCAAATTCATGGAGCGCATTCACCTACTTTCAACTGTATTTTCGATAATTCACCGGTCAACCGTTCTAACTTCGTGCGGACACTGCTGTCTGCGACCCGGTCCCCGATTCGAATTACCATGCCGCCAATCAGTGCGGCGTCTGTCTTATAATGCATTTCAAATTTTACATACCCGGTTGTTTCAAGCAGCTTCTTTTCCACCGCCGCCTTCTGTGCCTCGGATAAATCCAATGCGGATGTCACGTATGCAGTTCCGATGTGTTTATATTCCTTAACCGCATCGATAAAATATTCAAATACGGATTTTATTTCCCCGAAATGGTCTTTATCGACCACCATTCGCATCAATCCCAGAATCTCATCTGCAATTTTCCCGGTGAAAATCTTCTCCAGCATCTGCAATTTCTCTTCTTTTGCAATCTGCGGGTGTGTCATCAGTCTGGACAAATCCTCATTTGCTCCCAATATGTCAAGGATGCCTTTCGCTTCCTCGTAAAATTCATCCATCCTGCCATCTTCTGCCGCAACCTCAAACAACGCATCGCCATATGTTTTTGATACTAGCTTCGCCATGATACATCACCCATTTCCTTCAATGTCTCTTCCACTAAAGCATCCTGTACCGTTGTATCAATAGAGGCTGCAACTACCTTGCCTGCCATCATGGAAGCAATTGTAATCATCTCCTGCTTCATATCGTCCATCGCACGTTTTCTCTCTAATTCTGCTTCTTCCTGTGCGTGTCTGATGATGCGAGATGCTTCTTCCTTCGCCTCATCAATAATGCGCGCTTCATTTTTCATTGCTTTCTGACGCGCTTCACTTAAGATTGCTTCCGCTTCCTTCTCGATATTTTTCAGCTTCTCATCATATTGAAGCTTTAATGCAGCCGCCTCTTCCTTGTCCGCATTCGCAGTGTCAATATCCGTCTTTATCTTATTCTGACGGTCCTTTAACATCTTGCGTGCCGGATTAAAGAGCAGATAGGACAAGAACAGGAATAACACGAACACGGAAATTGCAAGTATCACCGCATCATGCAATAACTGAAAATCAAGATCAAATAATCTCTCCATCGTTGCCTGACCTGCCTCCTTTCTTAATTATCTCTGAATCGCCTTACGGCATTCCCTTTGCCCGCCGGACAAAAGAAACCTTCACTCTTCGTATGCTTATACGAGCGGTTTTAAGAAAAGCAGCAGCATGGCAACTAACAGACCGTAAAGACCTGTCGTCTCTGCAACCGCCTGACCTAAGAGCATGGTTGACATGATATCGCCTTGAGCGCCCGGGTTACGTCCTACTGCTGCAGCCGCATGACCTGCAGCGATACCCTGTCCAATACCAGGTCCGATACCGGCAATAACTGCCAGACCTGCGCCGATTGCTGAGCATGCTAAAATTAAATCATTTCCTGTGATTCCCATAATGAAGTCCTCCTTACATTCTTTGTTAAACTCTTAAACTATTATTCTTCCGTACTCATCGCCTGATTGACATAAGTCATCGTCAGCATACAGAATACATAGGTCTGAATTGCTCCTGAGAACAAATCAAAATAAATATGCAGAAACGCCGGCCAGACTACTGCGATTTTTGCAAGCAATCCATAGACCAGTGCCAGCATAACGGTTCCTGACAATACGTTTGCAAATAAACGCAGCGACAATGAAATCGGCACCGCAATTTCGCTGATAACGTTAATCGGAAACCAGATTGGCAGCCAGGGTGGCAGCGGCGAGCACATATCTGCCCAAATCTGCTTCGGCTTCTGATAACGGAACTGATTGATATGAATCAGAAAAAAGGTTATCAGACCAAGCGCCAACGTCGTACCATAATCGGCGGTCGGTGGCCGCAGACCAAACAGACCGGATATATTACTCATAAAGATAAATAAAAATATGGTACTGATGTAGTTCACAAGCTTGGATGCATTCTTACCCATAACACCTGTAACCATGCCGTCTAATTTCTCGACGATCAACTCCACAATGTTCTGGAATGCACCCGGCACCTCCGTCGCATGCCTCATCCTAATATTGGCCGCAACTGCGAAGCCAATCAGTATCAGCATAACGATCAGTATGCACACATGGGATGTGGTAATCCATACCGTATGACCGAACAATTCATAGGAAAATATCCCATGTATCATAAAGTCAATGTCATCCGCGCCGGATGATAATAATATTGCATGATTCACGCTTTCACCTCCTATCTTCATTATTTTTTTCACTTAAAGATGCATCGCTTCTCCCTGTCAGTTTTAAAATAACTTTATGTGTAAGAGGCTGTAAATAGGCTCCCGCCTTTAACCCCATTACGCCGAAAAATAGTGTAACTAAATCGCCCAGCTTAAAATATGCAACAAGAAAGAACAAAATAACAACCATTGCATATCTTAATGTGGACTGGAATATAACTCTCTTTCTTGCAGCCTCTTCTGCCGCAATGTCTGCCGCATCGTTCAATACGACCGCCATATGGATTGCCATCCCGACTGCCAATGCAATCCCTATCCATAAACCGCTTGAATATCTCAATTTGTCGCTTACAAACCAAACGCCGGCAAGCTGTATTACGATTCCGTATATAAGGATTCCCCATATCAGTTCCGGCAATACCGCATTGATTCTTTTTAACATCGCTTTTTCCTTATTTCTCGCCGGTCTTACTGCCGGATTCTTTCTGCATGATCCCGCCGCGCGTTGTTTCCGTATGCGCAGTCTGATTCTTCCTTGCCTGTGCCGCAATTTCCGATGCAATCTCACGGCTTCCCTTTCTCAGTTTCTCCCGCTGAATCATGCGCTTTGTTAGCTTATAACAATTCTGCATTCCCGCAATAGCTCCGGCCAGAAACAGCAAGACCACAATAAACTTATGCCCCGTCCGCTCAGACAGCCAGACGCCGAACCAAGTACAGATCAGTATAGGGACTATCATGTTGATACCAAACTGCATTATCAATACCAGCGATTCATATATGCCCTTGTCTTCCTTCACTCATGCAGCTCCTTTCACCATCAATCCCACTTTTTATAGTATACCATTTTCAGGTAATTTGTCCATAAAATAAATGGAATTTCTTACAGCTCCATGTAACAGTTCAGCCTTCGGCTTCGCTGTTACGGAATCCGCCCATCCCAAGTTTGCCAAAGGCAAAGGGGCGGATTCTCTGGCTATTTAACTTTACTGGCTGCTAACTGCGCGGCAGGTGCGCAGTTGCAGATTGAACCGTTACAGCTCTATTTCCACCTTCCGATGCGTCGGTGCATACCGATAGTACCGTACCCCTGCAGCATCCAGCATTCGTTTTGATGCAATTACTCTCGGAGTCCCCTCGTACTTGTCATTCGCATAGACCAGCGTCCCGATTCCCGCCTGTATAATTGCTTTCGCACACTCATTGCATGGAAACAGTGTCACATACATTTTAGACCCCTCCAGACTCCCTCCCCGATAATTTAATATCGCATTTAACTCACTATGCGTTGTGTAGAAATACTTGCTCTCAAGCTCATCTCCATCTCTCGCCCACGGAAACACATCATCCGAGCAGCCCATTGGAAATCCGTTATAACCCATAGACAATATTTTATTATCCTCACTGACAATGCATGCTCCCACCTGCGTATTCGGATCTTTGGAACGCATCCCAGATAACATGGCAACTCCCATAAAATACTCATCCCAGGTAATATAGTCTGTTCGTTTATCGCTCATTGTATGTCCTCCGATAACCAGTGTCCTTTTATGCGAAGCTGGCTCTGCTTCGTATAATATCAATTGATATTATACTATAGGAATACATTATTTTCAATTATGGAATGGCTAAGAGATGTATTGCTTTTCTTCTTGCAATGAACAATTGAATATGGTCATAAAATAACGGTCTTTTCTTATCGGAATACCCTGCTCATTATTTTGGACAAATTGCAAGAGGGGCCGCCACTCCACAGACGATATTTTCCATCTGTTTTGTAGCAGCCCCATACATTCATCATTTCATCATATTGAATGTTTTTCCATTATTTACTGATTTTAATCTTGATTGTTGCTTTCTTTTTGCTTCCATCTGTAGCAGTCGCAGTAATTGTTACCGTCTTGCCCTTTCCTGCCTTATTCGCAGTTACAACGCCCTTGGTGCTTACCGTTGCATACTTCTTATTGCTCGACTTCCACTCTACGGTCTTATTTGCTTTCGTAGACTTTGACTTCTTGTCAATCTTCGCAGTCAGGGTCACCGTTGCCTTTACCGTCAGCTTCTTACCGGCTTTCACTGTCTTAGTCTTTGCCGTCAGTTTTACCTTTTTAACAGCCTTATTCATAATCGTGATCTTGTAAGTAGCTTTCTTGTTGCTTCCATCCTGTGCAGTTGCAGTAATCGTAACTGTCTTTCCTGCTCCTGCTTTCTTCGTGGTTACAACACCGCTCTGGCTGACTGTTGCATATTTCGTATTACTGCTCTTCCATGTCACTTTCTTTTTGGATGCATTAGCCGGAGCAACATTTGCCTTTAAGGTAATCTTCTTGCCTGCCGCAATCTTCTTAGAGTTTCCGGTAATACTAACCTTGGTTACCTTAACCGCATTTGCAGTCCATTTTGCAGTCAGCGTCAGATTAGAATTTACCGGCGTATTGAAGTTATATGCTGTTGCCCCGTTGTACCAGCCTGCAAATGTGTAACCGCTTCTGGTCGGCGCCGTCGGCGTTTTTGCTGTTTTGCCAGCCTCTACAATCTGGGCTGCCACGCTTGTTCCACCGTTGGAATTAAAGGTTACGGTGTATTTTGTTGTCTGCTGTGATGTTGTGGTGATTGTTGCCGTTACAACAGAACTTTCCTTACTATCATCATAATCGTCATTACCTTTTGCAATTACTTTGTAGTAATATGTTCCAACTGCCAGATTCTTATCTTCGTATTTCGCTTCCGTTATGGTTGCAAGGGATGTAAATGTTGTTCCATTCGTGGATCTCTGCACAAGATATCCAGTTGCATTTGCTACTGCCGTCCATGTTACTGTTACATTCTGCCCGGATACTGCGGCTTTTACTCCTGTCGGAACATTCAAATCATCTTTTACCTTGACCGGATCTGCAGAACCTTCATTTTCCAAGTATTCAGCAGATTCAGGTGCTGCCACTACTTTATATGTGTACGTATGTCCTTTTTCGACTGCGTCCGTGTAAGTCATCTTGCCATCTGCAGGCTCTATCTTTGAAACATCAAGTTCGACCGCCTCATCCTCATCGATCGTCTTCCAAAGCTTATAAGAAGCCGCATTCTCAACCATATTCCATGAAACCGTGACAGATGATTTATCTGCGCTCTGTACAACTGTTACTTCCGGCGCTGCCAGTCTTTTTCGAACCGTAATGGTGCAGGTCGCTGCCTCTGCCGTACTCTTTTCATCTACGACCTGAACCGTAACGTTTGCTGTACCAAGTCCGTTTGCTGTTACAAGACCGCTCTCTTCATCTACCTCTACGCATGTACCCTCAGAAACAGTCCACTTCAAGGCTTTGAGATCGTCGTCTACATTCTCCGGTTCAATCACCGCCTCTAACTGCAGTTCTTCTCCCAAACCAATTTCATATTCCGCGCCCTTTTTCAGCGTTATCTTCGTTATACGGACAGCAATTCTGTCGCCTTCTGACTCAGCAGATTCACTCTCTACATAATCCGTATCCTCCGCTGCCGGAAGTGCAGTTACCTTATATTTGTATGTTTTGCCCGGTTCTACATCTTCATCCTGATAAGAATTATCCGGCGTCAAACCTGCTTCTGAAATCTCTGTATACGTACCGTCATCAACGGATTTCTCCAGCTTATAGGATGCCGCATGGTCTACCGCTTCCTTCACGCTTATTGTGATGGATTTCTCATCATCTGCAACCGCTGTGGCTATTTCCGGCGTTGCAAGCTGCTCTTTTACCGTAATCTCACAGGATGCGGATGCCGTGCTCTTTTCATCTTTCGTTCTCGCTGTAATTGTTGCCGTTCCGACTCCAACTGCCGTTACAAGACCTTCCTCACTTACAGTAACAACCTCTTCATCGCTGGATTCCCATGTGAAACCAAAGGTTGCATTTTCAGGATTGTTTGTTGCTGTCAGCTTCAATGTTCGGGAATCAGCTTCTTGCGGCTGAATCGTAATCGTTTCTCTTGTCTTATCCAAAGAAATACTTTCTACATGGATCGGAACCGGTATCGGCTCAGTAGCTTCACTCTTTTCACTGTCCTCATACAGCTTTTCTGCCGGATCTGTGTCAGGTATTGTCTCAGACTCGTTCACAGCAACTACCTGATAGCTGTAATATTTTCCAACTTCTACATTAGTATCGTTATATGTAGTTTCCGTTAATCCTTCGGCAATGAGTTCCGCTTCTCCTGCCGGTTTTTCTCCCACTGTGCGGTAAAGATTATACTTATCCGCATGGTCAACCGCATTCCAGCTTACCTCAATACTCTTTTCTTCTGTCGGCTCAATACTTGCTGTTACGGTCGGCGCTTCAAGCTTACCTGTTATTACAATCTTACAATTTCTATGATACTTGTCATCCGTATTGCCTGCTGCCTCGGCTTCATGTGCATGCGCCCATACCGTTACAATTCCAGGTGCAAGCGCAGTCACTTTACAATTACCGTCAATTTCTTTTAAGGATACAAATTCCTCTGCACTGTCACCCGTTGTACCCTCTCCATGTCCTTTCACAGCGGTCCATGTAATATTTTCCACTGCATTCGCCGGAAGTTTCTGTACATATAGATCCAGTTTGTCACCTACTGACATACGTGCCGTTCTCTGGCTGAGCAGAATACGTGTTAAAGTAGGATCTTCCATTGTTACTGTACCTGGAGTATAGACTTCAATCTCCCGGATTCCACACTTCGCATATCCCACCGTCTTTGTTACAGTAATTCTTACATGTTGAGCACGCTGATATGCAAATGCGCACTCTATCACAGCTTCTTCCACTTCCTTTGCGTCATTCTGATCTGCTACCTGTACATAATCATTCCCGCCTTCCGGCAGCACCGAAATTACATATTCTGTGGCTTTTGTTATACCCCGCCAGTAAACCTTTACTTTATTTATATTATAGACATTGCCTAAGTCGACATCGAAAGTCATATTGCCTACAGGTTGCTCACTAGCCGATTCACTATCGCCTCCGTCAGCCACCTTGGATTCCCAGAAAGCATTTGCATCCGTGGCAACTCCATCCGTCAACATTTCCAAATTTCCAGTCTCTGTTTCTGCCGATGTCGTCACCTTTTTCCCAAGCGCAATATTCGTACCAAATGTATTCACCGTTCCAATTGCAATCTGCTTTGTTGCCGCACTCTTTTCTCCAAGTGTATAATCGCTGCCTTCTGCTGGAGCAGCCGCTACCTTATAGCTGTAATAATTGCCCAGCTTTTCATCTGTGTTAATAGTGTCTGTATAGCGGACCGTTGTGTCCTCAACAACAATACCTGATTCGCCTGCCGACAAAAGCTCAAAGTCCTTTTCGGCAGCGTCCTTTCCCTCGGCACGGTAAATCTGATAAGTATCCGCATTGTCCACTTTGTTCCAGTTCAGCGTAATCTCATCCTCATCCGTCTTTTCTGCCGTTACATCTGGCGTTGCAAGCTGTTCCTTCACCGTAACAGCACAAGAGGCTGTTACACTTTCATTTCCTTCCGCCCATGCCGTGATCACGGCGGTTCCTGCACCTTTCGCAGTCACATACCCATTCTCATTTACGATTGCTACCGAATCATTGCTGCTCTTCCAGAGCACTCTATCTGTTGCTTCAGCAGGCTCCTTTGTCACCCGTAACTGCAGAGACTCTGCTTTCCCATTCCGGATTCCCAGTGTTGCCGCCGCCTGACTCATTGTGAGACTCGTGGTTGCCACTTCGATAGTAACAGGCTCTGAGTAACTCCATTCACTTGCCGCTTTTAAGTCTTCTGCCGTCCCTTGATATGCCTTTACACAGTACTGGTAAGATCTTCCCGGCAATACCATTTCATCTGTATATTCCGTGCTCCCAAAATTCTCATCAATTTGTTTTATCCAAGTCAGCGCTTCATTATCACGCCTGCGCCGAAGAATATATTTTATATCATCCCCTGCCTCTTCTGGCATTGTCCATGAAACCTTAATGATGTTCTCGCCATTTTCTCCCTTGCTTGCTTTTGCCGTTACTACTGGAGACGCAAGTTCATCTGCAAGTGTTACATTGACGGAATTCTTCTTACCACCTGCACTTGCTTCAATTGTCGCCATTCCCTGCCCCACAGCAGTTACAAGTCCGTCCTTCGATACTGTTGCCACCTGCTCGTTACTTGAGCTCCATGTAATCTCTGCATTCTCCGCATTCATGGGAAGCGCCTGTGCATAAAGCTGTAAAGTAGCACCTATTTCGCTAAATGCATATGTCTCCGTTCTGCTCAGGTAGACATCCTTCACAGTCAATTCATCTCTCTCATACAGTGCTTCTACTTCATATATCTTAATTCCCCAAACTGCCACGATCGGTTCTGTCATGGTTATCATAACATAACGCGCTTCTATTTCTCCATCATTGCTGGGACTCACTTCTACATCCAGATTCTCATTGCTGTCCAACTCTACCGTACCCCACGTCGTCCAGTAATTCTCATCGTCCCTATTTTCTGGCTTGATTGCCTCTGGATCCGTAGCCGTCTTCACCACGCTTTTTTTGGCATAAGCGCCTTCAAATCTCCACTTAATCTTGTTAAGCGTTTTTTCCTCTATCAAGTCAATATAACATACTGGGGTAGGTAGGTTTTCCTCACTCAGGTCACCCGTTGTCCAGAAATCATCATATGAACCATTCGTTAGGTTTTTCGCTGTATCATCGCCGACGGACGCATGTGCCGGCTTCCCCAATGCATAATTCGGGGATACTTCCTCCTCAACAGTTCCGATTGTATTGACCTTTATTTCTCTTATTGAGAATACGCCATAGGCACGCTCCTCTGTACAGAATATCTTTACATAGCGCACATTATGTTCTGTAAACGCTGATTTCGTTTCCGTAGTAGCCTCATTGCCGCCCTCGCTTAATGTCGAAACCTTGTCCATTGACACCAATGTCCAATCCTCATTGTTTATAGATGTCAGCACCTGATACTCCATTGCCGCAGCAGCATTGCGCCAGTAAATGTTCACACTGTCAACGAAAAACTCTCCTCGCAAATCAATAACAAGCTCCAGCTTCTTCTTGCCATCCTCATACTCATATCCTGCTTCAAAAGTATTTCCCGTTGTTTCCACTTCTCCATTAATCAGCGCAGATGCTTCTTCACTTTTAGCTTCATCTTTTTCACCGTTTGCATTTAACACAGTTACAGCTTTATTTTCTGCAACGTTCTGCCCGAACGGATTTCCCGGATCCAGCGCAGTTTCTGCATACACTTCCTGCAGCGTTGCCGGCATCACGGATGTTGCAGTCACAACCGCCGCCAAGGCAAACGCTATCCATTTCTTAAATCTCTTTCTTCTTCCCACTTATCATTACCTCCTTTTCCTCTTTGTGGTCCCCATATCATGTGCATCTAGTCCACTAAAAGATGTCATTTATGCTAATAATAACGTCAATCACGCTTTTTTTTAAGATAATTTTTTTTAAAATAGTATTATTTTTTTATCGTTTTTGGTGTGTCTTTTTTATTTTGGTGTTGTTTTTTTATTATCATAAATTTGGGAGGAATTATAAATTCGCCGCACTCATGCCTCTGCATAAGTGCGGCGAACCAAAATACATTATTTTACTGTTACCTTACATTTTGCTGTCTTTTTCCCTGAAGTCTTTACCGTAATGGTTGCGGTTCCTTTTTTCACTGCTGTAATCTTACCCTTCTTGTCGACCGAAACAACCTTCTTATTTGAAGAACTCCATTTCAAGGCATCTGTTGCGTCTTTTGGTGTCAGCTTTGCTTTCAAAGTAGCTGTTTTTCCAACTTTCAGACTCAGCTTTTTCTTGCTTAACTTCACCTTTGTGGCCTTTACCTTCACCGTCACTTTACAGGTCGCCTTCTTACCGCTCGAAGTCTTTGCCGTAATGGTTACAGTACCGCCCTTCTTTGCAGTCAACATACCGAACGCATCTACCGAAACAACCTTCTTATTGGAGCTGGTCCACTTAATCGTATCTGTAGACTTTGTTTTTACAGTCGGTACAAGGTCATAGATGCCGCCTTTTGCAAGGTTCAATGTCTTTTTATTCAGCTTAATGGATTTCGCTTTCTTTGCTTTCTTAACAACATATACTTTAATCTTTGCCGTCTTTCCGCTCTCAGTCTTTACTGTGACAGTTGCCGACTTACCGCTGGCATTCTTTGCTTTAATCGTTACAATAGGTTTTCCTGTCGTAACAGTCACAACGGATTTATTGGAACTGGTCCACTCCAGCTTATCCGTACTATTTCGCGGCGTCATTGTTGCTTTTACTTTGACCTTTTTATTCTTTACAATGTAAAGCTTTTTGGTATTGACTTTCACCTTCGTAGAAGGAATCGTTACCGTTACCGTACAGGTCGCCGTCTTATTTCCGTCAGCCGTAGTGACAGTAATGACCGCCGTTCCCTTATCGACTGCCGTAACTTTACCTGCAGCATCCACTGTTGCTACAGACTGGTTGCTTGATCTGTAGGTTACATTTTTATTTGTCGCATTTGTTGGCGTTATGGTCGGCGTAAGCGTAGAAACTGCGCCTTTTTTCAGTGTCAGGCTTGACGGAGTTAACGCCACACTGGTTACTTTCACTGGTTGTGTACTTCCGCCTGGATTTCCGCCCGGGTTTCCACCTGGATTTCCGCCTGGATTTCCACCTTGGTTTTCATCCTGACTTTTATCCGTTACCGTTACCGTACAGGTTGCCGTCTTACCATTATCTGTAGTAACAGTGATAGTTGTGCTTCCCTTTGCAACTGCGGTTACTTTACCGTTGTCTACCGTTGCCACAGCCTCATCGCCGCTCTTCCAGCTCAGACCCGTGGTTGCGTTTGCCGGTGTAATAATTGCCTTTAAGTCCGCACTTGCGCCTTTTTCCAGCGTCAGAGTTGACGGTTCTAACGATACTCTGTCTGCTTCTATCGGATCCTCATCGTCATCAAAATCACCCGGAACCGGATCTCTCCACTTCGCATACAGCTTAATATCACCGGTTCTGTTTCCCGCTATATAAGTCAAGCTCTGAGTAAATTCTTCGTCCAAATACCAACCGTCAAAAACCTTATCTCTTCCGTCATAAATCGGATCATGCAGTTCTCTTCCTACGCCATAGGTATAAGCCGCTGTATTGTGCGAACAAAGACTTGCCTCCGGATTATTTAACTCGTAAGTTACACTGTATACCACTGCCTGATAATAAAGCTTCAGCGTTCGATCCTCTATAGGTGCATCCGGGTCAGCCACTATACTTGTAATCTGTCCTACGACCGGACGGTCAGGAATCTTATATCCGTCTTTTACTTTGTACAGATCACGTGCCACAGCATCTACCGTTGTGCCCTTCGGCGCCACAGCATCACCGATTGCCGTTCGCACATACTGACCGTTTATCTGGTAATAATGTTCTATTTTGAAGAGACAATAATCTCCGTCTATATCCACATCTCCCGACTTAGCCAGAGAAACATCGGAAATTTCAATTGTAAGCGCCGGTATAACAGTATTCGTAATTCCGGAACTTTCAAGAGCCGCCGGCGTCATCGGGAACCCGGATACAGCCTCCTCGTCAGCTCCATACAATACCAGATCCTCCGGCGTATTCCCGCACAAAAAGATAATTTTAACAGTCTTGCTCTTTGGCGTATAATTTACAGCATAAGAATCCGCTGTCCCTGCAAGCTTACGTACAGTTACCTTTTCTCCTTCTATTTCCACGGTAAGATATTTTCCGCTTGGCGCGGAAGTCTTTGCCTTAAACATCAGCGTATAGCCCACGCCAATCTCCAAGTCTGTCACTTCTGTACTTAGCATCGTTGACCAAGATGCAGGAGTTATGGTCTTTCCGTCATCATAACTTCCATATGATGTATAGTCCACTGCGACAATCGCCTTTCCGTCCTCATATGTAACGCCGCCGTTATTCTGCTCTAACTGATATATTGTCCAACCGCTTCCTCCATTGGCAAAGTTATTGTTTTCAATGTACTCATGCACACCCGGACTTAAAATTCTCTGGTATACTACGTTCGTATCCCTGAAGCCTTCTGCCTGAATCACAATCTCTTTATAACCGCTCTGTACAAATACAGCTGCCGGAATAGTCACGGTGTTCCCTTCTATTACGGCGTCCTCTATATGCGTGCCATCAATGATAACCTTTTTCGGAGCCACACTCCATGCATTCTGTACTCCGGACAATTCCAGTGTTACATCATTTCCAAGCTTAACGGCTCCTTTGGATTTCAAGGTCGGAACAACAGCCGTTTCATCCTCTGCGGTCAGTTTTCTAATATATACATTATCTACAAAAATCTGATGTTCCTCATTCGGAGTTGCATAAGAGCCGATACTTTCATCACGTCCAAAGAAGAACTCCAGCTTACTCTTATCTGACCCAGCCTTACAATAGAAGGTGTATGTCGTATATTTATTTCCCGCTTTAAAAATTTCATATGTACTATTACCACCCGTACTATCGGCAAAATTAATACGGAACGGTCTGTCTATTGTAGAACGGATATCCGCTTTTACAACATACCATGCATCCTTCTCTGTCGGGATTCCGGTCTGCGCCATCTGCAGATCCCAGAAATCATTTGCCCAGACAAAGTCAATGCGGGCTTCCTTCGAAGAAGGCACGGTGATACTTCCAGCCGCAGTTCCCTCTCCTGCATTAAAGTACGAACCCCAAGACGCCAGTCCATTTGTGAACTGTCCGTTCAAAATCAGGTTGCCGTCATTCGGATAAATCGGAATCTGTATATCGGTAAAATCAAATCCCTCCGCTTCAATCCTGATGCCATACATTCCGTCACTTCCAAACGCATCTCCTCGGATAACCAGCTTACCGTCATCCATACGAGGAGTAACGGTTGTCCTTTTCTTACTCGGATCCGTAATAATCGCCTTCTTTACAGCACTCAGATAGTTCGATTCTGTACTCGCACCATCAAACTTATAATAATTTGTTACAGGTATTACTACATCATTTCCAAGATAGTTCATGCCTGACAAATCAAGATCCGGTGCCTGCATAATCGGCGTATCAACAACGCAAAGTGAAATATTCCTCACGCTCACAGAAGTTTCTTCCTTCACGCTTCCCAATATGAACTTAAACTCCATGCTTCCTTCTCTGTCAGCCGTAAAATCCACTGTATACGTTTTCCATTCCAGTGTCGTCTCTAAATCTTGGCTGCAGAGTACATGATAGGAACCGTCTGTCGCCTCTATCTTTGCCGTAACCGGCTGACCCGCTTTATTTGCCTTTATATCAAACTTCAGTGTATAGTTTAAGCCTTCCGAAATCTGTATCGGATCGGCAATCAGCATCATTTTCCACGGATTTTGCGCCCCTGTATTGCGCGCCGGAACCGTACATACGCCATTTGAAACATTTGGCGTCATATCACCGCCACTCTCATTGAAAGTTTTCCATCCCTGCATACCGTTTGCAAACGTTCCGTTTGCCAACGGATATACTTTCGTATTACTGTAATCCACGTTGTAGTTTGTAAGACGCTTCATGGAAATATTGTCCAGAACAACTTCCCCGCCCGTGCCTACAACAAACTGTACCGTGCCGTATTTCTCGGCAGCAGTTTCCGGTACGGTAAACTCGAAGCTCTTTTTATTATCGCCCGCAGACAGTGCAATGCTCTTATTCTCATATACTGTGCCGTCATTGCCAATTACCTTGACGATGATGTTTCTAGCTGCAGCGACAGAAGCGTCAAAGGTAATCTCATATCCATCCCTGCCCAAAAGCTGTATATTTTTCTGCTCAAATCCCGCATCATTTGACGTACCGCTTACATGGAGCTTTCTTGTATCCTTGTCAACCTTTGCCGACACAGATCCAATCGTATCCCAGAATTTGAAACGGGTATATTCTTTGTTCTCATCCTGATTATCACCCTGATCAAAGGTTCCGTTATAAATATGTTCTCCGCCCTTAAGCGGCTCTTTCTCAGAGTCTTCCGATGGTCCTTCATAAATACCGATTGCCTTCAGGGAAGCATTCCGGAAATATACTGCGTCTGTAGTACCTGCTCCTAAATTCAATTCCAGACGGGTTGCATCATCCGTACCCTCTATCATATTGAATCTAAATGTATAAGTCTTCCAGTCCCTTGTCAGCGCCGCCGGAAATGCATCACTGTATTTCGCCCAGCTTCCGATAAAATTCGTGTATACGTAATCCGACATCTGTACAGTGATATTTTTTGGATTGTCTGCCTTCGCTTCAAAGGTCAGCTCATATTCATAACCCTCAGTCAACGGAAGCTGGTGCATCAACTGTATAGAATATCCATTTGCACCCGGCGTAGTGATGTTTACCTTAGCTCCTTCTTCGGCTGCAGTCACAGTTGCCGCCCCGCCCGTTCCGGTCAAGAGATACCAGCCCTTATTCAGCGGGGTATCACCACTGACTGAATTGCTGTCCTGTACCGACACATGTGCCTTGGTCAGATCACCTGACAGGAAATTTGTTTCATTCACTACGCCGCCCACCAGAGATCCGGTAGAAGACGAAGATGCAGGCGTCACCGTCTTCTCGTCTTTACTGTAATCATACATGCTTCCGTCTTCATTGCACAAATCATAGACACGCACATAATCTACTTTCATCTGTCCGCCATTTATCGAATTATCAAAATTATCTCCATCATAGTTTCCCCCGACAGCAAGGTTCAGCATGATGAAAAATTCCTGGTCATATGGTGCCGGATATGTAAAATTATCTCCGTTTCCTTCCTTAGTGGAGTACCAATTTGTTGCCGTATAAAAACACTCGTCATCTACATACCATCTTATCACTCCCGGAAGCCACTCAACTGCATACTCATGCTCTTGCGTAAAATTAAAGTTCTGTGCTTTATCACTTGTTTTGTTGCTATCGTACTGACCGCCGCGTGACTTATTGTTCGGCCACGAATTACCAAAATGGATTGTTCCATCCACACTGTTCGTGACACGTCCTCTTGCCTCCATAATATCAAGCTCACCGGAAGAAGCCCAACCGCCGTACTTGTCATCCAACGGCATCATCCAGAACGCCGGCCAGTATCCTGTTCCTGCCGGAAGCGCTATTTTAGCTTCAATACGCCCGTATTTCGTGGCGAACAGCGGCTCCGAAGTCTCACCGTTGTAGTATGCATCGCCCTTCGTCCAAAGCTTACCGGATGTATAGCTTGTAGAATAACCTGGCGTCGTTTCCTTTTTAGCAGTAATGATCAGATGTTCGTCGTCAAATGAAATATTATTACTTCCATTTTCACCACCATCGGTATAATACTCCTTCTCAGCATTTCCCCAGCCGGCAAGGCCATAATTGCTTCCGTCGCCTGCCTGATAATCCCATTTGGTCATATCAAGCTTCTGGGTATCGAACTCATCCTGCCATTTCAACTTCCATTTCGTGTCCTTACCTGCTGTATTTTCACTTTCAGGATTGTCCGGCTCTACGTTAATCGTATGCTTGGTTACGATATCTCCTACTGCCGGCTTCTTATCCACTCCAGTGCTTTCGCCCTCTTCCTCTGCCTCTATATCTGCGATTTCGTCTTCGGGCTCCTGCTCTTTAGCCGTCCGTTTCTTGGACGATGCTTCTTCCTCTGCATCCCCGGAGGAGTTTTTCCCCTTCCCCCCTGCAAACTCTCCGGTTGACAACTCCGTCTGTGGTTCGGCAGTTTCTTTCTCCGTCTCGGGTTCAGCGGTTTCTTTTTCCGTTGACATCTCCGTCTTAGGTTCTTCCGTCATTGCCTCTGTACCTTCTACAGATTCTTCCGACGGCATCTCTGTGCCTTCCTCTGGCATGACAGCTTCTGTACCTTCCGTCTGCACTGCTGACGCATAAACCATCCCCTGTGGCAGGATAGACGTTGTCAACAAAGCCGTAGCTGTTGCCGCTGCCAGAAATTTAATTAGCTTTCTGTTCCTCATCCTTTTCCTTTCTCCCTTCCTTAGATTTTGCTGAAAAACTTTCAAACATTACCTTATATATACAGAAAAGACAGCGCCGTGCAGCTCTGTCCCCGTACCGTAACTTTGGATAAAATGTCATGTTTTAGGCAAACAAAAAACATTAACATTCATCCCTCAAGATAATATGTTAATGTTAATTATAATTAGATTTTTTGTTTTTTTTAAGTTTACAATTTTTAAAAGAGTATCATTTTTTTACTGTTTTTGGTGTATTTTTTTTATTTTAGTGTGCTTTTTGTATCCATTGAAAATTTATTTTGTTCCAAATATTCGGTCCCCCGCATCTCCTAGTCCCGGAACAATATAGCAATGTTCATTCAGACGCTCATCCAGCGCCCCGATATAGATATCCACATCCGGATGCGCCTCCTGCATTGTCTTTACTCCTTCCGGCGCCGCAATGATACACATAAAGCGAATATTCTTCACGCCTCTGTCCTTCAACATCTGAATTGCCGCTGCGGATGAACCTCCTGTTGCAAGCATCGGATCTACCACAAACACTTCACGCTCACTGCAGTCCTCCGGAAGCTTGCAGTAATACTCTACCGGCTTTATCGTTTCCGGATCGCGGTATAATCCAATATGACCGACCTTCGCCGCAGGAATCATAGCAAGCATTCCGTCCACCATGCCGAGTCCGGCGCGTAAAATCGGTACAACAGCGAGCTTTTTACCTTTTAATTCCTTCACTGTTGTCTCACAAATAGGCGTCCTTATCGTGACGTCACTTAACTTTAAATCTCTGGTCGCCTCATAGCACATTAACATTGCGATTTCACTGACCAGCGTCCGAAAATCCTTTGAACCTGTTTCCTCACGTCTGAGCCAGCCAATTTTGTGTTGAATCAAAGGATGATCCATTACATATAAGTTTGACATATCTATTCTCCTTCGTTTAATAGTTTTACCAATTTACGGATAGACTTACTCAATGTCTCATAACAGAGACCATAAGACTGCAGGGTTCCGCCGTAAGGGTCTATGATTTCCAATTCATCTCCTACAAGCTCTGTCAGTACCTGCACACTGTCCGCTTTTGCCGCGGCAAATTTATCCAATATCTTCTGTCGCTGATGCGCTTCCATTGTAAGCACCAGCGTGTCATCATCAAAATCATCTTCACATATTTGACTAGACATATACCCCTCCAGATTTGTTCCGTTACTGATCATTACTGCTTCCGCTTTCTGGTTCAGGGGCTCTGGAAATAGTACCACCAAACCGCGGACAATAATCTCCACCGGGTTCTTTAAAGTATATTCTTTTAATATTCCCGCCGCCATTGGCGCCCGGCATGTGCCGCTTCCTGCCACAAATACAATGCGTTTATAGGCTTTCATAAAAATCTCCTCTATACGGTAATCACCTGATGACCGGCAGCCTTTAATAAACGATTCATAATTGCCTGCCCCATCCTTGGCGTGGCAAAACTCTCTGAGTATATCAAATCAACTTCCATGTCATCAAATTCCCGCAAAATCTTATAAAGATGCTGTGCTATTGCATCTTCATCATTTCTTGCACCGATGCTGATTACCTGTCCCGCCTGATAACCGGAACGGCTCTCATCCGTACAAATCACTCCAACTCTTTTATCTTCTGAAATTGCCGCTGCAATCAGCTCGTTTATTTTCTCAATTACTCGTCCTTCTTCTCCGTCTATCAGAACCAAATCCGCCTTCGGCGCATAGTGCTTGTACTTCATTCCCGGCGCCTTTGGCTTTCTGAGCGAATCAGACGCAATAATACCTGGATCCATTCGAACTTCTCCGATTACTTTTTCCAACATGTCCTGTGTGATATAACCCGGCCGGAGTATCATTGGAATTTCTTCTGTCAAGTCCACTATCGTAGATTCTATACCGATTCCCACCGCTCCGCCATCCAATATCATTGGAATCTTTCCATGCATATCTTCCGCCACATGCTCTGCAAGCGTAGGACTGGGCCTGCCAGAAGTATTTGCACTTGGAGCAGCAATATACCCTCCGCTTTCCCGAATCAGTGCAAGCGCTATCGGATGATCCGGCATACGGACTGCGACAGTATTCATTCCTCCTGTCGTCTCATATGGGACTTTTTCATTTTTCTCTATTATAATCGTCAACGGTCCTGGCCAAAAGGCATCGCTTAATTTCCTTGCCGCAGGAGGAACATTTCCGGAAATTTTCTCCAAATCAGAAAATTCAGCGATATGCACAATCAATGGGTTATCGCATGGACGTCCCTTTGCTTCATATATCTTCTTAGATGCATCTGCATTTAACGCATCTGCTCCCAGCCCGTACACTGTCTCTGTTGGAAACGCTACCAGTCCGCCTTCTTTGATAATTTCTCCGGCAATCCGAAGCTTCTTAGCATCAATTAAACAATCTTTTATTATTTCAATCTTTGTATCCATAGCCATTATTATAACACTTTATCAAAATATGGCAACCTACTTGCTTTGTTTTAGCAATTATGTCATAATTGAGGTATCTATTTTTGTTGCTATTTTTAGAATTTAAGGAGATATTATGAATATTACAAAGAGCGAATTTGGTTATACAGCGCAGAAAGAACCCGTTTCTTTATACCGGATGGAAAACTCCTCCGGTGCATCAGTTACCGTATCCGATTACGGATGCCGGCTAATCAGCATTTTTGTTCCCAATAAAGAGGGCGAATTAATTGATGTTTGCCTAGGGCTCAAGGACATGGAACAGTATCTTATGGACGACGCCTCTATGGGCGTTGTTGCCGGACGCTGTGCGAACCGTATAGCCAAGGGGCAGTTTATTTTAAACGGTTCTTCCTATCAGCTGGCAGTCAACAATGGTCCTAATCATCTTCACGGCGGTCCCACAGGCTTTGGACAACGGGTATGGAATACAAGAATTGATGACGACAAAGTTATATTTTCCCGCCTGTCACCGGACGGCGAGGAAGGATATCCGGGCAATCTGAATGTATCCGTTACCTATGGCTGGTCAGAGGACAATGAACTTTCTATCATCTATGAAGCATCCAGCGACGCAGATACACTTTTCTCTGTCACCAGCCACGGGTATTTCAATCTGAATGGTCAGGGAAGTGATACCGTATTGGATCACGAATTACGAATCGATGCAGATTGTATCACCGAAGTAGATGCAACTCAGATTCCAACCGGAAATATACCTTCTGTAGAGGGGACGCCTTTCGATTTCCGTAAATTTAAGACAATTGGCAGGGATATCAACGTCCCAAATGCCCAGCTTGCCATCAGCGATACTTACGACCATAATCTAATCCTTAACGGCACCGGATTTCGCGAAGCAGCAGTGCTGCAGGCAAAGCAGAGCGGCATTCGTATGACTTGCTTTACCGACCAGCCGGGTCTGCAGTTATATGTTCCCTGCTATGTCCTTCATCAAAAAGGAAAGAATGATATTGATTATCCGGCTTTCTCTTCCGTATGCTTGGAAACACAGCATTTCCCGGATTCTATCAATCATTCGGATTTTCCGTCAGTGGTGTTAAAAGCCGGTGAAGCTTATCGCTCAAAAACATTGTATCACTTTTCTGTGATGTAGAGCTGAACGTTTTTAGGCAGTACCTGATATAACTAAAAAGGGATGGCGTATCCGTAATTCGAATCTATGGATACGCCATCCTTTTTCTGTTCCATAATCGTCCTTTCGTTAAAAATGCTAAATAGCAACGATATATCACTGTTCGCTCCTTTCGGTCACTCCAGTAACGGTATCCGGCGAGATGCCGTTGAGAAACTGCATCGCTCCCATATAAACTGCCTGCGCCACCTTCTGCTGATAGTCATCCGTCATCAATAGCGCCGCTTCCTCTGAATTACTCAAAAACCCGCATTCTACAATTACTGTGGGCGTCGGTGTCTTCTTCAAAAGATAATAACTCTCATTCGCTTTTGCCATCCGATGATTTTCCTTATCCAGTTGCGATTTCAAGCTTTCCTGAATCGTCTCCGCCAGTTCTTTTCCCTCCTCGGACTGCCCAAAATAAAAACATTGGGCGCCTTTTATCGCTTCATCCGGATAGCTGTTCTGATGAATGCTAATTGTAAAAACAGGCTTCGTTTCTGTTATGATTTCACATCTCCTGCGCATATCCTGTACTTTCTTATTATCCGCTCCGGCATCATAAAGTCCGGCATCCCCTTCTCTGGTAAGGATTACCTTCATCCCTTCCTTCTCCAATAAATCCTTTAACTTTAATGCAATCTGAAGATTTAAATCCTTTTCCAATACGCCATTGATTCCGACCTTTCCCGGGTCGTCTCCTCCATGCCCTGCATCAACTACAATGCAAGTCTCCGTCTCCATTGCCGCGGTACTGCTGCTCACGACTGCCGCCCCCTGCCTTGCCAGAAAAAACACTCCTACCAGCATTACGATTCCCATACAAAGCTCCAACTTCCGATTCATATTCACTCCATACCCTGCCACGAGTCTTTCATTCTTTATACAAGGATATGATTAACGGGTTGGGGATATTACAACACACACTGAATATCATTCCCAGGATACCCCGCCTTTCCGGATTGTCAGTGTATACCTTACCGAACATGTATGCCTGTAAGCATAAGTTGAATCCGTACACATATATGAGTTAATATTGGGATAATTTCTCTGCATATTGGGGTCGCAGATGTACCATGTGCCGTCTACATTGACTTCCGCCCATCCATGAGGCGTCATTCCTCCGTTTCTAGCAGAAACACTGCCGACTGCCACCCTTGATTCATACCCCAGCACTCTTGCCACACAGGCATAGCTTGCCGCATAGCGGAAACAATTCCCCATTCTGTTTGCAAACATATAGTTGGCGTATCCTGACATGCTCCAAGCTGCCGGCGTATCATAAAACCTCTGATAAGAATAATTTCTCCACAATGCTTCAAAACATTTCTGCAATTTCACCTCAGCAGACCAACTGCTGTCGGTATAAGATTTCACAAAACCGACCGCCTGCACAATTTCATCAGATGTCACCTGTATGCCTTCCGCATCCACATAGAAACTGCCTGTACTTGTATCAACAATGCAGTTACTTTGCAGTACCCCTTTCTCTATTCCCGAAGGCATAAAATAATACTTATAATCTCCAATCTTCTGCCAATCTGTCAGCATCACATTGTTTTTTGGCGAAAAATAATAGTATTTCCCATCATCATTCATCCAACCGGATTTTAAAATTCCCTTTCCGCTGCAATAGTAAGTTTTCTTTCCTGCCGTTAGCCATCCCGAAGTCTGGAGTATTCCCCTTTTATTAAAATAATACGCCTTCTTTCCTATTTTTTGTCTCCCGGTAAGCACCTTTCCGGTTTTTGGCGAAAAATAATATTTTTTCTCATTTATTTTCACCCATTTTGTCTGCATTTGACCGCTTTTCTTGAAATAGTATATTGCTTTTCCAATCTCGTGTTTCCCAGTATACATTTTCCCGCTTTTAAGTGAAAAATAATATTTTTTCTTTTTTATTTTTACCCAGCCCGTCCGCCTCTGCCCGTTTGCCTTAAAATAATACGTACTCCTTCCAATCTTGTGTTTCCCGGTGTACATCCTTCCGCTTTTCGGTGAAAAATAATATTTCTTCCCATCTATTTCCATCCAACCGGTCTTCCTTCGACCCGAAACATAGTAATAGGTATTCCCACCTTCCTGATGCCATCCGTTCTTTTCGTTTTCTTCGGTTTCTTTCGGCTCTTCTGCGGCGTTCTCTGTTTCCGGAGTCTCTGAGACATTCCCATTTCCCGGGGTCTCCATAGCGTTCTCGTTTGCCGGAACCTCTGCTGAAGGCTCTCCCGTCAGCGCCTCCGCCGCCGATACGGAGAACTGTATAAAACCGAATATCCAAAGCAACGCTAACAAACTAATCCACCAAAAACTTTTCCTTTGTGTTTTCATTCTCCCCTTCCTCCTGCCAAATATAAATACTATCATTTACTTTGTGTACTTGATAATCGTATCCCAGATACTATCTGCCTCAAAGCCCAGCTTCCAGAAGGCCACCCCCGCAATGTCATTCGATTTCATCACATTCAGCTTCTTTTCGACTGATGCAGCGTCTTCTACCCAGACCTTATAGGTCACGCCTTCATTTTCATATTCCGCATAATACTGACCGTCCTCTTCTGACCAGACCTGCTCCGCTCCATTCAGTTCAATCCGTCTCTGTGTGGTATTCATGCCTACTGCCTCACTCTTTATCTCGTAAGGTACATAATCCTCAGATGCAGATTCTACCGTATCTGATTCATCCTTTGGCGTAAGCGCCCAGATTCTGGTATAGAATGGGCAGCCCATAACCACCTGTGATGCCGGAACCTCCTTTAACGTATTCAACACTCCGTCTGTCACAAATCCGATAGAAGATACCGAACCCTCCTCTGAGCCCACATAATGCTCATCATATGCCATCACGACAATGTAATCCGCAAAGTTTGCCTGTTCTCTTCTGTCATAAAATGCGGTATAATCTGTGGGCACGTAATTATCTACTGACAGGACGATACTGTTATTGGCGCACTTAAGGGAAAGCTCACGGATAAATTGAAGATATCCTTCTCCTGCGGCATTTTCCAAGGCTTCCATATCCACATTGATTCCGTCCAAATCATATTCGATTGCTGCCGATACCAGTTTATTTACCAAATTCTGTCTGGACGATGTCCTGCTCAATACTTCTGTCGTATTGACTTCCTTATTTTCCAGGTTGCTGACTAATGCCCATACCTCAATATTATTTTGATGACAATAATCCACATAGTTCTTGCTTGCAAGATTTGCAATATCTCCCTGATTATCATTCAGATAGAACCAAGTAGGAGATATCACATTGATACCCTTTGTGTTCTGAAGCACACTTGCAATCTCACCGTTTCCATCGGGAGTGGTCACCTGATGCCATGCCATCTGAATCTTATCGTTCCTTGTAATATGGGTAAATACCGGCTCTTCAAATTCATGTGCACGCGCCACGGTCTGTATGTTTCCCACAAACTTCGTCTTTAAATATCCCACAATACCATCAGATGTAGATGCTTTCGTCCAGTTTTCCCCCTCTTCCAATACCGTTATCGCCTCGCCTTTTTCCAGCTCTTTCACAATCGGACTCTTGATTCCGCCTTTCAAGCGAAGCTGCGTTGCTTTTTTCGCTGTAGCCGCTTTCACATCCCCCCAGACGCTTGTCAGGATTACGCGGTTGGGATCCTCGTAGATTTCATGCGTCAGATTCGTGTACTTCTCTATAAAATCTAATGCCATATACATCGTCTCGCCATCCACCCTGACGATCGTATAATTTTCCGAATGACTTTCCCTGCCGACCAGATACTCATTGCTTCCGGCATTCACTGTGACCAAATTATCCGGCAAAGTATAAAACAACAGATTTTCCGACGAATCCCAGTAGAATCTGGAATTAAACTTATCGTGCACCGTACGGTAATCCACATAGACTTGTCCGCCGGAATACTTGCAGAGGACATCAGATACTTTATCATCTATTACCATCGCCATGTCATCCTCAGCCTGCAGTCCATAATACTCCTTCATGTCCTGCACTTCCCTTGACGGTATATATCTTTCAATGATCCGGGCTGCCAGTGTAATCAATATCACCACTACGATCAGCAGTATAACCGCCAGAACTGGAACAATCTTTTTTTTCTGCTTCAATGCCTCATCCTCCTGTATATGCCTCACCATATTTCTATCATATCTGTTCTATTATAGCAAAACTGTATCATATTGAATAGCATAAACTCAAGATTATTTTCTTCAGTCTTGGACGGTCAAGAGATTACAATAAGAACCGGCAGTTTCATCCACCGGTTCTCGCTCTTATTTTTGTCACTACTACGGGCATCAGGAACCCTATTTATTTATCATTGTTTATCTTATCAAAATGTAATTCTGTCAGCACCCCCTTATCAAATACATAATCTCTCATATAGGAGCTTTCTTCATTGACCTCCAACGCCGCAGCAACCCCATCCGAGGTGCTCTCCTCACCCTCCAAAAAGAGAATGATACCACGGCTTTCAATCGACTGGAGTTCTATGTAAAGACTCCTGCGCTCTTTTTGTTTTTTCATACCGCAAGCCCCTTTTTCCTAACGGAAGTAAATCCATGTGATATATTTATTCGTGAGTACTAATTCCTTAAAATAAAAATCTGTCAAAAAACTCATACTGGCTTTTGTCTGCCAGCAGTGGTTCTGGAAGATACGGAACAGGATACACCGGCTGTCCCACTTGTTTCTTAAAATCTTTTTTATCTTTTCTTATCCCATTTTGTGTTAAAAATATCATGTTTCGGGCATACCGGTCCTCCTCCATTTCTTCCAATACAAACCGGATGTATTCCATTTTCCGCCAGGGCGTCAGTGAGCCAAGAACTAATTTCTGGTCACACCGCAAAAGCTCTGCGCGAATGCGGTAATAACTGCTTCCCATATCAAAGATAATAACCTCGTAATCTTCATTTATAACATCTGCAATACCATTTCTTGTCAGATTCGGATAACAGTTTATACGGTTCCATTCAAAGGGTCCGCCCTCTCCTTTCAGAATCTCTATGGCGTGATTCCCGCTCAATTCTACTACCGCCGTTCTTCTCCTTCTATGTGAGACGCTGTAATTTGCAAGGGATATCACCAGATGCGTTACTCCCATACCCGCCATTGCTCCTGCTATTCCTATTGTTCTTTGCTCCATCTTCCCCTTAATCCGGAAAATATTGCACTCCTCCTTTCTCTTTTCCTCCGGATATCACTTCTTCCGGGCGGCTGATCCTTTTGCAGCATTTTCGCAAACAGCTTTTGCTTTTTACGTGTCATCTTCCACGGATTCTCGTCAATCGGAAAACAATAGATCTTCTGCCTGCATAAATCTGCATATTTTCTACAGATGCCCTTATGAGCATGATTGCAGACGACAATTAGATTCTTTACATTTCCAAACCTTCCAAGCGCTTTCAGCGAAATTTCTTCTTCCCAGATGCTGCCGCCTATCACAAGTATGGTATAGTCTGCTTCTTCCGCAAGACAGTCTTCCAGACAGTTTCCGAAATCTGCGACATAACTGTCCTTACCCGCTTCTTTCGCTTTGTCAGGTTCTTGTTCTTTTTCCGCATTCCACTTTAATCTGCCTTTGAAATTTCTTTTTTCATAGATACCTTCCTGCCCCTCCGACACATAATGTCCGCGAATAAAAAGCTCTACAACGTCCACTTCATTTTGGGATTGATAAATACAGGAATAACCCATCCAATTCAAATAGGCTGTGACCGCCAGCGCAATATGTGTGGTTCCGACGCCGGACTTCGCTCCGGCTGCTGCGATGTGATAACAGAGATGCGTATTTCCAGATTTTAACGGACATATTTTTCTCTTTTCCTGTTCTAACGCCCGCTTCAGCTCCTCGGCGGACGCATAACGTCTGCCAATCTCTTCGGCGGATGCTTTTTGGATAATACGTTTCAGATTTTTAGAACTGCTTTCCGCTTTCCTTTCCAATTGCAGCAGCACCTTGCCTAAGGCATATAAGTCTGCCGCAGGTGTTACGCTTTCACCAGTATATTGTTCCGGCGCTGCATAACCGACGGTTCCAAGACGCGAAAATGACTTCTCCGGCTTTTTATCCGTCTCATTTTTTTCATGGAATTTCTTTCCCCCGCTGGTAATATAAGATGCGATTCCGAAATCGACTATTTTCACAAAATTTCCGCATACTATAATATGCTCCGGTTTCAAATCTTTATAACAGAGCGGATGCGGTTTTCTGCTGTGAAGGTAAATAAAAACCCCACATAATCGGATTCCTAACTGCATAATGTAATCCTGGGAAATAGTATCATGGTAAAGCAGATATTCCTGCAAAGATTCTCCTTCCACATATTCCTCAATCATGTAAAAATAGGATTCATCCTCTTCTATATCATAAACAATGGGAATGGATGGGTGGGATAGATTCTTTAACAGATTCGCTTCAAGACGAAATTGAGACTGCAATGGATGTGCTTTAGAAATACGTTTCACTGCGCGATATGTCTTCAATTTCACATGTTCGGCTAGATAGACCTGACTGCTGGCTCCTTCGCCAAGCTGTCTTAGAATCCTGTATTTGCCGAACAAAATTATCTGTTCTGTGCTTCTCATAGGCTCCTTTCAAAATTGTATGTCCTATGGAAATGCATCTCATGCTACTTTTATACCACAGAATACAGATATTATGCAACAAAATCCCCATTTTTTTTATACTATTTATAAATTTTTAATATATTTTTGACGTTTACAACGGATATTCTTTATTTTATAATGTAGGTAAAACACAATCCTATTTTTTATTTTCTGGTAAGGAAGTGATAAGTTTGGAGGTAAAACTTCCAAATCTACATGGATGGCGTGAAAAACACGCCAGAAGGAGAAATTATGAAAATAGAAAAAGTTAATGAAAATCAGATTCGCTGCACATTAACGCGCCAAGATTTAGACAATAGACAACTTAAGTTAAGTGAACTTGCTTATGGAACCGAGAAGGCCAAATCTCTGTTTCGGGAGATGATGCAGCAAGCCTCTTTCGAATTTGGATTTGAGGCGGAGGATATTCCTTTGATGATAGAAGCAATACCTCTTTCTTCCGATACAATAATTTTGATTATTACGAAAGTAGAGTATCCGGAGGAATTGGATACCCGCTTCTCCAAATTCTCTGAACCAACGGAAATATACGAAGAATTTGAAGATGAAATCTCTCCCACGGCAATTTCTGAAAGTGCAGATGATATTTTAGATCTCTTTGGAAAAGTGCAAAAGAAGCAGAATCCTAATAATTCAGAGAAGAAGTTCATTCCATTGAAGGAAGCCATTGCCCAGAAGATGAATGGACAACAGGAGACAATCGATGAACCGGTTTCTGTCCCTGTGAATCTCACCAAATTATTTGTATTTCAGAATCTGGATATACTCGAAAATTTATCACAGATTCTCTCCAGCTTTTATGACGATTACAATACGCTGTACAAAAAGACAAATTCTTCCCGGTACTGTCTGATTATCCGCAAGGGTCATCATTCACCGGAAGATTTCAACAAGGTATGTAATATATTATCGGAATATTCCCATCAGGAAAGATATTTCCCTGCAGCCGAGGCTTATATGGATGAGCATTACGATATTTTAATTTCCAGCCGCGCAATTCAGACATTAGCCGAAATCTAATCTTTGCTTACTGTTACAGATTTTATCCACCCATAAGTTTTTATGATAAAAACGGTCAATCCTTCTCTGGAAAGGATTGACCGTTATATGTTTCTAATATTGTAACCATTCAGCCTTCGGCTTCATAGTTACCTAATATCTGCCCTGCCGCCTTACTATTTACCAGACTGGCTTAAGAATTCATTAATCTGCGCTACAAGTCCATCCGCATCAATTCCATGTACCATAGCAGCTTCTTCAATTGTCTCCATCTGAGAGGATGGGCATCCCAGACAATGCATTCCTATGTTCAAAAGAATTGGTGCAACATTCTCATCGATCTGAAGCAGCTCACCAATCATGGTGCTTTTCGTTATCTGTGCCATTTCATTTACCTCCTTTGTTCTCATTTGCCTATTATAAGCCCTTTGAACCAAATATGCAATGCTTCTTTGTTTGTGTTTCTTCAAATGTACAATTCCTGTATTTATCATTTCCAATGTTTTTTACAATATACATACGCTTTTTGTCTTGTAATCTGCCCCCATTTGTATTAAAATGTGACTAAGCTGTTAAAGCTAATTATGATTCATATTTTGAAGGAGGAAGATAAAATGGCATACGTAATTACTGATTCATGTGTAAGCTGTGGTACTTGTGAAGGAGAATGTCCAGTAGGCGCTATTTCCGCTGGCGATGGCAAATACGAAATTGATCCTGGTACATGTATTGATTGCGGAACTTGTGCTGGCGCCTGTCCTACAGGAGCTATCGAGCAGGGCTAATTTTTAATTATTAAGAGGGTATCCAATGGATACCCTCTTTTTATTGTACAGAAGCGTATAAGGAAATTGGCAGCGGAAGCTGCATACGCCCCATGCGGCGAGCAGGGTAAGAACTCCCCTGCTCGATTTATTATGCTTGTTTTGGCTGCGGCGCTTGTTTTTTCCCAAACAGTCTGCTATTCTTTTTCTCCTTCTTTTTATGTATGCCCCGGATTGCTTCATCCAATTTCCGATAGCGTTCCTCTTCCTGCTCATCCTGTTCCCGCATCAGATAATTCATCTCTTTTAATACGCGGTCTCCTACCTGCTCTCCCACTTCCTTTCCCAATGCCCGATTATTTTCCGCAATCGCTTCTTTTACAATTTGCGTCATCATTTCCTGAAACTGATCCAGTTTTGTCTGTCCCTGATAACCGGATGCTTTTACTCCCATCGCTCCTTGAGCCTGTGCCACATACGCCTGCCCTCCAGAATATACCACCCCGGTTTCCGCCTCTGCATGTTCCGCAGAACCCGCTCCCCGCGAATTAGTATGCTCCATTGAAAGCGCAGCCACTCTGGCATTTAATTGCTCCATTGTTATTCCTGCTGCCTGGGCATTCAACTGCTCCGGCGGCATCTGACCGATATCTAATCCTTCCGGATTCTCGCTATGCAATATCATTTTGATTGCCTTGAGCTGATATCCCTTTTCTTTTAATTCTTTTATCTTTAGAAATTGATTGATGTTCTCTTTCGTATAATAACGATGTCCCATTTCGTTTCTTGGCACCGCAAGCTCGAGCTCTTCTTCCCAATACCGCAGCACATGCGATTCTACATTGACCGCTGCTGCCGCATCACTTATCATATAACGCTGCTTATCCACCGAATTCCTCCTTTTTTTCTAGCTTGTCCACATCTGTATGAGGTACGCCTGTCCACCCTGCCAGCTGCAGTCTTATGTTCAAGCATGATACAAGATATTGTATATTTCTTCTGGCTTATTCACATTATATACGATATATGACTATGCTTGCAATGTATTTTCATCGTGTAAATCTGACATGAAAAAACAGATACAGCCTGTATTTTAACTGTATCTGCAAGGTTTTTTCTTTTTCGGCAGATTCCCCCGCCCAACTTCGATTTTATCCCCAAAACATTTTAAAGGAACCTATTTTTCCATGTTTGCAAACTTGGTATACTGAGGCAGCCATACCAGCTCCACCGTACCAATCGGACCGTTTCTCTGCTTTGCAATAATAATTTCCGCTATATTTTTCCGTTCCGTATCTTTGTTGTAATAATCGTCACGATAAATAAACATAATCACGTCTGCGTCCTGCTCAATCGCTCCCGATTCACGAAGATCTGACATCATTGGACGTTTATCCGGTCTCTGCTCTACCGCACGGCTCAACTGAGACAATGCTACCACCGGAACCTGAAGTTCTCTCGCCAGCGATTTTAGTGAACGGGATATGTCGGATATCTCCTGCTGTCTGGATTCACTGCTCTTGCCATTTCCCGTCATTAACTGTAAATAATCGATAATGATAAGCTTCAAATCATGCTCCAGCTTGTACTTTCTGCATTTACTCCGAAGTTCTGAGATTGAAATACCCGGAGTATCATCAATGATCAGATTGGATCTGCCAACCACTCCGGCTCCCTCTATTAACTTTTCCCAGTCCGCATCAGACAGATTACCATTTCGTAGAACCTGTGCATCCACTCTGGACTCTAAGGAAAACAACCGGTTTACAAGCTGCTCCTTAGACATCTCAAGAGAAAAAATTGCCGTCGTTAAATTGCTGCGGAATGCCGCATATTGGGCAATGTTTAGTACGAACGCCGTCTTACCCATAGACGGCCTCGCCGCTACCAGTATCAAATCAGACGGCTGTAATCCGGAGGTACGGTAATCCAAATCAACAAAGCCAGTAGCGATTCCGGTTACAGTTCCTTTTGCTTTTGACGCCTGCTCAATCTTATCCAGTGCATTGATGACTACCTGACGAATCGGGACAAAGTCTCCGCCGCTCCGGTTCTGCAGCAGGTCGAAAATACTCTTCTCCGTGTCTGCAAGAATATCCTCCAGCCCATCTTTCCCCAGATAGCATTGATTCTCAATACCCTCCGTTACTTTTATCAGCTTCCGAAGTACGGATTTCTCTTTTACGATATTTGCATAGTATTTTATATTTGCAGATGTCGGAACTGCCGCAACAAGATTTCCGATATATTCCAGACTGCTGACCTCCGGCGGAACATCTTTTTCTTTCAGCTTATTTTGCAGCGTAACCAGATCCACCGGTTCTCCGGAATTAAACAGCTCTGTTATGGAATCAAATAAAACGCCGTACTGCTTATGATAAAAATCCTCCGAAATCAATATCTCGCTTGCTGCCACGATAGCATCCTTATCCATAATCATGGAGCCAATCACTGACTGCTCCGCCTCTAAACTGTTAGGCATCACTCTTTTTATTAAGGCCTCTTCCATGAAAATGTCTCCTTATTCTTCTGTTACCTTCACCCGCAATTCTGCTATTACCTTTGGATGAAGCTTTACCGAAACCTCGTAGGTTCCCAATGCTTTGATACTGTCCTTTAATTGTACCTTTTTCTTATCAATCTCTACACCTAACTGCTCTTTTGCCGCAGTTGCAATTTCTTTGGTAGATATGGAACCGAAAGTTCTTCCGCCTTCTCCTGCCTTCATCTTTACCTCGACGATTTTGTCTTTTAAAAATTCAGCCAGTTCTTTTGCTTTTTCCAAATTCTCTTCCGCTACTTTGTCAGCATGTTTATTCTGCAGTTTCAGATCGTTTAAGTTCTTTCCTGTTGCTTCTACCGCCTGTTTTTTGGCAAACAGTACATTTCTTGCATAGGCGTCACTCGCCTCTACCACCTGTCCCTTTTTTCCCAAGGTCTTTATATCCTGCAATAAGATTACTTTCATAGTTTGATGTCTCCTTCCTTCATCATCTCATCCAACGTCCGCCGAATGATATTTTTCGCCTGTTCTATCGTACAATTTTGCAACTGGCAGCCTGCCATATTCAGATGTCCGCCGCCGCCAAGCCGCTCCATGATAAGCTGTACGTTAATCTCGTCAATAGAACGGGAACTGACATAAATCTTTTCCCCGTATTCCGTCAATACAAAGGATGCTTTGATACCCACAATATTCAAAAGTTCATTCGCTGCCTGTGCGCCTACAACCGTTGGGCTTGCAACATTTGAGCCTGCATAAAATACGGAAATTGCAAATGCTCCTTTGTATACGTCCGCATGACGCACGACTTCCGCTCTGGTCTTGTAGGTTGCCATATCTTCCCGGAGCAGCTTACGTACTCTTGTAACTTCTGCTCCGCACCGGCGCAGATACGCCGCCGCCTCAAACGTACGCACGCCCGTCTTGGTCATAAAGTTATTTGTATCTATTAAGATTCCTGCATAGATACAGTCCGCCTCATGTGTTTCCAGTTTAATATTTTCTGTGAAATACTGCAATACCTCTGCAATCATTTCACAGGCGGATGACGCATACGGCTCTATATAAGACAGAATCGGGCTCTCTATCGCCTCCGCAGACTGTCTGTGATGATCGAACACAACAATATTTTTTGTCCGTTTCAAAAGCCCCGGACACTCCGTATAGCTTGGACGGTTCGTATCTACCACCACAAGCAGGGTGTTCTGATCAACAATCTCAAGTGCCTGCTCGCTATTTACAAACAAATCCACCGGGTATCCATTCTCCTCACTAAAGCTTTCTTTCAGCGGACGAATCGAGGTTGTTATCTCATTAAGTACAATCTGCGCCTTCTTTCCTAATACTCTTGCCGCACAAAAAATCCCAACTGCCGAGCCAAAGGAATCCACATCGCTGATGCTATGTCCCATGATCAGCAGACGGTCTCTGGTGTCAATGATTTCGCGAAGAGCGTGTGCCTTTACCCTAGCCTTTACTCTTGTGTTTTTCTCCACCTGCTTGGAATTACCGCCGTAATAGGAAATATCCTCCCCCTCTTTCAGCACGACCTGATCTCCGCCCCGTCCAAGGGCAAGGTCGATTCCCATACGGGCATACTCATAATTCTGATTGTAGGTCACACCTGTATTTCCAATACCGATACTTAAGGTCACCGCCATTTCATTGCCGACCTTCACCGTCTTTACGTCTTCAATCAAGCTGAACTTATCTTCTTTTAGCTGCTCTAAATATTTATTCTTGAATACTACGAAATATTTATCCTTTTCTAATTTCCGCACCAGACCATCCACTTGCCGAAAATATTTATTGATTTTGCGCTCTATCAGCGCTACCAGAAGGGAACGTTTTACATCTTCGATACTGTTCAGCGCTTCCTCATAATTATCAATATAGACAAGTCCGGCTACAAGCTTCTGCTCTTCATTCTCGCGGATATAATATTTCAGTTCTGTTTCGTCAAACAGATACAGCGCCGTTAAAAACTGCTCCGTCTCTTCCATAGAAATGATTCCGCTTTCTGCCATCATTTCCTCAAAATAAATCTTGCGCAAGGACGCCCGGAAGCTGCGGTCTTCATAGGTAACGTCAATATTTTTGAACTCCTCATCCTGCTGAACAATTTCCTTGGTCAACACGGGAAATAATGTGGATATGGATTTATGGTATCTTTTATCCTTCCCTGTTATTTCCGTAAACATCTCATTGACCCAGAGAATTTTTCCGTTATAATCCAACAGCGCGTAGGGGATTTCTAATTCATTTATCAGCTTCTTCTGTACTGTTCCGTACTGGGTTGCAAAATTTATCAGTTCATTTATTAAAGCCGGCTTGTTGAAATTGTAAGCAAATATCACCACAATAAAGTAGATTACAATAAAAAGGGACGCCATTGCCCCTGCCTCCTTGCTGACCCAGTACAGCGGAATGTTCATCAGTACGAGCAGTGCGGTCAAAATCAGCGGCCAATACATGTAATTTTTTAAATTACCCTTTAGCTTAATGTTTTTTTTCATTTTACTTTCCTTCTTTGTCCCGGCTATACCTGCCGGAAATACTCTGGCAGTCTATGCCTATATGGCGATATTATATCATTTCTTCTGCCATTTTTAAAGGGGATTACGTAAAAATGGGACGTGTCCTGATGAGAACCGCCCCTTTTTAAGATTGATTTCTTTCGTTATCGGGAAACACTTACTGCCGACCTCGGCTGCGTGCCGGCAATAAAGGCTAGAAATTCCTGCTCCGGCAAGGGTTTTGAAAAATAAAAGCCTTGTATATAGCTGATTCCCAGATCCTCCATCGTCTGATATTGCTCTTTCGTCTCAATCCCCTCTGAAACAATTTCCAAGTCCATTCCATGAATCATGTGCATTGCCGCATCCATTACGTATTTCGCCTTGCCGTTTTCAAAATATGCATTTATCATGCTTCTGTCAAACTTAACGATATCTACCGGCATATCCACAATATAATTTAAATTCGACTGGCCGGTTCCGAAATCGTCAAGAGAAAATCTCACACCATAACTCATCAGACTCTGCATATTTTCTAATAATGTCTTTTTGGCGCTCACAGAAGCAGACTCGGTAATTTCCAGATTTATCAAATCGGGGCTCAGACTATTCTCCTCCATAATGCGGATATAGTCGTCCGCCAATTGCTCATAAGCACATTGTATGACAGACAAATTGACTTCGATATATTGCAGTCCGTATTGCCGTATTTGATTCTCCCGAATGAAGCGGCACACCTTTTCAAATACCATCTCCCCAAGCCTCAGTATCATTCCATTATTCTCGGCAACATCAATAAATATTCCCGGCGGTATAATCTTTCCATTCTCATCTTTTATACGCATCAAAGCCTCTGCTGCAGTGAACCGTCGCTCTTCCGTAGAGTAAATCGGCTGGTAATAAACCTCTACCCAATCATTTTCTATTGCATTTATAATAAGCTGCTCCACTTCCTTTTCCCCACTTCTCCTCAAAACGCTTGCGGAGCATTGTCATACCGTTTTCCGCCCTCTCCTTATCTGCAAACAGGAGCAGCAGCTCTCCGTCTGTATTTTCAAATACAATTGCATCCGGTATTTTGGTCAGGCACTCTACAATCTCCATATTCACCGCTTCTTCAACCTCTGAACGAATGGTTTTGTAGGAGGAACGGTCAAAAATGACTGCCAAAACGGAAAACCGGCATCCTCTGTCGTACAACTGTCTTGTATACTGTAAAAACGCACTATGATTAAACAATCCTGTCTTTCTATTCAGATTCATCTCCGGATTCTCCAGCTTCAGACAGAGCACAATCATTCCCATTGAGCTGGCATAACCCACGAGCAGAAGCGTGCTGTTAAAGAATTGTATCAACGCCGCACAAATCCAGACTCCCATCCAAATCAACACCGCTTCGCGTCTTCCCGGATTGATTCTCGCTCTTTCCTTCCACAATAAAGCAAGGAGCATCAGCAATGTTCCTAAAGCAAATGCGTAGGTTGCCAAATCACTCGGACCATATGTATACAGTACAGACCGATTCCTATCATAGTAATAGTGAATCGGAAGTACATATATCAGAATCACACCAAACAGTGCAAATATGCTATAACGCTTAACAACCCTTTTGTATAGCTTTCTTTCGGTATAAATATCTGCACAAATATACATTAGTGCAAAAAATGAAACTCCAACCAGCGTCGCCAGATAGGTCTTACAAACAAACTGCACCAACAAATCCGGCAGCTTTTCTCTGTAAACAATGACCACACAGGAGAGTATATCAAAGGAGATACACAAAATGGTCATGCAAAAAGCTCTCCAGAAAGCTTTTTCCGTATTCAGTTCAACTTTTTTCTGGCTCCTATAAGAATACAATAGTATCAGCATTAAAACAAGCCCACAACATTGTACTTGTATCGGCATACTACACTTCCCCGCCTTTCTACGCTGCATGAAATGCAGCAGAACAAATTGAATATATAGATATTTCTACCAAAAATAGCAAAAACGAACTGTTTTTATTATACAATATACTCAAATGATGTCAACCATATTCTATTATTGCCCGCAGGCTTTCTATTACCGTTTCTGTCTCTGGGACTGTTTTATCCCATTGACACAAAATAATAGGGCAGCCAAAATTATTATTTGGTTACCCCTGTGGTTCCTATTATGAATAAGATGACATATCTAATTTATAAATTCTTCGATTGCAGCTTTTTCGATATCTGGATACTGATTCTTTTCCGGTGAATCCAGATTTACGCTGCCATTTCCATAATTTATAATGCCAGGTTCCCCGCTTCTTGTGCCTTTCTCCAGAAACAAAAGATAGGTTGCATCTTTTTCTGGAGGCTCATATTCATCAAAGATATACAGAACCCACCTATTTCCGTCAGGTATGATTGCACATGCATCCTGTATTTTCTTCGCGTCTCCAACGTTCCAGTCTTCGGCGCCTTGGTACACTTCGAGAACCTCAACTTCCCGAAGTGAATAGCACCAGCCTGTATCACGATTGTAAACGTTTGACTTTGCCTCCTTATATACGCTGTTTTCTTTCGTCAACTCGTCCTTTATCTTTACCTTGACAATGGCATCTGCACGTTCTTTTAGTTCTTCGTAAGTGTATACCATCATATCTGCCATTTCCATTAAATCTATCTTCTCGATTGTTTCCGTACCCATTTCCGATGCAGTCTCGGTAGGCTCTTTAATGCCCGCATCTGTCTGGTTTTCAGCGGATAAAATTTGTGTATCTTTGACATTGCTTTCCGTTGGCTTGGATTCACCTTTGGATGCATGTGATGTCAGAAGCGAGACGGAAACTATTGCTGCCGCAATTAGAAATACGGCAATTATGACAGGAATGACTTTTTTTGTTCTCATAAAACTCTCCTAGCATAAAGGCACACCTTACACATATGCGTAAGGTGTGCCCACATTTTAAAATTTAATCCTGTACGTACGGCATCAATGCGACGTGACGCGCTCTCTTGATTGCTGCTGTAAGCGCTCTCTGATGTTTTGCGCAGTTTCCGGTAATTCTTCTTGGAAGAATCTTACCTCTCTCAGATATATATCTCTTTAACTTATTGGTATCCTTGTAATCAATTACATTGTCTTTGCCACAGAATACGCAAACTTTTTTTCTTCTATGCATGCCGCCTCTTCTTCTCATCGGGGCATCGCCTCTATCTGCCTTGTTAAAAGCCATGATTATTACCTCCTGTCTTAGTTAAATGGTAACTCTTCATCTATTCCATCCGGAATATTCATGAAGCCATCTCCGGCAGCACTGCTCGGTGATGGTCTGTCCGCAGGTACAAAGCCTGCATTTTCACTGGAAGCATTCTTGCTCTCAGCGAATTCCTGATCTTCAATCACAACATCAGTGGTATATACTCTCTGACCGTCTTTGTTTGTATAGCTGCCAGTCTGAATGCGACCGGTAACTGCAATCTTAATTCCTTTATGAAAATACTTCTCCGCAAATTCTGCTGCTCTGCCAAATGCAACACAGTTGATGAAATCTGCCGTCTGTCCATCATTGTCGCGTCTGCCTCTGCGGTCTACCGCAAGAGAATATCTGGCAATCGCCATCTGATTATCTCCTGTTGAGTAACGAACTTCCGGATCTCTTGTCAAACGTCCCATAAGAATAACTTTATTCATACCACTTTCTCCTTTTCTCTATCTATGCCTCATCTTTTCTAACGCATAAGAAACGAAGTACGTTGTCCATGATACGAACATTCTGCTCTAACTGAGCCGGCACATCAGAAGCTGCCTCGAACTGAATGAAGTAGTAGAAGCCATCGCTCATCTTCTGAATCTCATAAGCTAATTTCTTCTTGCCCCACTCTTCAACCTCTGTTACAGTACCGCCAAAGCGAGTAATATACTCTTTTGCCTTTTCTACAGTTGCGGTTCTGACATCGTCTTCGATCTTGGCATTAACAATAAGCGCTAATTCATATTTGTTCATGCTAGATTTACCTCCTTTTGGTCTCTGGCCCCCTGTCCCGTTCGGATTCATAATGATAGGAATCCTCCCACATGCAGGAAGCAAGGAATTTTAATATATCACAAGTTGATATGATAACATAGATTTGTCCTGAAAGCAAGTAAAATTCCTTATAAAATCTTATTTTCCGTAACAGTTCAGCCTTTGGCTTTGCTGTTACAATACTTCAAAACATATTCTTTTTCAATTCGCTTCCTCTCAAACGGCCAAAAACATCAACCAATGGTCATATTATTCAATCTTCCCCCTTCTTCTTCAACCCCTTCGTATTTTTCTCCACCAATTTCCTCGCAATCATAATCTGATGCTCACACCCTAAGCACTTCAAACGGAAATCCGCACCCACACGCAGGATTTCCCATTCATGGCTTCCACAAGGATGTTTCTTTTTTAATTTAACAATATCGCCCACTTCATACTGATATGCCATAGCTTCCTCCTATCCCTCTATCTGTCCCAAAACTTCTCCAATGCTTCCCTGAATCAAAATATCTGCCCGTCCGTCCATCGGCGTCGTCGACTTATTGATCAGAACCAGCTTATTTCCCTGATAATAGTCAATCAATCCTGCCGCCGGATAGACCGCAAGAGAAGTCCCTCCGATAATCAACATGTCTGCGTGGCTGATGTAATAGACCGCATCCTCCATTGTCCGCCGATCCAGCCCTTCCTCATACAGTACCACATCCGGCTTTATCTCACCGCCGCACTCATCACACTGGGGAACCCTCTCCGAATCCAGTATATACCGGGCATCAAAAAGCTTCCCGCACCGTCTGCAGTAATTTCGATGCACGCTTCCATGCAGCTCTAACACCCGCTTACTGCCCGCTGCCTGATGAAGTCCGTCAATATTCTGTGTAATCACAGCCTTTAACTTACCCGCTGTCTCCAACTCTGCCAGCTTTTTATGTGCTGCATTTGGCTGCGCCGACAGACACAGCATCTTATTCCGGTAGAAACGATAGAACTCCGCTGTTTTTGCCATATAAAAAGAATGGCTCAAAATCGTTTCCGGAGGATAGTCATACTGCTGGTTATACAATCCATCCACACTACGGAAATCCGGTACTCCGCTTTCCGTAGAAACTCCGGCTCCGCCGAAAAACACAATATTATCCGATTCTTTTACTGTTTGCAAAAATTCTTGTAACTGTTCCATATACTTCCTCCTGTTTCCTTTCATTTCTATCTACCAGCGCTGCGCACTGCATGAATGATAAACCGATAGTCAGCTCCCGCCTGATTACAGGTCACTAAAGTCACTACATTTTGTTCGGTATCCGGCATCACTCCGGTATCATACAAAGAATCTCTCTTCGCTGAATCGAGAAATTTCCCATACTCCTCTTTGGAGGAAAAAGAAATCTGAAAAGCGTCTTCCTGTCCATCCACTGCTGCTAAGATGCAGGAAAAAATAGAGTAATAGCTGCTGCCTTCTGGCGTTTCAATAAAAAATCCGGGATTTTCCCTAAAAAAAACTTCTTCTTCATAATTTTTCAACTGCCCGAACATTGCGCCGTTTTTCATATTGTGTCCATAAATAAGGGTATGTTTGTCTGTAAAATCCGATGCATTTTCCGAATCTGCAAAAATACTTGCTGCCGTTTTGTATTCTCCGGAAAATGTACGTCTGAGATATTCTTCATTATCCTCGCCCTGCATAATAGGATAACTGATTTCCAAGCCGGGAAAATAAATCCAGCCGATGCAATCCTGATTCTCTCGTTTAAGACTCTCAAAATCAATGATAACATTCGATTTTCCGACCTGTTCCGTTTCGTCTGTCCGCCCTGTGTCCGAAGTCCTTTCGGCAATGCGGATAAATTTCTGCATACCGTCATATTCCTGATTTGCGGAATAGTAGTCCCATCCTATACGAAGCAGCTTTATAACCGCCACAGCAAAGACTGCCAGTGCCAAAATAAATATCAGCCGATTTAATAATTTTCTCATCCGGCTATTCTGATTGTCCATCCGATTCACCGCAATACCCCTCTTAAAGCTGTAATCTGCCGCCTGTTGACACCAATTATAACACGGATTTTTACAGTCCTCAACTTTCCTGTTCACTTGGCTCATTTCCGGGGGAATAAACAGAAGGCTGGCGAAATTTGGTACTGTGGTAGAATCTTGCTCTAAGAAAGCGGCAATTTTCAAAAATGCCAAAAATGGGCGCAAAAAAACAGGAAATCTTTTTTGATTTCCTGTCTTGGTGTTCCGTTCTGTATGTACGGCTACTATTAAATTTTTAGCCGGCTACAATTCTACAAACATGAAGTTAACCTTTTAAATAAGTATCAATATCCTTCCGCAATTGTGAACGTTTTCCAGTTCCAGTAAAAAGTTTTTTTAAAGGCTCAATAACTAAAAGACCGCCATTTACCTTCTCATAAGAAAGCCTGATATGAAAATAATTGATTTGTTCTATTACCGCCATAAAATACAGTAAAATTCCAACAATTATTCCTGATAAATCTTCTTTTTCAAGAACCGCAATAATAATTATTGGAAGATAGGCTGTTAATAAAATTACATTTATCCATCTTAATTTACTGTAAATCCTGCCAATTTCAAAATTACTTAACGCCGTTTTTCTTCTTACCATTCTAACTTATTACGCCAATAGAAGCTGCCCTCTATTACTATAACAGAAAATATCAACAATGGATAAAACGAAAT
>CAJTSH010000016.1 GCA_910578885.1 uncultured Lachnospiraceae bacterium
ATCTTTGTGGACATCCAGCCCACAGGAAATTTCCAGAAGGTCTTTCATACAGAGCATCTCCTTTGCAATAGAATGGGCAGGAGATTTGCCCGAGGTGATACGGACTTTGCTACTCGTGCTAACCATAAAAGGCGCGACAATATGCTGTGCTCAAGGGCAAAACATTTACGTTGAAAAACGGGGTGCAGATCCTCCAAGGTGCGTCCAAACTTAATCCTGCCTAAAACTATTATAAATCAAGACAGGAAGCTAAAACAGTAGTGGAGCCAGCCCCTCTTATTTTCATTATAGGCTGTGATAACCCTTCATGATTCGTTGATAATTCAATAGACTTTATACTCTGGATGTGATATACTTCTGCTTAATGACAATGGATAATCACACAAGGAGCGTGATATAATATGTCTTTGACAAATGAAGACTTAATAGCAATCAGTCAATTACTTGATGACAGATTAAAACCTATCAATGACAGGCTTGACAAGATGGATGACAGGCTTGACAAGACGGACAGCAGATTGGACGTAATAGAAATGAAGCAAGACATAGCAACAAAGAAAATTGATGATTTACGGCTTGATGTAGCAATTTCCGAAAGAGATATTAGAAGAGATATTCATAAACTTAATGATGGGATGGAAACAGTTGTCGAAGTATTAAAACAACATGAACTGTTACCACGATAACCAAACAACCGCATAACTGGATATATCACAACAAAGGGTGTAAAGTCTATTGAATCATCAAGATTTTTACACCTTTTTAATTTGGAGATTTAGGCATATGAAGTATTTCAAAATGTAAGCGTATTAGAAGATTAATGAAGCTTTGGGATAGTCCCAACAAATAAGCTGGTATGCTGTTAAAACACCAGCTTATCTGTTTGGCTTTTATCATCCTATCACATTCAACCGCTGCCCTACATAAATCCTGTCTGCATCCTTGATTCCATTCAATCTCTGTAAGTTTGCAACCGTTGTTCCGTATGCTTTGGCAATCCGGCTCAATGTATCGCCGGATTGAACAACATATATAGTATCCGGCGCAGTCTGCTGTCCGGTTCCGCTTACCGTTCCGCCGTCTGCAATCAGATAGCTTCTTGTATCTGGTCCGCATTTACCGTCTGTGAGGATCTTGCAGGAAGCTTGAAATGTCCTCAGGGCTTTGTCAGATGCCGGACCGAATCTTCCGTCAATTTCGATATCGTAACCGGCTTCCCTAAGTTCCCACTGAACCCATTTGACATCATCTCCGTTCATGACCGCCAGACCTGTGACATATTGGATTGTTCTGGCAGGCATTGGATAAGGATTCTTTTCCCTTTCTGTCGTTTCGGTTGCTGCCGGTTGGATTGCCAGTGCGGAATCTCTGATTACTAATAATTCTGTGAAAGCCCCGGATCTGTTCTCAAAGGCGGAAATTTTCATATCAGTCTTGGTGCTTGCGGCTTCGTATATCTTTAAGCCGTCTCCGATGTATGCGATATGGCCGGAGCGCCAGATTGCCATTCCCGGTTTTGCATTCGCCTTTGCTACCGGTAAACGCTCTACCGCAGTGCTCCTAAGCTGCGCCGAACCCATATGCGGGATTCCCAGCACAGTGCACACGAAACCGGAGCAGTCGATTGCCTGATAGCCCTTGTCGGCGTCCTTTAAGGCTTCTGCCAGATTAATGTAGTTCGGATAGAGTATGCGCAGCTGATTTACCAAAGCCGCAGTGTAGGCCTGTCCTTTTGCACCGTAGAGATAGCGGTATCCACTGGTGCACATGTCAAATGCCAGCTGATTGGATGTTGTGATTGCGTTTGCCATATTGGTTTTCCTCGCTTTCTGTTGAATTTATTTTTTCTGAATGTTTTTTATTTAATCGGTCTGGGAAAATATCTTTCCCGACTCGCCGCGCAGGGCGCATGCAGCTTCTGCTGCTGATTTCCTTATGTGCCACTGTGCAAAATAAAGCTACCGTCCTCCCTTACGGAAGGACGGCGGGTTATTTACTCTACTCTCACACAGATAAAATCCGGCTCGGTGAACGCCTTGGTCCGATCTGCGATTTCGTTTTCATAACACCAGAATTCATCATATATCTGCGTATATAATCCTGATGTATCCAAAACCAAGACCCTCACCATGTCGTCATCCACCTTAATAAAATTTTTTAAATGTAAAATTGCAGTTTCCATAGAACTCATCTCCTTGTCATTTTTCGCTTTTGTTTGGTGAGTCCATTATATATTAAGTGCTGTCCGATATTTGGGACAGCACGTTGTAAAAATTATTATCTATTCATCAACGATTTCCCATGTAAAGGATTCCGGTTCACAAATCGTATGTACAAAGCTGTTGCTGCCGCCGTGGGCTTCATAGTCCTGTATGAGACCTTCGTAGGATTCCTTATCCATTCTGGTCCACTTGCCGGCTTCGTGGTATTTGCGGTATGCCTGGGCAATCCGGTCTTTTAACTTTGCAAGTTCCGAGGCGTCGTTTTTTGCCTCCATGAGGTTGAGCTTATCAATAATCTGTTCCACGACAGAGGCGACCTTTGATAAATCTTCCTTGATTGCCTGATCATGCCGGATGGATTCCTCCACATCGATGTCCCGCTGGTTCTCCAGTGAAGACAGCCGTCTCGTCGTGGAGCGCAGCAGTTCGTGGTCTTCGTTTCGTTTCCGCAGCCAGCGGAATTCGATACCGCATTTTTTGCCGCAGAATTCAATGACATTTACTGTCCATTTTGAGACTTCAACAATGAGAAAGAGACTGATAAAAAGGGAGGGGAAATCGGTTTGGAAAAAAGAGGTAAACAATTCCATGCGTTATCTCCTTCCTATTCCTTTGGTTTGGTGTAGGTGAGTGCGCCGGAAGAATCGCTAAGACCGCTTGTTGTCGGATCATTTACGGCGTTCCAGAGAGAAACCAGAACCAGTCCGAGCACGTAGGGATTGCGGATGGCTTCTGAGAGCAGGCTGCCAAGGGCGTTCCAAGTGGTCAGCTCCTGCATGGTCAGACCTGCGTAGGCAAGGAGCGGGGTCAGGATTGCTAAGACAAGCTGCGTAAGAAATACAGGATTCTTAAAGCGTACTTTAAAGTTTAATTTCATATAGGATTCCTCCTTTCTCGGAAAGAATTGGCAGGGGGTATTTGCAGCGTAAAAAATAGGAGAGCAGCAAGCGCTGCCCTCCCGGACCAAAGGCTACGCAGTTGCTTCGCCCTCTTCTAAGATGAGATCCAACATATCATCGTTCTCGTTGACTAACAAGTCACAGGTAATCGTGATGGTTGCCGGGTCTCCGTTATTGGACATGCCGATGCTCATATTGGACTGAGGAACGGCTTTGTATGCGATGAATTTGTATGGTAACAGCTCATCGTTCTCTGTCTTCATGACAGTATCGCCATAGACAGTAAATGCCTTCGGGAAAGAGCTTCCCTTGATGGAAATCTTCTGAGCCTTGTCGGAGAGATCTTTCATGTAGTAGACAACAACCTTGTCTCCGGCAGCAGCACCGGTAACGGTAACATTCTTATCTTCTACAGTTGCAGTCATTGCCGTACCGCAGTCATCGTCGGCAGCAAATACGTTGACGGATTTTGTATCTGCAGGAACAGCAGACAATGTGACAGCGCCGCCTTCTGCGACAGTCAGTTCTTCTCTTGCCATAAATTTAGAAGCATTGGATACTTTTCCGCCAGTTAAAAGCTGATACAGCTTAAAGCTCTGCATCTGCGTTTCGATTGTGAGAGTACCGCCTCTTTCGCCTGAGAAAGCGACGCGCTTCGGATGGCCTTTGCCGCCGTAAGCGAATACAGACTCACCGGTGATTTCCGTAGTAGACACGTTTGCGTAGTCCATGTTTAAAAAAGGTGTTTTTGTTTCGTAATCCTCAAAGATGAGATCACATACTTCTCTGTTTGCAAAAATATTTTCCATTTTGCGTCCTCCTTAAAATTATAAATTTTGTTTATACCATTCGTTGCCTTTGAATGTGTTTTTGGCATTTCCATAAGCAGCTACGGACATTTTCTGGATGTCGAAGTAGACATTTGCCTGCTCTTTTTTGAACTGCTCATAGAATTGATAAATGGTCAGGTCCCAGATATTGATAAAGTTGATGGAGTTGCTTTTGACGGCAAGCGCCGTTACCAGATTCGGTAAATCCACATCTTTATCGTGGGTAGATTTTTTGGAAATACGCTGTCTGCCCCGTTGGAGCTTTTCAAGTATTTCCTTTGCGCGTTTGTTTTTTACATTGGTGACGTCCGTTTCGGCGTCGGAACGGCTGACGCCGCATCGCTGTAAAATCACGTCGCATAATTCGGAAAAGTTGTCCCTATGTATGATGCCAGCGAGAGATTGTTCTTCATTTCCGTTTGATTTGCGGAAGGTTAGGAAGGCAGAATTTTCTTTGTTCCAAATCACCGTTTCCTCAAAAAAGAAATTGAACATTTTCTCATAGGAATTTTGTAGGTTCTGCTCAGATGCTATCAGGTCAAACATAGAAATGTCTTTCTGACCGCAATATGTCTGCGGCGTCATGAGAAGAAGCTGTAGATAGAGATTGTAGGTCTGCCATGTGACAGAAGGATTCCAGATTTCCCTTAAGGTCGGAGCTTTGATGGCTCCGACGGCGGTAAGAGAAAATGGATAGGGAGATATGAGAGTAGCATAATCTAATTTCATGTAAATTCCTCCTTAAAAGTTCCATTAGGATGTCCTTTTCCTATAACGTATATATACATACAAAAAAACCTTAGTTTTCATTGTAAATATAGGCTTTATCGGCATTTTCTAATTGTGGTTGTCTCCTTTTATTATATTTTTTATATCTGCCCTTTCGCCGGATTTCGGAGCAAAGAGGGCAGTAGATTTGACGATTGTGCTTTTTTTCAAATAATCTCTGGCAGCTTTGGCATCTGGAATATCCAAATCGGGTCGTTTGCGGCAGTCCGTAATAATGTTTTTGGTAATTTTTAAAATATCCGTCCAGTCCTTGGCAGAAGTAGCGGATACAATAGTTGTCCTCAGCCCAGAGAGCAGTGTCCACATGCAGCATGGATTTATCTTCGTAATCATCCATATTGATGTAATGTTCGAAGAGTTTTTTAAAATACTGTTCGGTTATTTTCTTATAATCATTCCATGACAGATCCATTTTCTGCTTGGCAGACAGCTCCTTTATCATAAGGGAGGCTGCAATCGCATCATCGATTGCAGCGGTAACGTCATCCGGTTCCATCTCTTCTCCTTTTATCCATTGGAGATATAAGGTCTTGGGGAGACGGATGGAGTCCATGTATTCCCTCTTTAAACAAACCTCCCCGTCAAACAGATTTGTGTAGAGATTATTTATTTTCTGCCGTATCAGGCTGGCGTAGTCCGTTTCCTTTGTCATGGAGCGGTAGGAGGTATAGGGAACCTCCGACCATGCATCGAATATCTGTCCCAGCTCTGTAGAAAGCAGTTCCTTTTTGACGCGGAAACGGATGTTTTTTTTGACGACTTTGCGCTTATTTGCGTTTGTCCAGATAGAAGAGCAGAAGGAAGCAAAAATCTCATCCCGCTCCTGTTTCGATTCCGCAAATTGATAGTCTTCTAAAATTTCATACAGGTATTTATTTTCTGTCTGATAAATGGTTCTCACACTCCTTAAAAAAATAATGCTTGCCGAGATATTCATAGGTATCTTCTGTTTTCTGGGGCGCTTCGGTGATGGATACTGCGGTATTTTCCTGTGAATTCTGCTTTAAATTTAACAGGATATAATCCCCATAGCCCATCCACGCGAGATGCTTGCTGATGGATTGGTTCCGGTAGGATACTTTGATAACATAATTTGCCAGTAATTCTTCATCCGAAATCAGAGCTGCCAGTTTTTCTTTGTAAGTTTCGGTCAAAAGTTCCAGTTCCCCAAAATCCGTTTCCGATTTCTCCGCTTCCTTTTTTGCAAGCGCTTCTTTTAAATGAAGACCAAAATCATTGATGACATGACGGATTTCCCGCATGACTTTCCGGTCATTCAATTCCAAGGAAGGATTCGTCAAAAGTGCGCCCGTATCCTCCGCAGAGCGGTCCCATACAATCTGCTTTTTCTCCCACATGTTGATGTAGTCGCAGAGCTCGTTCATGGGTGAGGGAGAACGGAAGGCATTCAGGGGAAATTTGTCTTCCAGGTTTTCGATGGCCTGATTTTTCTGCCGTAACTGCTCATAGGTCTTTAACTTGGAAGGATAGTGATAGAGCAGAAACCAGGGCAGTTGTTTTAAATGTTTCCGAAGCCCGGCGTTCATCTGCCAGCGAAGTCCCGTCTTTAAATAGTCGATTTCTTTTCCCTGAAAGAGCCGCAGCAGGGAAGCAAAGTCATCGTAGAGCTTCCGCACGTTTTCATCTGTCGTGTATTTGTTTTCAATGCTTGTGGCGGCATTGGTGATTTCACCGATGCGGCTGTCACGGGTCATCAGTTCATATTCGGTAAGGTTCTCCATTGTATAAGGCAGCGCCTTGGCGGTAGCCTTGTCTTCCATGTCAATAATAATGGGCTTGGCGATTTTGGATGATACAATTGCAGGATCCGGACACAGGAATACAGCGTCTCCGTCCTCGTCCATTCCGCCCTGCTGAGGAGCCGAAAGGTCATACATATTTATCATCACAAGGTCTTGTTCCTTTAAATGAGAGAACCATTTTCCGGTAAGCGCATTCGACACGAGGGTAACGTCATTTACCTCGGAAGGGTCTACCAGCGGAGAGCGGAAGGAGAGGACTTTTCCGTTAGGAAGCGTTTCTGCAAAAAATTCCTTTGCCTTAAGACAGCCTTTCGGCTCTTTCCCAGCAGCGTATTCCAGATAGCCGATCATGTCTCCGATTACAGTGTGATAGAAGCCGTCTGCATAAATTTTTCCAAGCCTGCAGTCGTTGATGCTTTTCTTCACTTTCCGGTAGAGGAACTGCTTGACGGCGGGGTCTTTTAACATCCGGTCGTTAAGCAGAACCGCCTTCACATAATTGTTTTCCGCTTCAAGGCTGTCGGTGTCATGGATACCCAGAAACTTGTAGGTATAGAATTTGTCGCCCTTGATAATCCTTTCCAGCAAGTCTGTAGTGTATTTGGCAAGCCGGATGATTTTCCCGTCATTTTTTGCGTCGAGGATATCATAGCTCTTATCCTTGTCCTGAAAGCTTTTGATATATTTTTTGTTCCATAAATCCAAACACTGCAGATACTGGAAGTTCATGCGGGATTTGAAGTTCAAATCTTTTACATGATGGCTGTATTTGCTGATTCCGAGCTTGAATTCATACTTGCGGAGCGTTTCCATGTAGCAGTCCCATGCTCTTTCGCCATAGGCTTTGTGAAAAAGCGAGTGTCCCTTGAACATGCTGACATTCCAGATGCAGTCAATGTCTTCGATTTTGTGTGTTTTTCCGTAAACGTCCCGGATGGAGGTGACGCCCATTTCTCCCAATATTTCCCGAAACGGGACGTAAACGGAATAGCCTTTGATAAAAGGGAGACGTATCTGGCTGCCGGCGGCAAGGTAGTCGAGTCCAAGGGCAGCGCTGATTTTTTGCATAAATTCCATTTCGTGGCATCCGCAGCCATCGAAGGGAGATAGTTTTATATCATGAGAGCCTTCTTCTACTTCCCGGACGGAAACCATTTTCTTTTCGCCGCTTTCCGAATCCGTGATTTCACGCTGTTTCGTTACCGCATACCGTATATATTGGTCTTTTAATACTTTTTCGTATTCTCCGATAATGACGATTCTGGGGAAATAATCCTTAATCAGTGTACAGCCGCTAAAGACCAGACACCTCTGCGCCTCATACTTGGAGATGACACAGGCATCGACGCTTACATCCATCTGAGAAATACGATATAACTCGTCATAGATTGTATCCGCTGCAAATGCGGTAATTCCCGCCTTTGCCTGAGAGGCGGATTTCCCGAATCGTGTGTAATGCATGCCGTTATAGGTAAATCCGCAGTTTAAAATGCGGCGGAGCTGTTCCTCCTGTCTGGGGTTCTTTTTGGCGACAACGAAAATCAGTTCCGAAATATGGCGGGAAGGCTTTCCCCGAAGCCGTTCAATCTGATCGAAGAGCAGCGAAGTTCCTTGTGCAATGAAATATTCTGCTTCTTCCTCTTTAGTAAGCGTCAGATTACAGTCCTGTTCTAAAATTTTCTGGATTGGCAGTTTTACTAATGTATATTGTGTTTGATTCATTGAGTGCTCCTTTTTCTGTTTGCAATGATTTCCGACTGTGTATGTACGATGTTCCGATATGGGTTCGGATAGTTTGTGTTGAAGTCCGCCGCATAGATAAGTCCCGCAAAGTCCCGGTGAAATTCGTCACGGGAAGGGATAGGAGGACATTGCTTTGTATTTGTTTCCTGTTGTAGCTGTTTTGTCATGGTTTGAACTTTGCTCCTTTCAAATGTTTTTGAAAAGTTTATTTTTAATCTTTGGTGTGAATAAATTATAAAACCAGAACATATGTTTGTCAACAAAAACAGAGAATAAAAATAAATAAGTTTGACTTGTGATTTTGTTTCGTGCTATATTTAATTTAGTAAGCAAACGTCGGAAAGGGTGTGCCAAATATGATAAAAATTGACACAAGACAATTGTCGGAGGAATTTTTGCAGTGCCATACACAGATGAATACATATCCGTTTACGAATAACCGGATTTTTGAATATGAAAAGAAGAGTGGGAAGAATTTTTTTGAAATGTCTGACAAAGATTTTGTGGAGTTCTTTTTTGATGAGGTGAAGATTAACTCTGTTGCAACGCTGGACTGTTATCGGACGATATATTCCGGATTTTATCGCTGGTGCATTGAGAAATACTATACCGGGAACCGGAATATCTTTGAGGAAAGCGTCTATCTCGATCCGGATACCCTTGCGGCTTATATGGCAAAAAAGTGCAGTATCTACTATTATAATGAGGAGGATGTGGAATTTCTCTGCCAAAAGGCGGGAGAGTGTTCGGTGTTGTCGGAGGCAATTATCCGATGCTTTTACGAGGGGGTTTCATCTTATGATGAGCTGATTCATCTGCAAAAGGAGCAGATTGATGCGACGAATCACAGAATCCGGCTGGCGGATCGGAGTATTGCCATTTCAGCCCGTCTTTCTTTTCTGCTGGAAAAATTGATACTTGGGGAAGTGAAGATGGAAGCAGGCCGGAACGGTTACCGGCTTCAGAGATTTGCAGAAGGGGATGTGCTTTTATTTCGGATTGCCAGAGATACGGATGTGAACCGGAAACAATTTTTAAAACGGAGGCTGGAACGGGTGTCCGAATGTGCTGACGTTAAGGTGACCGCTAAATTATTGTATCAGAGCGGTTTGCTGCAGGCTCTGAGGAAAGCCTGTGGCAATGAGGATGAGAGGCTGATAGAGGTCCTATATGGGAATAAAAATAAAAAGACGAATTTTGTGCTGGATAACATGTTAAAGGAAAACGGTTATACCATAAGAAGCAGCAGAGTCCGGTATATGTTCAAGCCCTATATCTTACAGCTTCTGGTATCGCAGGGTTTTCCTCTCTCTTGACAATTTCTTCCAATCATAGTATGATATGGACAGAACAAATGTTCTGTTTTTGAAGGGGAAGGAACGGTAGAAACATGGAGGAACTAAAGAGTATATTAGAACAGGGCAGTGAGGTGAAGCTGTTTCTACAGGGGAAGGATTTTCGGAAGGAATCAATTTCGATAGAGTTTCATGAGAAGTATATGGATTTTTATGCGCAATGGGAGAGGCTCTTGCGGGTGAAATATGCGGGGATTGAGAATATCGGTTATGAGAGAATCTTTCGTATTCAGATTTTAACTTTTACTTATGGGAAGCAGCATGTCGCACTGCAAATCAAATGAGTGTGTCAGTGCGCAAGATGAAAGCAAAATGAAACAGCCACATTCCTGTGACTGTTTCATAGGGGAGAGTTTATGAAAAATTGAAAAAGTATTTCAGCATCAAATGGTAAGTAACAAAGGGGGGACTTTGTTTTCTTCATTTGATAGTCCTAGTATAACCATAGTTTGTGAAATCTAATTGTCCGAAATGTGAATATTTAGTTAATAATGGAAAAAGGAATTGAAAACAGTGTTTTATCTTCGAAAAACGTGTAAAATATAGGATAAAAAATTTTTAAAAAAATTTTCAAAAAACACTTGCAATTTCAAAAAAAGTATTGTATTATATACACGTACTAGCTAATAAGCTAATATAATTTTTCATAACTCATGCACCCCGGACCGCAAAGTTCGGGGTGCACTCCCCGAAAATAGGGCGGATATCCGGCAAGGGTATCCGCCTTTTTGGTACACAGAGCGCACACATGGATTTTTTGGTCTAAATGGTATCAGGCGTAGTGCACACCTTTCGGTATACGGAGAATAACTTATGGAGACTTCTGATTGAAGTCTCTTATCTTTATAATATAATGTAGATAGGAAGACGAAAATAGCGGTATCTCTGCAGGGCTAAATTTACAGTGACGGAGGCAGATATGGGAGCGAATCGAGCAAAAGAAATAATCGAACAGGTAGAAAAAGTAGTAATCGGAAAGCGGGAAGCAATAGAGCTGGCAGTCATCTGTCTGCTGTCTAAGGGGCATCTTTTGATTGAGGATATTCCGGGAGTGGGGAAAACGACACTTGCGCGGACACTTGCACAGACGCTGGGATGTGATTTCGGAAGGATTCAGTTTACGCCGGACACTCTGCCGTCCGATGTGACGGGGGTGTCTGTTTATCGGATGAATGACGGAGAATTTCGATATATGCCCGGAGGAATTATGCATCAGATTGTGCTTGCGGATGAAATCAACCGGGCAACGCCAAAGACGCAGGCGAGCTTACTGGAGGCAATGGAGGAGCGTCAGGTCAGTGTGGACGGGAAGACCTATGAACTTCCAAAGCCGTTTATGGTGATGGCGACGGAAAATCCGCTGGACGAGCTGGGAACCTACCAATTGCCGGAGGCACAGCTTGACCGTTTCTTTTTAAAGCTGTCACTGGGATATCCCTCGCGCGAAGAGGAAGAACAGATTGTAGAACAATTTTTACACAATGCGGAGTGGAAGAAGATAAAAAGTCAGGTGGCTGCCAAGGAAATTCTGCGTATGCAGGAGGAGGTAGAAAAAGTTTTTGTTCATCCGGATTTGATTTCATTTGTTCTGGAAATGGCGGAAAAGACCAGAGAACACCGTGAGCTTAGACTTGGAGCGAGTCCCAGAGCGGTGCTTGCGCTGATTCGCGGAGCACAGGCAAGCGCATATGTAGAGAATAGAGAATATGTAATTCCCGACGACGTCATAAAGGTGCTGTACCCAGTTCTTAGCCACAGGCTGCTATTGACGGCGGAGGCAAGAATGAATCAGAAAACGCCGGAAAAGATACTTGCAGAGATACGAAGCAGAGTAGTTCTGCCGGTGCTTATAGGAAATGACAAGTAAAGCTGCCGTTTCCTGTTTTATGGAGGTATAGAAGGATAGATGCAGGATGGGATGAGAAAAAGGGAAAGAGTCATTAGATGGGCAGTATTTTTTGTTCTCTGGATTGCCGCATGGATTTTGATAAGTTTTCATGGCGGACGGGCGGCGTATATGCTGTTTTATTTTATAACGGCGGTGCCGTTGGTATCTCTGGTCTATGCCGCCGGAGTAGCCTGGCAGTTTAAATATTACCAAAAAGTAGAGACAGGGAATGTAGTGAAAGGAGAATCCGTAGATTACTACTTTTCCATACAAAATGAAGGACATTTTTATTATGACAGCATTCAGGCGGAAATTTCTCAGGAGTATGCAAAGGTATATCAAGTGGAAGAAAATCCATGCTTTCACTTATTTCCGGGAGAGGGAAAAGAAATGAAAGCGTCGCTTTGCTGCAGGTATCGGGGCGAATATCAGGTCGGTATCGGCCGGTTTCTGGTGTCGGACTATCTGCGTCTGTTTTCTATATCTCACAGGGTAAAAGCACCGTTGATGGTAACCGTTCTGCCGCGGGTAATACCGTGGGAATTTGAAAAAGAAATCTTAGAAGAAGAGGGAGTATTACAGGGAATCAATGCCAGAAGCGGAGAATTGGATGTGCAGGTGCGCAATTATGAAGCGGGTGACGGGATGCGTCAGATTCATTGGAAAGCGTCGGCAAAGCAGGGGAAATTGTTTTCCAGAGAGCAGGAAGAGCGGTTTCGTCAGGGAATCTTGCTGCTGCTGGATTTGCAAAAGCATGAAGAATCGGAGAAGGAAGAGCTGGTTTTTGAGGACTGCATGATGGAACAGGCAGTATCTGCTGTCCATGCATGTCTTATGCGGAAAATACCGGTGACATTTATTTGCGAGAATGGGAAGACAAGCGTATTTCGGATTAGGAATGAAGCAGAGTGGAAGGAATTCTATGCAACATGCGGTAAAATGCGTTTTGAGGCAGAACATTCCCTGTACCGGATTCCTCTGGAAACGGCGCTGCTTCGGGAATTGAAATATGCAGTGTGCTTTACAGGAGCAGCTGATACCGAGCTGCTTCACTGGATGAAGCAGGAGTTTGCCGGAGTGAGATCCAGCGTGATTTTTGTGTCGGGAGAAACACTTTCTACAGAACGAGCCGTATGGACGGAAGCCGGAATCGGATTTTACCAGACCTATGGGGAACAGGAGCGGATATGATATTTAGTTATGGAATCACGTACGGGATAGGAATGATTGCGGGCTGGGAGGTGTCGGCATTTGTTCTTTTGATGTTATCGGCGGCGTATGCCGGGATGTTATACGTGCGGAAATATGCGAAGAAAAAGAAGTTTCCTGCGGAGCTGTTTTTACTGCTGATGTGTTCCATGTTTTTTGGATGGGAAATTTACAGGGGCTATCAGAACGGAATGGAAGCCAGTTATCTGGGACAAATCATAGATTATTACAGCGGATGGAATTTTCGCGGACCGCTGGATCTGAGATATGGGTGGCTTTTGCTTTCGCTCCTGCTTTTGGCTGGCGTGTGGTTTTACCGTATCTGCGAGAAGTACTTTTGGGCAAAGTCAGGAATTGCTGTCGGCTGTTTTGGCATAGTTCTGTGGCAGGCAATGGAAGAAGTTCCCTGGGAACCGATTCCGATAGCCGCGCTGCTTTTCCTTGGACTGGAGGGGACTGTGTTATATATCCGGCAGAAGGTGCAAAGGAGCGTACAGGTAGGGCGCAGGGAACTATTTCCGCTATTGGCAGGAACCGTTGTAATTGCTGCCGTTCTTCCGGTATCAGAACGGCCCTTTTCTTGGGAGAAGGTGGAAAATTTGTGGCATGAGGCGGGGAATGCGTTAAATGAACTGGCTATTAATCTCGCTTATGGGAATGAGGACAATGAGTTTTCCGTGGGAGTAACAGGTTTTTCGGAAGATCATGAGAGCTTTTGGGGCAGGCTGATAGACAGGGATATCAGAGAATTAATGGAGGTATCCACCTATACCGGTTCAGGGACGCAGAGCAGATATTTTGCCGGAGTAATCAAGGACACCTTTGAGGACGACAACTGGACGGAGGAGGGAGAAGCGGAGCAGGTCTATCAGAATGGGGAGATAGGAAGTGAACAGCAATGGGAGATTTGGGAGCATCTTTATTATCTGTATCAGTCGGGCTTAAAGGGGAGTGAGGACGAGCATTTCTGTCAGAATTACACCTACTCCTTCCGCTATGAAAGATTGCATACGGGCGTGTTATTTTATCCGGCGAACACCTATCAGATTTTTCCGGAGGATAGGGACATACGCATTGATATAGCCGGAAGTAATCTAAAGTTTGCCCAAAAACAGAGGAGCGGAGATATCTATCAGATATCGGCGTTAGCTATGAACCTGGAACAGGAAAATCTGGTAGAATATTTAAGAAAGGCGACTGCGCAGGACTTATCCGGTGAATCAGAGACGGTAGAAGAAGCAGAGACGGTAGAAGAAGCAGAGACGGGGGATACGCTTTTTGAAGAGTGTGTGAGGCGGATGAGTATTAAAGACGAGGAAATATCCGAGATTATGTCGGATAGCTGGGCATCGGAACGTATGAAGCGGGAGCAGGAAATCCGGAAAAAAGATCTTCAGCTTCCAAATACGATTTCAACGGATATGGAACTTTTGGCAGCAGAACTGACAGCCGGAATCGACAATGATTATGACAAGGTGCAGGCGATTCTCCGTTATTTAAAAAAAGAGGGGGGATTTTCCTATTCAAAAGAGCCGAAAGAAACGCCGGAAGGCAGCTCTGTGATGGACACATTTCTGTTTGACAGCAGGGAAGGGTATTGCACCTATTTTGCAACGGCGCTTGCCCTGCTTTGCCGGTTATCTGGAATACCGGCGCGCTATGTAGAAGGATTTTCCGTGAAATATGAGCAGGGAGAGAAAGGCTGGTATCCGATATGGGGAAGCGACGCACATGCGTGGACACAGGTCTATCTCACCGGATTCGGCTGGATGGATGTAGATGCCTCGCCCGGATATCAGACGGGCGGCGGAAATTGGCGTAATATGGCGGCCGCCTATGCACAGGAGGGAGACAGGGATCATCCGAAAGGGACGGAAGCGCCGGAGCCGGCGTCAGAATCGAGAGAGAGCGGGGAGTCTTTCAATCGCCTGCAAATTGGATTCAAAGAACTTTTTGGATGGATTTGTGCGGGTATTGTCTGTTTCATTTTATTGCTGCTGATGGGAAGGGCGGTTATGGCATGGCGGTTTCGCAGAGCGGGGAGAAGGAAGCAGACGGAAATTCTGATGCGCCGCCTGCTTGGCAGTCTGAAGGGACGCACGGAAGGAATAACATTAGACGAGACGCTTCGTATGTATCGAAAACGGCTGAGAGTAAGCGGAGTGTGCGGGGAGGAAACGATTCAAGTGTTCGAGTGGTATGAGGGCGTGCGTTATGGAAACTGCCCGATAGAAAAGGAGGATATCAAAAGATTAGAGAATATCTGTGAGAAAGAGCGAAAACAAACAAGGAAGTACAAAAAAATGCGGCTTCTAAGAAAAATAAAGGGACGAACCGGTAAAATTGTATGATATTCTGCATTGTGCGTTGAAAACATTTTGCAAATGTGGTAATATTAAACATATATATGATTTGGAATGGGATTATATTGGTCATATATAACAAAACTGCAAGTACATGAAAAAGGACTGTACGATACAGATGGTGGTGGATATGAAAGGAAGAAACATCGTCCTGATTGTGGATGATAACGAGGTTGATCGTGAATTACTAAAAGAAATACTCTCGGATGAGTATGAAATACTTCTGACATCCAATGGGAGAGATGCATTGGATATTCTAAAGAAACAAAAGCGTATATCCGCAATTATTCTGGACTTGCTTATGCCGGTGATGGATGGCTATGAATTTCTGGAGCAGTGCGGACAATTGGAAGAGCTGGAAAATATACCGGTGATCGTATCTACCGTGAATGAGGATAAGGAGCAGGAGGTCAAATGCCTGCAGCTAGGAGCCTGGGATATGGTGAGGAAACCGTATCAACCGGAGATTATGAGGTTTCGTTTAAGGAATGCTATTGAGCGGAGTGAGCTTCATGTGCTGCAGGAGCTGCGCTATCGGGAGCAGTATGACACATTGACTGGCTTATACAAAAAAGAGAAGTTTGTCAAGGAATTGAAGCGGCTGTTTAAGAAATGTCCAACCGAGAGTTTTACAATGGTGCACATGGATATCTATAAGTTCCAGCTATTCAATGCTTTTTACGGGAGAAATGAGGGAGACAGGCTGTTAAAGTTTATTGCAGATGTTATCCGCGCTTATTCGGAGAATTTCAAGCACATTATCTATTGCAGGGAAGAAGCGGATGTGTTTAACTTCTGTATCAGCGGTGTGGGTCAGGAGAGCTTGCTGCAATATTTTGCAGAGACTAGAAAGCGTCTGAATAAATATAAAAGAGATTATGATATCGTTCCGGTGTTTGGCGTCTATGTGATTGAAGACAGGGAGCTGCCAGTCAATGAGATGATTGACAGGGCGAAGCTTGCCAGTAAGAAATGCAAAGGCAATTATATGAAGAATTATGCCTTTTACGAAGAGGATCTGGAGCAGGATATTGTAAAAGAACAGTTGATTGTGAACAATATGAACGCCGCGTTGGAGGCAGAGGAGTTTCTGATATACTTACAGCCGAAGTATGATCTGCGGTTCAATACGATTGACGGTGCAGAGGCATTGATACGCTGGCGGAATAAGTATGGACAGATGATGTCGCCGGGAGAGTTTATACCGGTGTTTGAGCGGAACGGATTTATCATGAAGCTGGACTACTATGTCTGGGAGCATGTCTGCAAGCTGCTTCGCAAATGGCTGAACGAGGGGAAGAAGCCTTATCCTATATCGGTAAATATGTCCAGAGTCAGCCTGTATAATCCGAATCTGGTAGAACTGATCTGTCAGTTGGTTGTGAAATATGACATTCCTCCGGCATTGCTGCAGTTAGAACTGACCGAGAGCGCCTACACGAGTAATCCGGTCGCCATCAGAGAGGCGATGAGCGCCTTGCAGAAAAACGGTTTTTCCATTTTGATGGATGATTTTGGAAGCGGCTACTCTTCCTTGAATGTATTAAAAGACATTGCAGTAGATGTATTGAAGATAGATATGAAATTCCTTGCAGACTGCGATATGCCCGGAAGAGGAGAGAATATCCTGGCCTCGGTTATCCGTATGGCGAAGTGGCTGAATATGCCGGTCATTGCGGAGGGCGTGGAGAAAAGAGAACAGGTATCCTTCCTGCGGAGCATTGGCTGTGAGTATGTGCAGGGATACTATTATGCAAAGCCTATGCCGGTGGAAGAGTATGAGCAGCTTGCATTTTCAAGTGAAAGTGTTCGTCAGGAGAGCAGAGAGGCAGAGGCGGTCAGTATGGATAGTCTCTGGTCCTCCGCTTCCCAGATGGAGCTGATGTTTTCAAATATGCTGCAGGCAGTTGCATTTTATGAATATGACGTATCCGGCCTGGATATTATCCGGGTCAACAATGCTTATTATGACTTGTTTGGTTACGAGGATATCAATGAAGCGAAGGGCAATGTGCTGAGCGTGGTAAATGAGGATTACCGGCATAGAGTTACCGCAGCGTTTAAACGTGCCGTAACCTTGCGGGATGTTGCAGAGTGTGAATTTGTCCGGGAAATGAAAGGCGGAGGAAGAATCTGGGTCAATCTCAAGTTAAAATATATCAATCAGATCGGGACCAAGCATGTGGTTTTTGGTATGCTGACGGATGTGACGGAGCGGAAGGAAATTGACAGAGAGCTGAGCAAATATCGGGCGGCAGTATCGACGTCAGGCAGAGCAGAAAAGACCGTATTGATTGTTGATGATCTCGAGCTGGCGCGGGTAGCGCTGGCGGATATTTTCAGAAGCGGCTATCGCGTCTTACAGGCGGCGAATGGACAGCAGGCGTTGGCTCTTTTGAGAGACTGCCGGTATGAGGTGGATCTGGTTCTTCTGGATATGATTATGCCGGTCATGGATGGGCGGGTCTTTTTGCAAAAGAAGCAGGAGATTCCGGAAATGGAAGGGATACCAATTATTATTATTACTGCGGATGATTCTTCCAAATTACAGGCGGATACGATAACGATGGGAGTGCGGGATTATATCACGAAGCCCTTTGTGAAAGAAGTAGTGCTCCGCCGGGTGGGCAATGTTTTAGAATCCGCTCAATACTATGGGGAAATCTTAAAGAATTGCAAGTAGTTAATTTTCACAAAAAGAACCCCTTGTGTATTCGCAAAATTGTACAAAAATCATTTTAAAGTCAAAAAAGTCTTACAAAAATAAGGAAAAAGTGTTACAATATATTTCACAAAAGAAATCCGTTTCGTCCAGATTGGACGTGGCGGATTTTGTTTTTTCCGATGCAGTAAGTTTGAGTGACTACAGCATGAAACGCAGGAAGAAGGAGGTCTGAGATGTTTAAAGAAGGAGAATATATCGTATATGGAACAACCGGTGTTTGTCAGGTGATGGATATCGGAAAGATGGATCTATCCGGAGCTGCAAAGGATAGGCTTTATTATACCTTGATTCCGGTAGGCGAAAAAGATGGGAGAATTTATACGCCGGTGGATAACCAGAAGGTTGTGATACGAAGTGTGCTGACCAGAGAACAGGCAGAGAACTTAATCAATGGAATGAAAGGGATTGAGACAATATGGGTGGCGGACGAGAAACGCAGGGAACAGACTTATAAAGAAGTGCTTTACAGATGTGACTGCAGAGAATGGGTGAAAATTATTAAAACTTTGTATTTAAGAAAAAAATCCAGACTGGCAGAGGGAAAAAAGGTAACGGCGGTGGATGAGAAATATCTAAAAATTGCAGAAGCGAATCTGTATGGGGAACTGGCGATTGCACTTGAAATGAAAAAAGACGAGGTAGAATCATACATTTTCAAACGTATTTCCGAACAGGAACTGGCGGAAGCCTGATGAATTTTATTTGATAAATTGAGTATCCTAATTATGGAATAAACCATTCAAAAAGGGGGAAAGATATGGCAGACAATGAAAATGTGATCACAACCAGAAAGGCAGTGATGATAGGCTGTGGATTCGTAGGCTCTGCATCTGCATTTGCACTGATGCAGACGGGGCTTTTTTCGGAAATGGTGTTGATTGACGCTGACAAAAAGCGTGCCGAGGGAGAAGCTATGGACATCAGTCATGGCGTGCCATTTGCCAGTCCAATGAAAATCTATGCAGGAGATTATGAGGATGTGGGAGATGCGACTGTCATTATCATTACGGCAGGAGCAAATCAAAAGCCGGGAGAATCAAGGCTTGATCTGGTGCATAAAAACGTAGAGATTTTTCGGTCTATCATACCGAAAATCACAGCACAGGGATTTGAAGGCATTCTGCTGGTCGTGAGCAATCCGGTGGATATTTTAACTTATACGGCATTAAAATTGTCCGGCTATCCGGCAAACCGGGTCATAGGCTCAGGGACTGTACTGGACACCGCAAGATTGAAGTTCGAGATAGGACAGCATCTGGGGGTAGACAGCCGCAGCGTACATGCTTTCATTATCGGAGAACATGGAGACAGTGAGCTTGCCGCATGGAGTTCGGCAACGGTGGCGGGACTGCCGATTGATGATTTCTGTGAATTACGGGGGCATTTCAATCATGCGGAGGCTACCGAGCAGATATTCCAGAATGTAAAGAACAGTGCGTATGAAATCATAGAGCGCAAGATGGCGACCTATTACGGTATTGCAATGGCGGTGAAACGGATTTGCGAGGCGATTGTCCGGGATGAGGAATCTATTTTGCCGGTATCCTGTTATATGAACGGAGAAAATGGGATTTCCGGAGTGGTTCTGAGTATGCCTGCAATTCTTGGGGCAAATGGAATCGAGAAGCTGATACCGGTTTCTTTGAATGAAGAGGAGGGCGTAAAGTTAAAACGCTCCGCAGAAACCTTAAAGGAAATCCTACGGGATATACGATAGGAACGGACGGATAAAAATGGAAGAGATGGAAATTTTTATGTTCCCTAAAAAATACAATAAGAAATTGTATTAAATAAAGTTCATGTATTGCAAATAAATAAAAACCGTATAGAATAATAATCGGTAAATAAATTATTTGAAATATATAAGAGAAGAGGTAAGAGAACTATGGCAGTACTTGGCTTTGGACAAATGATCAGCATGTTGAAAAAGAGCCCGAAGAAGATTGTATTTACAGAAGGGACAGACCCGCGTATCTTAGAGGCGGCGTCCCGGCTTCTGGCAAGCAATTTCTTAAGTCCGATTCTGGTTGGAGATGCAGAGGAGATTGCAAATGCAGCCGAAGAAAGCGGATATAATATCCGGGGCGCGGAAGTAATCGATCCGAAAAATTTTGACAGAATGGATGAGATGGCGGAGTTGTTCTGCGAGCTTCGTAAGAGCAAGGGAGTGACTATGGAGCAAGCGAAACAGACGCTGTTGCAAGCTAATTATTTTGGTACGATGCTGGTGAAAATGGGGCTGGCACATGCGCTTTTAGGCGGAGCTACCTATTCCACCGCTGATACGGTCCGTCCAGCGCTTCAGTTAATTAAGACGAAGCCGGGAAGCAGCATTGTTTCATCCTGCTTTATTCTGGTCCGCCCGGCAGCAACCGGTGACAATGAGGTGTTTGCAATGGGCGACTGTGCCATCAATATCCATCCGACAGAGGACGAGCTGGTGGAGATTGCCCTTGAGACTTGCCAGTGTGCAAGAATCTTCGGTGTGGATCCTAAGGTGGCTTTTTTGAGCTATTCAACCTTTGGCTCCGGTAAAGGCGAGGATGTGGATAAAATGCGCAATGCTGCGGCTAAGACCAAAGCGAAGGCGCCTGATATTCCAATCGCAGGAGAGCTTCAGTTTGACGCAGCGGTATCTCCGCGTGTAGCACGTACCAAGTGTCCGGAGTCCGAGGTTGCAGGACATGCCAATACCTTTATTTTCCCGGATATCAATGCGGGAAATATCGGTTACAAGATTGCGCAGCGTATGGGTAATTTCGAAGCATATGGTCCGATTCTGCTCGGACTTAGCGCGCCGATCAATGATTTGTCCCGTGGGTGCAGCGCATCTGAGGTATATTCTATGGCAATTATTACGGCTGCTCTGGCATAGGCAGGGAAGCTGCTTTGTGCATGAGGTCTGTGCGGAAAGATAAGTACTTTTTAAGAACAGTGCAAAAAGACCAATGTATGGGAAATTCTGCGGGATTTCTCATACCAGACAGAGAATCCGGCAAGGCCGGATTCTTTTTGTATCTTAGGAAAGACCTTGTTGCTGTGGGTTTGCTGATTATGTTTTGCAAAGACGCAGAAAGTTTATAATGAGATAAAGGATAGGATGTAATTATGTTGAAAATCGGATGTCATTTATCTTCCTCAAAGGGTTATCTGGCTATGGGGAAGACAGCAGTAGAAATAGGAGCCAATACATTTCAGTTTTTTACGAGGAATCCAAGAGGCGGAGCGGTGAAACCTCTGGATCTGGAGGATATGAGAGCATATGTGGAATTTGCGGGGGAACATGGAATTGGCCCGATATTGGCGCATGCGCCTTATACTTTGAATGCATGTGCGAAGGATGAAGGTCTGCGGGAGTTTGCAAAAAATGTGATGGAGGAAGATTTGATGCGCTTATCCTACATTCCGGGGGCGATGTATAATTTTCATCCGGGCAGTCATGTGAAACAAGGCAGTGAAGCCGGGATTGAACTGATTGCAAGACATTTAAATTCAATTTTAAGGGAGGACCAGCAGACGACGGTGCTCCTTGAAACGATGGCGGGAAAAGGTTCCGAAGTGGGACGTACCTTTGAGGAACTTTGTGCAATTATAGACAGGGTAGAGTTAAAGGAGCATCTTGGCGTATGTCTGGATACCTGCCATGTATATGATGGTGAATATGATATCGTGAACCATCTGGACGAGGTATTGGAGAGCTTTGATGAGATTATTGGATTGTCAAGGCTTAAGGCAATCCATTTAAATGACAGCAAGAATCCTTTTGGAAGCCACAAGGACCGCCATGAGAAGATCGGAGAGGGAACGATAGGACTTGAGGCGGTGGAGCGCATTATCAATCATCCGAAACTGCGGGAACTGCCGTTTTATCTGGAAACGCCGAATGAACTGCCGGGGTATGCGGCTGAAATTGCTCTGTTAAAAGAATATTATAGGGAATTTTAAAAAAATAATAAGAAATCGGTTAGCAATTGTTAGCATTTCTTTTCTATAATCATGATAATCTATAAATAGATGAAAGCTTACGGAAGCAAAATAGGAAGGAAAACAAAAGAAGGTATTGGGATGACAGAGTACAGGGAAAGGGATTACAGGAGGAACAGACGAACGGGAAGCAGGGGTGCAGGAAGAAGCAGCAGGGATAGGGCGCGGATAGCGGCGCGCCGCAGAAGGCTCAGGAGAAGACGCAGAATGATGCAGATTGCCATGAGGATTGGGATGCTGGCAGCAGCAGTGTTTTTGATTGTATTGATTGCGGTCAAAATAGGTAAGCCAACATCCGATAGGGGAACGGTGTCGGCAGCAGGGCTGGATGAATCGAAGGGAACAAAGGGACCGACGAAGGTCATACAGACGCCGCCGGATTATGATGTTCAGCTTTTGACAATTAACGAGTATTCCAGACCGGGGACGGCAATTGATGAAGTGAATGGCATTGTCGTGCATTATACGGCAAATCCCGGAACTACGGCAATGCAGAACCGGAGTTATTTTGAGGGTTTAAAAGACAGCCATGATACGAGCGCCAGCAGCCATTTTATCATTGGAATGGATGGGGAACTGGTACAGTGCATTCCGTGCAACGAAGTTGCTTATGCATCTAATGACCGGAATAATGATACGATTTCGGTTGAGTGCTGTATTCCGGACGATACAGGAAAATTTACGGATGATACGTACAAAACGCTGGTGCATCTCATTGCATGGCTTTGCGGCAGGTATGGCCTTACTACAGAACAGGTCATCCGCCATTATGATATTACAGGGAAAATGTGCCCGAAATATTATGTGGAACATGAGGATGCTTGGGATAAACTGAAGCGTGATGTGGAGCAGTATATCGAAGATTATGGGGTGCTCTCGGAAGGGGTTGCGTAAAATGCTTCATATAAAAATGCGGATTAGCCTTGCAAAATATAACTTCATACAGTAGAATATAAGTACAACAATAGGATAGAGGGAAGTATGATAGCGAAAGTTTGCAAGGAATTACAGGAAAAAAGAGATGTCAGAGGGAATCTGATAATACTAAAGGAACAGTTAAAAGAAGTTGATGGTAAAGAAGAAGTGCTGCAATGGGAGAGGCAAACCCAATCCCTGCAGTCTTTTTTAAGTGCAGAAGATGCTAAAATTCGGAAAAATGCTGCATTGGCGTTAGGATTGATTGGCGACGAGGATTCAGTTGACGCAATTTTTGAAGCGTACGAGAAAGAGGACAGGCTCTTCGTCAAAAGTTCCTATCTGACGGCAATGCTTTCTTTGGATTGCAGAAAATATTCCGGACGGCTGCATGAACACTACCGGCGTTTGTGTGCTCTGGTCTGCAGTGAAGAAGAAAAGAAGCACATCAGGGACGAGCAGAAGGCAATGGAGGAACTGCTGTTTAGATTGGATGGTGGGAAGCGTCATAAATTTAGCGGTTACGATCAGGAATCGGAAGTGATATTGACTACGAACCCGGCTTACCGGGAAATAACGGCAAGACAGATAAAAAGCGCCAGACCGGTTTTGATTCCGGCGGGGGTGAAGGTGAAGACGCCGGACGTCCGGGAACTGCTGGCAATACGCACCTTCCGGGAAATGCTGTTTTTGACAAATGCAAATAAGCATGTTGAGGATACGCCGGAGCAGATAGCAAAAGAGCTGCTGGAGAGCGGTCTGCTGGAATGGATTGCCGCCAGACATGAAGGGGAGCCGCCTTTTTATTTCCGGATAGAGAGAAAGAAGCGCATGGGAGAGGATACGAGCGATTTTATCCACCGTCTTGCCCGTTGCATAGAAGAGATGTCAGGAAGAAAGCTGCTCAATTCTACAGAACATTATGAAGTGGAGATACGTTTGAATCAGAACAAGGATGGTACGACCTTCCCTTGCGTGAAATTATATACGATACCGATGCGGCGTTTTTCATACCGGAGAAGAGCGGTTTCGACGTCCATGCATCCGTCTGTTGCTGCGCTTCTTATGCAGTTGGCGAAGCCTTGTTTACGGGAAGGGGCGCAGGTGTTAGACCCTTTCTGCGGAGTGGGCACGATGCTGGTGGAACGGGATTTACTGGTTCCTGCCGGCGATATGTATGGAACGGACATCTTTGGAGAGGCGATTACAGGAGCAAGGGAAAATGCCAAGGCGGCAGGAATGAATATCAATTATATCCATCGCGATGCATTTGATTTTACCCATAAATATTTGTTTGATGAAATTGTAACTGATATGCCTGATAGGGGAAAGAAGACCAGAGAAGAACAGGATAGATTTTACGGGCAATTTTTTGAAAAAGCGGCAGAATTATTGAAGGCTGGGGGGGTAATGGTGATGTATTCGGATGAAAATGGTTTTGTGAAAAAGCATTTGAGGCTGAGAAGTGATTTTTATTTGAGGAAAGAATACTGTATCCGTGAGAAGGAAGGATATTATTTATTCATTATTGGTTTTAAGGGGTAGCAGCATATGGCGAATACAGAAGAAAAACAAAAGAAGGATACTCTGGATTATTCGGAGGAATTACTGGACGGAAGATTATTGCAGAATCTGCAGGATTATTTTTGTGCAGCGACCAATCTTTATTGTGTGTGTCTGAGCCATTCGCAGGGAGTTGTGACAAAGGCATACGGAAGCCGGGAGGAACTGAATTATATTCATGGCAAGATTGGAATGGCGCGTCATGTGGTATTGTTGAACCGTCTGTTATCAGCAGAGCTGGAGGATGTGGTAGAGGAAGCGATTGACGAGCCTTATCTGAAAATGTGCGGTATCGGTATAAAGGTGGGCGGTAAGATTGCGGCAATCTGGATTGTTATCGGTGTTCTGAAAGAGGACGGTATCTATGGAGAGGATGTTCCGGCCTGTGTTAGGACAACGAATACACAGCAATATTATCAGTCTATCAAGTTTCTGGAGATGCAGACGAAGCAGTATTTTGCCGTCAAGCTGGATGAATTCCTGGCACAGGAGGCTTTCTTAAAGAGCCGTGAATCTCAGAAGAAGATGCAGGATGAGCTGAGGCGGAATGAAGTCATCACTGCGGTCGTCCAGAAGCTGGAGAGCGAGAATGAATTTGCAGGAATTGTAACGGATATCTTAAAGGATGTGTGCAATTATCTGGATATTGGAAGCGGTACGCTGGTGCGAATCAGCAAGGATGAAGCGACGCTGGATATGATCAGTGAGCACGTTAGCTTAGAAAAGGATTCTGAGATTGAAAAAATGCAGAAGATTCCGATGGAGCAGGTTCCTTATCTGACAGGTAAACCTTATATGATTTCTTCGGATACTTTGCTTACAAAAGAGTTTGAGGATTTTTTTGCCGAGCATGGGTATCGCGCCATGCTCAGCCTGCCGATCGAGGTAAACGGAACGTCGGCGATGTATCTGGTCTTTTCGGAAAAGAACAAGGAGCGTATCTGGAAGACAGAGGATATCCGTTTCTTAAATGAGGTAAAGCAGATTGTCCAGAGCATTCTGGCGAAAAAGATTGCACAGAATTCATTGACAAGTTCTTATGCGTCATTGGAGGCAATTCTGGAAAATATAGACTGCGGTATCTGCGTACGCGATCCGTCGGATGGTAAAATTTTGTATACAAACCAAAGGTTTCAGGCGCTGTTTCCGGATATGCCGTTGGAGAGGGCGGTAGAGACAATTTTCCGGACGAAGGATATGAGGGGCGGAAACGGAAGGTTTTTGGAATATCATTCGGAGGAAGAAAACCGTTGGTTTGATATTTACCATACCAAGATACATTGGGTGGACGAACGGGCCGTTACGCTTTCTACAATCTATGATGTGACGGAGAAGAAGCTGTATCAGCAGAAAATCGAGAAACAGGCGAATAATGACTTTTTGACAGGACTTTATAACCGGATGCGATGTGAGCACGATCTGGCGTATTATATCACGCAGGCTAAGGAGTGCGGCGGGCAAGGCGCTTTGTTATACATGGATTTGGATGATTTCAAGCATATCAATGATGGGCTTGGGCATCAGTATGGGGACGTCCTGCTAAAATCCATTTCCCATAGCCTGCAGCGGATTGATGGAGTAGAGAATACCTGTTACCGCATGGGCGGGGATGAATTTATCATTATAGTTGCACATGAGCAGTTCCATAAACTGAACCAGATTTTGGAGAAAATCAGAGCTGCTTTTTCAAAGCCGTGGTTCTTAAAGGGCGCGGATTATTACTGCACGATGAGTCTGGGGGTAGTAACTTTTCCCGATGACGGGGATACTGTGCAGGATTTGATAAAGAAGGCGGACATTGCGCTCTATGAAGCGAAGAAGAGCGGAAAGAACAGGATTGAGTTCTATGATGACAATGTGGAGACGACAACTTCATTCAAGCGTCTGGATTTAGAGAAAAATATGCGGTATGCGACTTTAAATGCCTGCGATGAATTTGAGGTATATTATCAGCCGGTGATTGATATTTCTAAGGACGGCGATCCATGCGCCGGTGCGGAAGCGTTGGTGCGCTGGAATTCGGAAACCTTGGGATTCATTTCACCGTCGGAATTCATTCCTCTGGCGGAGTATTTGGGGCTGATTAATCCCATTGGTGAATTCGTGCTCCGTGAGGCATGCAAACGCTTGAAATATTGGAATGATATGGGACATCCCGATTATCGGGTCAATGTTAATCTGTCGGTGGTTCAGCTTTTGCAGAATGATATGGTAGACCGGATTCGCAATATCATACTGGAGACGGGAGTGAATTCCCGGAATCTGACGCTGGAGGTGACGGAGAGCCTTGCCATCAATGATATAGGCAGAATGAAGAAGATTCTCGGTGAAATCAAGCAGTTGGGAGTCTTAGTGGCACTTGATGATTTTGGAACCGGTTATTCGTCTTTGAACCATATTAGGGAGCTGCCGATTGACATTATCAAGATCGACCGCTGCTTCATTATAGATATCGGGAAGGATGATTATTCGGAGGTCTTTGTCAAGATGGTATCTGAGCTTGCGGAAACCATCGGCGTACACATGTGCGTGGAAGGCGTGGAGGAGAACGATCAGTTACAGAAGCTGCGGGACATGAAGGTGCAGTATATACAGGGATTTTATTTCGGACAGCCGATGCGGGTGGAAGAATTTGAAAAAAGATATATATAAAAGAAAGCGGAGCCGGACAAAAAACGTCCGGCTTCTTTTGATGAAAGTAATTTACTATAATTCAATATCCAATTCGACCGGACAGTGGTCAGAGCCTAAGATGTCCGTATGAATCTTCGCATCCTTTAATGCATCGGCAAGGGAAGCGGAGGCGAGGAAATAGTCGATACGCCATCCTGCATTTTTCTCTCTCGCATGGAACCGATAAGACCACCAAGAGTAGATTCCGGTAAGTTCTGGGTAGAAATACCGGAATGTATCAATAAAACCGGCTTCTATCAGGGCAGAGAATTTTTGGCGCTCTTCATCGGTAAAACCGGCGTTTTTCCGGTTGGTCTTGGGATTCTTCAAGTCGATTTCCTGATGCGCCACGTTTAAATCGCCGCAGATAATAACCGGTTTCTTGTCGTTTAATTGTAATAAATAAGCACGGAAATCCTCTTCCCACTGCATCCGGTAGTCAAGCCGCAGCAGTTCATTCTGGGAGTTCGGCGTATAGCAGGTGACAAGATAGTAGGCGGGGTATTCCAAAGTGATGATCCGCCCTTCCATGTCATGCTCTGCAATACCCATGCCATAGCTGACCAAGAGAGGCTCTTCCCTGACAAAAATGGCAGTACCGGAATATCCCTTTTTCTCGGCGTAGTTCCAGAATTGGTGATAGCCGGGCAGTTCTAAATCAATCTGCCCCTCCTGCAGCTTTGTCTCTTGCAGACAGAAAGCGTCTGCATTCATTGTCTCAAAAAATTCTAAAAAGCCTTTTTTCATACAGGCGCGTAGTCCATTAACGTTCCATGAGATGAATTTCATTGGTGGTAACCTCCGGTTTTTATGTGTTTCGTTTGAGAAGAATATCATTTTTTGAAATCATATAAATTTTCTTTTTCTGCATTCCGATATTCGTGCTTTTCATAGTATCCGATTAGTGTACCGGACTCGTCACGAAGCGCAACCATGTAGACGTCCTTCTGTTCCTTTTCATTGTGAAATGTATAGATCCGATTATGTTCCACGCTTTCATGAAACCATGAAATCACTTTTTTGATCTGCTCACAGGATTGGGTATTATGGCAGTTTAAAAGATTTTTCCCAATAAGCCCTGCTCCTCCGCTGTTTGCATACCTCGCTTTTGCCGCAGGGTTCATATAGATGATTTCATGCTCTAGATTGCAGATAACAACTGCACTCTTGTCCTGTTCAATAATGCTTCGAAAATAGTTTGATAAATCCATGTGATGTCCTCCTAACCTTTCTTTGATTTTACACATTGTTTTCAGAGTGCGCAAGTGTTATTGAAGAAAAAATGCGGAAATCAATTCTCGGTTATTATTGCTTTTTCCGGAACAGAAAGAAAAGTGTTTCATGTTGAAAACAATGAAACAAAGGGAATAAAATGTGGTATAATATTACTATATGCAAAAACGGAAAAGGGGGACGAAGCTATGCTGGAAAAAATTGATCTAAACAAGAAAATGGGTAAAAAGGAATACAAAGAGCAGATGGAGATTTTACAGCCCAAGCTGGCATATTTGCAGCGCGCCTGTAAAGAATGTAGGATTCCGGTCATTATTGTGTATGAGGGGCTTGGAGCGGCAGGCAAGGGAACATTGATCAATCAGGTGATTGCGCCGCTTGATCCGAGGGGATTTTCGGTTCATTCCACAGCCGTTGAGACAAGAGAAGAAAAGATGCATCCGTTCCTGTGGCGTTTCTGGACAAAGACGCCGGAGAAGGGCAGGATTGCTATTTTTGACAGAGGCTGGTACAGGAGAGTTCTGACGGACCGGTTTGACGGACTGACAGCAGAGAGTGAGTTAGACAGCGCCTATGGAGAAATCTGTTCCTTTGAAAAGCAGTTAACGGATGACAGAATGGTCATAATTAAGCTGTTTACCTATATTTCGAAGAAAGAGCAGCGGAAACGGTTTGAAAAGCTCCTTGCATCCAAGAAGACACAGTGGCGTGTGACGAAGGATGATTTGAAACGGAATAAGCATTACGAGGAATATCTTGAAATGAACGAGGAGATGTTGGAGAAGACCGACAGTGATTATGCTCCGTGGAATATTATAGAGGGAACTGACCGGGAATATGCCGCAGTAAAGATGATGCAGATTGTGGTAAATGCATTGGAAGAGGCAGTTGCAGAGAATAAGAGGAAAAAGACTTCGGATGCTGCGTGTAATGAACAGGATATGCAGGAGGAAGACGCCGTATCGGATAATTTGCGGACCTCTGTTCTGGCAGGAATCAACCCGGCAAAAGAAATGTCAAAAGAGGAGTATAAAGAGAAGCTGGAAAAATTACAGACCAGACTTTCCGAGCTTCACAATCAGCTTTACCGTTACCGTATACCGGTGGTGCTTGCGTTTGAGGGCTGGGACGCCGGAGGAAAGGGCGGAGCGATCAAGCGGCTGACGAGAGCGCTTGACCCAAGGGGATATGCGGTAAATCCGGTTGCTTCGCCAAATGATATCGAGAAGGTACATCATTACTTATGGCGTTTTTGGACGAAAATGCCCAAGGCAGGTCATGTTGCAATCTTTGACCGCTCTTGGTACGGACGTGTCATGGTAGAGCGGATTGAGGGATTTTGCAAGGAAGAAGAGTGGAAACGCGCTTATCGTGAGATGAATGAGATGGAAGCGGAGTTAGCCCATGCAGGCAATATCGTGATTAAATTCTGGCTTCATATTGATAAGGATGAGCAGGAGCGGAGATTTAAAGAGCGGCAGGAGAATCCGGCTAAGCAGTGGAAAATAACGGACGAAGACTGGCGGAACCGGGCAAAATGGGACGAATACGAAAAGGCGGTAGATGAAATGCTGGTTCGTACGTCTACGCTGTATGCGCCCTGGGTCGTGGTAGAGGGCAATAATAAGTATTATGCCAGAATCAAAGTGCTGGAGACAGTGGTTTCGGCCATCGAAGAACGGATTAAGCAGATAAAGGAATAAGTGATGACGAATTATAAAATGGTGCTGTCGTATGACGGCAGCCGTTACCGGGGCTGGCAGGTACAGGGAAATACGGATATGACCATACAGGGCAAGCTGCAGACTGTGCTTTCCCGTATGACCGGCGAGGAGATAGAGGTACATGGTTCCGGGAGGACGGATGCAGGCGTACACGCTGTGGGTCAGGTAGCGAATTTCAAAGCAAAAGCGAGATTGGAAGTGAGAGAAATCCGGGATTATCTGAACGAATATCTTCCTGAGGATATCGCTGTACAGTCGGTGGAAATCGCTTCCGGGCAATTTCACAGCAGATTGAATGCTTACGAAAAGACCTACCGTTACCGCATTTGGACAGACACGGTTCCGGCGGTGTTTGAAAGAAAATACGTAACGGAGCTGGCGGAACCGCTGCGCATAGATGATATGAAAGAGGCAGCAGAATATCTGATCGGAACTCATGATTTTATCAGCTTTTGCGGAAACCGAAGGTTTAAGAAATCTCCGGTTCGGACAGTTTCTGATATTCGTTTTACGAAAAAGGAAAGAGAGCTTGTAATAGATGTGACGGGAAATGGGTTCCTTCAGAATATGGTTCGGATTCTGGTGGGGACCTTGGTGGAAGTAGGGCTTGGCAGGAAGCGCCCAGAGGAAATGCAGCATATTTTAGAGGGGAAGAATCGGGATTTCGCCGGTCCTGCCATGCCGGCGAAGGGTTTATGCCTAATGGAAGTGCGTTATGATGCCCGTGTGCCAAATGGTTTGCCGACAGGTTCTTATTATCCGGAAGAAGAGTAGTAAATCATTTGGGAAATGAGTATGCTCTTGAGTATAAATATATAGTGAAGGAATAGATAAATGGAACAGTGGATTGAGACAAGGAAGGGTGGGGATTTTGCCGGTATTGGAAAGCAGTTCCACATTGACCCGGTGGTGGCAAGGGTAATCCGCAACCGTGATCTTGTGACAAAGGAGGAGATAGAGGAATATCTCTATGGAGATCTTAGAGCGCTGCATAGTCCGCATGAAATGAAAGATATGGATCAAGCAGTGGAGCTTATTTTTGCGAAGATTGCAGAGGGAAGAAAAATACGCATTATCGGAGATTACGATATTGACGGCGTCAATGCTACATACATATTGTTCAAAGCCTTGCAGGGTCTGGGGGCAAAGGTGGATTATGCCATACCGAACCGGATAACGGACGGTTATGGAATCAATATCCATTTGATTGAACAGGCAATGTCGGAGGACGTGGATATGATTCTGACCTGTGACAATGGGATTGCCGCCTTGGAGGAAATTGCATATGCAAAGCGGCATGGGATGACGGTGATTGTGACAGATCACCATGACATCCCCTATGAGGAAAGCGAAGAAGGACGTATTTTTAAAACGAGTCTTGCAGATGCTATCATCAATCCTAAGCAGCCAGACTGCACATATCCCTATAAGGAGCTATGCGGCGCAGCAGTCGCATTTTGGCTTGTCCGGGCGCTCTATGAGCGGGGAAACAGACCGGCAGATGAGGCGTTTGAATTTTTGGAAAATGCGGCGTTTGCCACAGTAGGGGATGTGATGAACCTGACGGGGGAAAACCGGATTCTGGTCAAAGAAGGCTTAAAGGCATTGCAAAATACGAAGAATCTTGGGATGCGGGCGTTGATTTTACAGAATGAACTGAAAATGCAGCAGCTGAACACGTATCATATTGGATTTGTACTCGGTCCCTGTATGAATGCAAGCGGCAGGCTGGATACTGCAGAATATGCCCTAAAGCTGCTTTTGGCAGAAAATGAATCGGAAGCGGCGTCCATTGCAAAGCATTTGATTGAATTGAACAACAGCAGGAAGGCATTGACGGCAGATCAGTTAAATCTGGCATTTGAAAAAATTGAAACAGAAGGAATGGAAGAGGACAGAGTTCTTGTGGTTTATCTGCCGGAATGCCATGAGAGTCTTGCGGGGATTATTGCGGGGCGTATTCGGGAACGCTATTACCGTCCGGTATTTGTATTGACCAAAGGAGAAGAAGGAATCAAAGGCTCCGGACGTTCTATTGAGGAATATTCCATGTATGAGGAGATGAACCGGGTTTCGGAGCTGTTTACCAAATTTGGCGGGCATCCGATGGCGGCAGGGCTTTCTTTAAAAGATGGAAAAGCAGAGGAATTCCGAAGACGCATCAACGAGAGCTGCACGCTTACGCCGGAAGATTTGACGGAAAAGGTGCGGATTGATGTGGCAATGCCGATTGGCTATGTAAGCACAGAGCTGGTGGAGCAGCTTCATATATTGGAACCTTTCGGAAAGGGAAATTCCAAGCCGGTGTTTGCAGACCGGAATCTTCATATCCGTTCGGCAAGGGTGTTTGGGAAAAATAGAAATGTGTTGAAACTGGAACTTGCAGGAGCAGGCTGCTACAGCAGAAAAGCGGTCTACTTTGGCGATGCAGACGGATTTTTAGATTATTTAAAAGAAAAATTTGGAGCGGGGGAAGTGGACGACATGCTGCGGGGAAAGGGAAATTCGATTACGATTTCCATTGTCTATGATTTAGCAAGCGATGACTATAACGGAGCGTATGAACCGCAGGTCGTAATCCGCCGTTACCGCTAGGCGGTGCGTGCCGTTACATTATAGGAGGAAGGCAAATGCGGAGCATTTTTGGAATGCCTTCCGACGACTTGGCAGGTGCCGCAAAGCGGTGCGTGCCGTTACATTATAGGAGGAAGGCAAATGCGAAGCATTTTTGGAATGCCTTCCGACGACTTGGCAGGTGCCGCAAAGCGGTGCGTGCCGTTACATTATTATACTAGGAGGGAAGTGTATTGGCGAAAGAAGAGAAATTTCGTTTTCTGTCGAAGGATAGAAAAACAAAAATACATGCAGTGAAATGGATGCCGGATTCTGGGGAATATAAGGCAATTGTACAGATTACGCATGGGATGGTAGAGTTTATTGAGCGTTACCGGGAGTTTGCAGAATTTTTGACAAAGAACGGATATCTGGTGGTGGGGCATGACCATCTCGGACACGGCGAGTCCGTAGTAAATCAGGAAGATTGGGGATATTTTGCAGCGGAGAATCCAAGTGATGTGCTGGTAGCAGATATGCATAAGCTTAGAACGTTGATGATGCGGAAGAATCCCGGTGTGCCCTATGTAATGATAGGGCACAGCATGGGGTCTTACATGCTGAGAAAATATCTCTCGCTTCATGGAGAAGGGTTATCGGGGGCAATTATCTTAGGAACCGGAAGTGTACCGGATAAAACCACAAAGCTCGGAATCTGCGTAGTAAAGATTTTGGCAAAGTTTTTTGGCTGGCGCCACAGGAGCAGGCTGGTGGAGAATTTTACTTTTGGAGGTGATTATAAACAGTTTGATTTGAAAGGGAGAAATGTGAAAAATAGCTGGTTGACAAAGGATGAAGAAATCGTAGATTTCTATTATCATGAGCCGAAGTGTTCATTTATATTTACATTAAATGGATACTTGGGATTGTTTGAGGCGGTTCTATTTGATAATCAGCCGGAAAATATCGCAAGGATTCCAAAACAGCTTCCGATTCTCATAGCATCCGGGGAGGATGACCCGGTGGGAAATATGGGAGAAGGCGTAAAGCGGGTTCATTTTCAATTTCTGGAAGCAGGGATATGCGATGTGACCTGCAGACTCTATGAAAACGATCGTCATGAGATATTGAATGAGACCGACAGGGAGCTTGTTTATCGCGACATACATGATTGGCTGGAGGTTCATATTTCGGACAGATTGGAACATCAAGTGTAAAATCTTAAGAAAATCTTATGGATTATCATAGAGGATAAATAAAAAAGATATGGCAAAATCAATTTTATAGAAAAAATGTTGTCAGAAACAAGGAAGGCTATATTGGAGGTATAATGTAACATGAAAAAAATATTTAGACAGATTTTATGTCTAACGCTGCTTCTTTCGCTTCTGGCGCCGGCAGTCGTGTCTGCGGATGCGATTGCGACGGAGCTGACATTGGATGAAGCCGATGACAATGTAGTCATTGAAGAGGATGATAAGCCATATCTTTCCTTTGGAGCCGATTTGAAAGTGGAACAGCAGCAGGTCATTTTGGATTTGATGGGAATTCCGGCGGCGGAATTGGGAAATTATGACGTTAGCTATGTCACCAACGCAGAGGAGCATTCCTATTTAGGGTCTTATATTTCTGCGAAGGAGATTGGCTCAAGGGCATGGTCCTCCGTTGTAATCGTGAAACGTGAAAAGGGGAATGGAATTAACATCTCTACGAAGAATATCAATTACTGTACGATAGGAATGTATAAGAATGCTTTGGTAACGGCGGGAGTTGAGGATGCGGATATTATTGTTGCAGGACCGCAGCCTATAAGCGGAACGGCGGCTCTTGTAGGCATTTTTAAGGCATATGGCGAAATGACCGGTGATGAGATTTCAGAGAATCGGGTAGATACCGCATTAAATGAGCTGGTTCTGACAGGAAGGCTTGAAGAGCTGGAAGGAGTAGAATCTGAGGATGTTGAAAGTATGGTTGCCTACCTGAAGCAGAAAGTTGCGGAGGGGGCATTAGAGAGCGAGAACAGTATCAGCGAAGCAATTGATGAGGCCAGCCGTGATTTTGGCATTACGCTTACGGCTGAGGAAAAAAGCGAGCTGATAGAGCTGATGCTTAAAATCAAGGACTTGGATCTGGATGTGGACAGTCTGCTCTCACAGGCAGAATCTATTTACAAAAAGCTGAGTGACATGGGCTTTGACAGCGAGGCTGCCAGCGGTATCGGCGAGAAGATCGGAAAATTCTTTTCCGGGATTATAGATGCTATTAAGGAGTTTTTCTCGGGGTTGTTCTCTTAGGTACAGAACCCCACAAATGGTGTAAATACGCTGTTTGTGGGGTCTTTTTGCTCTGTGATACTTTTAGCGGCAAACATTAATTTGATAAAAAGTCTGTAAATACAAAGGAGATGAAAGGAATGAGCAGAGTTGTTATTTTTGTTGGCAGTATGCGGAAAGGTGGAAATACTGATTTGCTTGCACAGGCGTTCGCAGAGGGAGCAGGCAAAAATAATACGGTAGAGATAGTTTCCGTTGCCGATTATAAAGTAAATCCCCGTATTGGATGTAATTCATGTTTTGCCAGAGAAGGAAATCAATGTTCTCAAAAAGATGATATGGCAGAAATTTATGAAAAGTTACGGATTGCCGATATGGTAGTAATTGCATCTCCGGTCTATTTTTATGGGATTAGTGCAGAATTAAAAGCAATTATTGATAGATTGCATACACCTATGAGAAATGAGTTTCCAATAAAAAAGCTGGCTTTGCTGTTGGTAGGAGCGGCAGCTTTACCCGAATTGTTTGACGCAATCAAATTACAGTATCAGCTTGTACTTAAATTCTTTCATTTGGAGGATGCAGGCATGGTGCTTGTAAGAGGGGTTAAGGACATTGGGGACATTCAAGATACGAAGGCATTAGAGGAAGCATATAAACTTGGAGCTTCGATAGGGAATGAAGAGCCCCAGCTTTTGGTTCAGTCAGAAGAAGAGGCGACTTCAAACTTGGAATTGCTGAATCACTTAGACAAATTGCATACGACAGAATTGGGAGTTGTACGGATAAAAAGGAATCTGTCTTTGAATACAGATGATGTTGTTGAATGGTGCAAAGATAAAATTAATTCTGCCCATGCCATTATTACAAGAAATGGAAAGAATTGGTATGTAAATATAGATGGCTGTACCATAACGGTAAATGCACATAGTTATACAATAATAACGGCACATAGGGGAAAGGGATAAAGTATATGAGAACTTGTTGCAAATATTATTTCACTACGGTATCATACAAGTAGTACAAGTAAAATTTTTGTTAAAAGAAATACAGATAATAAAAGTGGAAAGGACTGAATAACATGGCTGTGGGATTGAAAGAGGATTACCAGAGGGCTTTGGATGAACAGAAAAAAGAAGTTCGAGCGCTTGTAATGGCAGGGTTGGAACAGATAAAAGAGGGAAAGACAAAAGATTTTAATGCTGTATGTGACAGATTGGAGAAGAAATACAGGAATGAGGCAATATCAAATTAGAATTACAGAGTTGGCAGAAGGAGATTTAGAGAATGCCGTAGATTACATTACCTATGAATTGAGAAATCCGTCTGTTGCTGAAAATATAGTAAGTGGGATTCGTGCAAAAATAAATTCTTTGGTAGATTTTCCAGAAAGAAATGAGTTGGACGAAGATGAGTTGCTTGCTGGATTGGGTGTCCGAAAAGATTATTATCGCAATTACAAGATTTATTATGTGATCGAGGAGGACATCATTTATATAGTTAGAATTTTACACATGTTGGTTGATAGTAAAGCGTGGTTGTATCGTACATTTGGATTGTAAAATAGACCTAAAAGATTAACAAATCTGTTAATTGCTAGGGAGTTCGAATAGTAGCTTAAAGCCTGGGCTGCCTTGTAAATAGGGCATTTCCGGGCTTTTTTGAAAATGAATTTATTGTGGTATTTTAAAAGGATAGATTTTATAAGTTAAATTCAAGAGTTTCCGTTAAGAGGAGCAGATAGATATGAGTACAGAACAATACAAAATCATTCATCTTCCAAAAGAACAATGGAAAAATGTTCCCATACCGATGCGGTATACTACAGAGGAATATTTTGATGTAAAAATTGAAAAGGTCAATAATAGCTTTCATGTTGATTTTATTAGAACAAAATTGAAAGAGCCTATTTCGCATTATCCGGAGGAATATGATTTCCCGGATAAGCTGTATCAGGAGCATTGGGAAAAGGCTTATGCATGGGGAGTTGTAGAAGAAAATGAAGGTAAGCAGGAATTGGCCGCCTGTATTGAGACTTGTCCGGAGGAGTGGTCTAACAGACTGATGGTTACAGAATTATGGGTGCATGAGAAGTTGAGAAGAAAAGGTATTGGACATGCACTAATGGCAGTGGCAAAACAGCAGGCGAATTTAGAACACAGGCGAGCGATTATTCTGGAAACACAGTCTTGTAATGTGTCGGCAATAAGCTTCTATTTGCAGGAAGGGTTTGAGTTAATCGGTTTTGATAGCTGCTGCTATTCCAACCGAGATATTGATAAAAAGGAAGTACGCTTGGATCTTGGATATTTTCCCAGAAAAAATAAGGTGAAAAAGGAAGATATTATTATCAGGGAAGAGACAGAAAATTTCCTTGTCAGTGGGATTAGTAAGGATGGATTTAAATATGAAATTATTATATGGGACAGGTAATCCGGCAAAATTAGATGCAATGAAAAGCCATTTTTATGATTTACCGGTAGACAGATTAGAACAGCTTGCTGTTGAAGAGGGGTTTTTGTTATTTTTTCAAAGGTTTTTAAATCTTGATTAAGAGTTGGCGGATAGGTTGGCATAATTGAGCGTTAGGAAGGGACAGCGAATGAAATGCAAGTTGTTATTGTTTGATCTGGATGGAACGTTGCTGAGAAGTGATAAAACGATTTCAAAAACTATAATGCTGGAATTACAAAAATGCAGGGAACAAGGAATTATGATTGGAGTTTCCACTTCGCGAAGTGAAAAGAATTCTATGGAATTTATTGCAGAGCTAAATCCTGATGTGGTGATTTCAAGTGCCGGGGCTTTAGTAAAATATAAGGAAGAATATATTTTTAAGGCTGAGTTTACAGAATCAGAAACGATGGAATTGATACAACAGGCAAGAGAAATTTGCGGTAAGGATTGTGAAATTACAGTGGATACAGTCGATGAACATTACTGGAATTATAAAATTGATCCGAAACAGCAGGATAGAAGCTGGGGAAATAGTATTTACACAGATTTTCAGGATTTTATGCAAGAGTCATTAAAACTATGTGTGGAAATATTTGATGAATCGGCAGCAGGAAGATTACAGCAGAATTTACCAGACTGTGATTGTGTTCGGTTTTCAGATGGCTATTGGTACAAGTTTACAAAGAAAGCCGCTACGAAAGAAAATGCAATTTTACATATGTGTAAAGCGTGCGGAATTGGAACGGATGAAATTATAGCATTTGGGGATGATTATGCAGATATTGGAATGTTGAAGTTGTGTGGCGTTGGATTTGCAATGGGAAATGCGATTGATGAGGTAAAAGCGGTTGCAGACCAGATAATAGGTGATAATGACAACGACGGAATCGGAGTTTATCTAAAAAATGTTGTATTGGAAGAAAGTACAGCAGATAGTATTTTTGCTTACAAGAGAGCAACGCTGGAAGATATTGAAGAATTGGTGAGAGCAAGAATTATAGTTCTGCGTGCGGCAAATAAGCTGTCAGATGATGTAGATATGTCTTTTGTGGAGCAGGAATCTTATGCGTATTATAAGCGGGCTTTGGAAACTGAAGAGCACATAGCATATCTGGTATACGATAACGGAACGTTTATTGGAGCAGGTGGTGTGAGCTTTTATCAGATTATGCCAACTTATCATAATCCGAGCGGCAAAAAGGCTTATATTATGAATATGTATACTGCTCCTGAATATCGAAGGCGGCGCATTGCCTTTCATACTTTGGATTTATTAGTAAAGGCAGCGAAGGAACAAGGGGTATCATCAATTGCGCTGGAAGCAACGGAAATGGGAAGACCATTGTATGCAAAGTATGGATTTGTAAAAATGGAAGATGAAATGGAACTGGCAGAGTGAGCAGAAAGGATAGAAAAGTGCAATATCCAAGAAAATTACGAAAAGGTGACAAAGTAGCGATCGTAAGTTTATCAAGCGGTATGTTGGGCGAAGATTTTTGCAGCCACAATATAGAAATAGGCGTAAAGAGACTGAAAGAGTATGGGCTGGAACCTGTATTTATGCCGAATTCTTTAAAAGGTATTGAATATTTGCAGGGACATCCCAAAGCAAGAGCAAAGGACTTAAAAGATGCTTTTTTGGATGATTCCATTGCAGGGATTATTTGTGCAATAGGCGGTGATGATACATATAGGCTTTTGCCTTATTTGATGGAAGATGAAGAGTTTATTGGAGCCGTAGAAAAGAATCCTAAATTATTTTCGGGATTTTCTGACACCACAATTAACCATTTAATGTTTTATAAACTTGGGTTATCCACTTATTATGGTCCGAACTTCATATGCGAGTTGGGTGAAATGGCAGATGAGATGCTGCCATACAGTAAAAAAGCGTTTGAAAGTTATCTGGAAGGAAATGAATCCAGTGAAATTGTATCCAGTGAAATCTGGTATGAAGAAAGAGCAGACTTTTCCAGAGCGGCAATCGGGACGGATAGAATAGCACATAAGGAAGAGCGGGGGTTTGAGCTTCTGCAAGGCGGCGAAGTGTTCCAAGGGGAGTTATTGGGCGGCTGTTTGGAGAGTTTTTATGATATCCTTACAACAACCAGATATAAGGATGAAAAAGACGTCTATGAAAAGTACCAATTATTTCCAAATAAAGAGGAGTGGAGAGGAAAAGTATTATTTATTGAAACATGTGAAGAAAAACCTGTACCGGAACTTTTTGAAAAAGAGATAATTGCACTTAAGGATAGAGGCGTATTCGATGTAATTAACGGCGTTTTGGTTGGGAAACCGCAAGATGAAGCTTATTACGAGGAATATAAAGAGATTCTTACAAAAGTGATTGACAATGAGAAACTTCCGATTGTCTATAATGTGAATTTTGGACATGCTGTTCCGAGATGTGCTTTGCAATATGGTGTTGTGGCAAAGGTGGACATGAAACAGAAGAAGATATATCTGGATAAATAGGAGAATTTAATGTTACTATTCACGGTCTAAAGAGCGCTCATAGTAACAATTTAATCTCACTCAGTTTCATTTTTATCTTGAGATTATGAGACTGAGTGAGGAACATTTTCTTAAATTCTCTTTTTCAACAGAGTGACAAATTTCTCCAACTGAAACGGTTTTCCCTGAATCTCCTGTATCTTTAAACGATTTGCTTCGTTAAATCCCACTAAAATATCATGATTGGCTTCAGAAAGATAATCAATAATGCCGTCGATATCGGATTTCAGATTCTTCGGCAACTGCACGTACAGGCGCTTATTTGCCGTGATATGCAGTGTGTAAGAAATGCTGAAATGATACCAGAAAAATTTGTGCAGTGTGGAATGCTTATATATCCAGATAATTTCCTGAATCGGGATAATGAAGATTCCTTCTCTTGCAATCGCAATAAAAAAGTGTTCGGTAATAAACATATCCTCTGTCGCAAGCTGCGGCAGCGTTGCCAGTTCTTCTTCCGCCTGCGCCAAAAGTTCCGCAGGCCGGCCGAAAACGGAGAGAACCTGACAGGGCGGGGAAAGCACCGGAAACAAGTAATATATAATGGAAAAAATAATCATCAGCAGGGAATAAAGTCCCGTCAATGCAAAAATAATAATGACAACCGCACTGATGATCCTGCGGAATCCCGGTTCGCTGATGTAATAGGCGTTGACCTTCTTTGTGATTCCGGCGTCCGTCCAGGAAAGGTCCTCTGCAATTTTTGAGAGCAATTGCTGGTAGCCGGCATTGCTCTTTTCAATACGGGCATAAACGGAAATCTCTTCAATAGAAGGAAGCCCTTCTTCACAGGTGCGGGGAGAGAGCAGTACGAAAGTGCACGTATTGTCACGCATTGTATAATAGTAATAACCGATGGTACGACCGAAAGCCGTCTTCGTATAACCGGTAAATTTCAGATTCAAAAGGCTTGCCTGAATATACTGGTCATTATTTTTGTACATCTTTTCCAGTGAATCGGAATCCTTTACAATAGTTGGAAACAAGATAGAATCTACTGGCAGGCAAAACCAGAGAACCAGCAGGAGAAGCAGATACAAAATGGGAGCAAGGAGCTTACGTTTATATAAACTTTTGATATTTCTGGTAATATAATGGTCAAGATTGTTATTCATAAATCCTCCAATCGTTAAGTCAACACTCTTAGTATAAGGGTTTGTCCTAAAATAATCAAGGTTGCTTTTTTTTCCAGATATTGTTACTATAACAGAAGGAAAATGGTAACTATTCAGAACCCTCTTTAGAGGCGAGTGACATTAACCGGCACGTCTGTGGCATGGTGTTCGGAATAGTTACGAAATATTGTAAGTAATGCCGAAAAGGAGGGAATGTCAGAATGCGTGACGGCATGTATGAAAGTTTTGCACAGGTCTACGACATGTTCATGGATAATGTTCCCTATGAAGCATGGAAAGAATATATTCTGCGCGAACTAAAAAAAGAAAATATAGAATCCGGTCTGATTTTGGACTTGGGATGCGGAACCGGGAGAATGACAAGGCTGCTTGCAAAAGCAGGCTATGACATGATCGGGGTGGACGTTTCCGAAGAAATGCTGATGATTGCAAGAGATATTTCGGCTGGGAAAGCGGACGGAATTTTGTATCTGCTTCAGGATATGAGGGAATTTGAATTGTATGGAACTGTCAGGGCTGTCATAAGTGTCTGCGATTCCATGAATTATATCATGGAGGAAGAGGAATTAAGCCAAGTGTTTTCGTTGGTCAATAATTATCTCGACCCAGACGGGATTTTTATTTTTGATCTGAATACAGTTTATAAATATGAAGAGCTGCTAAAAGATAATACAATCTGTGAAAACAGAGAAGAAGGCAGTTTTATCTGGGAAAATTTCTATGATAAGGAAGAGCGGGTCAATGAATATGATTTGACTCTTTTTATCCGGGAGGAAGGGGAGCTCTACCAGAAATATGAAGAGACGCATTTTCAGAGAGCTTATTCCATACAGACGATTCGGGAGCTGATAGAGAAGTCCGGTCTGAAATGGATAGGCGTCTATGATGCGGAGCGCGGCGGAGAAGTCCGTGAAGATAGCGAGAGAGTATATTTTGTAGCAAAAGAACAGGAGAAATAAAATGGCAGATTACATGGTGAGAGCAACAGCGGCAGACAACCAGATTCGGGCGTTTGCAGTTACTTCAAGAGAAATAGCGGAAGCAGCAAGAGCGGCACATGATACAAGTCCGGTAATTACTGCGGCATTGGGAAGGCTGCTTTCCGCAGGAGCTATGATGGGGATTATGATGAAGGGGGAAGAAGATATTCTGACCTTGCAGGTGAAGGGAGAGGGCCCGGCAAAAGGGCTGACAGTTACCGCAAATTCCAAGGGAATGGTAAAGGGATATCCTGATGAGCCTCAGGTCATCATTCCCGCAAATTTGGCGGGCAAGCTGGATGTGGGCGGCGCAATTGGCAAAGGCTTTTTAACCGTTATCAAAGACATGGGATTAAAAGAACCCTATGTGGGACAGACTTTATTACAGACCGGTGAGATTGCGGAGGATCTTACCTATTATTTTGCTGCCAGTGAACAGGTTCCTTCCGCAGTCGGGCTTGGCGTATTGATGAATAAGGATAATACGGTAAAGCAGGCGGGGGGATTTATTATCCAACTGATGCCGTTTACCGGCGATGAGATTGTAGAGGCTTTAGAGAAGAAGATTACGGAAATTAAATCCGTCACAGAAATGCTCGATTCAGGAATGACGCCGGAGCAGATTTTGGAAGAAATCTTAGGAGAATTTGGTCTGGAAATTACGGATACCATAAAAACGGAATTCCACTGCGATTGTTCAAAGGAGAGAGTGGGAAGAGCGATTGCGACTCTGAGCAAGGCGGATTTGGACGATATGATAGAGGATAACGAACCAATCGAGGTGAAATGTCATTTCTGTAATTCGGCATATAATTTTAGCGTGGAAGAGTTGAAGGAGTTGAGAGGGTGAAACAAGGATTTGTGAAGGTGGCGGCAGCCACGCCGGAGGCTGTGGTTGCGGATCCGAAAGAGAACGGAAAAAGAATACAGGAAAAGATAGAAGAGGCGGCGCAGGAGGGAGCGAAACTCATCGTATTGCCGGAGCTTGCCATCAGCAGCTATACCTGCGGCGACTTGTTCTTTCAGGAGACGCTGTTAGAGGAATCAAAACAGCAGCTCCTTTGGCTTGCAGAGAGGACAAAGCAGGTGGATGCGTTGATTTTTGTGGGCTTTCCGCTTACCGTAGGGGGAAAGCTGTACAATGCGGCGGCAGCCATCAATCACGGAAAGATTTTGGGGATTGTTCCTAAGACTTATATTCCAAATTATAAAGAATTTTATGAAGCGCGTTACTTTGCCGCCGGAATGCAGACGGCGGTATCCGTTGATCTTGGAGCAGGCTATGAAATCCCAATGGGAACGAATCTGCTTTTTACCTGCCGGGAGATGGAACAGCTCGTGGTTGCGGCAGAAATCTGTGAAGATATCTGGGCGCCCAAGCCTCCAAGTATTTCTCATGCATTGGCGGGAGCAGATATTATCGTCAACCTTTCGGCAAGCAATGAAGTAACCGGAAAGGACATATACCGGAAGGATTTGGTGACGGGTCAGTCGGCTCGTCTGATCTGCGGCTATGTCTACGCAAGTGCGGGAGACGGGGAATCCACGCAGGACGTTGTTTTTTCCGCACACAATCTGATTGCAGAAAATGGAGTGCTTCTAAAGGAAGCCAGACGATTTACGAACGAAACCGTCTATTCGGAGATTGATGTGCAGCGTCTGATAGCAGAGAGGCGGAAGATGAATATTTTCCAAAATGAGCATGAAGCGTATCAGAGAATACCGTTTTCGCTGCAAGTAGATGAGACGCAGTTGAGCCGTTATGTGGATCCGGCGCCATTCGTTCCTGGCAATAGGGCGGATCGGGAGAAACGCTGTGAGGAGATTCTTTTTATCCAGTCTATGGGGCTTAAAAAGCGGCTTGCCCATACAAAGTGCCAAAATGCAGTCGTCGGTATTTCCGGGGGACTGGATTCCACGCTTGCTCTGCTGGTAACTGTGCGGGCATTCGATTTGCTGCAGCTTCCGAGAGAGAACATTACGGCAGTCACCATGCCCGGCTTTGGAACTACGGACAGAACCTATGAGAATGCGCTGAATCTGGTGAAACATCTGGGAGCAACGCTGAAGGAAGTGGACATTAAGGAAGCGGTGCGGGTGCACTTTCGGGATATCGGGCAGGAGGAGAGTGTCCATGATGTGACCTACGAGAATGGACAGGCAAGGGAACGTACCCAGATTCTGATGGATATTGCCAATAAGAGCGGCGGTATGGTAATCGGAACAGGAGATATGTCGGAGCTTGCGCTGGGCTGGGCGACCTATAACGGCGACCATATGTCTATGTATGGGGTAAATGCCTCTGTGCCAAAGACTCTGGTGCGCCATCTGGTGCGTTACTATGCAGATATCTGTGAAGAGAAAGAACTGTCGGCGGTACTTCTGGATGTGTTGGACACGCCGGTAAGCCCGGAATTGCTTCCGCCGGAGGATGGAAAGATATCTCAGAAAACAGAAGATATCGTTGGTCCCTACGAACTGCATGACTTTTATTTGTATTATGTTATGCGTTTCGGATTTGCGCCTTCCAAGATTTACCGGCTGGCAAAGCTGGCATTTGCAGGGGCGTATAAGGATGATGTGATAAGAAAATGGCTGATAACCTTCTATCGGCGTTTCTTTTCCCAGCAGTTCAAGCGTTCCTGCCTGCCGGACGGACCTAAGGTGGGAAGCGTGGCTGTATCTCCAAGGGGAGATCTGAGGATGCCAAGTGATGCGTCTGTGCGTATTTGGATGGAAGAATTGGAAGAAATGTGCGGATGAGGGCGAAGATACTACTGATTTGCGGTTTTGTAAGAGGGCGGAGCATTCCGCCCTTTCTTTTTTGTTCTATACATGATGTAACCGTTTCTCGCAAGCCTTCTGTCTGTTGAAAGCAAACCCTCTTCCATAGACAAAGGAATACATCAATGCAGCCATGACAAACGCCGTAATCACATCAAAGACGGAATGTTGTTTTAAGAACATAGTCGATAAAATAATGCTTGCCATCAAAACGAAAGAACCGCCTTTTACCAATTTGTTTGTCTGAAAATTTTTACTGTTGCAGATAGCAAAGTGTACGCCTAAGGAGTTGTACACATGGATGCTTGGAAACAGATTCGTAGGGGTATCCGCAGCATAAAGCCCCCGTACTAATGCGGTGAAAATATTATTTCTTTCAAAAACCGCCGGTCTTAAGTAGTGTCCGTTGGGATAGAGCGTTGACACGGCTAAAAAGACCGTCATTCCGATAAACAGGAAAGCGCATAATTTATAGTAGTCAGATTTGTTCTGGAAAAAGAAGTATAAAACTGCATAAACCACATAAACAAACCATAGCAAATAAGGTACGATGAAATACTCGATAAACGGAATATGATCATCTACCGCCATATGGATCGGATTAAAATGAGTCGTAATGTGTTTTTCTAAATAACCGAACCACGGAAAATAGATAAACATATAAAGTAAGACCCATGCATGTTTGTATTTTTGAAATAGTTCTTTTGTCGAATTTTTTATTGTAGTTAACAATCAAATCCCCTGCCTTATTTTTTAAATCAATATTTCTGGTCGGATTATATCACAGCGTTTTTTATGAAACAATGGAAATTTTAAATCTTTTTTAAAATTATGAATTTCTTAATAATTTAGAAGAAGTTCTCCCATGGATTTGTGCAAAAAACGAGGGAAATTTTTACAATAGTGTTACAATTTCAGGAAGCGGTTGACAAAGAGAAAGGGGCAATTATAATGGAAGTGAACTAAAATAATCAAAGAAAGGTTAGGAGTATGAAGAAAAAAGCATTGATTCTGTCAGGCGTAGTCATCTCGGCGCTGGCAGTGATTTATTTGATATTTTCCTTGTATTTTCTGTCACACTTTGCATTTCGAACTACAGTGAACCATGTAAATGTAACGGGAAAATCTTCGGCAAAGGTGGAAGAAAAGCTGGCGGAGGAGATGAAGGAATATCAGTTGAATATAACGACAAGAGATGGAAAGACAGAAGTTCTTTTGGGAGAAAACATAGGCATTGAGCCGGTGTTTGGCGGAGAAATCCAAGAACTGTTGAAAAAACAAAACGGTTTTGCATGGCCCTATTATTTATTGAAAGGGCAGGAACTGGAATCCAAAGCGGTAGTACGCTATGACGAGACTGCGTGTGCCAAGGCGCTGGAAGAGTTTGCATTTATGAATCAGGCGGCTTGGGTGAAATCGGAGGACGCCTATATTTCTGATTACACCAAGGAAGGTTATGAAATTGTAAAAGAAACATATGGGACAGAGATTCATCCTGCCGCATTGAAAGAAGCGGTTTCGGATGCTGTTTCAAATTTAACTACAGATCTGAATCTGGAAGAAGCCGGATGTTATGTGGAGCCGGCAGTTACATACGAGGATGAGCAATTGAATAAATCGCTGGAAACGTTGAATCAATATGTAGGGGTTTCAGTCGTTTATAATGTGGGAGACGAGAAGGAGCGTCTGGACGGTGAAATCATCCACACATGGCTGTCGCTTGCGGAAGATGGCTCGGTGAAAATTGATGAGGAAGCAATTGCAGAATATGTTAAGGAGCTGGCGAAGAAGTACAACACGGCTTTCCGAAAACGTACATTGGATACTTCCTATGGGCAAACCATACAGATTATAGGCGGAGACTACGGTTGGAAAGTAGATAATGAAGCTGAGAAGGAAATGATTATCAAAGATTTGAAGGCGGGAGAAAAGGTAGAGCGCGAGTTGGAGTATGCACAGACCGCAAACAGTCATGGAGAACACGATTACGGAAATACTTATGTGGAAATCAATCTGACAGCACAGCACTTATTCTTCTACAAGGACGGCAAGCTGCTTGTGGAAACGGATTTTGTATCCGGTAATCTGGCAAAGAACCATGCAACGCCGGTAGGAGCCTACGGTCTCACCTATAAACAAAGAGATGCAACACTCCGGGGACAGGATTACGAATCGGATGTTTCTTATTGGATGCCCTATTGCGGTGATGTAGGAATGCATGATGCTACGTGGAGAGGAACCTTTGGCGGAAGCATTTATAAAAGACGAGGTTCTCATGGGTGCGTCAATCTTCCGGCATCTGCGGCAAAGACGATATTTGAAAACATAGAAGCCGGATATCCGGTGCTGGTCTACGAGCTTCAGGGAACGGAAAGCGCAAAGGGACAGGCGCAGGATGCAGCTTGGGCAGTCGATGATGCGGTCAAGGCAATCGGAACGGTAACACTGGATTCCGAGGCGGCAATTACTGCGGCGAGAGCCGCTTATGACGCCCTGCCGGAGTCTGCAAAGCCTTATGTGGAGACATTGGATATGCTTACGGCAGCAGAGGCGGCGTTGGCACAGTTAAAGACCGACGCAGAGAATCAGGCAGCGGCAACACAGGCGCAGGCGGAAGCGGCTCCTGTTATTGAGAAGATCGCTGCAATCGGAGCGGTGACGGAAGACAGCGGAAAGGCAATCAAGCAGGCGAGAGCCGCTTATGATGCCTTATCGGACGTTGCAAAAGCATATGTAACGAATTACGCAGACTTAATAAGTGCGGAAGAGGCTTATCAGAGTATGAAAGAATCCTAAAGAAACAGGCAATGCCGCGGAAGCGGCGTTGCCTGTTTCTTTTTTGTTACAGATTGTTATTCGGTTTCGATAATTGCCACACCCCACGGAGAAAGTGTGAGGCAGTCGTTGATCTGCACCGTTTTTTCATCCAGCAGAGAAAGTCCCTCCGATTCCTCGTAAGTAACGGTCTGCGCGTCGCTTGAATAGTTGAAATAGTAAGTGATTTTCCGGCCTTCTTCGTTGATTCCGCGTTTTACGATGATGGGGAATTGAAGAGCCGTCAATGAAAACCCGCAGCATTCATAAATATGTTTTAGCAGCACATCCATTGTATCGTCATCAAAGAAGCAGCCAAGATAGAACGCCATGCCTTTTCCGTAAGAGTTTTTGGTAACGGCAGCATAGCTTCCCCAAGCGGGATGACGGTATTTGGCAAGCGGAACAGCCGTATCCGCAGTCACAAGCTCCATCCATTCCTGAACGGTTGACTCCTTGTGAGAACAATCAAAGCACAGCTCTAGGGATACCTTTTTTGGAATCGTAAACTGGTTATAGGAAATGCCAAGGCACTTGTTTAGCAGGTGAGGCTGGCTGTCGGCATAGATTTTCAAATGCTCATCGGAAAACCCGCTGCGGAACGCAACGACAAGATGACCGCCGCTTTCTACATAAGAATCCAGCTTCCGCAAAGTATCCTCCGAAGCAGAGTACAAGGAAGGAACGAGTATAAGCTGGTAATCGTCAAGCGGCATATCTTGTGTATAAATGACGTCATATTCCAGGTTTGCGCGGTAAAGGGCATCGCCGATCCAACGTACAATCCGGTTATAGCTGCTTTCGCCCAAAGAACCGGTTGGAAAATATTTTAATCCGGTCAGGGATTCGTGATCTAAGAGAAGGGCGATCTGGTTAGTCTTCTTTAAATGTTTGATTTTGTCACCGATGCGTTTTAATTCCCCGCCGATTTCCACAGCCTCTAGGTAAGTTGCATTTTCGGAGAAATCATGGGAGAGAACGCCCTTCCAATAGCTCTCAATGGCATTGTGAATAGAGTGCCAATGCCAGTACATCACGCTGTCCGCGCCGTTTGCAAGATGACTGTAGGCACACAGGCGAAGCTGTCCGGGATAGGGAAGCCAATCAATATTTCCCTGTGCCTGAGTTTCTAAAATCAGATAGTTGTCACGTTTTAAGCCGCGGCATATATTTCCGCAGAGTGTGATTTCCGCACCGGTCAAATCATCCTGAGAGGGATGATAAATATCGCAGCCGGCAATCGACATGCATTTTGCGGCGTCAAATTGATTGGCGTCCGGTTGGAGCCCATAGGAGATTCCGTGCCATTCGAAATCGAAGTTATGAGTGATGAATTGGTCGGGACGTTTATATTCCTCAATGATGGAAGCCTGCCAATGGAAGAAATCTGTCACCAGCTTACGCTGGAATTTTTCGTATTCAGCGCCAAGACTGCCGTTGATGGTGCCTCGTACATCCGGAAAATCCGCCCAATGATTCACGCGGTTCGACCAGTAATCCAGCCCAAAAGCGCGGTTAAAATCTTTAATATCAGGATATTGTTCCTTTAAGTAATCAACGAACAGCGCTTGCGCGCGTTCGCCGGCGGTATGGTAGTGATGAGTCTCATTGTCAATCTGGTAGCCGATAACATGAGGTTCATCATGCACATGCTGCAGCAGTACCCGGATTATATTTTCGGCATGTTTTCGATAGATTGGGCTTGTAATATCCATATTTTGACGGTGTCCATAGATCTCTTGGCCGTCTTGGGTAAGGGCAAGGATGTCTCCTGATTTTTTTGCGAGCCAGGAAGGGATAGCATAGGTAGGTGTTCCGACTATCACTTGAATGCCATGCTTTTTTGCGGCGGCAAGCATCCGGTCCAGATGGGTGAAATCATAGATGCCTTCCTGCGGTTCTAAGGTACTCCATGTAGATTCTGCAATACGGATAAGATTCATGCCTGCTTTTTTCATCATTTCCATATCGTTTTCAATACGGTCATAAGGCATGTATTCATCATAATAAGCAGCTCCGAAATAGATGTGATCTGTTTTCATATATTGTGTCCTTTCTTGTAGAGAAAAGTATTGACGAAAGCTATAATTATTGGTAAATTAAAACTAGGGTTAACCGATTGCGCTTGTATTATAACATGCGCAACGGAAAGTGTAAATATACGAGTAATATGATGCCGAAAAGATAGCTTGGGGAAGGGAATTGCAGTTCTGTATTTGGGAAAAGAGCTGTAAAGGTTTTTTATGGATAAGAACATAACGATTGCGGATATAGCGGAGGCGCTTGGAGTATCGAAGACAACCGTATCCAGAGCTATATCTGGTAAGGGTAGAATTGGAAATGCCACAAGAGAAAAAGTAATGGAGTACATAGCGCTGCATGATTACAAGCCAAATGTAATTGCACAGGGGCTAGCAAAGTCTAAGACTTATAATATAGGCGTTGTCATGCCGAAGGATTACTGTCTGATGGACATGCCGTTTTTCTTGAACTGTCTGGCAGGACTGCATGAGATAGCGGATTCTGCAGGCTATGATATTGTGCTTACAATCTGTGACAATGTGGATATGACGCACTTGGAGCGAATCGTATCAAACCGAAAGGTCGACGGAATTATCCTGATGCGGACTTTTCTGGAGGATAAGTCAATCATGCTTTTGCAGGAGAAGGGGATACCGTTTGTTACTGTCGGAAGCTCCTGCTATGAACATGTTGTGCAGGTGGATCACAACAATGAGGAGGGATGCAAGGAACTGACTTCCATTCTCCTGTTAAAGCAGTTAAAACGCATTGCGTTGATTGCCGGCAATGAGGGCTATATGGTAACGCAGAACCGTCTGAGAGGATTCTTGGAAGCATTTGAAGATATGAGAGTGCCGGTCTTCCGGGAATTGATTTACGTGAACCAAGAGAACACGGTTATGATAGAGAGTGTAGTGGACGAGATATTGAAAAAGGACGTAGATTGTATTGTCTGTATGGACGACAGTATTTGCAGCAGCGTCTTAAATAAGCTGAAAAAGGAAGGAGTTTCTGTACCGGCTCAAATAAAAGTGGCGTCCTTTTTTGACAGTATGATATTGGAAAACCACACGCCGTCAATTACTTCACTTTCCTATGACGTAAAGGAGCTTGGGATGGTAACCTGTCGGACGCTGATAGATATTATAGAAGAAAAAGAGGTTGCTGAGGTCACTTTGCTGGGGTATGAGGTGGTTCTAAAAGAATCCACAAAATAGAAAAGAGAATAAAAGATACGAAAAATGGAGAAAACAATATTGCTTTCTCCATTTTTTTGCCCTTCTAAGAGTTGGGATTCCGGAAAACCTTGAAAAACAATGGTTTATCGGTTGCGTTTGGGTGGTTTTGTGTCGAACTAGCACAGAAAGTGGAAAAAATCAATTGTATATTTTTTACAAAAAATAGAATGATTATATAGAGAATATTACACGTTGACAACAAAGGGTTCGATTGGTATACTCAAAACATAGAACAACCGATTGCGCACATAATAAGAAAGTGCCGGTTCTATAAAAATTCATATATGGGAGGAATTTAAAATGAAGAGAAAATTACTTAGTGTAGTGCTTTGCGCAGCAATGACAGCATCTCTGCTTGCAGGATGCGGAAACAATTCTGGCAGCAGCAACAACAATGCAGACAACAAGGCAAACAACAGCGCAGACAACAAAGTGGACGACAGTGAAGACAATAATGTAGCGGACACAGAGAATAATGAGGCGCCATCTGGTCCGGCAGCATCTGATGAAACTGTTGTGCTCAGAGTGTGGGCGGCAGAGGAAGACCAGAATTTAACAAATGAACTGGTTAACAAATTTAAAGAAGCAAATCCGGATCAGGAGTTCGACATTACTGTCGGTGTGGAATCCGAGGCAAACGCAAAGGATGACATTTTAGTTGACCCTGAGGCAGCAGCTGATGTATTTGCATTTGCATCCGATCAGATTATTGATCTGGTAAACGCAAAAGTATTGCAGCCGGTACAGGATGTGGATACGATTACTTCTTCAAACGTTGCAGGAGCAGTAGAAGCAGCAAGCGTGGACGGAACCCTGTATGCTTATCCGTTCTCTGCTGACAACGGTTATTTCTTATTTTATGACAGCAACATTATTTCTGATGAACAGGTAAAGACATGGGACGGAATCCTTGAGGCATGCGGAGCAGCAGGCAAGAAAGCAGGAATGGTATTTGCGTCTGGCTGGTATAACGCAGGATTCTTCTTCGGCGCAGGCTTCACATCTGAGCTGAACGCTGACGGAAGCACCAAAATTGACTGGAACGGAACTTCTTCCACAGGTATTAAGGGAACAGACGTAGCACAGGGTATGCTTGATATTGCAAAGAATCCGGCATTCTTACCGATTACGGACGGTGATACCGCAAACCAGATTGCAACAGGTACTTTGGGAGCAATCGTTTCCGGAACATGGGATGCAGAAGCTGCACAGACTGCATTCGGCGACGGATACAGAGCAACCGTCCTTCCGACCTTTACAGTTGCCGGCGAGCAGGTTCAGCAGGGTTCTGTAGCAGGTTATAAATTCATCGGTGTAAATGCAAACTCACAGCAGGTTGGATGGGCTATGGAATTGGCTAAATTCTTAACCAATGAAGAGAGCCAGCTTGAGCGTTTCTCACAGAGAGGTATCGGACCTTCCAATTCAGCAGTAGCCGAGTCTGAAGAAGTAAAAGCGAATCCGGCGCTTGCAGCAGTAACAGAGCAGAACGGCAAGTTCGGTGTTGTACAGATGGCAGGCGGAAGTTATTGGGATCCAAGCAAGAGCTTTGGTGAGATTATCGCACAGGGCAACCCAGACGGAACAGATTTACAGACATTACTGGATAATGTAGTAGAAGCAGTAGCTCAGCCTACAATTGCAGAATAAGAAGCGGAACAGTATTTTAAGTAGTGTTTCATTGAGGAAAGGAGAGACCCACATATGGAATGTTAAGTGGGTCTTTTCCGCTCCTAAGAGGATGTTTAGGCTCGGATTTTGTATGGCTTATATGGAATTCGGGAATAATAAGAAGGCTACTTTACAAAAAAAGAGCAGAAACTATGGAAAGGCGTGGGTATTGGAATGAGCGAAGCGAAAACGAAAAAAGAAAACAACCCGGTAGCTGCTTTTTTTGGGGCAATCGGTAATTTTTTTAGAGAATTTGGAGAGGCTGTTGCTAATGGAGACGGCGCAGTTAAGGCATCCCTTATTGTTATGGGAGCCGGTTATTGGAAGAGAAAGCAAATTGTAAAAGGTTTCCTGGTTACTCTTTTGGAAATCGCAGTTATATTATATAATGTATTGATTGGTTTCCCTTATATTGGACAGCTTGGTCATCTTGGTACGGTGGAACAGGCGATGATTTATAATCCTGAAACCATGAAAAATGAAGTAAACGATTATGATAACTCGTTATTGATTCTGTTGTTCGGTGTAATCAGCCTTTGTGTTTTTGTTGTGGCAATTCTGCTTTGGATGGCAAACGTGAGAAATACATACCATTTACAGAAAAAAGCAGCGGCTGGAAAGCATATCAATACCTTTAAGGAAGATCTGAATTCCATGATCAACGAAAAATTCCACTTTACCCTGCTTGCGCTTCCGGTACTTGGAATTATCGTATTCAATGTAATGCCGCTGATTGTTATGATCTGTGTTGCGTTTACGAACTATGACCAGAACCATATGCCTCCGGCAGCGTTGTTTACATGGGTTGGCATTAACAACTTCAAAACTTTGTTTACGACAAGTATTACTGCAACTTTTGGTTATACTTTCTGGAAGATTTTAGGATGGACGCTTCTTTGGGCAGTGCTTGCAACGGCGACCACCTATATCGGCGGAATTATTTTATCTTTGATTATCAACAGTAAAACGACGAAACTAAAGAAAATGTGGAGAACACTTTTTGTAGCATCCATTTCTGTTCCGCAGTTCGTTTCCCTGCTGTTATTGCGGAACTTCTTTGCAAACAATGGTATTGCAAACACGTTTTGTTCAAGCATAGGATTGACGGATCTATTAAAGAATCTGGGGTGGATTACAACAGAGTATATTCCGTTTTTGACAGATCCGGTATGGGCGAAGATTACGATTGTAGTTATCAATATCTGGGTAGGTGTTCCTTATTTGATGCTGATTGCTACAGGTGTCTTGATTAACATTCCGGAGGAATTGAAAGAGAGTGCGAAGATTGACGGAGCAAATGCGTTCCAGATTTTCCGTAAGATTACAATGCCATATATGCTCTTTATCACAGGTCCATATCTGGTAACGCAGTTTACGGCGAATATTAACAACTTCAACGTTATCTATCTGCTTACGCAGGATATTTACACGACGACGAATCAGAAGCTGGCGGCGTCTCAAGGTAAGGAAATCGACCTTTTGGTAACCTGGCTGTACCGTTTGACCAGTGAGCAGTATAACTACAAGATGGCGGCAGTTATTGGTATCTGTGTATTTGTTGTATGTGCATTGGTAACATTGTTCGCATTTAATTTCTTAATTAAGGGAGATAAGGAGGATACGTTCCGATGACAGGTAGTAGAAAAATAATAAGAACTATAATTCATCATCTGATACTTGCAATACTTGCAGTCGTCTGGCTTGTGCCGATTTTCTGGCTGGTTGTTACCTCCTTTAGCGGATATGACGGAATGAATACCAGCAGATTTTTCCCAGCGACTTGGTCTATACGCAACTATTCGCGTATCCTTTTTGAGTCGGATACGGTTTCCCAGTTCCCGGTATGGTTTAAGAATACGTTAATTATAGCGATTTTCGTATGTCTCATCTCTACCTGCTTTGTACTGATGATTGCTTACGTTATGAGCTGTATGCGTTTTAAAGGAAGAAAAGCGCTGATGAATATAGCAGTTATGCTGCAGTTGTTCCCGGGCTTCCTTTCCATGATTGCAATTTATTTTATTTTGAAATCCATCAACTTGACAAACAGCCATATCGGTATGATTTTTGTATATTCCGGCGGTGCAGGACTTGGCTATCTGGTAGCAAAAGGTTTCTTTGATACGATACCTACATCTTTGCGTGAGGCTGCTTACTTGGAGGGCGCATCAGAGGCGAGAACTTTTCTTACGATTGTTCTTCCGCTGTCGAGACCGATTATCGTTTATACGGTCATCAGCTCCTTCTTAGTACCGTGGACGGATTTCGTATTTGCAAAGATTATATTAAATTCCGGTATTTCAACAGACTGGACAGTGGCAATCGGACTTTATAACATGCTGAATCGTACTTTGATTCCGACTTACTTCTCAAGATTCTGTGCAGGCGGCGTACTTGTTGGTATTCCAATCGGTATCCTGTTCGTTATCATGCAGAAGTTCTATGTAGAAGGAATTACCGGCGGTTCCGTTAAGGGTTAAGCTTCAAGAAAATTACAACATAAGGAGTTATTGAGATGGACAAATTTATCGTGAACATTATTCATCGTCCTGAAATGGTACCGGAATATTCCGCAACCGTAACCGGACATGGAAAAGAAGAGGATATCGGAGATAAGAAGCTGCTGACCGAATCTTTGGATATTTTCAAGACACAGCAGAGGCTGGCGCATGAAAATGGATTGAAAGTTACGATTCAGATGACATATGCTTCCTTGTTTAACGAGGAAGCAGTACAGTTAGCAAAAGAGCATCATGAGAAATACGGAGACGAGATATCACTTTCTTTGTTAGGCTTGCCGTGCGAGCAGTTCCGCGAGAAATATAAGACAAAGGATTTCTGTATCTGGATGTTCTCAATGGAGGACAAGAAAGAGATTGTCAATGATGTATTTGAAAAATTTCATGATATTTTTGGATTTTATCCAGAGTCAACCGGCTCCTATTATCTGGATGCCGAGCTGACAAATTATATCAAAGAGAAATATCCTTCCGTAAAGTGTGCGGTTGCAACTTGCTGGGAGGAAGGACCGAAGGCTTATCATACCTGTAATAATTCCTGGTATACCTTATTTGACGGCGGTCCGTGGGCTCCTTGGATTCCGTCCAAGCAGAATACCCATGCACCGGCAGCAAATGAGGCAGAGGACAGCGGTATTGTAGCAATTCCGCATCTTTCGAGAGATTTGATTGCATGCTATGATGGTAATGGTTCTAATTTCGGAACACATCCGCAGAATGTACTGCGCGGTATGATTTATGACAGCAAGACATGGGAATACCCGTATTTATACAACTTGATTGACCAGTTCCGCGATCAGGAGAAATATAACAACGGTTATGCGTATAATATGATGTTCGTCGGACCGGGCTGGATGAATAAGATGGGACGCTGGGAGGCGCCGTATGAGCTGCTTGAGAAATCTTATGCCGATGGCTGTAAGTATTATGGACAGTTGAAAAAAGAGGGTAAGCTGACCGACATGACAATGTCAGAGTTCGCAGATTACTACCGTGAGAAGAAATCCTATACGGAGCCGGAATGTGCACTTTGGAGAGATATTCTGTATGGTTCAGAGAAGCAGGTATTCTGGTATACAGATCCATACATGAGAGCTTGTGTAAATATGGATCAGGGCGGTGCAATTGTAGACCTTCGTCCGTATGCAGCAAAATTAAAATGGGAAGTAGGTATCGGTACGAAGCATGTACAGGATGCATCCTATCCTTTCTTAATTCAGGAGAAATATCGTGCAGGTTATTTCACCCACTATGCGGGAGAAGGAACCGTAAGAAGTGCAAAGCTCTGCCATAACAGTGAGGAAGTGGATTTGTGCTTATGCCGTACCAAGGCGCATTTCTCGCAAGAGGGAAAGACAAGAATTCTGACGCTTGACCCGGTTACGATTGAGTTTGCGGATTTAACGGTAAAACTTCAGACAAAAGAGTATTTTGAAGAGGGCAGCGGCACAATCAAGATTGAGAGAACAATTTTGGAGATGAGCGACCCGAATGCAGAAGTAGAGCTGAATGAGTATATGGTGGCATGCTACGGCACAACCGAATATCCGGAGGATATGACAGGCATCACCTTGAAGTGTGAAGGTGAAGGCGGGCAGACGATTGTTTATGAGTACAAATGCAGAGAAGCTTCCTTAGAGGGAGCAGAAGCAGTATCTGCAGTCATTCCTGCAATCGAAACGAAGGTATCCTTGACTGCAAGCGGTAGGGCAGAGGGATACGTGAGAGAAGGATATGCGTTCTCCCCGATGTTTACGTTGGGATATAAGAAAAAAGTTTCTGATAAGGAGGTATTTGCAACATGGCTCAATCTGGAAAAGGCAAATTAAATTACAGATGTCCATCCTGCTTTATGAGAGACTTGGATATCGATATGTTTTATGACAAAGATAAAGGTGAGTATTACTGTCTTCGGTGTCAGTATACCGGTACCGAAGAGGATGTTCTTGCAAAAAATGAAATGGTGCGCTTCCGTTACAGGGATATGATGAAGCGTATAACAAAGTTCGATTTTGACTAAGGTAACCGGAGGGTTACAATCTCTCTTTTAGCAATCGGAAAAATAGGAGACTCCATGCGGCAGTCTCCTATTTTCAATATTGCAGAAATATTTTATATAATGTGCTTGTATTGTGCAGAATTGGAGGAATGACATGGAATTTGTAAAAGGAATGGATTTATCAACATTGATAGAATTGGAAAATTTAGGAGCGAAATATTATGATGACGGCAGGGAAATGGATATTCTGGAAATTATGAAAAATTATGATGTGGATACCATCCGAATCCGTCTTTGGAATGACCCATATTCACCGGAGGGGGAATCTTATGGAGCGGGGATTAATGATCTGGAGACAACGCTTGCTATTGCAAAAAAGGTGACAGCCGCCGGCTTTGGAGTTCTATTGAATTTTCATTACAGTGATTTCTGGGCAGATCCGGGAAAGCAGATTAAGCCGAAGGCATGGGAAGGCTATTCTGTAGAAGAACTTGAGAAGGCGGTATATGATTATACGAAAGAAATGATGGAGATATTTAAGGAAAACGGCGTGAATCTCACGATGGTACAGGTTGGAAATGAATTGTCAAACGGTCTGTTGTGGCCAGAGGGACGGACGCCGAACTATGACAATATCGCAAAATTTGTCAATGCCGGAATCCGCGCAGTCCGTGCAGTGGATAAAGATGTGGACATTATGATTCACTTAGACAACGGGGGGAATAATGAACTGTATCGGGAGTGGTTTGACAACTTTATGGAGCGTGGGGAGGATTTCCAGATCATTGGACTCTCTTATTATCCATTCTGGCATGGTACGCTTCAGATGCTTGAGGACAATATGCGCGACATCGCCGTCCGGTATGGCAAAGACCTTATCGTGGTAGAGGTATCTATGGGTCATACGATGGAGGATTATATGGATTATGAGGATCTGACGGATGAACAGCGGAAGGGCTATGCGACAAGACAGGAGCTTGTTGAAAAAATTGAGTATCCGATGACACAAGAGGGGCAGGCGGATTTCATGACGGATATTTTAAACCGTATTCGTAACGTTCCGGAAGGAAAGGGCAAAGGCTTTTTCTACTGGGAGCCGGCATGGATTCCTGTTGCAGGCAGCGGATGGGCGACAGAAGCTTCCTTGAAATATATGAACGATCCGGGACCTTGCGGAAATGAGTGGGCGAATCAGGCATTATTTGATTATGACGGAAATGCGCTGCCGGCGTTAAAGGTTATTCGGGACTTTCCGCGTTAGGAATGGGCAGCGGCTGTCTGTTTTTACACTGCTTGTGCATATGTCATAATGTTGCATGATTCAAACTTGATTGTTGCAGATTTCCGAAAGCCCATTGCAAAGTAAAACAGGCTCTTGTATAATAAACGTATATATTTGAGAGAAGAGTGTATCTTTCATGTAAAGTGTACGGAAGCAGGCAAAATGAAACATTGATGGAGGGAAAAGAGTGAAAGAATTTGTAAATTCTTTCACTAACTATCTGTTTGTGCTGAAAAAAGCACAGAAATGGAGGAAACAATGCAGGAGAAATTACTGGAGAAGTTCAAAGAATTATTTGGGGAGGAAGGCGATATCCGGCTGTATTTTGCACCCGGACGTGTAAATCTGATCGGGGAGCACACCGACTATAACGGCGGTCATGTATTTCCGTGTGCACTGACGATCGGAACCTATGGCGTGGCGAGAAAGCGTACAGACAAGAAGCTGCGGTTTTATTCCATGAATTTTGAAGAGCTGGGAGTTCTGGAGTCCTCTGTCTGGGATTTGAAGCCGGAGAAGGAAGCGGACTGGACGAATTATCCGAAAGGAGTAATCTGGGCATTTGGTGAGAAGGGCATGTCGGTGGACTGCGGTATGGATCTTTTGTTGTATGGAAATATTCCGAACGGATCCGGACTTTCATCCTCTGCATCGGTTGAAGTATTGACCGGATATATTTTAAAGGATTTGTTTGGTTTTGATGTTACAAATCAGGATCTCGCTCTGATTGGGCAGTATTCCGAGAACAAATTTAACGGCGTCAACTGTGGCATCATGGATCAGTTCGCAATTGCGATGGGCAAGGCGGAACATGCCATTTTTTTAGATACGGCGACCTTGAAATACGAGTATGCGCCAATCAAATTAGAGAATGCTAAGATTGTGATTTCCTGCAGCAATAAGAAGCGCGGACTTGGGGATTCCAAATACAACGAGAGACGCGCCGAGTGTGAGAGTGCGTTTGCGCAGATCGGAGAGGTAATCGGAATCAATAGTCTGGGAGATCTGACAGAGGAGCAGTTTGAACAGTATAAGGATTCCATCAAGGATGATGTATGCCAGAAGCGTGCAAAGCATGCGGTATATGAGAATCAGAGGACCATTAAGGCAGTGGAGGCTTTAAAGAACAATGACATTGCACTTTTCGGAGAGCTGATGAATGCCTCCCATGTGTCGCTTAGGGATGATTATGAGGTGACCGGAATTGAGCTGGATACGCTGGTGGAAGAGGCGTGGAAGGTAGACGGCGTCATCGGTTCCCGTATGACAGGCGCAGGCTTTGGCGGATGTACGGTCAGCATTGTTAAGGATGAGGCGGTAGATGCCTTCATTGGGCAGGTCGGAAAGGCGTATGAGGAGAAGATTGGTTATGCCGCAGATTTTTATGTGGTGGAAATCGGGGATGGACCGGGTCGTCTGAAATAAGACCGGAAACAGTATTGGGAAGGAGAATGCAACTATGATTCAGGAGAATATTTTAAAATTAACGGAGTATGCCATTGTAACCGGTCTGATACAGCCGGAGGATCGGCGTTATACTATCAATCGGCTCATGGAACTGTTTCAAATTGATGAACTGGAGGATGAAGTGGTTTCATCTTATGAGAAGCGGGAGCCGATGACGCGGGAGAGTGCGGAGGAAGCTTTAGAGAGCATTCTTGGTGAAATGATGGACTATGCCCATGAGCAGGGCATCATGAAGGAAAACAGCATTGTTTATAGGGATTTGTTTGATACGAAGATTATGGGGCTGCTGGTTCCAAGACCTTCTGAGGTTCAGATTAATTTTTGGGAACTCTATAACAACCAGTCTCCGCGGGCGGCAACCGATTATTATTATAAATTAAGCTGTGACAGTGATTATATCCGCCGCTACCGTATCAAAAAGGATATGAAGTGGACTGCGGATACAGAGTTCGGACAGCTTGACATTACGATTAACCTCTCTAAGCCGGAAAAGGATCCGAAGGCAATTGCGGCGGCGAAGCTGGCAAAACAGAGCGGTTATCCGAAGTGTCTGCTCTGCAAGGAGAACGAAGGTTATGCCGGGCGGGTGAATCATCCGGCACGTCAGAATCATAGGATAATGCCGGTAAATATTAACGACAGCGACTGGTTTATGCAATATTCTCCATATGTGTACTACAATGAGCACTGTATCGTATTTAACGGGCAGCATACGCCGATGAAAATCGAGAAGGAAACATTTGGCAAGCTGTTAGATTTTGTGAAACAGTTTCCGCATTATTTTGTCGGTTCGAATGCAGATCTGCCGATTGTCGGCGGTTCCATTTTAAGCCATGACCATTTTCAGGGCGGTCATTACGAGTTTGCGATGGCAAAGGCGCCGATTGAGAAGGAAATCAGCTTTGCCGGCTTTGAGGATGTGAAAGCCGGAATTGTAAAATGGCCAATGTCAGTGATTCGTCTTAGCGCACCGGATACAGAGCGTTTGATTGAGCTGGCGGATAATATTCTTTTGAAATGGCGCGGATATACCGACGAGGCAGCATTTGTCTTTGCAGAGACGGATGGAGAACCTCACAATACGATTACCCCGATTGCAAGAAAGCGCGGGGAGAATTATGAACTGGATTTGGTATTGCGCAATAACATTACTACCGAGGAGCATCCGCTTGGCGTTTATCACCCGCATGCAAAGCTGCACCACATCAAGAAAGAGAATATCGGCTTGATTGAGGTTATGGGTCTTGCCGTGCTTCCGGCGCGTTTGAAGGATGAAATGGCGCAGTTAGAGCAGGCAATTCTGAATAGTGATGATATCCGCGGCAATGAAGAATTGGAGAAGCATGCGGACTGGGTAGAAGAGTTCCTTCCGAAATATGAAGAGGTAAATGCCGGAAATATTGAGGAGATTATCCGAAAAGAGATTGGTCTGGTATTCAACGAGGTGTTAAAGGACGCCGGCGTTTACAAATGTGATGAAGAGGGAAGGAAAGCATTTGAGAGATTTGTCTGCTGTGTAAATGAATAAATGATGATTGGCGGTAAGCTTCGTTGGAAGTTTACCGCTATTTGTAAATAGGGGAAATTGGGGATAGGAGGCTTTAAAAAGATTTTGAAATTTGATAGTCAACAGTATATAATAAAGTTATAATTTAGAATATTAGGATTTAACTGAAAGGAGATAAAAGATGGAGGTATTAGATATGGCTATTAGTGAAAAGGAATTTAAATTACTTGTAAACTTTATGAAGGATGATTTGCAGGAGGCGAGGGATCATAAAGAAATTGAACAGAAGGACAAAAAGATTGATAAAATTTTAGAACATTTACAACAGTATTTAGAGGACTAAAGAGGAGAAGAATCCAGCTAGGCTGGATTCTCTTTTTATGCATAAGGGCGCATAGGGACAGTAACAGCAGGAGCTGCATGCGCCCCGCACGGCGAATAGGAGGAATAAATCGTCCCTACTCGATTCTGGTATTTACTTCTGACAACCTTAATGTAAAAACACATCCCCCGCCTTCCCGCTCTGCCAATGTAAGCATCCCGTGATGGGCATCTGCAATCTCCTTTGCAATGCTGAGCCCCAGTCCAAAATGTTCCTTCGCAGAGCGGGAATTTTCACCACGGTAGAAGCGCTCAAAAATATGTTCCCTCGCTTCTGCCGGGATACCGGGACCATTGTCTGCCACGGTGAGGAGAAAGCGGGGAGCGTCGTAAGTAAGGGACAGCCACACAGTTCCGCCGATGGAGCCATAGGCAATTGCATTAGAAATCAACACTGCAAGAAGCTGCGAAATTCTTGCGGAGTCACAGCGGCAGGTGGGAATCGGTTCATCAGGGAGCGTGATTCTTAAGGAAATCTCTTTTTTACCTGCAAGGGGAAGGAATGCTTCGTAGCTGTCTAAAAGGAGCGTATCCAATTCTGTATCTTTCATGTGAAAAGACCAGGTCTGGTTGTCGGCGCCTGCCAGAGTCAGCATATCCCCGACCAGAATGGACATGCGGTCGCTTTCTTTTGCAATCGTGTGCAGAAATGTCATGCGCTCTTCTTCCTCCGCTTCCTTCATCGCGGAGACGGAAGAGAGGATGACGGCAAGCGGCGTGCGCAGTTCATGGGAAGCTGCGGCTATAAAATCGTTTTGCCTCTTCTGGGAATCTCCGATCGGAGCCAGTAATTTTCCGGTATAGAAATAAGAAAAAAGAAACAGCGAAAGAATACCCAGAACGTTTGCGAGGGAAAAACGCACACGCTGGTCTTTGATTTGCGTATTCAAAGATTCTGCCGAGCTGTAAATGACCACATGGACATTTCCGCTGTGAAGGCTTGCAACGCTTACATAATAATCCCTGCCGTCCGAAGCCTTGTATTGGATTTCGCTGTGCGGCGAAATGAATTCGGAGCCGGAGATGTCCGAGGGAAAGCAGTTGTTCAAAAATTCAGCTGCAAGTTTTTGCTGCTTTTCGGAGAGTATGGATGTGGTATAGGTCAGCGGAATGTTCTTGTCGTATATCGCTATCGTACAGCGTTCATTTACAATCGCCTTTGCAATCCATTCATAGGAAATCGTATTTTGCTGCTCCAGATTTAAAATAATCGTATTTGCCTCCGTACAAAAGGACAGAAACTGGTTAGATTTTAATTCTTTTTCCGACATGTACAGATAAAAGAGTGACATGAAGGCAAGAATCAGTCCGGCAATTCCGGCAAAGAGAAGCGTCAGCTTCAGGCGGATATTCTTATACATGGCGAACCTCCAATTGGTAGCCGACGCCCCGGATGGTCTTGATGGAAACGGAGGAAGAGGTACTTTTTAAGCGCCTTCGGATAAAGTGGATGTAATTATCCAGATTTCCCTCTTCAATTTCTGCATCCATTCCCCAGACTTTTGACAGAATAGCGGTTCTTGGAAGCGTCTGTCCGGTATTGTTTAAGAAGAATTCTAAGAGATCGCCTTCCTTTCTGGAAAGCGTACAGCTTCCAAGCGAGCCAGTCAGCCAGTTGTTGTCAGGATAATAGGTAATATCTCCAAAGGAAAGGGAAGAGTTTTCCTGATAGGAGACAGGGCGCCGGTTGATGCAGCGGATACGGGCGAGCAGCTCTTCGAAAGCAAAGGGCTTGACGAGATAGTCGTCCGCGCCTGCATCCAATCCAGTTACTTTGTCGGATAATTCTCCGAGCGCAGTCAATAAAATGACCGGTGTGTGCACTCCATTGTCCCGCAGGTGTTTTAAGATGGTAAGCCCGTCCACATGGGGCAGCATCCGATCTAATAAAATTAAATCATGAATGGTCTGGTTCGTATAATAAAACGCATCTTCGCCGTCCATACAGATATCGACGGTAAATCCAGCATTTTTTAACTGTAGTCCGAGGGAGCGGCATAATCCCTCGTCGTCTTCTATCAATAAAATTCGCATAAAGCTTCTCCTTTCGTATAAATTTTTCCAAATGTAAGATTATTTTAACACAGAAATCTTTAATTAAACTCTAATTTTTAAAAAAGGATTTTTTTAGAGAAAGTTTAAAGATTCCTGTGTTATTGTATACCTGTCGACAAAAATGTGCGCTGCGGCGGACAAAAATGGTAAGAAATTGTTGCAGTGAAGCCAAAGGATGAACTGTAACGGGAAATTAAGTTCAGGAGGATTACAACATGAAAAAACGGATAAAAAGATTGGGGGCGTTCCTGCTTGCCGGGATTTGTGTCTTTTCTATAACACTTTCTATGGCAGGTTGTTCGGAGAATAAAACGGGAAATGCAGCAGACAAAGGAAGTTCTCAAGCGGGGAACGCCGGAACGGGAAGCGATGTAGGAGACGGCGGTGCTGCAGGTGCAAAGGGGTGTTATGTAGAATCGGATCTGACGACGCCATCAGGTCTCAAAAAATTGACAAATTTAAGCCGTCTTGAGGATAACAGCCTTGCAATATTAGATATAGAAAACGGTATGCTTCATATTTCAAAGGATGAAGGAAAGAACTGGGAGGGAAAAGAGATTCCCATTGTTTCTGAGTTGGTGAAGAATCAGAGCGGAGACGGATTAGAATTTCTGGCGAATGCAGTTGCGAAGGACGGAGGCGTTTTCTATGGCTTCCGCAACTGGGGAGACGAGGGAGGAGATTATTCCCCGCATTATTATTATATGCAAAATGACGGGCAGGCGCAGGAAATATCGCTTTCAGGAGGAAATATCTCGCAGGCAGTCTTTGCAGAGGACGGCTCTTTATATGGCGCGGACGGAGAAGGTTCCGTATATTATGTGGATACTTCTAACTGGTCAGCCCGAAAACTGTTCAAAACGGATAGCGTATTTGATTTTGCTTTGGGAGTCTGCGGTGACAGAGCTGCAGCGTTCGACACCGACAAGGCATATTTTTGCGGAAAGGATGATTCACAGGCAGATACTTCAGATGAAGTATTGAATGCGCAGGTGAAAAAGGAAATAGAAAGCGGGGTTCTGCCGGTTCTTGCGGGCGGTGCCGACGATAAGGTCTATTTGGCAGGTCAGAGCGGAATCTATTCCCATGTGCCAGGAGGCGGCGTGATGGAACAGTTGGCAGACGGGACGCTTTATACGCTCGGAGAGCCGACAAGGGTTCCAAGAGCGATGCTTGCCGAAGAGGACGGCAGTTTTCTGATTGGATTTGAAGACGGGCTGATCTGCTCGTATGTCTATGACCCGGATATGCCTGCTGTACCTGAACGGCAGTTGAATGTATACAGTTTGCGGGATAACGCTTCCATCAGAAGCGCAATTGCAAGCTTTCGGAAGAAGAATCCGGACGTTTATGTGAAGCTGGAAATCGGTATGGACGGAACGGACGGAGTGACTGCAAATGACGCTGTGAAGAATCTGAATACGAGGCTTTTGGCAAATGAGGGACCGGATCTTATTGTTTTAGACGGAATGCCTTTGGATTCCTATATGGATAAAGGGATGCTTACGGATATTAGTGATGTATTGGCAGACATACAGGAAGAAGCGGCTTATTTCACCAATCTGATTTCCGCTTATCAGAAGGAAGGAGCTGTTTATGCGGTTCCGCTCCGTTTTCAGATACCGGTTCTGACGGGAGAGGCAGAAGAACTTTCCGGAATTACGGATTTACAGAGCCTTGCGGATAAAGTGGAGGAGCTTCAGGCGTCCGGCAAGAATACCGTAAGGATGGTCGGCTCTAGTACAGCGGAGGAGCTTTTAAAGGAACTGCAGTTTACCTGCGGTCTGGCATGGGTAAATGACGGTGCGGTGGACACTGACGCACTGAAAGAATATTTTACGCAGGCAAAGCGCCTTTATGAGGCAGACCAGAAAAATCTGACAGAGGAATTAAAAGACGCCCACAATAGGGCAATGCAGATGGGGAGCGGAACTTCCGTAGAGGAGATGTGGAATGACGTATGGATGCGGTCGTTTGACATTCTAGTGAAATCTTCCTGTTTTGGTATGGGGAATCTGTCGAGTTTAGAGGCTTATCCAAAGACGATGGCAACCTTAAAGGAGATGAAAAACGGTGCGTTGACGGGATTGCCGGGGCAAGCGGCGAATGTGTTTATTCCGTCAGGTATCACAGGAATCGCTTCCGGCAGTAAGGAGACGGAGCTTGCAAAGGATTTCTTAAAGGAACTGCTTTCCACCGGAATACAGAGCAAGGATACAAAAGACGGACTTCCGCTGAATAAAGATGCGCTTGAAAGCTGGATGGTTCAGGAAAATACCGGCGGAACCGGTTTCGGAATGGTTGAAGTTGGCGGCAATGGAAATGAAGCAGTTGGCGTAGATTATTCCTATTGGCCAACCGAGAAACAGTGGCAGGAGCTTCTTACGCTTATAGAGGAACTGGAGCATCCGTGTCTGACGGATGAAGTGGTATTGGATGCGGTAGAATCGGTCGGCGAGAACATATTGACTGGTGAGAAGAGTATAGAGGACGGTGTAAATGAAATTGCGCAGAAGATTAATCTCTATTTTAAAGAGTAAGAATTGGCGGTTTGTGCCGTTTTTACTGCCCAGTCTTGCAGGAGTGAGCTGTTTTGTTATAGCGCCGTTTGGAGATGTTCTGGTACGGTCTATGAAAACAATGGTGACAGATTCTTTTTGCGGACTGGTAAATTATCAGACGGTATTTTCTAATGAAGCATTTTTGCTGGCGTCAAAAAATACGCTGTACTTTGACTTGGTCTGCCTGCCGCTCTTAATCGGTCTGTCGCTGCTCGTAGCGGTGATGCTTTCAAAGAGCCGGCTGGTGCAGGCTTTGAAATCGGCATATTTATTTCCGTTGGCAGTGCCTACGGCTACGGTCGTGCTGATCTGGAAAATGCTTTTTGAAAAAAACGGAATATGTAACGCAGGGCTTTCCCGGCTTGGTATTGAACCGGTAGATTGGATGGGAAGCGATTGGGCGTTTGTTGTCTTGATCATCAGCTATATATGGAAAAACCTTGGTTATACCGTGTTGCTGTGGCTCTCCGGAATTCTTGGGATTTCGGAGAGCATCATAGAGGCGGCAAAGGTTGACGGGGCGGGAGAAGCGAAAATTTTCTTCTCCATAATATTGCCGAATTTAAAGCCCGTATTTTACACAATAACAGTGCTTTCTTTTTTGAATTCCTTTAAGGTATTCAGAGAGGCATATCTGGTGGCCGGAGCGTATCCGCAGGAGAGTATCTATTTATTGCAGCATTTGTTTAACAACTGGTTTACGAATCTGGAGATTGATAAAATGGCGGCGGCAGCGGTTGTGATTGCAGTTTTGTTATCCTGTTTCGTGTTATTGTTACAGAAATTGTGGGATAATACGCCGGATGATGAAAGCAGCGGAAAGAGGAAGAAAATCAGGAAACGAAAGAGGGGAATATCCATATGAAACGAAAGGTAAGATGCGGGGTGGGGATGGGGTGTCTCATCCTTCTTGCAGCCATTATCTGTGCGCCGATTGTACTGGTGGCATTTGGTTCCCTAAAGGATAATAATGAGCTGTTAGATGAACTGCTTCCGGTTCTGGCAGAGACGGCGGGGCTGATGGATTGGAAAGTGCTGCCGATTTATCCGACGCTTGCGCATTATAAAGAGCTTTTGATTGATACACCGCAGTTTTATACGGTATTTTTCAATTCCATTCAGATTACAGCAGGGATTTTAGCGGGGCAGCTTTTAGTTGCAGTTCCGGCGGCATGGGCGTTTGCGAGATTTGAATTTCCTTGCAAAAAGCTGGTATTTACGCTTTATGTAGTATTGATGCTGATGCCGTTTCAGGTGACGATGCTGCCGAACTATCTGGTCTTGAACCGGATGAATCTGATTAACACGCAGCTTTCTGTAATCTTGCCCGGAATCTTTTCCACGTTTCCGGTATTCCTTATGTACCGGGGATTTCGGGATATTCCTAAGAGCTTGATAGAGGCGGCGAAAATTGACGGTGCAGGGGAAGCGGCAGTATTTTTTAAAGTTGGGATTCCGCTTGGCTCTTCTGGAATTCTTTCGGCGCTGGTGCTTGGATTTTTGGATTGCTGGAACATGGTGGAACAGCCGCTTGCATTTTTGAAGGATAAAAGCCTATGGCCCCTTTCGCTGTATCTGCCGGAGGTGGATGTCAGCCATGCGGGACTGGCGTTTGCGGCTTCGGTGATTACGCTGATACCGGCGGTATTTGTATTTATCATGGGGCAGGAATATTTGGAACAGGGAATTGTGGCAGCAGGAATAAAGGAATGAGAAGATGAAGAGAGAAAAGAAATCAAAAAAAGGCCGTATTTTCCGGTGGTTTGCAGTCTTTATGGCTGTGATGGCAATCTGCGGGGCAGTGAGCCGCGGGATTTATGGTATGCAGTTGGCGAGGATTGAAACAGGGACTGCGTCTATGCAGGGACTTACCCATACGATTTCGGGAACCGGGACAATTTCAGGGGGCAGTGAGCATCCGATTCATGTGAAAGAGGGATTGCGGGTCGAAGAGGTCTGTGTAACGAAAGGAGAAAACGTGGAACAGGGAACGCTGCTTTTGCGTCTGGATATGGAGGACTTAAAGGAGCAGCTTGAGTCGGCGCAAAAAACATTGACCGAGGAGCAGACAAGGCTTTCGGATTTACAGAAGAACCGGGCGCAGACAAATGATGCGGCAGCTAAGGAAAAGGAACGTGCAAATGCGGACTTGAACCGGATTACTGCCAATCAGGATGCGCTTACGGCAAATGCGCAAAATGATTATGATGCGGCAGCTAAGGCGCTTGCAGACTATCCGCCTTATGAAATCTATCTTGAGGAAGAGAAGAAGGCAGATTCACAGTATCAGCTTTTGGAGCAGGCGGCGCAGGACGAGGAAGATGAGGAAGCCGGAGAAGATGAGGAAAATGGAGAAGCCGGGGAGACCGGGAATGCGAAAGAACAGTTTCAGACGTATCGGGAGTCATTTGAAAAGAGAGTGATGGAAAGCTGGCAAAACGGCAAAGCAGAGCTGGAAAGCATTTTGGAGGGAAAAGAGGATGCGCTTGAATCGGCAAAACGCAGCCGTGAGGAAGCAGTGGAAACGGCAAAGCGCACTGCTATGGACGCCGGAAAAACGAACAGCGATGAAGCCTCTCTGCTGGCACAGCAGAATGCGGTAGAGCTTGCGAAAGAAAAAGTCAATGAGTATCAGGCGCTTGTGGACGACAACGGGCAGGTATTAAGTGAGTACGAAGGGACTTTGCAGCAAGTAAATCTGGTATCCGGCGGCAGGACGGGGGATGAGCCGGCATTTGTAATAGCAGACGGCAGCGAGGGCTGGTATTTTGTCGGTCTAGTGACCGAGGAGGAGCGGGAATATATCAAAAACGGGGATGAAATTCAGCTCATGCTTCCCGATTCCGGACTGAATTACTATCATACACAGATAACGAACGTGACAAAGGGCGGCGACGGGATGTACGAAGTTCACGTAGAGATTCATGAGCCCGGAATTTTCTGGGGCGAGACCGGGAGCTTCACCATAGTGGAAGAGAACCGGAAAAGTAATTGCCGTGTACCGCTTTCGGCGCTTTACTCCGAAAATAATTCGCTCTATGTCCTTGTTGTCGAAGAGGAGAACACATTCCTTGGGACGGAGCTTCGCGCAGTGAGAAAGGATGTGACGGTAGTGGATAAAAACGAAACGGACGCATTGCTTGCAGATGGGGCGTTGACCTCTGAGGAAAAAATCATTGTATCCAGTGACCGCGCAGTTGCACCTAATGACAGGGTGCGTCTGGAGGAGCCATGATGAGGCGGGGATTTATCCGGTTCTGGCTGGTGTTTGCGGCAGTTCTGCTCTTACTTGGCGCAGGCGCCTTTGCAATCTGGAAGTGGATGGATGGCAAAACGAAATGCTTGGTTTTAGAACTGCCCTCCGGGTATGTCTATGAAAACGGAACCGGTGAAGCGTTGCAAAAACAAAAGGAAGAGGGAATCAGCATTGCGCTTTGGAAGGAGGAGAAAGAGGTTTTGATTGTTAACCCGGAATTTAACCGTTCTCTCCGCATGGATGCGCTTGCGCTTGCGGGAGAATCCTCGGTGCTGTTTCCCTATGGAAATGCGCTTGTTTCAGGAGAAGAAGGCTATTGTATTTTGGGGGAGGATGTGGCGCTGCAGCTTTTTGGAAGCACGAAGGTGAGCGGGAAAACGGTGCAGATTAAGGGGAAAGACTATCAGGTGGCGGGAATTGAATTTGACAGACCGGATATTTTCGTGTATCAGCTTTCCGGGGATTCGGGGGAGATGTTGGAGTATGCGGGGATTACCTATCGCAGTCAGAGTGAGAAATATAAGAAGCTGCGGTGTCTGCAGAATTATTTTGGGGTGTCGGAATAGCAGGGGGCTATTCCGGCGCCTTGCTATGTGAGGATCGCCTAAGTTCTTGGTGCGGGATCTCTTAAACAGACCGGAAGCTATGCGTGGCAAATGATGATTTTTACCGTCTGCCGCAAAACTTTTATGGCATTGTTCGACATAACGTGCTATAATTCTTTTTAATCAGGTTAGAGTAAATGGGAAGTGTATGAAGCACACTTTTGTTCCGGTTATAAAGAGGAGTGCATAAAAATGGAGCAGAAAAAAATCATGGTCATTGAGGACGAAAAGCCTATAGCGGATATTTTAAAATACGGATTTGAAAAGGAGGGCTTTGAAGTGACCTGCGCTTATACGGGAGGAAGCGGTCTTGAGATGGCGGAGGACTATGCGCCGGATATGGTGCTCTTGGACTGGATGCTTCCGGATATAGCCGGTGTAGATGTGTGCCGGATGCTGACAGAACGGTATAACCTCCCCATCATTATGCTGACTGCCCGGAGCAATGTGGAGGATAAACTGTACGGACTGGAATCCGGGGCAGACGACTATATTACCAAGCCCTTTGACCTGCGGGAGGTGGTGGCGCGGGTTAGGACGATTCTGCGCCGCTTTGAACGTGTACAGGGAATCCGTAAGGAGGAGCCGGCCGCAGAGGGGCTTACGGTGTCCGAACAGGAGCGCATGGTCTGCCGGAATGGAGAAGCTGTGGAGCTGACGCCGAAGGAATACGATCTTTTGCTGCACTTTTTGAAGCACCCAAGACAGGTATTTACCAGAGTGATTTTGCTGGAGCAGATTTGGGGCTATGATTATGCAGGCGATACCCGGACTGTGGATATTCATATTCAGCGTCTTCGGCGGAAAACAGGTCTGGGGGATAAGTTGGTCACTGTTTTTGGAGTGGGATATAAGTATGTACCGTAAAAAAAATCGGGAAAACAGAAAAATCCGTTTTGGGATCCGCATACAGATGACAGCGGGTCTTTTTGCCGTGTTACTGGTAAGCGGGATTTTTTTGTATTGGCTGACAGACAGTCAGCTTGAGAAAAGCCGGGAGGATCAGATTATCAGGGATCTTCAGACCGTTCGGGAAAATACGGAGATTTATGTGCGTCAGCTTTTGATTCTTAATGAGGCAAATAACGATGAGGAGAGCTTTAACAGTCTTGCGGAAACCATTGTGCAGGAAATGTACGGTTCTTCCGGACGCTATGAACTGGAGGCCTATTCCAGAGATGGAAAACTTCTGGCTTATAATTACCGGGAAAATCATGGTAATGATCAGAGCGGACAGGATGCGGAGCTTTTGGAGGCAGTGAACGGAAATTCGGCGTTTACTCTGATGTATTCCGAGGAGGGCAGACTGGAGGTCTGGTTTGCCATGCCGGTGATTGTTGCGGAACGAAATGTCGGAGTTATCCGTTATTGTATGGACTATACGGAACTTTGGCAGCAGGGAGAAGAGATGAAGGGGATTATTATCCGGGTTGCCGCCGCCATATTTGCCGCTGCGTTTTTTCTGATTTTCCTTCTTCTGAATCGAATCATCAAGCCTGTTCAGCGTCTGACTAAGGTATCCCGGCGAATGAGTCTGGATTTGGAGCAGGATGAAGTAAATACGGAGCTTTTAGCGGGACTGGCTTCCTCAGCCAGAAGGGACGAGATGGGGGAATTGTCCAGGGACTACAGCGCCATGCTGAATAAGGTAGGACAGTATATTCAGAAAATGCAGGATGACCGGGATCAGATTCTGAAGCTTCTCAACAGCCGACAGGAATTCTATAATAATGTTACCCATGAGCTGAAAACGCCTCTTACCACCATTCAGGGCTATGCCCAGTTAATAGAAGAGGATCAGGGGAGAGATACGGAGCTGGTGAAAAAGGGCGTGGGACATATCCTCCATGAGAGTACGCGTCTGCACCGTATGGTAATTCAGCTTCTGGAAATGGCTGACCGGCCGGGACGGCAGGAAATGGAAAAGGTAGATATGGGCAATCTTATACGAAGCGTCTCGGAGGCTATGGAGATTAAAGCCAACCGTTATGGCGCCCATATCCGTCTGAAGCTGGAACAGGGGCTTTTCGTTTGCGGACAGGAGGAGCGTCTGCGTCAGGTGTTTATAAATCTCATTGACAATGCGGTGAAGTATGGGGAAGAGGGAACGGAGATTCAAATCTTTGGAGAACGCCGCCAAAAAGATCGGGTTCGGTTTTTTGTGTCGAATAAGGGAAAGCAGATGAATCAGGAAGAATTAAAGTATATTTTTGAACCCTTCTACCGGGCAGACAAGGAGTATTCCAGAGAGCAGGGAAGTGCAGGTCTGGGTCTGCCTATCTGCCAAAAAATCATGCGGGAGCACAATGGCGCCATATGGGCAGAAAACCGTCCTGAGGGGCAGATTACCTTTTTCCTGCTTTTCCCTGAATGGGAGGGACGGCAGGAGACAGAAAAAATCCAGAAAGGAGGTGGGTTATGAAGAATCAAACGTATCGGTTTTGGAATATGATCATACTGTTCCTGTGTCTGTCCATTTTGTCGGGCTGCAAAAGGGCGGCGGAATCAAAGACCATGCTTCTTCCGGAGGAGGAGATGGAGCAGGGAGTTGCCTTTCAGGGGGAGGAAGGAGATCACTATACGGTAAGGAAGATGTATAGTGAAGATTATGAAAGTTTTGTGTATGGGGGTTTTACGGCATTTCTTTCCGGAACAGGGGAACATCAGGTACGGATAGCAGAAAGCAATACAGATGGTCTTAGGGTACAGACACTGGATTATCGTTATGGATTTTATGACAGTGAGCTGATTCCGTTTGGAGGGCTGCTGGACAGCCTCGACTTTATGATGTCTTGGGATTATAAGGATGGGCAGAATCTGGAGACAGAGTTTTTTTCTCCTGACGGGAGATACTTGCTGTATAAGCGCGGAGATTTATCTTATCCGGGTATGCGGCTGTACTTGATGGATATGAAAACAGGAGAAGAAGAACTTTTGCTGGACGGAGACGCTGCGGAGTGTTATGACGATCAATTTATCATATTGGCGGCGTGGAGCAGGGATGCTTCTCTACTGTGCTATGGCTTCTACCCAAGAACATTGGATGTGTGGAATTCATACGACGTTGACAGATTGTTACTTTATTATCGTGACATGAAAACGGGAGAGATAGTCAACCGCCTGAATTACTACTATGCCGATACGACAGAGAAGCCGCAGGATCTCCAGAGCACCGGGCTTTATGTGGATCGTGATGAAAAAGATATTCTTACAGCTATTGTATCGGGACAGGAAGATGGAGGGGGAAATATGGCTGCTGCTGGTGGATCGGAGATGGGAGATGAAGAGAGGAATGTGTCTTCCAATCAGGTCTACATTGATCTTTTTTCTCTGACAATACCCGATCAGGGACAGGAGAAGGAGGAAATGGTGAAGCCCTATGCTGTCAATTGCCCGCGGGATGCAAAATTATATCTGGATGCGGCAGGAGAGACACTGTATTTTACATCTCAGAAGGATGGAATCTTAAGCTTTAATGTGAAAGACGGGACTTGCGTAAGCGCTATACCTTTAGAGCCTGCTCTGGGGATTGGGGATTTCTGTGTTTTGGAAGACGGTGAAGCGTTTGTGACAGCGGAATATGACAGAGAATATACGGACATATGGCATCAGGATATCTGTCTGTATACTTTGACAGAGGAAGGGATGACAAGGCGTGTGCTGTATCAGGACGCAGGCTGTGTCATACGCCTCCAATATGATCCGGTCTACCAGAGGATTCTGGCAGAGACAGGAAAGGCTGATGCGTCAGATGAAATAAATTACGGCGCAGATGCCCACATCCGGTGGTCAGAAGACCGCCGGGCACTGGTGCTGGAGTTTTAAACCTTTCCGGTCTGCATTCCATGATGAAATTTATTTACATCCTGATACAATTTTGTTACAAGCCAGAAAATTTGTTGAAATAATGCGATGCTAACATGATGGTAATCAATCAAGAGAGTTATCGATGAGCATTCCTATAGAGAATGAAAATTGAACTTTGACAAAATAAAATCTCCCCGTATGATGTATATGAGTTTCGCGACTTAATACATCAGAAAACAAAGGAGATTTTATAACAATGAAAGTAAAGTACGAAGAACGCCAGAAACAAAAAGTAATCGCAATCACAACAGATACCCTCGTAGTTGGCGTGGACATTGCTAAAAACTACCAGTGGGCAAGGTTTGTTGATTTCAGGGGCATAGAGCATGACCGTGCCCTGAAATTTAAAAACAGCAAAGGCGGCTTCGAGACTATCTTAGCAAGGATCCGGGAGATATGCAAGAAAGAAAATTTTGCAAAGGCCGTTGTCGGG